>CAVSCO010000041.1:0-11097 GCA_963726475.1 uncultured Phycisphaerae bacterium | reverse complement strand
ACTTGGCGCGTTCGAAACTGGAACTGCCCGGGGAGCAGGACCCCAGCAGAGCGGATAAGACCACCGGACCCACGATCCACATCCTTTTTCTCTGACCCATATTGGTGATTCCCCAGTAGCGAGGCTCCGGCACGATCCGACACCAACTGCCCACCTTGTACTGCCGCCGTCCCTCTTGTGTTCGATTCCAGACGGCGTCATATCGGCTGGTCCTGCTGTCGTTGTACTCAAAGAACCGGCCGGGTCAAGAGGGCCCGGCCGGAGTTAGACGCTATCGAGATGAGTGGAGAAGGGCAGGAGACCTCCGCGAGGCACCTGCCCTTTGAAGCTATACTTCGGTGACACGGCTATTCTTGGTTAGGGGCGTTCTCGGCGATGGTGACGGTGCGCCCGTCTGAGAGCGTGTATTCGTACACGCAGACCTTGATGGGCCCCGTGTCGGTCTCACGGTCGACGGTGCGTATCAGCCGTCGGGCGTTCCGTTGGCGCAGTTGATCGATCTCTTCCAGGTCCGCCTGCATCTGCTCGACGCTGGCGTTCTCGGCGTCCTCGGGACGCATTGATGCCGTGGTCTGCTTGGTGACGACGGTGCGTATGGTGTCCCCGTTGGGGTCTTTTTTCACGCTCTCGTCGACCACTTCGGGATCGGTGCGGAAGACATACGATCCGCTGGCATCCTGGCCCTGGAAGTGGTACCGGTAGGCCCGAACGCCTACGGCGGCGCCGATTGCCCCGGTGACGATTAACGCCAATACTATAGCTACCTTGGTCATCTTGCCGTTCATAGAGAATCTCCCTACGCTTGAATGGGTGGGCTCCAGCAGGGGGGACGACGACCGCCGCTTTGTTTGAGCGATGGATTGCCATAATCGTCGCCGTGTCTGATCGGATGCCTCACAGTTCGCTTGATTGATTGCATGTTCCACTTTGTCTGTCGGTCTCATCTTACAACCTTCCGTTCAGGATTGACCGCAATGCCTCGATGCCTCGCCGGTAACGCGCCTGAACTGCCACGTACGAGGCGTCCTGGATTTGGGCGATCTGCTTGAACCCCATGCCCGCCTTGAGTCGAAGCGCGATGACCTCGCGTTGCTCAGCCGGGACTCGAGCCAACGCCTCGTAGACGTGCCGTGCTTGCTCGTCGCAGATCAGCCCGTTTTCAGGCGGGCCGGCTTCCGGTTCGGCCTCGGCCATCGCGTGCAGCCGTATGGTGCCACGCCTGCCCGACCGGAGCCGGTCGCGGGCCCTATTGGCCACGCAGGTTGCCAGGTAGTGCTTCAGGTTGCCGGTCAGCCGAAACCGCTCGGGCGACTCTGCCAGCGACATGAAAACGTCGTGCACCACGTCCTCAGCCGCATGGGCATCGTTGAGAAATGCCATCGCCACACTCAGCATGTAGTTCAGGTACTTCTCGTAGATGCGCTTCAGCGCGTCCTCACGGCCCAGCTTCAGGCCAAACTTCAGTAACTCATCTTCAATCATGAACCACTCGTAACTCCTGGAAACGATCGTCTTCCACCATTATCACGACAACGACCTGCCCTCCAATACACGGAATCTCTCCTTTCTTCTTCACAGAAAGAAAGCCGGGTCTCAGTGACCCGGCTTGCGACATGTGGTGGGGCTTCAATTCCGTCGCCTGTGGGTGCCCCTTCTGGTCGGCAGTGCGGCTATTTCTGGCCGGGATCGTTCGAGCCCTCGCCCATGGTGATGGTGCGCCCGTCCGACAGGGTATACTCGTAGACGTTGATTCGGATCGGACCGTTCTCGGTTTCGCGGTCGACGGTGCGTACCAGTCGCCTGTTGCCCTGCTGGCGCAACTGATCGATCTCTTCCAGGTCCGCCTGCGTCTGCTCGACGTCGATCTCTTCGCCATCTTCAGGTCGAATCACTACCCCCGTCAGTCGGCCCGTTTGTTGGGTGGTAACGTTGTATGTGGTGCCCCCGTTGGCGTCTTCTGTGATGCTCTCGTGGATCACTTCCTCGTCGATCACTTCGGGCTCGGTGACGAAGATATGCAATCCGTCGGCGTTCTGGCCCTCGTAGTGGTACCGATACAACTTCACTCCTCCGACGGCCGCGGCTACGGCGGCGCCGCAAACCATGGCGGCCAAGGCTACGCGTGTGATAGAAATCCTCATAGTAAATCTCCTTGTCTCTTTTCGCTCCGCCGTCGCCGTCGCCGAGCCGTCGCTGTTGGCCTGGGCGATACTCGCTCGGAGCGCCTTGTCCATTGTTTCACTGGCGTTAAACCATGTGTCTTGGATCAGGCGTTTCACTGTCTCTGGTGGCTTCATCTTACAGTCTCCCATTCAGGATCGATCGCAGTCGATTGATGCCGTGCCGGTATCGGCCGCGCACTGTCGTCAGCGGGACGTTCTGAAGCTTGGCGATCTCTCGCAGTTTTAGGCGCCCGTTCAGATGCAGGGCGATGACCTCGCGCTGTTCGTCCGGCAACCGTGCCAGCGCCCGAGCGACCAGTCGTGACCGTTCACTCGACAGCAGTCGCCCATCGGGCGGCGCCGTATCCGATTCCAGCGGCGCGTCGGTCGCCAGGCGTCCCACGGGACCGCGCCGCCTACCCCGGCGGAGTTGGTCCCTGGCACGGTTGACCGCACATGTGGCCAGATAGGACCGCAGGCTACCGTGAATACGAAACGTCGTACGAGACCGAACCAGCGAGACAAATACGTCCTGGACAGCGTCTTCGGCCGCACCGGCATCATTCAGCAGTTGCATCGCCAGCGTCAGCAGGTAGTCGCGGTACTTCTCGTAGATCCGCTCCAGGGCATCGACACGACCCGCCCTAAACCGCAATTTGAGTAGCTCATCTTCGAGCATCAGCAAACGCCATCATTCCAACTCCAACGATATCGTGGATTCATAACTATCACGTCAAAGTCACGTCTGGGGCACAAGAATCTTCGTCGGGAGGCGTCTTTTTTCCGAGCCAGGCCCTACGGCGGGCGAGGTCCTGTGGATGGGGCCCGTTGGTGCGCAAGAGAAAGGCCGAGCTGAGCCAGCCCGGCCTCTGCGTTCGCAGGTGATGTGATTGTGGGACTACTGGCCGTTTTTGGGTGTGCCGACGGACCAGATTGCCTCGGTTCCGTCGCCGAGGATGTACCGTTCTCGTCTGAAGGAGAAGACTCTACCCTTCACGGTTTCCTCGTGGGTACCGAGGTCCTCTCCCGGGCCCGCGTCTCTGAGTTGGCGGGATTCCTGCAATTGCGGGCTGAATTCTTCCCACTGTTCCTGAGTATACATGGGCATGTCGTCGGCCGGTTCCCCCATCTCCTGCATACGGCCGTCCGCAAGCTGATAACGGTACTCATGGGTTTTCAACCGATAGTCGCCGATGACTATCTCCTTGACCCCGAGCAACTGCCTCTTATCCTGTTGTCTGAGGCCTTCGATTTCCTCCAGATCCATTCGGGTCTGCTCCACGTCAGTGACCGCGTTGGCGTCCATGGTGATGAACCCCTCGCCTGATGTGCCTTCGCCCCCTTCGCTGTAGAAGATGTGGCTCGTGCCGTCTGCGGACTTGCCTCGGTAATAGATCCTTCCGATACCGACACCCACGGCAGATATGGCTCCGGCACCCAATACAACGGCAGCTACGGCTGCCAGCTTCCAGCTTCTTCCTCGTGCGGACATGGTCCGTCTCCTTTCGATTTCGTTGAGCACCTGTCGGCGCAGCTCGTGCCGGTGAGAGCCGGACGCGGCCTCCGGTAGGTCAACGTGCTTTAGGTAGTGTTCGATGCGTTCGATATTCTTGCTCATGGTTCCGTCTCCCCTATTGGGGCAGTACGCCGTACTGTGAGAGGATATCCTGTAGCTGGGCCAGCCCGCGATGCAACTGACACCGGAGCGTTCCTTCCTTGCGGCCCGTGACCTCGGATATCTCCGGCATCGTCTTGTTCTCGAAGTACCGTAGCACGATCACGCTGCGATACTTCGGTTTCAGACGTAGCAAGGCCTCGTGCAGCAGACGATACTCTTCCGCCGCAGCGGATCGGTCGCTGGCGGGCGGGGCCGTGTTCGTCCCACTACGGCCAGTCGTCGAACGATAGGCTCGGATGCGCTTGGCCTTGCGGTAGTGCATCCGAATCTCGTTCGTGGCGATTCGATAGAGCCAGGCCTGGAACCGAATCGGTCGCCGGCGAAGCCGCCGCAGGTGACGAAACGCGGCGAGAAAGACGTTCGAGGTCAGGTCTTCAGCGGTTGCGCGGTCCGGCGTGCAGCGATAGACATAGCGAAAGATCGCTTCGTAATGCTTGTCGTAGAGTCTTCCGGCTGCTTGCGTGTCCTCACAAGCGGCCGCGACGAGCAGTTCGTCTTCGTCGAGAACCTCGACCTGGCTGTCCGATCTGACCTCTACTGCTTCATTCGCCATCGTACGGCTCCGGAGTCGGTGTTCACCTATCATAATGCACCAGGCATCGGGCCGTTGCATTCTCCGTTGGATCGGCGCAAAAAAAGAGCCGGGTCTGGTGGAGGCCCGGCTTGGGTGGGGCTTGAGGAGACTGGCGATCAGTCGTCGATCTGCCACCAGTCGTTGTCGAAATAGTGCCATTGCGGCGTCGTGATCGTCATGCTCCGCTCGGTCTTACGGCTGACGCACTGCGCCTGAGCGTGGTGGCCGTCGTCGCTGAGCGCGACGGCTCGCACGTAGACCTTCGTCGGCTCGCTGATGTTGACGCTGCCGAGAAAGGTCTGAGCCATCTCTTCGGGGCTGCTGATGTTGGCCGTCATCTGGCCAAGCCGCTTGGCGTCTTCGGCGCTGCCTCCGAAGCAAAGCGGATCGTACTCGACCTGACCCCTGGCGAGCTTGAAAACGTAGTCGAAGTTGTAGTTGGCGGCCCAGGCGGCGGCGTCACCGGCCGCAAACGCCGCTACCATCGCTTGAATCCGTTCCTTCAGTCGGTCGGGCAGGGCCTCGTCCTGATTGAAGTCGTACGGGGCCTCATCCTTCTCCACGATCGTGTCTTGCTTTGCCTCCAGCATCGTCTTGCCTTTGTCGTTGCTGACCTCGACCTTGCCCTCCGTGACTTCGACGGCCAGTAGGTTCACGGGCTGGCGAGTATCACTCGTGACACCGTCCACGAGGTCGAGTTTGAACTGTGTGCCCAACGCCTTGACGTCGCCGTACGGAGTCGTGACGATGAATTCGCCTTTGTCCTTGGCGACCGTGACATCGATCGCGCCGGCGAGATGTTCGAAGCCTCGCTTGTCTGCCTGGCCATACGTGCGAATTCGCGCGCCGTCGGCCAGCTTGATGATCGAGCCATCTGCAAACGTATGGATCATGGGGCCAGTCAAGGTCGCTGCTTGCGGCGTCTCGACCGGAACAGGTTTGGGGTTGCTGTGGTGATTCAGTTGGGTGATGCCGACAATTCCGGCGATGACAATCACGGCGGCGGCCGCGAGTTTGACGAACAGCGTGTTCATGTTGATACTCCTTATCCGGGGCGGGCACTGCGCTTGCGGCGTCCGCGAAGTGAGCTCTTGCACGGCCTCGGGATGGCGGGCTTTCCACGCCTCGAAGTCGGGCCGCGTCTCGTCCGAGCCGATGGCCTTGTCCAGCGCCTCGTCCAGCCAGTTGTCGTCATTTACGCGTGCCATGACTTAGCTCCCGAAACCATCACGTTTCAACCACTGTGCCACTTTGCGTTTCGCTCGTACGAGCCGGCCGTTGACGGCCGACGGGGTAATCTCCAGGATCGCCGAAATCCTGGCCTGGCTGAATCCATCGAAGTACCGCATCACGATCAACTCTCGCTCGGCGTCGGGCAGCTTCCATACCGCCCGGCGTACCGCGTCCCGCCGTTCATCGTCTTCCGGCTCCCGCTCGTCGGCCGGCTCGTCGGGCAGGGGGGCGGGCCGGAGACTTCCGGCGGCGCATCTGCCTCGTGACGTTGCGGCAGATCCCGCCCAGCCAGGGCCCGAACTTGGCCCGGTCCCGCAACGACGGCAGGTCGCGGCAGGCGATGGCGAACACTTCCTGGGCGGCGTCCTCGGCCGCATGACGGTCGCCCAGTTGAGCGTAGGCCAACGCAACGATGGGATTGTGATAGCGCTGATAGAGCGTCCCGAAGCTGTCCAGGCAACCGCCCTGGGCCGCTTCGACCAAAACCGCATCTGATCGTTCTTGCGATTCGATTCTCATTCTCAACCTGTTTGCGTCACCGGTGCACCGAATTCAGCGTTCACCCTTATAGTGTACTGCCGCAACCGAAATGTGCACAAAATCCGTAAAGTCCGTCGCTCGTATATCGAGATTGAGCAGGCACGGTGGTCAGCCCCTACAAACGCTTATTGGCTTCGTTCTTCTGCTGCCGTGTCCGCCTTTTTGCCTCCTGACCCTTTCTCCAGGTGCTTATCGCCTGTTGCGGCTACCACAGATTGACTTTGTTTTGCGCGGTTCGGCGTCCGTGCTTCGTGCCCAAGGTAGAAGGGTAGAAGCGTGGGAGCGTGAATGAGGAGCTCCCGTCTCCGGCCTACGTACCACGTCTCTCGTATCTCGGTTTGCGGGCTGCGTCTTCCGTCTTCCGCGTACGAAAGTCTTGAAGACTCGTAGCGGAGTCGCCTGACGGCGTGGGTATGAACGGTTAGCGGCCGACGAGGATGTTGGGGACGAGGGGGACTTCGATCTGGATTTCTTCCCCGTTGCGGACGACGGCGAGGATGGCCTTTTCGTCGACGGACCATTGCATGGTCTGCTGGAGCATGGCGTTGGTTTCGAGCACGTCGACGCCGTTGACCGCAAGGACCTTGTCCCCCAGCTTCAGGCCGGCCTCTGCGCAGCGGCTGCCCGGACGGAAACGACGGATGATGTACTTGCCCAGCATCATGTCCCCAGGCTCCCACTCGATGCCCAGTGACGCGGTCGGGACCACGTACAGATCGGCGACGAACCCGATGAGCACTTCGTCGATATCGTTGAAACGCGCGGTCCCGTGGATGCGCGTGGGGTCGTCCTCGAGGACGATGGCGTTGGCCCCGTACTTGGCGGCGATCGGCTTGGCCGCCTCCACGAAGTCGTCAAGGGTATTGACCGGATTCTCCAGGTCGGTGTAGCGGCCGACCCACGTCCCGTCCATGTCGAAGCCCGACGTGCCCCGGACGATGTACTCGACATCGTTAACATCGATCGGCTCGCCCGCGTACCACGGCGCGACACTGAATTGAATCGAGTCCGGGGCCGGTTTGAATTCGCCTCGTTTGGGCCGGATCGGTTCGCCGTCTTTCGTAAGGTTGTATTTCACCGCCATCTCTTCGAATACTTCCGCAGCGTTGTAGACGTCGTATGCCGAGCGGATGCGCTCGGGCTCCTTTCGAAAACAGGCGATGGCCAACAGGGCCATGGGTCTGCCCAAAGGATCCTTCTCGGTCTCCGAGGCGATCACCGCCAAGTACTCGAACCCGTTCTCCAGCGTCAATTCGGCGGCACGCATGAGGGCTCGATCCGAAGCCGTTTGCACCGGGATGAGTCTGTTGGGGAGATACCGGACGCCATATAGATTGAAGTCCTCTCGTTCGGTGAAGTATCCGCGCGTGGACGAAGACTGACCGGATTGATAGACCCGCTCGCAACCGCTGACCAGGACGAGCGTTGCCAATACGACCCACAGACCTGTGATTCTCATACTCTGACTTCCATGAACCTTAGTATACTCGAATGGTGAGTTCGTCGTCCCGCCACCGGTGCAACGAAACACACACATGCCTCGACAAGGGCCATTGTGGTCGAATCCCCGCGCCGTGACAACGAAAAAACAGGTCGCTGGAATCGCAGCCGACATCGTGCTACGCGCAGGCGGCGTCGATGATGCGGATGAGGGTGTCTTCGACTTCTTTGGCGACGTCCTGGAGTTCAGGAGTGTCCAGGAGATTCAGCAGCATCGTGGGACGAATCGTGGCGACCTTGACGACATCGTCCTCCTCATAGACGGAGATGCGGCAGGGCAGCACGGTCGAGATGGACATGTTGCCCTCGAGCACCTCCTTGGCCTTGACGGGATTGCAGACCTCCATCACCTGGCACTCGTAGGCGAAGTCGACGCCCTTGGCGCCCATCTTCTCCTTGAGGTCGTGGATGCCGAGGACGCCGAACTTGTTCTCGGCCGAGGCTTTCTCCAGTCTCTCGACGACGCTGGCCACGGGGCCTTCGGTCTCTTTGACGTAAATCATGGTTTATCCTTCCTATTGCTGGTCATCATCGATCCCTACGGTATCATCTTTGCCAGCCGTGTCTACGATCTGGTCTGACCCCACTCCGGATGAGCTTCTTTGAGCTTGGCCAGGAGCATGGACGATCCGGCCCCGCAACTGATGATCGACCGCATTGCGTCCTCCACAGGGACGTCCACCGGGAAAACGTTTTCGGGCCTCAGGTGGTAGATATTGCCTGATGTCGGATTGGGTCCGGTCGGAACAAAGACGGTGTGACTGCCGTCTTCATGGGTATCGGTAATGAAGGCCGACGCCATCGTGTCGTTGCCGAAGAGTCTCACGAGGGCTACCGAGGAGAACGGAGATTTCTTCTTACCCAGGAATTGCGAGACGGTTTCCTTGATCAGCGAATAGCCGGGGGTGCGGCGCAGCAGCTTGGTCTCGATCAAGAGATAGAGCCAGGTGCCCAACCGCGTACGCACGACGGCGCCGACCAGAAAACAGGCGCAGATCAGCACCAGCACGACCAGGACGTCGGCCAGGATGACCTGGAAATCCGATTCCGGCGTCACCAGCTTCGTCAGAGGGCTGATGGCCTTATGGACCACGTTGAAGACCCAGACCAGCACGAACGCAAAAATGGCTACCGGCAGTAAGACCAACAGCCCGCCGACCAGGGTGGATTTGATGAACTCTCTCAGTTTCCGCATGTCAATATCTCCACTGGTTCAATTCATGTCTCACGCGAACTCCCGCTGTCGTCTGACAGCCTGCTCTTTATGCGATCGCCAGGCCATACCATGCCGAGGTCATCCCGCGAGGCGAAGATTCACTCCTTGAAGGAGAGCACGAGATCGCCCTCCGGAATTCCAGCAGGTGGGCAGAGCTTCAGCGAATCGAGGGCGATCACGATGTCGGTCATACGGTCATCCTTGAGCCGGATGAAAGGTCTGTCGCTCATTCGGATCAGAAAAACATCCGTTCTTGAAACGCCTCCGCCATCCGTCGGGAGTGTGAAGGTCTTGGTCGACCCGTCCGCCAACTCGATGCGGTACTTTCTGTGGTGTTCGCCAAGAAAGGGATGGCTGCGCTGAGTCATGTGTACGATACGACCGATTCCGTCCGGCAGGGCCTCTCCGTGTTCTTGCCATTCGAACGGTGGTTCGAGGCGGGCGTCCTGAAACACTCCGGTTGGCGAGAATCCTTCAATCCATTCGGGCATAGCATGGTCCATGGCGCTGCTACTGGCGTCGCCGACATACTCGACGCCGCCGAACCATCCGGAATGAATCGAATCCAACACGCGGAATGCACCCGCTTTATAGTCCAACTCGACGCCGGGATTAAAAAACTCAACTTTCGTTCCTGTGATGTCAAATGTCACGCGAACTCGGGCATAGTCTGGACGCGGCGCCTTCTCGAACCAGAATTCGTAGCGAATCTTTTCGATTCGCCCGCAAATGCTCCCGCTGGGCTCGAGGAAGTCCTTCAGAGATTTCAGGTAGAGGTCCAGCAGTCGGTCCCCTTGGCTGAGGATGGCCTCGTGTGCCACAAGCGAGACGGGCCAGAACAAGGCCTCGGGATATGTCGTCGATTCAAGGACGGATGCGGTTTGCCCTCTCAGGGCGGGCTGCATGACAGAAGCCAGCGGGGAGATCTGTCGCGAGGAGTCCGGTTGCCATTCCAACCGGCCATCGCGAATTCGTATCTCGATGTCACATGAGATGTACTCCGACCGCCTGTCAGTGGTATCGGCCTTGCCTGAGTAGTACACGGTAATATACGGATCACGACCGTCGACGACGAACGACATCCAGTCAAGGGTTATTGCCGCCGACGGGTACGATGCCGCTCTGACCTGGCGTTCGGTCGCTTCCCGAATCTGTTCGCACGTCGATTTGATCTGTTTGAGGACATACTCATCCATCGGCAGTTCATTGCTGGGCTCCAGCACAGGCCAATCCTTCATCTGCTCTTGAAGCCACAACGTGAAAAGATCGGACCCGGACGGCGTGTTGACATCTGTTGGCGATGCGTCCGTATTGCGTCGTGAGACCTGTGCCATGACGGGGAGTTGGCTGACACCAAGACAGGCGAGCAGCAACACCGCCCATGGGTGAATCCGAAAAGACCCAGCTCGGGAGATTGGCCTGCTTTCGCAGCGATCGGCAGGGCCTCGAGTGCTCGCCCGCTGTCCCACGGGATTATCTCTTCGAGATGTCGCGTCGTTCATTTCGGCCCTCCGCTCTAGCGTCGTTTTGTAATCTCTATCCCTGCTCAGGGCTGGCAGGCATCACATATCTACCGATGCCGCTCGCCATGGTTGTCGATCATAACGCACGTCATGGGGGCAGGCAAGCAGGGATGGGATCAAAACAGGCAGGCTCGTGCGGGGCCGATATTCGGTTTGCCTGCACGCGATTCGGGGACTACAATTGTGGCTGAGCGGTTCGTAGTGACGCCGTGAGGCGTCTTCTCTCATGCCCTTTCGACAGAGACAGGGAGGCTTACGATGGAACGATCGATTCGATTCGTCTTGGGGGTGTTTGTTGGCGTGCTGGTGATATCCGGTGGCACCGGGCTGGCGGAAACCGTCAAACCTGCGCCGGGCAGTGGCGGGGGCTGCATGTGTTGAATTATGGCTCCGACGCTGCGCTGGATGAACTGGGCAAACAAATCCCCACGCTGGCGGAGATGGGGATCAACGTGCTGGTCCTCGAGATCAATTATAGCTTCGCCTATCAGTCGCATCCGGAACTGCGTGCCGGCGACCATCCCGTGACTCGAGACGGCGCACGCAAGCTGGTGGCGACGTGCCGTGCCAACGGCGTCCGCCTGATTCCGCAGTTCTCCTGTCTGGGGCATCAATCGTGGGCCAAGACGACGTATCCGCTGCTCACGAAGTATCCGGAACTGGATCTGACG
>CAVSCO010000040.1:0-95259 GCA_963726475.1 uncultured Phycisphaerae bacterium | reverse complement strand
ATCACTCAAGTGGAGGTGCAAGGCCATGGGGTGGAGGCACAGCAACAAGTATTCTGAGGACTGTGTGCCACTCTTGTCGTCTTTCTCGGGCTTATCTTGTTCTCGGGAGTTCTCTGCCAAATCCATCCAGTCAACGGCGCAACATATAACGCCCCGATTCACTCTTACTATTTCCCGGTCGCGATTCTGTGCTGGGGCATTGTCTTGTATCTATCTGGTTCCAGGCCTGGCAGCATGATCGCCAGTGATTGAATGCAAACGCTGCCAATCGCGACCCGAGAACGTATGGTTCGACTTCTAATGACGCGACGCCGACATCCGGCCGCCACAGATGTGAGAATGTGCAGATATGCAGCTTGAGGTGAATTCATCACATCGCCTACCACGGTCGGAGAACTGGCGGCGATGAAGACGTGGATTGCGCTGTTTCGCGGGATCAATATGGTGGGGCGGCACCGGGTGGCGATGATGGGTTGGTGGCGCTGCTGGAGGGACTCGGGGCGCGCGAGGTGAGGCCTTATCACCAGAGTGGCAACGCAGTGTTCCGGCATCGGGGGACTCACGCCGGAGACTGGCGGGGAGGATTAGCGCTGCGGTTGGGGCTCACAATGGCTTTGAGCCGCTGGTGATTCTGCTGGAGACGGAGCAATTGGCGCGGATCATTGCGGACAGACCCGTTTCCCGAGGCCGAGTCGAGCTGGCCGATTGGCGGCCAGGAATCCCACCGCCAATCGGCCGGGCTCCGACTCGGCCTCGGGAAACGGGTTCTCCGCAATGATCCGCGCCAATTGCTCGGCCTCCAGCAGAATCACCAGCGGCTCAAAGCCATATTGCTTCCCGACCGCAGCGCTAATCCTCCCCGCCAGCCTACCGGCGTGGGTCCCCCGATGCCGGAACACTGCGTTGCCGCTCTGGTGATAAGTCTTCACCTCGCGCGACCCGAGCCCCTCCAGCAGCGCCACCAGCTCCCTCATCGCCACCCGGTGTCGCCCCACCATGTTGATCCCGCGAAACGGCGCACTCCAAGTCTTCATCGATACCAGTTCTCCGCCCGTGGTAGGCGATATGATGAACTCACCTCAAGCCGCATATCTGCACATTCTCACATCTGTGGGCGCCCGGATGTCGGCGTCGGCGTCATTAGAAGTCGAACCATACGTCCTCGGGTCGCGATTGGCAGTGTTTGCATTCAATCACTGGCGATCATGCTGCCAAGCCTGGAACCAGATAGATACAAGACAATGCCCCAGCACATAATCGCGACCGGGAAATAGTAAGAGTGAATCGGTGGTTTATATGTTGCGCCGTTGACTGTATGGATTTGGCAGAGAACTCCCGAGAACAAGATAAGCCCGAGAAAGACGACAAGAGTGGCACACAGTTTCAGAATACTTGTTGCTGTGCCTCTAGCCATGGCCTTGCACCTCCACTTGAGTGATGGGGACAGCCAACCATCTCGCTGCGATGTCACGCCCCTTAATGGGTGGCTGCCCCTGTCTTTTCTAAACGATAGGGTCTATCCCTGTTTATAACCGCGTTGCACTTCGCATATCAATGGGCCTGAATTCCCCCAGATCGCAGATAATCCCTACGTCCAGGCTCATATTTCGTCGAAGGATGTATTGGAGGGTACTTCTGGTTAGACCATACACCGTGCCGGGATCTTTCCCAATAGATCCAAGTTGGATGATTCGCCCCGGATTGACCTTGCCTACTTGATGACCCCTGCGGTCGAATGCCACCAAGCTCGATGGAGAGGCAGACACGAATATGGTTGTCTCCGTTACGACAATCCGATCGTCACTGGTGGCGTCCAATTCCACCAAAGACTTATCGCCTAGACATATCTCCTTGCCTTTGCGTGTTAAGAGCTGGCCATCGACCATCCCGTAGAATCGAGACACTTCTTCTTCAAGCGGTAAGATCCGCCTTATCGCGGGGACAGGCACGCGCGGAGTGATGCGCATTTCTATGATCCCACCGTCCGGCGTCAGGTTACTGCGACCCGAGACGACATAGAAGGTAGAATCATCCCTCCACACGGGACGGCCCGGTTTGATGACTGTATTAGTGCCAACGTACTTGTTTGTGCTTATATCATATATCCCCAGTTTGAAAGCAGCCTGTCCGGCCCGAGTGTCTGCACATGTCACGGCCAGCCACCGTCCCCCGGGGGCCCACGAGCAATGCAGATAACTGAATCCCTCGGGACACGGAACTGCTGTCGTGGCGAAATGCCCGCCAGCAGACTTTCGATAAAGAGTCATTTGGTCATTTCCGGTTACGACAAATGCCTCCTGTCCCGGAATCCATGCCCAATAATGGAAGGCGCTTTCTGCTGGATACTCGACCCGGTACAACACGTCTCTCAATATGGTCATAGACGCCCAGCCAACAGACCGGGGCCTCCAACTTCCCGGATTGCATGGATCGCAGCCATCCCTCGTAGTCCTCTGTCACGCAAACAGAAATGCGTTCGCCTTGGCAGAGTAGCTCTGCCTACCTAATCGGTACGAGGACGTTGTTTCAGCCAAGCAATTCGGCCACATGGTGAGTACGACTACAACAAGGCCACCGCAAATCCGATTCAACATGTCATCGTTCTCCTGCTCTGGCTATCTCCACATCATTGAATACCAGGGACGCCGCCGGCTCTCTCCTTCTCATCTCTCGCTGTCCCTCTTTCGCAAGCCCGGCACCCACCCGCTGTCAGGAGTCAGGCCGACAGCGCGTGTCTCTACCGCATATCCAAAGGTGCCGCGTCGAAGTCTCAGTGACGTTATTATCGCTGGAAAGGGCGGGGCAGGCAAGGGGGAAATGCGGTAGGCGGCTGGAGGCACGAGGCCGGAGGAGGGCAGGGGAGCTTCTGACGCGTGGGTTGAGAACCCACCCTACAGGTTGGGATGCTGGAGGCGAGGGCGGGGTTTACTGAGGTATATCGGTAAAGCAGCGAACCGGGAAAGCCCCTGCGGACGTATAAACAATAGAGGGGTGTAGGCCCTTCTTGCGATCGGGTTCTGCCAGAGGCTGCCTCGATGCACCGATTCATAGCCGTGGAGGACGAGTTCGAAATCCGATAACACGAAATTTGAAACAGACTGCAAGCACGAAATGCGAAGGCCCCAAATTGGCCCGACACGTATGGGTTGGCTCGGTTGTAAGCCGTGGCATTCGTGTTTCGAGCTTGCGTTTCGGATCATTCGGGCTTGCTTCGGATCCATTCGGCTTCGCCCAGGACAGATTTTCGTATTTTGATATTGGTACTTCTCTTGTGTTGCCTGAGCGAGCGGCGCGGAAACGGTCAGGCACCCGCAACAATCGTTGATGTTCTTTTAAGACCGCAGGCACAGTCATGATACAGCAGTTGAATCGGTATAGTGCACGCGTCACTCAGGTGAAGGCGCAAGGGGCGTCGCAGGCGATGTTGTATGCCACGGGGTTGACGCCGGAAGATATGGACAAGCCCCTGGTCGGCATTGGCTCGGTCTGGTTCGAGGGCAATCCCTGCAACATGCACCTGAACGACCTGTCCGAGCAGGTCAAACTCGGGGTCCAGGAGGCGGGCCTGGTCGGGATGCGCTTCAACACCATCGGCGTCAGCGACGGGATCAGTATGGGCACGGAGGGCATGAGCTATTCCCTGCCCTCGCGTGAGATTATCGCCGACTCGATGGAAACGGTCATGGCGGCCCATTGGTACGATGGGCTGGTGGCATTGCCTGGCTGCGACAAGAACATGCCTGCGTGCGTGATGGCGATGGCACGCCTGAATCGGCCCTGCGCTGATGGTCTATGGCGGGACCATCAAACCGGGTCACTACCATGGACAACCGCTGGACATCGTTTCGGCCTTTCAATCCTATGGCCAGTTTCTCAGTGGCGAAATTGACGAGCACACCCGTCAGGAGATCATCCGACACAGTTGCCCCGGCCCGGGGGCGTGCGGGGGCATGTACACCGCCAACACGATGGCCTCGGCGATCGAGGCGATGGGCCTGAGCCTGCCTTACAGTTCGTCGATCCCCGCCGAGGACCCGACCAAGCTCGAGGAGTGTCAGGCGGCCGGCATGGCAATGGCTCAACTGCTGGAGAAGGATATCAAGCCCCTGGATATCATGACGCGAGCGGCCTTCGAAAATGCCCTGGTGGTGGTGATGGCCCTGGGCGGCTCGACCAACGCGGTGCTGCACCTGCTGGCGATGGCCCGGACCGCCGGTGTCGCGCTGACGCTCGACGACATTCAAGCGGTCAGCGACCGTGTCCCGGTCCTGGGGGACCTGAAGCCCAGCGGACGCTACGTGCAGGAAGACCTCTACAAAGTCGGTGGGGTGCCGGCCGTGATGAAGCTGCTGCTCGAGAAGGGCCTGCTGAACGGCGACTGCCTGACCGTCACGGGCAAGAGCCTGGCCGAGAACCTCAGCGATTTGCCCGGTCTGTCCGAGGGACAGGAGGTCATCCGGCCCTTTGAAACGCCGATCAAGGCGACGGGACATATCCGGATCCTCAAGGGCAACCTGGCGCCCGACGGCGCGGTGGCCAAGATCACGGGCAAGGAAGGCGAACGTTTTCACGGTCCGGCCTGCGTCTTCGATTGCGAAGAGGACATGCTGGCGGCCCTGGAGCGGGGGGACATCAAGAAGGGGCAGGTCATTGTCATTCGCTACGAGGGGCCGAAGGGCGGTCCGGGGATGCCCGAGATGCTCACGCCCACGTCGGCCATCATGGGCGCCGGCCTGGGCCCGCACGTGGCGCTGCTGACGGACGGGCGGTTCTCGGGGGGCAGCCATGGTTTCATTGTGGGCCATATCACGCCGGAAGCGCAGGACGGGGGGCCGATCGCCCTGTTGGAAGACGGTGACATGATTACTCTGGACGCCGTCGCGAATCGGATCGAAGTGGAGCTGTCGCCCGAGCAATTGCAGCAGCGCCGCAGCCAATGGACGGCACCGCCATTGAAGGCCTCCTCCGGCGTCCTGTACAAATTCATCCGGACCGTTCGCAGCGCCAGCGAGGGCTGCATCACGGATCGTTGATGCCGAGCGAGTCTCCGGTCAGATGAGTGTATGTAAGAATATCCTGGGTGGCAGCCTCAAGGCGCAGCCTTGGGGATGGCGCGAACAGGTTGGGCATCTGCACCCAGAGACGTCTACGAGATCGACCATCCCCAAACGCCAGGGCGTTTGAGGCTGCCACCCGGACGCTTCGAGCGATCGGCGCTTGGCAAGGAGGGATTGAATTCGTCACAATAGAGGGTGACATGACATGAATCAGTGAGCTGTCAGCTTAGCATGAGGATAACCATGAGCCAAAATCTGTTCGATAAGATCTGGGACCTGCACACGGTGAAGACCCTGCCGACCGGGCAGACCCAGTTGTTCATAGGGCTGCACCTGATCCACGAAGTGACCAGCCCGCAGGCCTTCGCCATGATCAAGGAGCGGGGCCTGGGCGTGCTCTATCCGCAACGAACCTTCGCCACGGTGGATCATATCGTGCCGACGGGCGATCAGCAGAGGCCCTTTGGCGATCCGCTGGCGGAAGAGATGATGCAGGCCCTGGAGGAGAACACCCGCGAATACGGGATCTCGCTTTTTCAACCTGGAATCGGGCAAGCAGGGCATCGTGCACGTCATTGGCCCGGAACTGGGGCTGACCCAGCCCGGGATGACCATCGCGTGTGGCGATTCCCACACGTCGACGCACGGCGCCTTTGGCTCGATCGGCCTGGGCGTGGGCACCACGCAGATTCGTGACATTCTGGCGACGCAAACCCTGGCGCTTGGCAAGCCCAAGGTGCGTCAGATCCGGGTCGACGGCGCCCTCGGACCAGGCGTGGTCTCCAAGGACATCATCCTGTATTTGATCAGCCGCCTGGGCGTCAAAGGGGGTATCGGGTATGCCTATGAATACGCCGGCTCGGCTATCGAGGCTCTGGATATGGAAGCCCGCATGTCCATCTGCAATATGAGTATCGAAGGCGGGGCGCGCGTGGGCTATATCAATCCGGACCAGACGACGTTCGATTATCTCCAAGGGCGGCCGTATGCCCCCAAGGGCGCGGACTGGGAGCGGGCCGTGAGCTTCTGGAAATCCCTGGCCTCCGGGGCGGACGCCCACTACGACGACCGGGTCAGTTTTGCCGCCGAGGAGATCGAGCCGATGGTCACCTGGGGCATCAACCCGGGGCAGGCCGTGGGGGTGGGCGATACGCTGCCCGAGTTGGACAGTCTGCCTGAGGACGAACGGCCCACCGCCGCCAAGGCCTACGAGCACATGGGCTTCACGCCCGGTCAACCCATCGCCGGAGCGAAGATCGACGTGGCCTTCATCGGGTCGTGTACCAATGGGCGGATCAGCGATCTGCGGGCCGCCGCGGCGGTCCTCAAGGGGCGCAAGGTCAAAGAAAAGGTCAAGGCTATCGTGGTTCCCGGTTCGATGCAGGTGGCGGTCCAGGCCCACCAGGAGGGTCTGGACGAGATCTTCAAAGCCGCCGGCTTCCAGTGGCGCGGCGCAGGCTGCTCGATGTGCCTGGCCATGAATCCGGACAAACTCCAGGGCCGCGAGCTGTCGGCCTCGTCGTCGAATCGCAACTTCATCGGACGCCAGGGCTCGCCCTCGGGACGGACGCTGCTGATGAGCCCGGCCATGGTCGCCGCGGCCGCACTGGCGGGCGAAGTCACGGACGTCAGAAAGCTGTAATCCCGCGAACGCAACCCGAAACGAGAATCGGAAAGAGACATCATGAGCCAGGAAGACCTGAAACGGCAAGAGGTGGTTGGAACCGGGATTCCCATCCCTGGAAACGATATCGATACGGACCGAATCATCCCGGCCCGCTTTCTGAAATGCGTGTCCTTTGAGGGACTGGAGAAGGGCGCCTTCTACGATGCGCGTTTCGACGAGCAAGGCCGGCAGAAAGACCACCCCTTGAACGATCCGCGTTTTCGAGGGTGGCTCCATTCTGATCGTCCGGAAGAACTTCGGCTGTGGCTCCTCGCGCGAACACGCCCCGCAGGCGCTGCATGCGCTTTGGCATGCGCGGGATCATCGGCGAGTCGTTTGCGGAGATCTTCGCCGGCAATTGTACGGCCATGGGCATTCCCGCCGTCACCGCTTCCCACGAGACCATCGCCGCTCTCAGCGAGACGGTGGAGAAGCATCCCGACGCGCAGATCGTCATCGACCTCGTGCGCAAGGAAGTGACCTGCGGCTCACTCAAGGCGCCGGTCGATATCCCGGAATCCGCCCGGCAGGCCCTGACCGAGGGCTCCTGGGACACCACCGCCCAACTGCTCGCCAACCAGCAAGACATCCAAGCCACCGCCGCCGCCATCCCCTACATGACCTGGTCCGTCGAGCCGTAACCACGCGATGTCGTCTGGGGACGCTGTACTCAATTCGAAGCCGAAACGAGTAGGGTGTCCCCCGGAATTCCCAAATCGAAGCCGTCACGAGCAATCGGGATGGTTCTACCGTGCTATACGTGGCAACAGGTGAAGAAGACTCTCTGTGACGAGCGATATGCTTTCGTCTGAGATTTCCTTCACGATAGCTTGTAGCTTCTTGTGGTCTCGAAAATCCTCCGCACAGGAACCACTGTCATAGAACTTGAGTCCTAATTGCTTCCAAGCCATTAACCAGTCATTATCCAGAGGTCTTGGATCGTTTGCCCCACTCATCATGTCAGTCTCCCTATATGCAGATGGTTGATTGATCCTCGTGGTCAACTGTAACCGTGACAAATAGTCCGTCGACAACTTCTACGCATTTACTTCATCTCGTATACGTAGGATTTGCCATCTTTTTCAACCACAAATTGGTTGATTCCAATGCAAGTGACTTTGAAAGCACCGATGTAGTCGCCCACGTGAAGATCGCCCCTATTGGTGAATGCTACAAAGCTGCTATTGTCTTCGATTGCGAATCCGTGTATGATAATGGCAGGTGGTGAATTAGGGTCAGCTTTTGGTGCTCTCTTCTTTGGACTATCCTTTTGGGTCCCTGATTTGTACGGGTTGTCAATGTGCTGATAGACCGAAAACACGCGACTTCTCCCGAAGATGAACTCCCGCGTCATCCGTCGGCCATCACTCGATATCGTACATGTAATATCCGACATATGCGTATTAAGTCCGGTGATGAGCCCCAACCGTTCCAGGTCCTCATTGAACTCTCTCATTATGAAGGTCGTTCCGGTCCGATCCTCCGACATCACCTTGAAGCGTATCGGTGGACCAACCTTGCCTCCCATGCTCTTGTTGCGAAGTCGATATGCACCTATGTGGAGGGAAGGGTCTATTGGGCTATAGATGACCTCGGAGCCATCATCAATATTCCTCCAACGCCCGACAAGTCGATCTGACGGAGACGAATGTTCCTCACTCTTGACTATCGATACTGCCTTCCTTGGGGTGCCAGAGGCTTGACTCTTGCCTATCGCTACTGTCTTCGTTGAAGTACCAGAGGCCCGTTTCGGGACAGTTGTCCTCAGGAATGTAGCTCCCAGACAACTCAAGACGACCATGGCGATAGGAAGACCAACGAATACCCCCAATGCTGTCGGCACAACCGACCAAGGCTCCTCCTGTTTAGTGCTTTCTCTCTCCTGGCATTTCTCAGGCTCACTATTTTGTAAAGTCGCCTCCTCCTGAGCATTGATTGCCTCAATGGGCAGTCCCCTCAGAGACTCGTAGGCTTGCTGAATACGCAGGAACTTCTTCTGTACCCACTCCTTCTCGTCTGGATCAATGGCTTTATCAGGGTGGAACCGTTTGGCCATTCTGCGATAAGCCTGAACGATATCATCTTCTGACACAGGTCGGACAAGAAGCAGTTCGTCTAGGGCATTGTCAGTTTCATTGTTCATTTGGCGTGACCTTGACCAACAGCAACAACTGATTCAGTCGTCTTTTCACCCGCCCCGTCGTCCAAGCCTTGCGGCTTTGCCATAGAGACCTCAAGTATCTCCAGACGCTGTTCGAGACTATCCACTTTGTCGCAAAGCTTGTCATGCCGACGGTTGATGAACTCATCCACTACGAGTTCATGGAAACGATGAAAGTCCAGTCCGTAGAGATCAAGTAGCTGGAGAAAATAGGGAAACCAAGGCAGATTCCTGCCTCTTTCATAGTTCTCAATAGTCAGTTCATGTACCGGACACTTGGCAGCGGCCTCTCTGATGGTCAATCCGGCCTTCTCTCTCGCCTTCCTGAGCACTGTTGGCGTCAGCTCGGAGTATACATTCCACGCCAGATACATATGGTGCCTCCCGTATTGCCACATTGTGAGTTCCCGCTCCGTCGGAAATGATCCACTCCGTCCGCTATATTAGTTCAACCGAGTGACAGGTTACAGAAATGCCGCCAATGCCTGTGGGCGAGGATATCTCAGAGGCTTCTGGTTCTCAAGGACCCATAAAAGAGCGATTCTAATCGCAAATTGGCCGGCAAAGGGATACCCAGATTTGGGGTCAATTCGATAGATAATAGGGACAGCCACGAATGGCGGTCCGTTAGAACCATGGGCGTCGGTCTTACCCTCGTTCTCAGGTCAGAAACGAGGATTCGACGCGTGGTGCGTCCCTTAACGGACCAGCATTCCGGACAGCCACCTGTTTCCTTGCGACATCATGCCGTTGAATAGGTGGCTGTCCGCATCGATCAATTTTTCGGGGGCTGGAGGGTTCTTTTCTCGACGCCTTCGTGGGTGATCTTGATGGGCTTGATGAGTCCGTTGTCGTCGAAATACATTCGGTCCATGCAGGTCACGCGATGGTTGGCGGCCGTCTCACCGAGAGGGCGGCGGTGGTAGACGGCGTACCAGATATCGGATGACGCATCGTGGATGACCGAGTGATGACCGGCGCCGGTGGCGACGTTCGGGTCCTGCTGCAAGACCTTGCCGATCCTCTTGAACGGTCCGAGTGGCGAATCGGCGATGGCATAGGCGACGCAGTAGTGCGGCCCGCCCCAACCGCCTTCCGACCACATGAAGTAATACTTGCCCTGGCGGAGGAACATGACGGGCCCTTCCACGTAGCCCTTGGGCGTGATCTCCTTGAAGACGGTGCCGTCGTCGAACGGGGTGAATCCGGTGAAGTCGCTCTTGAGCTTCGCGATGTTGCAGTGCGACCACCCGCCATAGATCATGTAGTACTGGCCGTCCTGTGTCCAGAAAGACGAACTGGTCGATCGGCTGAGCCCCGTTGTGAATCTTCCCGATCAGGGGCTTGCCCAGTAGATCCTTGTAAGGCCCCTGTGGCCGGTCGGCCACCGCGACGCCGATGCCCCCGATCTCCCCTTCATGCACATCGTTGGCGCCGAAGAACAGATAGAACCGATTGTCCTTCTGCACGATCGCCGGCGCCCAGAGGGCTCGACGCAGCCAGGAGATGGCCTGCTTGTCGATGATGCGCTCGTGCTTGGTCCAGGTCACGAGATCCTTCGACGAGAAAGCATCGAAGTGGAGTTGCTGATCGTAGGGCGCCGAATACGTCGGGAAGATCCAGTACTCGTCGCCGATGATGATGCCTTCCGGGTCCGCGTACCAGCCATCGAAGAGCGGGTTCGCAGCGCGGGCCTGAGCGAGAAGGGCCATCACGAACAGGAGCGTCACGTTCAATGCTTTCATGCCAATCATCCTTTGTCCATATCGTTTAGCGTTCAACGTGTCCAGCAATCACGATTACAGTGTATCAGGACCGTCGCGAAACATCCAGATCGGTGGGTGCCATGCGGCGGGGCCGTTCGACGCTGAAAGCGTAGAGTGGGCACCGCCCATCGATTCTTTCTGTAGATCAGAGGCGGTAGGGGGCATGGTCATCTTCCGCGTGGATTGAGAACCCACCCTACGGGGCCGAACGGTGTTGTTTGGGTCTGTGTCACGGGGTTCGTCGTTCCTGCCTTTGGAGCCGGTCTAAGGGCCCCATGAGCCGATTCCGCGCCGTGCAATGTCACGAGGTAAACGGAAAAAAACGCGCCGAAGCGATTTTGTGCTTGACAAAACGTCCCATAAGAATACACTGGTGCCCAATAGTGTAGTTCATTCGTATTGTGTTCAAACGGTGCGGGGTTTGACAGGGTACGAAGCATGGATGCTGTGCGTGTGCTAAAAACAGGGACTGTTATCCCCGCTCATCTCAAAGCGGCCGGTTCATCCCCTTCAGTGAGGGTGGGCCGGAGCCCGTCTGATTCATGGGCGTACAATCCCATCTGCCGCGGCACATCGAGCGCTGCGCAGGCAAACCAGCTTTACCGTCCCGATCTCGTTGCATGCTTTCGGCGGCGATCCGCCCATCCGAAACAAGGCAGCGACCGGTCGGCCCAACGACCGGCGGGAAGCCATAGAGGTCTCAAGACAAGGTAGGTCCCGGCCGTCTCGACGGCTCGGGTGGAGGAGATAACACTCGCAACAGGCTTGGAGGGTGTTTCTCAAGGTACAACCCCGTGAGCGATGCGCTCTCGGGACAGACGGACGGGCCCGGTGTGCGCCGACATGTCACGCCGGGGGATCGTCGGTCGCGCTCGCGGTACGCTTGGAGGGCGTCTCGCAGAGAACGGCGCGAGGGGAAACCCTCGACACAAAAAGGGTGATGTTCATTGTAGCGCAAATGGCCCGTATGGGTAATAACGAGGGTGAAGCTCTCGAATGTCCAGATGGTGTTTCGCCGGTTTGCGCCGAATACGGATAGAAGAGGTTCGGTTAAGGAGAACGATGATGAAAAGACTCAAGGCCGCGTTGATTGCTGTCGTGCTCACGTCTGCGGCTGCCTTTGGCCAGTCGGATGGCAACGGCAGTTATTACATGAACACGAACGTGCAAACCAACCCACAGCAAGTGCAGAACACACAGGCCATTGGCGGTGGTAACGCCGTCTCGTCGGCCACGTCGGATTCGATCGCCTGGGCAGGCGGCGGTACGGCGAACGCCGAGGGCGGCGAGAGCGCTTCGAGTTCCATTCTCGTCTTCAATCCGGTGAGCACTTCGAACTACAAATCGCGGACGCCTCCGATGACGACGTATCCGCCGTATCTGCCGGTGTGGAATCACGGAGGGTGGGGAACCATCAAGGCGTATTTTCCGAATGGGCCGACCAATAATGACCGGGTGTACGAGCGTGTCTTCGATCCGACGAACGAGGACGACATGCGCGAGGTCAAAGGCATTCTGCATTCGCTGCCGTACACCGGTCCGATCAAACTCATCGGCGGGATCGTCAACGGCATAGGGACGTTGTTCGGTGGTCCGGACAAGTCTCACCACGGGCGCGGGTTCGACATTGCCAATTCAGTGATCCGCGACCGTCGGCCTGAGGGCAAGCCCTTGTTGGTGTTCATCGACAGTTACGTCGATCCGATGAAGCTGGAAGACGAAGGGTATGCCTACGTCGGGCGGCTCAGTCTCGAAGGCGATGCGGACCGGAACTGGGACCAGGTCTACAACGCGGCCGTGGCCGAGGCGCTGCCCTGGGACGTCGACATCCTGCTGATTTCCGGCGGGATGAAGGGTGTCACGGTCGGTGCGACCACCAGCATGAGCGCCGGTGGCGGCTACAGCCAGACGAACTACTCGCTGAGTCTGTTCGGCGGCAAGACGACCGGTGTCACCGAAGGCAAGGGTGAAGCCGTCATGAGTGCGACCGCGTATCGCTACTGCCCTGAGATGATCGCACGTCACCGGATTCCGGAGTCGCTGTACGAGCGCATTCGTGTCCGACCGCAGACGGTGGCATCCAAGTCGACGCCGGCGCCGACACCGGTCGCCCCCACGATGCAGCGGAAGGCCGTAACGGCGAAGGTGACCGTGCCTGTAGCGTCGGACGAACCGGTTGAACTCGGAGTGGCCGCCGAGGAGGAATACGTCCCGGCCGCCGAGCCGACGACGCGCCCGACTGCAGGTGTCGATGTGAGTCAGGATCTGTATCGAATGGCGTTCCCGTAGGGGATCAGCCACGGTGTGGCGAAAGTATATCTCCGGAGAATTAGTGTGGACAGGAAGTCTGGTTGAGAGGGTTCCGGGGGGGGAAAGGAGGTGATGGGCCGCAAGGCAAGTGAGCAATACCTGTAGCACGAGTGTGTTGTGGTTGTCGACACGGTGTCGGCAATCCAAATGGAGTGAACAACACGGAATAGAAGGAGTCTAAAAAATGTTGAAAGTAATTGCAGCTTCGATGGTGTTCGTCCTGATGGTTGGTTCCGGTGCTTTCGCCGGGCTGCTGGACCACACGCAACTCACGCAGATCGGCACGACCAACGTCCTGGAATTCCTCCAGGGTGAGCAGCAGGCCAGCTCGTTGCAGAACCTCGTCGTCGACAACAGCCAGTGCGCCACCGGGATGTGCAACAGCCTCGCCAGCGAGAGCCTGTTTGCCTCGATCGGCGAAGCCGCGAGCGCCTTGGGGTCAGTGCGGCACCGTGGAGGTCCTCCAGGACCTGATCATTGGCGGCACGCAGGCTGCAGGTCGTTGAGGAAGGCGTCGGTGGCAAGATTCAAGGTCAGGCGCTGGGCGTCGACGGCCGCGCAGGCCATCATGAAGATGAACGGTGCCGGCTACGGCGACGCGCTGCACACGATCGTGGTCAACGAAGACCAGAGTGCCAACAATGCCGCCGGGTACATGGATGAGAAGGCCACCGTCATGGGCATGCAGCAGTCCAGCCTCTATGGCGAGCCCGGTGCGGCCGGTGCAGTCAGCGGCACGATGACCGTTTCGACGACCCAGACGCAGTCGTCCCTGTAATCGAACACGCTCACTGACAACGTCAGACGAAGTTCTTCGATGATTGGGCGGGGAGCCCTGAAGCGGGTATCGGACCGTGACAGGGCACTGAACCCCGGGGCTCCCCATTGCATTCTGGGTACTGTGCCAGCATGACTCGGGCGGTTGGAGGGCGAAGGAGGAATCTTCGCGGCCCCGACCGGCCCAGAGGACACTGGCGAACTTGTGACAAGGTAGTAACCAAGAAAAGGAGTTCGGAAATGTTCAAAGGATTCGCAGTAACAGTTGCGCTGCTGCTAATCGTGACGTCGATTGCCTCGGCCGTTGGGATGGTTCAGCACCAGGGCGGCATGCTGGTCGGCACCAACGGCGCGCAGTTGCTGGGAGACGGCGCCTCGGGCAACATCAGCGCGTTGACCATGGATTTGTCTCAGATTGGCGTCGACAACCCCACCCACACGACGGCCTACCAGGGCACGACCGGTGCGCTGCTCCAGAGTGCCGGTGCCGTGGGTATGGGCGGTCTGTTCAACGTCGATCAGGGTGGGTTCGCCGGGGCCGAACAGTGGCAGGTCCCGTCTATCGGGGTTCAGGATCAGGATCTTACCGCCGTCCTCGATCAGGACGTCACCAAGGTTGGCGGCCAGGGCTCGGCCCTCGGTCTCCAGACGTTCCTCGGTGTCCAGACGCAGTTGACGTTCACCCCCTGGGGTGGCAGCGCCAATGTGCAAGGGGTTGGCGTGAGCCTGTATGACGCCGTCGGCGGCGGCCCTGGTGGCGGCACGCAGGTGGCGGGTGGCGCGAACTTCAGCGCCGGCCAGCTTTAATCCCATGGGATCTTTCTCGGGCTTCAGTCGGCAGCCAGGTCCATGTGAATTGGTCGCAGACTTGGCTGCCGGAAAGCCCACGGCGGCCCGGATTCCGGGCCAGGTATCGCAAGGAAATCGGCAAGTGCTCTCTGGCGGAGGGCTCATCGGACTCGTCTTGCGAGGACGCTGATGTGTGACTTCATAGCTTCTGGGTTCGTATGGCGACAACCTCGTTCTTGTCCACGGGATAAGCTAAGAGCCCTCTGGTCAGGCTTGCCGCAGTAGACCGCAGTGGTTCAGGCTCCTTCGGGACACGGCGTGCCTGCATCAGAGGGCTTTTTCCTCGCGAGATAGTCGTGGCATCCGGCCCGTTTATGTGGCCGGCGGTTCCCTGGAGAAGGGGTATGAAAACAACCTTAGTAGGAGGAGGAGGGGAAGAGAAGGGAGGTTGGACCTCGGATAGTGATAGAGAAGAGTCGTTTTATTTCGTCGTGTGGTGAGGTCATCGACAGGACGTCGAAGACCTGAAAAGGAGTGAATAACACGTAGCAGAAGGAGTCTGAACTATGTACAAAGCAGTCATTTCTTCCATGATCGTTGTCGGTGTCATCGCCAGTGGGGCTTTCGCCAGTGCATTGCACGACCAGATCACCTCCATTGGTGTGGCCAACGGAATCCAGTTCGCGCAGGGCAATCAGCAGGCCCAGTCGCTTCAGAACCTCGTGGTGGACAACCAGCAGAACATTCAGGGCGTGGCTGGCGAGTACCTGTTCGCCTCGATCGGTCAGGCCGCCAACGCCATCGGCGATTGCGGGCTGGTCGGTGCCGCACAGCAACTGGATATTCTCGGAAACCAGATGCAGAACATCGGTGACTGTGTCGATCCGATGGCGCAGGGCGAAAGCCTGAGCATGCTTGCCGGGCAATCACTGAGCCGCGCCAACGGTTTCGGCGCCACGGATGCGCTGCACACGATCGTGCTCAACGCGTCCCAGGGTGGCAACAATGCCGCCGGGTCGCTGGATGAAGCCACGACCGTGATGGGCATGCAGCAATCGACTATCGAAGGCCTGCCTGGTGCGACCGGTGCGGTCACGTCGGGCATGAGCGTCGTGAACACCCAGACGCAGGCCTCTCTGTAATCGACGGGGAGTTTGTGGGTCCCGGGCACCATCCGCCGCCGGAGCGCCTCGACGCCGTCGTGTGACGTTCGATGGCCCTGCCGGCGCGGCGGAGGTGGCCCGGGATGCCGCGAAGCCCTCTGATCAGGCCTGCCGCACCATCCACCGTGATCAGGCTCTTCTCGACGCGGTGGGCCTGGATCAGGGGGCTTCTTCTGCCTCGGCCGAAAGGCCGGTCCCGGGGGGAGAGCTCCAAACGCGAAAACCGGGACGGAGAGGAGATGAGCGCGACAGCAAAATCAAGCAGCATGGAAAGGAGGGTGTGTTGGGACGACCGTCATGTGACGCGTCGTCCAAAACGGATTGAACAGCACACACGTAGGAAGGAGTCTCAAAGATGGTTATGAAAGCCGTATTGTGTTCGATCGTTCTGATCTTGTTGAGCGGTTCCGGTGCGTTCGGGGCCTTCACTCAGGATCAGATCTTCAATGTCGGGTCGGCGAATCTGGTCAACCTGACGCAAGGTATTCAGAGCGGACACTCGACTCAGAATCTCGTGATCGATCTGTCTCAGGTGGCCGATGGATCGCAGCTTACCGCGACCAACGTCCAGGTCAGTGGTCTCGTCGGTGGCGGCACCAGCCTGCTGGGCAGCTCGAGTCTTCTCGGGATCCACAGCCTGGGCACGCCCGCATTGCTGACCCCGTCTCTGTTGGGGACCAGCATGCTGACGTCGCACACCAGCACCTCGCTGCTGGCGGCTCAGACCCGGGTGCGTCTGCTCGGTCTCGGGCTGACAGGCTTTTGAGTCTTTGCCGGAACGGTTATCCGCCTGATGGCATCCGGTCGCTTGTGTCCGGCCGGATGACCGCCTGCCCGGGGCCGCAGTCGAACGAGCCCAGGGCAGGGTCGGGCCTCCAACAGTCCCGGACTATCGCGACGGGGCGACCGGCACAAGTCGCCCCTTTCTTTGTGGAGCAGGGCGAGTAGAGACGCTTGCCCGGCAATCTCGTGCGACTGCCTGCCGGAGTCCCGGTACACGTCGGGGCCGGGAGGGACGCACGATCGGCGAGACAACCGGGGCCCGACCCCGGGCCATTTCCCTCATTGCATGTAGCAGAAAGGAATCTGAACCATGCGCAAGACTATCGTCTCTCCCATCATCCTCATGACTCTTTTCACCACCGGCGTTCTCGGCGGGCTCTTGCAGCATCAGGATGCGCGTGTCGAAAGCCATGACGGCATCTGGTTTGTAGGCGGCCCCCAGGCGGGGCAATCGCTCCAGAACCTTGTCGTTGACAATCGGCAGAGTCTCCTCGGCATTGCAGACCAAAGCCTCTTTGGTTCAATCGGCCAGGCACTTGACGTCGCGGCAAACTGCGGCGGGATCATCGCCGCTGATATCGCTCTCGAGATCCGGGGCTATCAGGTGCAAGAGATCGGGGATGGCATGGATCCGTTTGGCCAGTGCGAAGACCTGGGCGTGGGCTTTGGAGTGGTTGGGGGCCGGGCGGAGGGCGCTGCCGGGATCACCACCGGGCTTCATACGATCATAGTGATGCGCCGCTCAGGACAGCGCGAACGTGCGCGGGACACTGGAGGAAGGGATGAGCCTCATGAGCGTGCAGACGTCGAACGCCAACAGTTCACCCGGTGCCGGCGGACGGGTAGAGACCTTGGCACAGGTACTCATTGCCCAGACGCAGGTGTCTCGGTAGACGACGAGCCTGTGCTCCGGGGGCCGGGTGCTGCCGGCAGAGGCACCGCGCCGGGGCGCACAACCTATGGGGGCGAGGCGGTTCCATCTGGGTGCCAGGGCGAGAGGTGAGGCGGGCCGTGCCGTGACCCTATAGATGGTCTGTGTTTCCCAATCTGTGTATATTACTTGATTTTACTCCTCGGTTGTGGTAGAATAAGGCTCCGAGCTGGTGGTTCAAAACCATCCGGCAGAGGTGGAACTGAAGGAGGAGTAATCGAGATGAGGGTAGAGGCCTTTCTGAGGGCCGTTGTCGTCGTTTTCATTCTGCTGGGCGCTGGGCTGCGCCTTGTTCGGCGCAGGCGGAGCCGGTCTGGACCTACGGCTGGCCGTTCGACCTGTCGATCCCGGGCGATTCCGATGAGACGGAAGGGTGGATGGACGACGCGATCATTAACGTGCCCGCCCACTTCACCGTCCAGGACGTGGATGTAATGGTGGACCTTACGCACACGCTGGTGTTCGACCTGAAGCTGGAGATCACCAGCCCGTCGGGTACGACGGTCGTGCTGAACATGTACGACCCGTTCTACGATTACTTCGAAGGCCAGAACTACGAGGGCACGATCTTCGACGACGAAGCGGAGGTGTCGATCTCGGACGGCGAAGCGCCGTTCACCGGGCGATTCAAGCCGGTCGACCTGGAGGGCCTCTCAGCCTTCGACGGCGAAGACGCGTATGGCAACTGGACCCTGTCGATCTACGACGGCTTCGTTGGAGATACCGGCACCCTGACCTACTTCGCAGTGGCTCTGACGACCCCCGAACCGGCGACGGCCGTGCTGCTTCTGGCGGGAATCGGCCTGATCAAGCGAAGGCGTTCGGCCCGCCGCACTGGTCGCTGACCCGGTCAACGCGACAACGACGCATCCTTGTCTCGCACCGTCTGCTCCTGTTTCTTGCGGAAATCGGCCAGTTTGTCGCGCAACTCCTCATCCTGTAGCGCCAGGATCTGCACCGCCAGGATGGCCGCGTTCTTCGCACCGGCCTTACCGACACCCATCGTGGCCACGGGCACACCCGGCGGCATCTGCACCGTGCTGAGCAGCGCATCTATTCCGCCCAGGCCCGCTTCACAGACCAGGGGCACGCCGATCACCGGGACCGACGCCCGGGCCGCCAGCGCACCGGCCAGGTGGGCCGCCATGCCCGCCGCCGCGATCAGTACCTTGATGCCGTTGGCCTGGGCATTCTCGGCGAATTCGCACGCGACCTGCGGTGTCCGGTGGGCCGAGATGATGCGCACCGACGGCTCAATCCCGAACTGACGCAGTTGTTCGACGCAGCTTTCCATCACTTTCAGGTCGCTGTCGGAACCCATCACGACGGCGACCGGGGGCGTTTTTTTAGATACCATTTGTCTTTTCCACCATCCGAAATACAATGGAATTCGTTCCGCCTTCGGCGGATTGGCCGGATGATAGCGGCTCAGGATGGCCAAAGCAAGGATTTAAGGACGTTCAGATGCCAACGCGAGAGCCGGTTGTTGCCGGTACGTTCTATCCAGGCACTCGCGAGGCGTGTCTCGCGGAGGTTCAGGCGTGTCTCGATACGGGGCCGCTGCCGGAGACGGTGCCCGAGTCGATCGTCGCCGCAATCGTCCCGCATGCGGGCTGGACGTTCAGCGGATCGGTGGCGGCGCTGGCATTTCGGGCGATTGCAGCCTGCGAGCGGACGCCGGAGACGTTGGTAGTTTGCGGGACGGCGCACGGCTATTTCGGGTCGAAGCCGGCCGACGACGACAGCGACCAGTGGCAGAGCCCGCTGGGCAACGTGGCGGTCGATCGGGTGCTACGCGAAACGCTGGTAGAGCGGGGCGTCGTGGCGATCGATCCGGCGGCCCATCGGAACGAGCACAGCATCGAAGTCCAGGTCCCGTTCATCGTGCATCTGTTCCCGGACGCCAAGATCCTCCCGCTGACCGTACCGCCGACGCGCAGGGCGCTGGCCCTGGGCGAAGCGCTTGCGGAGGTTGCGGCCGGCTCGGACCGACCACTCGTTTTCGTCGGCTCGACCGACCTGACGCACTACGGACCGCGTTACGGCTTCACACCTATGGGGGCCGGCTCAGCCGGGCTGCACTGGGCCAGCGAGGTGAACGATCAGGCGTTTATCGATCTGGCGCTGGAGCTGGATCCGGAGCGATTGTTGACCGGTGCGATTGAAAACGGCAACGCGTGCGGGCCCGGCGCGGCTGCGGCGGTCATCGAGGCGGCCCGCCGGCTCGGAGTCGAGCGAGGTTCGCTCCTGGCGCACACGCACAGCAACGACGTGATGCTTCGCAAAATGGGCTCGGCCAGCCGTGATAGCGTCGGTTACGCGGCCCTGGCGTTCTGATCGACGCCTCCTTCCGGCCGGGCCGCCAGCCGGTCACGACGTCGATAAATGCCATAACGTCCGATATTTACGAAGCATTTCTCGGACTGCCTGTGCCGATATTTTCATTGACAAAGGCGTCCTCATCCGATACTAAAGTAGGCCCTGGGGTTTCTACGTGCGCAAACATAGCCGAACCCAATTTGGTTGGAGAGAAGAAGGATGGAGCACAAGATTCTGCTGAAAGAAAGCGATATCCCCCGCCAGTGGTACAACCTGGCAGCGGATTTACCCACGCCGCCGCTTCCGCCGCTCGGCCCGGACGGCAAGCCGGTCTCGCCGGACATGCTGGCGCCGGTGTTCCCGATGAACCTGATCGAGCAGGAAGTCAGCACGGAGCGCTGGATCGATATTCCGGAGGACATCCTGGACATCCTTTACCGGTGGCGTCCGGCCCCGTTGCGGCGCGCCGTCTACCTGGAGAAGTCCCTCGAGACGCCCGCGCACGTATCTACTACAAAGACGAAAGCACCAGCCCGCCCGGCAGCCACAAGCCCAACACCGCCGTCGCTCAGGCCTGGTACAACAAGCAGTTCGGCATCAAGCGCCTGACCACCGAGACCGGCGCCGGCCAGTGGGGCAGCGCCTGTCGTTCGCCTGCGCCCTGATCGGCCTCGAGTGCAAGGTCTTCATGGTGCGCATCAGCTTCGACCAGAAGCCGTTCCGCAAGTTCATGATGGAGACCTGGGGCGCCAACTGCGTTGCCAGCCCCAGCACGCGAGACCAACGCCGGCCGCAAGATCCTCGCGGAAAACCCTGACACGCCCGGCAGCCTGGGCATCGCCATCAGCGAAGCCATCGAGCAGGCCGTGACCGATCCGACGGGGAAGACCCGCTACTCGCTCGGCAGCGTGCTCAACCACGTGATGCTGCACCAGACGATCATCGGGCTGGAAGCCAAGAAGCAGTTGGAGATGGCCGGCGAGAAGCTGCCCGACATCGTCATCGGCTGTGCCGGCGGCGGAAGCAATTTCGCCGGTCTGTCCTTCCCCTTCACCGCCGACAAGATCAACGGCGCCGACATCGAGATCATCCCGGTCGAGCCGGCCGCCTGCCCGACGCTGACGCGGGCCCCGTTCCACTATGACTTCGGCGACACGGCCTGCACGACGCCGCTGCTGGCGATGCACACGCTGGGCCACGCGTTCGTCCCGCCGCCCATCCACGCCGGCGGGCTGCGTTACCACGGCATGGCCCCGCTGGTCTGCCAGGCCATCGTCGAAGGGCTTCACACGCCGCGGTCGTATCACCAGACCAAGTGCTACGAGTCGGCGCTGCTCTGGGCCAAGCACCGAAGGCACGATCTGTGCACCGGAAACGAGCCACGCGATCGCCGCCGCGATCGACGAGGCCGAGAAGGCCCGCGAAGAGGGCAAAGAAAAGGTCATCCTGTTCAACTACAGTGGTCACGGCCTGATGGACCTGACCGGATACAACGCCTTCTTGTCGGGCAAGCTCTCCGATTACGAGCTTCCGGAGGAAGAGCTTGAGAGGTTCACGAAGGGCCTCGACAATCTTCCGAAGGCGGAAGAGAGAAAGAGTGGCCGCTGGTAACCCTGACCGGTAGGTCCGCTGAAAACAGGACTTGAACGTTCGTCGTGTGTGAACAGAGTTAGAGTGAGTAAGGAGAGATCGAAATGAGGCAATTACTGTTGGTCATGGCCGTGTTGTTCATGGCAGCGACGGCAGGAGCCCAGGACTGGGAAGGGGATCTCTTGGGGGTCGAAGGCAGCAGTCTTCACGCCATGGTGGGCGCGACCTACGACACCGAGTACGTCTGGCGCGGCTTCAAGGTGTTCGGCAACAAGAGCGCCACGCATGTGATGGCCGACGTCGACCTCTTCGAGACTGGGTTCGGGATCGGCGCCGTCGGACACTACGCCAACGGCAGCGGCTACGTCAACGAGACACGGTACGACTACTCGTTGTACTACCAGAACGGACTGTTTCCGTCGGAGACGTACGCCACCAACTTCCGCGTTGGTTTCGTGCTCTACGACTACCCCAAGACGGTCAGCGATTGGTATGACCTCCAGGAAGGACACGTGGTGCTGTCCTGGCCCAATCTGCTGCCGATCAAGGGCCTGTGCCCGTCCTACGTGGTGGCCAAGACCTGGCCCTCCGAGGGGGGCTCGCACATCGGTGGCGGCGCCAGCGGCTGGTTCCACATCTTCATGCTCGACTATGGGTTCGTCGTTCCCGGTGTCATCCCGCAGTTTCCCGAGCACGTGATCAAGCTACACGGCGAGCTCGTCTACAACGACGGTGTGAACCCCTACGGCGGATTTACCATGGACAGCGAGTTCACGCACGCCGTCATCGGTGCCTCGACGGACCTGGACCTGGGCGAGGGCATCGTCCTGACCCCGTCGGTCTACTACCAGAGGGCGTTTGACACCGGACTCAAGTGGTTCAACGATGGCGACAACGAGATCTGGGGCAGCCTCGGTGTGAAATACTCCTTCTAAGCCCCCCGACCTCCGTACACGCAACCGGGCCGGCCCCATCGCAGGGACCGGCCCGTTCCTTTTCCAGCCCGCGACTTCCCCGCCAACGCCAACGCGCCATAGGCCTTCCACCAATGCGGCTCGTTCAACCGGATGGGGAGCGTAAGAAGGGCGCATTCTCCGAGCCGATATGGCCAGCCCGCGCGCTGGCAGAGTTAACGCTTGCGTGGTACGCAATTGATATTGTCTGGGATCGTGATAAGCTCGTGGGTGTCTTGAGTCACTGCGTAGTTCTGCGGGACTCGATGTTCACGCTTGAATGGCGGTGGCAGTTGTCCCCTTCTCGGGTGGTACGGGATGGAGGTTTTCGCTCTGAGTGGAAAGACGATTCGAATCTGGCTGGACAGTGCGCGTCCGAAGACCCTGCCGGCGGCCGTGGCCCCCGTGGTCATAGGGGCTGCCATGGCCTGGGACGCCGGACACTGGCGATGGGAGGTCCTGGCGGCCATCCTCTTCTCAGCCTTGTGCCTCCAGATCGGCACCAATTACGCCAACGACTATTTCGATTTCATCAAGGGCACCGACCGAGCCGACCGCGTCGGTCCCACGTGCGCCACGGCGACGGGGCTCGTGACATCACGACAAATGCTGATCGCCACGATCCTCACCTTCGCCTTCGCGGCCTTGGCGGGCCTGTATCTGGTCTGGGTGGGAAGGCTCCCGATTCTGTTGATCGGCCTGGCGTCCATAGCCAGCGGCATTCTGTATACCGCCGGGCCGTGTCCATTGGGGTATGTCGGTCTCGGTGACATCTTCGTCCTGATCTTCTTCGGGCCGGTCGCCGTCGGGGGGACGTATTATCTCCTGACCGGTTCCGTGAACCCCCGGGTCATCGTCGCAGGCCTGGCGCCCGGGCTGATTGCCACGGGGGTTCTCGTGGTCAACAACGTTCGTGACCGGCAGACCGATGAGGTGACTGGAAAGAGGACGCTCGTTGTACGTTTTGGGCACCGCTTCGGTGTCGCTGAATACGTCTTTTGCCTCGTTGCCGGGATATCCATCCCCGGGTATCTCGTCGGCTCGACGGGGACACATGGTTTCGCCCTTCTGGCCCTCTTGTCCCTTTTGCCGGCGGCTTACCTGATGCGAAAGATGATGGCGAAGCCCGATGCGACGACGCTCAACACGATGCTGGCACAGACGGGGCAATTGCTGATCGTTTACAGCATCCTGTTTGCGGTGGGATGGGTTCTATGATGCGTGGTGTGCAGGAGTACCGATGATGAAGTCGAAGGACAAGTCTTGGGCGGAGCAGGTATGGGTGAGGTGGATGGTTGTGCTTGCCGTCCTCTTGATCGCAACGGGTAGTCAGGCGATGGCAGAACGCAGCGCCCTGACGAACCCTCTGGTTCCCGTCATTGAGGGCGATTACGTCCACATCTATCAACCGCAAGGCGATGTCTTCTCGGGGCCCGACACGCGGGACCTCAAGGCCGGCCAATTCTATCCATCATGGCAGCCCAACGATCACTGCTTCGTGAAGGGTCCGGATGGGCACTGGCACGCCTTCGGAATCACCCATCCGGAATCGCAGCCTGGACAGTCGAGGCATCAGGGCGAGTTCGTTTCGTTCCACGCCGTCTCTCCGGGCAAGACGTTCGAGAGTTCACTCAAAACGGACAGTTGGGCCGACAAGCCCAAAGTGCTTCCACCCGCCCAGCGGCCCGGCGAGAGCCCCGCGAATCACGCCCCCACGATCGTCAAGCATGACGGCGTCTACAAGATGATCTATGGGCCGTGTCCCTTCCGCATGGCCGTCTCGGAGGACCTCTATGCGTGGACGCCGAAAGGGCCCGTGGGCATCGAGGAGAGGAGCGGACGGGACCCGAGTCTGTTCCTCTGGAACGACACCTACATCCTGGTGTATTGTGCGGGGAACGTGGTGAAAGCCGCTACATCGAAGAACCTGGCCGATTGGTCGGAGCCGGTGGAAATCTTCAGAGGTGAGGAGCCCACCTATCAGTGCGAGTCCCCGACACTGATCTTCCACGAAGGCCTGTTCTATCTGTTCTGGTGCCTTTGGGACACCGCCAACAAGAACGGCAATGGATACGACGAGCGCTCGTTTGTCTATTGCTCGGACAATCCGCTCGATTTCCATGGGCATCCGCGCATTGCCGAACTGAAAACCCACGCCCCGGAGATCTTTCAGGACGAGGAACACAACTGGTATATCTCCAGTGCTCAGTACCCTGCCGCGGGATCAGCGTGTCGCGCCTGGCCTGGACGCGCGAGGCGGCAACTGCCGCAACGCCCGACACCATGTGCATCGGTTCTTCAGAGTCCGTGCCCAGCGTGGGCGAACGGGTCGTGGTTCGCCTGTACGTTGATGACCCCGTGGACCAAGATGTCCGGATCACGTTTCCCGATGGCCGCATCGTGACACGGAAGACCGATGGAAACGGCACCTTCGTCTGGATTCCCCGACGCTACGGGAAATATGTCTTCCGCCTCGGTGAGATCGAGGACACGATCTGGGTGACGGCCAAGCCGATGAACTTCTTTGTGTGGGATTCATCGGTATTTCGCAAATACGTCACGCACGTCCTGAAGCCTCGCGAGGAAGACCGCTGTACGCTCTGGCGCAGGCGAGGCGTGCGACTGGTCAACTGGGCCGGTGGCGAACACCTGTCCCGACAGAGCAAGTATGGCGATCGGGCCTTCACGACGTCGTCGCAGTGGGTGGAGAACTGGCGGGCGGGTACCCTGGATCACGGTGACGGTGTTACGATCGACGAGATATTCGTGGCCAACAGGCCCCCCATGGGACAGTTGTGCAAAGCCGTGCTGGAGTTTCGACGCATCGCGGGCGAGGGATTCGACATACTACCTTTCTTCTCGGGAATCGAATGGGATGCGGTGGGGCCCATGTGGGACCTGCGTGATGCGGGCGTGCCTTGTATGGAGGAGAACTATTGGGGTGGGGCCGAGGTCTACGGGAATGCTGGGCCGACGTGTGCCTCTTCCATCTCGATGAGCAAGGGACCGTGCTCAGTCAGGCTCCTGGTTTCTATCTGGACGAGTCCCGTCGAGGATCTCGGACGATCGAAGAGTTTCGTGCCGACGTCGCCTTGTGTCGCCGCATCGCGCCGGAAATGCGTGGCCTCTCGCTGTTCAACGCCTATGATTGCCGCGAAATCGACCGCGGCGCGGATGAAGGTGATCGAGGATCTGTTTCTTTCGACCCGTCATCCACCTGCACCCGCGCAACGGCAAACTGATGGTGCAGAACATCGGGAACGAGGACACTGTCGAGGGGACCGCGTTGGCGTTCCTGGCGAGTGACAACGTGCTGGAGAAGGTCGCCATACCCTTATTGACGCCATATGAAGAGGCCGCTTTTGAAGTACCCGACTGGTGCGAAGCGGGTCCGGCTCGAATTGCCCGAAGGGATGCATTCCGTCTACGAGGATGGAGTATTTGAGCTCCCGGAGAATCTCGATCCGCTTCAAGTCGTCTGGTGTTCGATTCGAGAGAATGACACCATCGAACTGGGCGGTGAAGGCATTCAAATTCGCGTTCGATTCAACAAGCCGGTCAAGCCCATCGATGTCGACTCCATCTGGCTCAGGGGCGCATCGGTGGGGATGGTCGCCATTGATGCCGCAGAACTGAGTGAGGACCGGAAGGCTCTCTCGATAACGATCGACAGACTTCCGGAGGATCGCTATTCACTCCGCTTGCTCAGCGGCAAGTCGCACTTTCGGGACGATGCGGGCCATCCGCTGGACGGTTCGGGTAATGGTTTCTGCGAGAATGCACCTGGCTTGTACAAGGACGCCGATCACTTCGCCGTCGACTTTCGCGCGGTGCGACGGATCTGGTGACTTACTGCCGGTTCAATTCAGCGTTTTGTCCAGGAACTGCACGACGAGCGTCCCGGTCTTTTCGAACCAGGGGTCGAACAACCAGAAGGAGTGGGGGGTATCATCGAGCGTATGGATTTCGCTATAGATCGAGAAGGCGTCCAGTTTCTCGATGACCTCATCCCGGCCGGCGTGGAAGCGGGGCTGCGAGCTGTTGATGAACAGGATGGGTGGCGAATTCTCATTCGCGTAGTAGACGGGTGAGGCCTCTTTCCACAGCGCAGACTTTTTGGCGTATCGGCCACCAAACCAGCGGCCTGCCGCCGTGCTGTCCCTGCTCGGGTCATCTTCGTATCTTCTGGCTTCTCCCGAGGTGAAATCCATCACGCCATCGATATTCACAATGGCAGCAATCCGATTCTTGGGAGGCGCTTGAGTCTCGTCTGTTCCGTAGGTCAAACCCACCAGGCCCGCCAATTGCGCTCCGGCCGAACATCCCAGGATGGCGACCTTGTTGGTGTCGATGCCATAGTCTTCGCCGTTCTTCAAGATCCAGGTGATGGCATCCTTGAGATCATCGACGGCGGCCGGGTACTTGGCCTCGGGCGACAACCGATACTCAACGGGGATGGCAACGTATCCATGTTTCGCCAGATAGTCCGCCAAGGGAGTATTTCTTGTACTTCGCAAAGGTGCTTTGGAGCGTATAGGAGGTGTCCCTGGGAATGTTGAGATTCTTCGCCTGGGACGAGATGACCATCGGTGGCAACAAAAACGGCTTCAACACCTCTTGAGCCTGATACTTCTTTACCTCTTCATCCGACAAGACCCTGGCCCACGAGACACGATTCGCAGTGTCCGCGCCGGGACCTGTGTTGGCCCCTTCCGCGTAGAAAACCGTTTGCTCCTTCTCCGGCGAACCCCAGTTGTTCCAGCCTTCCGGGCGGATGTGGCTGCCCATGTCACACTTGACGAAAACCGTCTTTGCATAGCTGCGCCAAGGTCGGCCCAGATAGACCTTATCCACGCCGGCAGCGGCCGTCAGCTTGCACCCGAGAAAGACAAAACCATAGGGCCGTCCTTCGGGTGTACTGGCCGCGGTGATGTATGAATTCGCTTTGCTGTGGATGGTGCAGTTTTCGAAGAGCGCCGTCGCGCCGCCAAAGATGAAATCCGTCGTTCCCTCGATGTAGCAGTTGCGATAGTACTGTCGGGTGTTGGCGCCATCGGCATAAAGCGTGTCCTGATTTCCGAGCAGCCGACAGTTTTCGACCACGCAGCGATCGGCTTCCACCGCCAGGGCGATGGCCTGACCCACCGGACCGGCGCTGTTTTCGATGGTCAGATTCTCCGCTCGGAATTCATCGCCTTGCACCAGCAGCGTCGCGGTGTGGAAGGTGCTGTTGCGCCCGCGTTTCATCTTGTTGAAATAATCGTCCCAGCGGATGATGACGCCTTCGGTACTGTCGCCCTTCAACGTCAGCCGGCTGTTCCACGTGTGCACCTTCACCTTCTCGGCGTATACACCCTTCTCGATGTGAATGGTGATCCGTTGGTCGGGGAAGGATTTCGCTCCGTCGATCGCTTCCTGAATGGTCGCGAAGTCGCCCGTGCCGTCCGGTGCCACGCGGATCTCGGTTTGGTACTGTGCGTATGCCGTCGAGCAAAGCAGCAGAAGAAACAGACTCGGGATTCGTTTCATCATCACTCGATCCTGAACCAGTCGTAGTTAGCATAACCGCCGTCGTTCTCATGTTCCGGGCGAACGCAGAAGATGCCTACTTTCGCTCCAATCCACTTGCCTTCTTTGGCCTGGAATACGTCGCCGATGTCGGTGTAATCCTTGCCGTCGAGGCTGTACGCAAAGCGGCATCGGCCCCCGGCGGAAACCCCGACACGGAGATACGCTTCATTCTGATCAAAGGGCATAGTTGCCGGCGTCATTTCAGGCTGGCCGCGCTCGGCGCCGTAGCAGGTCGCCTGTTTCAAGATGAGCTGTCCATTCTGCTGCTTGAGCGACAGGTGGGCGTAGTCGCGTCCCATGACGATCAGGCCCGTTTCCTCCCCGTCGAAGTGGTGGCAAAAGGAGATCCCGAAATCCGGATCGCCATAGAAGATGTAGAACCAGCCGTCGTGATAGCGGATGGCGGGGGCCCAGGCGCCGTTGCCATGTTGCGGTTTGTCGAAGACATCGAGTGGCGGTTGCCTGACCCGGGCATAGGACGCGGTGGCCAATGGGAGCAGAAACAGACAATAGCACGTGGTCGTTTTGCGTAGAGGTCTCATGCCGAAAAAGCGTAGGGGCAGAGGGTCCTCTTGTCAAGGGAGGCCCTCTCACGCGGCAGCCCCATGCCATCCGCTGCGTCCCCGACCAGCCGCCCGGCCAGGACGCAGGCAGAAGGCGAAAGGAAGTCAATATCGTGTCGTCGGATATAACTCGGAACTAACGAACCTCCCGTTTGGCGGTGGGGTAGCGTGATGGCACGCGGTTCCGTGCCGGCCCGGCAATCTAACGGAAACCAAACATGAATAAGAACTGTTTCTAATCGAGAGATGATTCAATCTGAGGTCGAAGGTGAATGAAGACGAACCTGACTATGGCAAGAGAGTCCGCGCGAAGGGAGCTCGCAGGCCCGGTCAATAGTCTGTCGCCGCGTTGATCGCATCCAGGGAGAAGCGTGCATGGTTGAGCGCCGAGGAGCGCTCCGAGAGGAGTTATCAAGTCAAGGAAAGGAAGGTGTCATGAATTCCATCAGAGCATTGTTTTGCATGGCCGCCGTCTTGATGACGGCCCTGTGTGTCCAGGCGAAAACGATCACGTATGATTTTGACGATGGCACGGCGCAGGGCTGGGTCAATGATGCCAAGGCCGGCCGTGAGTTCCTCGCCTGGGACACAACCGCCGATGACAACGGCGGTCAGTTCATCGCGTACTCCGGTGATTTTGCGATGCGTATCGACGAGTACGGAGCCCGCGACGACAACACCGATCTTCTGCTGATCACGTCGCCGGAGTTTAAGATTTCGGGCGGTACAACGATCGAAGTCTGGGCTCTGGGCGGCATGGGCCCGGTGGCTGAGCCGACATGGAGCAACTATGCCGACGTGCCGACGACCGCCACCAGTTCCGGGTTCATGGGGATCGCGTTGCGTCGCGTCAGTGACGGTGAATACGTTCTGTTCGGCCGTCGCGACCGCAGCAGTGAGAGCGACGATGCCACGACCTGGACGCCCATCGAATGGGATGCCGCGACGATTGCGGCAGCCGTCGCTTCGGACAACCCCAGCGAGCGCTACGTCGTTGATGTCATTGACTCCTATACGGGAGGCTGGGGTTGGTTCGGTTTCGACGAAGTGACCATGACAAACATCGCGCTGATCAGCGACACCCTTGCGGCCGATCCCATTCCTGCGGATGGGGCACAAGATGTGGACCCTGCGACCGCGTTGACGTGGCAGGCCGGTCAGTTTGCCGAAATGCACGATGTCTATTTCGGTACCGATTTCGACGAGGTCAACAACGCGACGGTTGGCAGCGACGTTTACATGGGTCGCCAGAGCGACGCGGTATACGTCCCGGGCGATCTCGAGCTGGGCATGACCTACTACTGGCGGATCGATGAGGTCAACGGGGCGCCTGACTTCACCATCTTCAAGGGCGAGACCTGGGGATTCACGGTCGAGCCGTTTGCTTATCCGATCCAGAACATCGTCGCCACCAGCAACGGCGCCTCCGGCGCGGGCAACGGCCCGGAGCGGACCGTCGATGGGTCGGGGCTGAACGCTGCCGATGAGCATTCCACCGTCTCCCAGGACATGTGGCTCGCCACAGCCGGCGCCGAGCCGTTGCAGATTCAGTACGAATTCGACCAGGTCTACAAGCTCCAGGAGATGCTGGTCTGGAACTACAACGTGCAGTTCGAAATCCTCCTGGGCTTCGGCCTCAAAGACGTCACGGTGGAGTATTCCGAGAACGGGACCGACTGGACGGTTCTTGGCGATGTCCAGTTCGCCCAGGCCACGGCCGGCGAGACCTACACGGCCAATACGACCGTGACATTTGACGGCGTCCCTGCCAGGTATGTCCGTCTGACCGTCAACAGTGGTTATGGCATGACCGGTCAGTTCGGTCTCAGCGAGGTGCGGTTCATGTACATTCCGGTCCAGGCCCGCGAGCCGGAACCGGCCGATGGCGCGGCCGACGTGGCCGTCGGAACCGATCTGGTCTGGCGTGCCGGCCGTGGAGCCGTTTCGCACGAGGTCTATTTTGGCACCGATGCGGCAGCACTGGCTTTGGTGGAAACGACGTCCTCCACCAGTTATACACCGGCCCCCCTGGATCTAGCGACGACCTATTACTGGCAGGTCGTGGAAGTCAACGAGGCCGACGCGGTCACGGCCTGGCCCGGCGGCGTCTGGAGCTTCACCATCCAGGAGTTCATTGCCGTTGACGACTTCGAAGCCTACAACGACGACATCGACGCCGGCACAACGATCTTCGACGCCTGGATCGACGGCTGGACCAATGGCACCGGTTCGACGGTCGGTTACTTCGACGCCCCGTTTGCGGAGAAGACCATCGTCCACAACGGCCGCCAGTCGATGCCGCTGTTCTTCGACAACACGTCGGCCGCGACTTCTGAAGCGGTTCGTGAGTTGACGCAAGACTGGTCGTCCCACGGTATCGAAGGGCTCTCCCTGTACTTCTACGGCGCCGAGGGCAATAGCGGGCAACTGTACGTCAAGATCAACGACATCAAGATCCCGTACGATGGTCCCGCCGTCAATATCGTCCGCCCGTCCTGGCAACGGTGGAGCATCGACCTGTCCCAGATCGGCGATGTCAGCAGCGTTCGTTCGCTGACGATCGGTGTCGAAGGGGCAGGAACGACCGGTGTCGTGTACATCGACGACGTTCGGCTGTATCCCGAGGTCCTCGACGACACGTCGCCCGATGTCACCGGCGCGGGGGATACCGTGCAGGGCATTCCGAACGATGGCGATTGGCCTGATGCCGAGTATCCGGCCCTGGCGGTCGACGACAACGTCAACACGAAGTATCTCCACCGCAAGGGCGGCTCTATGGCCACCGGGTTCCAGGTTGCGCCGTTGCTCGGCTCGACGGTCGTGACGGGGCTGACCTTCACGACGGCTAACGATACGCCCACGCGTGACCCGATTTCGTTCAGGCTGTCGGGTTCCAACACGAGTATCGATGGGCCGTATACGCTGATCGCCGAGGGCGACATTGTCGATTTCGCGGGCGCCACCGAGTGGCCTCGGTTCACCAAGACCACCACGCCGATCGAGTTCGAGAACACCACGGCCTACACGTACTATGAAATCGTGTTCCCGACGCTTCGCGGCGCTACTGAGACGCTCATGCAGATTGCGGAGGTAGAATTCATCGGCCAGTAGCATCTGACGCAGAGGTGATCTCAAATGCCCGAGGGCATCCGTGATGACAGGATTGCCAACGTGGCTCCGGAGAAAGCACACTCCGGAGCCACGGCTCTTTCCGGACCCTTCTAATGACTGGGCTCACCTATCGCCAGGTGACCGATCCTCACGGCGGGCGCCAAAGCCTTCATCTCCGCCGACGCTCTGATCGCCGCCGAACCCTTCGTCACCACCAAGTCCCTGGTCGTTCCCGAATCCTTCATCGCCCCTAAGCCCCTGGTCGTAGCCGTACCCTTCGTCGCCAAATCCCTGGTCGTAGCCAAACCCATTATCGCCCTCGTATCCCTGGTCGTTACCGAAGCCTTCGTCATCTCCAAAACCGTCGTTATAGCCAAATCCCTCGTCGTCTCCGTATCCCCCATCGTCACCGAAACCTTCGTCGTCACCGAATCCCTGGTCGTAGCCAAATCCCTCATCGCCCCCGTATCCTTCGTCATCGTCGATCAGGCGGTCATCGCCTCGGAAGGGATAGCGATAGCGGTAGGTGTCCCATCCGTAGGGATTCCGTTCGCCCAGTCCATCTCCATACAAGTCGTGCAGTCGATCCCTATACTCATCTCTGAATTGGTCTCGGTACTGGTCTCTGAGCTGGTCCCGGTACTGATCTCGATATCGATCTCTCATGCTGTCTCGCATGCGATCCCGGTCTGGCTCGCTCATCATGCTCCTTGAATCGCCCCGGTCGTCCGAAACGTCCATCATGCCTCTGCCTGCCGGTGGGTCCTTGGGCGGGTCCTGGTTCTTCCCAACAGATTCGGGCGGGTCCTTCTTCTTGCCCATTCCCATGGCCGGCGGTGCCGGTTCGTCCGTCATCCGGCGCATTCGATGCGACCGGAGTTGCTCGAGCTGGCGTGGCGTCAGCACGGTGCGTGTGTACCGGTCGGTGCGCTCGGCGGCCGCCCTTAGCTTATCCACCTGTTCACTCGTGAGGTTCAGCCGTCGTCTGAGCATCAGCGCCGTTCCCGGGGTCAGCCGAGGTCTACGGGGCGAGACGGTGCTCTCTGGCGGCGAGGCCGGCACCCCGGCTCCACCCTTTTTAAGGGGCTCCATCCTCTTCATTCCGCCGTTGCCTTGCGAGTTGCCCATCATGCCTTTTCCGGAAGACATCTTCCGCATCATCGATTGGCGTACGTCCGCCATCGTCAGGGGGACTCCCTTCCTGGCCATCAACGGTCCGATCTTCCTACGTTGCTCCTCGTTCAGGACCGCGGCCGAACCGCGACGCGCGGTCATCGCGATCACTCGGAGAGCCTGGACCTGCCGTTCGCTGAGATTCAACGCGCGGGCCGAACCGAGCAACACTTCCGGATCGTAGACACGAATCGGTGTGTTCATCATCAGTTCATGTCGCTTCTTCATCGCCGGCGGCATGTTCGCCATGCCCTGTTTCATCATCTCTTCCATGTTCATGGGCTTGGCCTGCCCAGACGGTCGTTTTGGCCTCTTCTGGAGCGGCGCCGACACATCGGGCATTGCCCCGGCCACGTCGCCTGAATACGCCGATGCCTGGGACAGGCGTATACGTCCATCTTCTGGACCTCGACGGCCGGCTTCCGTTGAGGCGGGTCCTGGGCCCACGTCGCGTCCGTGATCCCTGCGATGACAAAGACGATGATACTGATGATAGCTCTCATGATTGTATCTCCTTGATGGCGGCTGTCTGATGTTGACAAGCCTGACATTGTGGAAGGGACTCTCTGTCCCTCGCATCACTTGATGGTGAAGTTGTGCCGCATCACTGATTTGGCCATCGCATGCAGAGTAACCGTGTAGCGGCCGGCCCCGGCGCGGTTGGCGATTTCTCCGGGTGAGAATTCAACGGCGTCGGTGGTCTGGTTGGGCGGCCAGGTGAAGTCTTTGGCAACGACGATGTCGTCCGGCCGTCCCCTCGGTGCGATCGTCAATCGAAACGTGTCGTGGGCCACCGAAGCCGGAAGCTGAACGACCACGTACATCTTCTGATCCCCCGGACTGAACGTGTTGCGAAAGGCCCATTGTCCGTCCGTTCCTCCGATCGCGGTCTTGAGGCCGCTTCGCGGGGCGACCTGGGTGGAGACCACCGCCAGATCTCTGACCAGGTCGGCCGTCGCTCGGTTCATCGCTTCTATGGCGGCGCTGGTCGGGGCGGTTCCGCGTGAGACGCTCACATCGGCACGAGCCTGTATGGGTACGGATGTCCGGTACAGAATCGCTCCGTCGGAGACCCGGACCATGGAGGCCTCAAGGGAGACGTAGGCCTCGGTGTAGTATTCGGGGCCATAGGCATAAGGGGAGTTCCAATACCAATAGGGGTAGTAGAACGGGCTATAGAAGTCCTCGAAGCCGTCGCCGAAGTCTTCATCGTATCCTTCGTTCTCTTCCTCTTCCCGATCTTCGTCTTCAGCGACAAACTCATAGCGGGCTCGTCCGTTCCGGATGCTCTCGGTCGGGTGGTAGGGTGGGTACGGGTATGGCGGAGGGTATAATCCGTTGATGGCGCTGGTGGGCAGCACCCGACCCGTAATGAAAGCCTGTATTCCACCGAGTTGACGCAGTTCCCTGGCATCCTGCCGATAATCGGTTCGCGATAGCCCCGCCTGCCCTTTCTGCTTGAGACGTCTCTGCAATGCCTGCGGCGTTACGACTTTGTACGTGCCGTTGACCCGCAGTGCGTCCGCCAGACTGTGTGCGGCCAGGGTGCCGGCCCCGCGCATGCCCGTATCGTTCTGGAAGGGCAGGACCGCCACGGTTCGCAGGTTGGGGTCGTAGAAGGTGGGGTACTTCCGCGCGGTGAATGACTTTGAACAACCCTCGCAGCCCAGCATCGCGGCCCCCACGACCAACACGAGGGCTATCCGATGTTCCAACGTTGCCATATCTTACCTCCCGGTTTCTAGCCGAGCCTGTCGCCCGATGAAGCGTTCGTGCACCCGGCCGGCACGCGCCGGCCAATCCACACCCCGAAGGGTACGCGTTCTATAGGAACCGGGTAGACGAGTGAAATAAGCAATCGGACAGAGGAAATTGCCTACAATGAACCTTTGCCGCACCACCGGCCCGTGGGCCTTCCTTCGCCCGTCCGGCAAGTCCGTCCTTGTTGAATACTTCGCCGTGGCAGAGAGGGTGAAGCCCTCGGAAGGCATGTCGGGCGCTACCTTGCGGTCTCGATACGTGCTGATGGCGCGAGCCCGGAGCAAGACCCATTTTTCAGTCCACATCTGCCAGAAATACGTAGAACTACTAATTGTCCCTGTCCCCGTGAACCGCTACCCTCGGCGGCGTGACGCGCTGTTCAGATCCGATTCGCAAGCGAGGGTTTGCCCACTGCACTGTTACGATGAATCAGGGAGGTGTCTTATGGTCTTTCGAAGCAAGAAATGGATTTTGATGGTGGTCCTGTGCGGTTTCTGTGGGACTCTGCTTGCCCAGGACTGGCCCTCCGTCTCAGACCTCGCCGAGCTCGCCGATAAGGAGATCGTCGTCGACGGGCAAGGCGGGTGCATCTTCGTCAATGTCAGTGGTCCGGGAGAGAGCCTGCCCGGACTGGCCACCGGAGTCCCGCAGGGCAATGGTGACGGTGGCGCGATCCGCATTCGAACGGGTATCGATGTGGACGAAGGCAACGGGGCCGACGGCAATCTCACTGAGTCAGTCACCCTGGAGCCGGGCGAGTATCACTACAAATATGTGGGCATCCCGGATGGCGTACTGCGTCCGGGGATGCAGCCTCTGACTATCACGGTGAAGGGACAGGTGGTCATCCATTGCCAGCACAATTTCTACGCTCGGATCGAGGGCGACTACTCCCTGGGCGTTCCACGGTTGGAGGTGTATACGGGCAAACCCCAGCCGATCGAGTGTCAGGTGGACGGCCGGACCATTGGCTACAGTGAAATGCCTTTTCTCGTCGCGGGAGGTCTGAGCCCCAAACGAACCGATCCCCCAGGCGACGGTGGCACGTTCATCTTCGACACCGAGTACGAGGGCGATCTGAAGGTCTTTCTGCTTGCCGTCGGCGGTGAAGGAGCCCAGCCGGGCAGCATTCACATAGACGCGCGAAACGGTGACGTCCGCGGCATGGCCTGGGCCATGGCGATCCCCCCGGATGCGCTCAATTTCGACCCTGCCTGTGCGGGCGAAATCGTGATCAGCGCCTCATCCGATGGCGCAACTCCGAGCGAAATCATGGGACAGTTCGTCGTCAGCCTCGAATATGGCTACAATCCCATGGTGCCCATGAGTCTCCCGTCTCTCCAGATGAATCCTGAGGGCACCATTGAGCTAAACGCCGATCAGGTCACGAATCTGTCCGACGCGCTCTATTCTTTTGCCTTTGAATATGCCCCGCTCGCCAATACTCACAAGGAGGATTTGGTGCGTTATCTTCCAGAGCGGACCTTAACCGCGGGAGTTCTCATCACGGATATCCAGGCTACCGGCGGCCCCAGTCAGGCCGGCGGAAAGATCGACATCAGGACGGGGATGCGGGTCGATGTGGGAAGTGGTACGGAGGCTGTGACGAGTGACCGGACGCTCTCCGAGGGAACCTACTACTTTCAATACGTCGACAGTCTGGATCGTGACGAGGAGGTCACGCTGACCGTCAGTGGAGATGTTGTGATTCACTGTCAATACCTGTTCGCGGCCAATATCGAGGCCGCAGAGGGCCTCTCCAAAATGCCTGACGTGGTCGTTTATGCCGGACCACCGTTTGTCATAGAGGATAACGCGGATCCCGTGGCACTATACCTGGGTCAGCATCCTTATCTGGGACCTTTTCACTACGCCAATGTCAATCTGACCGGTGCGCCGCCAGCAAATCCAGACGACATGGACCCTGGCGACATACCGGTCCCGGGCTTCCCCGGTCAGGATAATCGCATCGATTCGGCGGGGGGCTCGTTCACTTTCCATACCACGACCTTTGGCAGTATAGACGCAAGCCGATTGGATGCGAGCGCAGGTGGTCCCGATGCCTCCGACATCATGTCTATGTACGGTCCGGCGGCAGATGGGGGCGAGGTGGTTCTGCTCGCCCAACAGGGAGATATTGAAGTGACCTCGCTTCACGCGGATGCCGGAGGGGGCATGACGGAAAATGGCCACGGAGGCCGGGTCGTTATGCGTGGAGACAATGTCTTCATCTACGCGGGTGTCTCGGCCATCGGGGCCGGCATGGAGGGCAGCGGGGGGCAAATCTACATAGAAGCCTCGGACTATCACACCGGAGAAGCGGGGGCCATCTACTGTGCGGACGGCCTGGAGCCCGCCATTGATGCCCACGGTAACGGTCAGACTGTCTATGGAATAGCCATATCTCAAGGTGCCGGAGGTGATGTCACAGTCGTTCCCGATGCCGTCGATCCTCAGGCCATCAACGTGCAGGGCGTTCCCGAGGGGACTCTCAATGAGTGGATTCCGGATGACCTGGAGGAACTGCAATATGACTGATCTGCCTCCTTCGCCGGAGCGGCGATGCCAAACAGCACTAATCAAGGGGGCCCGTCCCCGTTGGAGGTTTTTTGGTATTGGCGGAAGATTTTCTTGCATCACACGTGTGAATCTGGTAAAACCAGCGTAGTTGGATTATGGTCACTCTCATCGGCACGCTGGAATGTGCCTGCTCTTGAATGCTGCCTTTTTTGGCGGGCCGCACCCTCATGCGGTTGCGCTTACGCGGCGGAATCGAGAGGCCCTTGGGCGGTGGATCCGACCTGTACCCACACCGCCGAAGGGAGGTTATACTGTACGGCTGCTTCAGGACTGCGCTGTTGCCCTGTCCGTGGGCGCGAGCACGCAGGGATTTTGGCCAGCACGAAAGACAGAAAGAAGATCTCCCCAATCACCTTGTAGCATGCCGTGACGTGACAAAAGGTCGAAGGCGAAAGGTTTGATCATTCGCGGAGGAGAAGCAATCAACGCGTACGTTCTGTGTGTGCTGTCAGCCTGCCTGCCCCTGTTTCCCGTCGCATGGACGGTACTATCGCGCCGGGACAAGGCCCCGAGTGTGCCGGACAGCCCCCTGAGTATCATCGGTCCTTCTCTTCTGACGGACATGGCTCATATCGTGCCGGCTCTTTGCGTTCAGCGAGTGCCCGGGCGACATCGGGCGGTCCTCTGGGAGAATCAATGCCGTTGAACTTGTATACGCTGGCCCCTTAGGGCCCAAATTGCATCGTGACACCATGCCTGTCCAGGTTATACCCATTTCGACCAAGCCCCTTGTTGCGACTGACGAAGTCCTCGATGCCCCTGTTGTGCGCGATGACAGAATGGCCATGAGGTGCTCGGCGCATACGCCAGTGCGCCGCCTTCCGTGTCCTGTGCACGTGTCACAGAGAGGTCGACGAACAGATCGAATTCCTCGCAAGTCACGCAGTTTCAATTCACATGTAGCGAAGAAAGGAAACGGTATGTCCAGAGTATTGACACATCTGTTGTGCTGTGCCGTCGTACTGCTCGGCCTGGTCGGCATCGCGTCGGCGGACCTGATCGTTTATGACGGTTTCGATTACCCCGAAGGGAGCATTGCAGGCGATGCCGGGGGTACCGGCTGGGATGCGGGTGTCGCTTGGGATGGCGCCAGAACATCGTTGCGCCCGGCATGGAGTATCCCGGCCTTCCGGCCGTGGGCAACAAGGTGGGTACGGCCAGCACTGCCAGCTATCGCATGATGCCCAGCGGTTTCGACGCGTCGAACCGAACGATCTGGATCAGCTTCCTGTGTGCGGATTCCGCGACACCATCCTGGTCGGGCGTTTCCCCGTTCAACGGTGGCAGCGAAACGCTCTTCCTGGGCAAGCCCTCCGGATCTGCGTATTGGGGCATCTCTTTGTACAACGCAGCCGGTGACAACGGGGCCGTTACCGGCGCGAGGAATTCGGATGTTGCCACGACGGAATTCGTCTTCTTTGTCATCCGTATCATCAATGAGGCCTCCAGTGCCCATATCACGGCGTGGATCGACCCGGACGTGGGCTCCGAACCGACCGTCGATACGGCGTACTACGACAATGAGACAGCCGGCGAGACCAACGGCCGGGTGCTGTTCGACCGGATTCGCATCGCCAGCGACGGGGAATTCTTCTATGACGAACTTCGTGTCGGCGATACCTATGCGGACGTCTCCGCGTCTTCCGGTCCGGAGATGGCCTCGAACCCCAGCCCGGAGAATGAAGCGGTCGATATCCCGCGCGACGTGGTGTTGAGCTGGACGGCGGGTGACTTAGCGGCTACGCACGATGTGTACCTCGGGACCTCGCTGGACGACGTCAACGCGGCCAGCCGGGCCAACCCGATGGATGTGCTCGTCAGCCAGGGCCAGTCGGGTACCTCGTTCGACCCGACCGGCGTGCTCGATTTCGGAACCACCTATTACTGGCGCGTCGATGAGGTCAATGCGGCGCCCGACAACACGATCTTCAGGGGCGAGATCTGGAGCTTCACCAGCGAGCCGTTCGCCTACGCGGTCGCGGACGTGGTCGCAAGCAGCAACGGTATCTCGGAAGCCGGCGCCGGACCGGAGAACACGGTCAACGGGTCAGGTCTCAATGAGGCGGGTCAGCATTCGATCAATGCTCCGGACATGTGGCTGGCAGTCGCGCCGGCTGATGAGCCATTCTACATCGAATACGCCTTCGACCGCGTCTACAAGCTTCACGAGATGCTCGTCTGGAACTACAACGTGCAGTTCGAGCCGGTCCTCGGCTTCGGACTCAAGGATGTCACGGTCGAGTATTCCGCCGACGGCGTGGACTGGATGACCCTGGGCGATGTTGAATTTGCCAGGGCCACGGCCACGGCGACGTACACCGCCAACACGACGGTCGATTTCGAAGGCGTTCCGGCCAAATTCGTCCGTCTGATCGTCAACAGCGGATGGGGTATCATGGGCCAGTACGGCCTCAGTGAAGTTCGCTTCATGTACATTCCCGCACAGGCCCGCGAGCCGCAGCCGGCCGACGGCGCCACCGACGTCGACGTCAACAGCAGTTTGAGTTGGCGAGCCGGTCGCGAGGCGGCCTCGCACGATGTGTACCTGAGCACCGACCCGGATGCCCTGGCGTTGGCCGGTACGGTAAATGAACCTGTGTTTGCGGCCGACCTGGAGTTCGGCAGCACGTACTACTGGATGGTCGACGAGGTCAACGAGGCCGATACCACGGCGGTCTGGAGCAGCGACGTCTGGACCTTCTCGACGCAGGAGTATGCGTTGATCGATGGCTTCGAGACGTACAACGACGACATCGAAGCCGGCACGACGATCTTCGACACGTGGATCGACGGCTGGGTCAACGCCAACGGCTCGACCGTCGGGTACTTCGACGCGCCGTTCGCCGAGCGGACGATCGTCCACAGCGGTACGCAGTCGATGCCACTCCAGTACGACAACGGTGTCTCACCGTTCTATTCCGAAGCCGAGCGGACCTTCGAGACCGCCCAGAACTGGACAGGCAACGGCGCCGACACGCTGGTGCTCTACCTCCGAGGCAACGCGCCGGACTTCGTGGAAGCCGCCGACGGCAGCATCGTGATGAGCGGCATCGGTACCGACATCTGGGGCACGGCCGATCAGTTCCGTTACGCCTACAAGAACCTCAGCGGCAATGGTTCGATCGTGGTGCGCGTCGACAGCCTGGTCAACAGCAATGAATGGGCCAAGGCGGGCGTGATGATCCGCGAGACGTTGGAGCCCGGTTCGAAGCACGCGTTCATGGCGATGACGCCGACGCCGTCGCATGGGATTTCGTTCCAGCGTCGTCCGGTAGCCGGGCAGGACAGTGCCAACACCGATGTGGCCGATATCACTATGCCGCACTGGATCAAGCTGACCCGCACGGGCAACATCTTCACCGCCCAGCAGTCGGTTGATGGTGTCACGTGGGTTGATGTCACGCCTGCGGCGCCGGTGGATATTCAGATGAACGCCAACGTCTATATCGGCCTGGCGGTTTGCAGCCACGACGCCGCGATTTCCACGGCGGCTGAGTTCTCGAATCTCTCGACGACCGGCAACGTCACGGGCGCCTGGCAGACGGCCGCCATCGGCGTCGCCCAACCCGTGGGCAATTCCTCCGAGCCGATGTACGTGATGATCGAGGACGCCACAGGCAAGAGTGTGACGGTTGTCAACGCCGACGATGCGATTACCGTGCGTCCGACGTGGCAGGAATGGGCGATCCCCTACAGCGAACTGGGTGGGGTGAACCTGAGCCGGGTCGAGAAGATGACCATCGGCGTCGGCAGTGCGACCAGCCCGACCGCCGGCGGCACCGGCACCGTCTACATCGACGATATCGGGTTCGGCCGGCCGGCCCAATAGCATAGTCAGGCGGGCAGATCCTCTGCCCGATTGATGTCTATCACACGGGGTCCGTTCCGAGATACATCGGGACGGGCCCCGTCCTTCGTTCTGCGGTCGGTCGCACTGATCATCCTGCCATCGCATCTGATAATCGTGACCGTGGGGGATTCGCCCTCCGAGTTTCGGGATATTGGCGACGATGCGCTTGTGTCCGGGGGCCATGCGCCGGGTCGCGTCGCTTGGGCGACGCATGCGTCGCCCCTACCAGTTCAGTACAAGTTGCCGGCTCCGGTACGAGTCTATCAACGAAGATGAACCGCACCGAAACAGGGCCTGTCGGGAAATTGGCTTGCCAACGCGGGGTCAAAAGACTATATAATAGATCTTTTCGGAGGCACGCGTTTGTCGGTCCGGTTCGCCTCATGGCGGACAACCTGCGGCAAGCTCCGCGGGAGACGGACCCAGCCTGACATCATACGTGCAGAGCGCACTTGGAGGCCTCAATCAGAGGGTGGTACGGGCACATGATGAACAGCACATCTTGGGGGGCACTGCTGGTCCTCTGTCCATGGTTTTCTCGGTTGTACAGTCCGATGGCTGTGAGAGAAAGGAGGTGGCTCCACAGAGATCTTGCAGCTCCTGAGGCGTGAGAGAAATCGTCGAGCGGGTCCGCCGCCAAGAGCGTTGGGCGGTTCACCTGCGGAGGGGCGGTGTTTCGGTGTGTCGCCGGAGCAACGTATCCGGTTGGTCTTAAGCATGAATCATGTAGGAGTAGAAACAAATGAGGAAGTTATTAGCACTGGCATTTATCGTTACGTTGGTGTGCAGCACGTCGGCGATGGCCATCGACATCGCGTGTTCCACCGCGACAAGCTGGTGGCCGGAGGGTACGGCCCAGCAAGAGATGCAGGAAATTGCCGACAGCGTACCTGTTGCCGTCGAAATATTCACTTCCAGTGATGGAGACGCCCTGGCTGATTGGGTGGTTGCCCACACCGGTAATGGCCAATCGGATCTCCTGATTCTCTGTGGAATGTTCCCAGACGCGATTTACCCGGGAGGCAATGCCCAGCCGGATGGCTCCATAGCCGAGTTGTTCCTGGATGACGGCAATTGCATCATCAACACGGGCGACTGGATGTTCTATGTGGGATCGGTTTCGAATAATGGGGCCGACGGATTGGCGAATATGATGGACATCCCTGGCATTTCAATGTCGGATCCGATTGTTGACGTGACTCCCACCGCCGATAGCGATCTGTACACGCCGTCTTTCGAGGGTTTTTCGCCTTCGCGTCCATGGCATCTCGAACAGGTTACAGGCGACTGGCAAGTCGAGCTGATTCTGGGTCAAAATGCGGATGGAACGCGGGCTGATCCGGCTATCGTTGTCAACAACGTTACCGGTGGTCGCCTGGGGACTTTCTACCAGGTGGCTGACGTATTGACCGACATCCGCAGCGTGGTGATCAGCGAGTGGATCAACAACTGGTATCTCCCCACGGTTGCCGCCGACCAAACGGCCACCAAGCCGGTCCCGGCCGGTGGTGCGACGGATGTCCCGCGCGATGTGGTTCTGAGCTGGAAGGCCGGCCCGGATGTGGCCACGCACGATGTGTACTTCGGCGCCTCGTTCGCCGACGTCAACGCGGCGACCCGCAGCAATCCGATGGGCGTGCTGCTCAGTCAGGACCAGACGGGTACGTCCTTCGACGTGCCTGATACCCTCGATTTCGAGACCACCTACTACTGGCGCGTCGACGAGGTCAACGGCGCCCGGACTTCACGATCTTCAAGGGCGACGTGTGGAGTTTCACGACGGAGCCGTTTGCGTACCCGATGACAAACATTGTTGCCACCAGCAACGTTGCCTCGGACGGCGCATCGGTTCCGCAAAACACCGTCAACGGATCAGGCCTCAACGCCAACGGTGAGCATTCGACCAACAGCACCGACATGTGGCTTGGTCTGCCGGCCGCCGGCGAGACACCCTGGATTCAGTGGGAGTTCGACGGCGTCTACAAACTCGATGAGATGCTGGTCTGGAACTACAACGTCCAGTTCGAGCTGATCCTCGGCTTCGGGGTCAAGGACGTGACGATTGAGTATTCCGAGAACGGGACCGACTGGACCGCTTTGGGCGATGCCGTGCTGAACCAGGCCACAGCCCAGCCGACGTACATCGCCAATACGGCGATCGATTTCGGTGGCGTGGCCGCCAAGTACGTCCGCATGAACGTCAACAGCGGTTATGGGGTCATGTCTCAGTACGGGCTCAGCGAAGTCCGCTTCATGTACATCCCCGCCCAGGCCCGCGAACCGCAGCCGGCCGACGGTGCGCTGGATGTCAGCGTGGATACCTCACTGGTCTGGAGAGCCGGGCGCGATGCCGTTTCGCATGAGGTGTATTTAGGCACTGACCCGGCGGCGCTGGCCATGGTGGGCACGCCCAGTACGAACAGCTACGACCCCGGTGCGTTGGATCTCGCCACCACCTACTACTGGCAGATCAACGAGGTGCAGGACACGGAATCGTGGCAAAGCCCCGTCTGGAGCTTTGACACAGAGGACTACCTGGTCGTTGACGACTTCGAAAGCTATAATGACGATGTCGATGCCGGCACGACGATCTTCGACACGTGGATCGACGGCTGGATCAACGAGAACGGTTCGACCGTCGGCTACTTCGACGCACCGTTTGCGGAGAAGACGATTGTCCACGGTGGTCGCCAGTCCATGCCGCTTCAGTACGACAACAGCAGCTTCTCTTTCTCGGAAGCGGAGCTCTCGCTCTCTCAGGACTGGTCTGGGAACGGCATCAAGAGCCTGTCGCTGTACTTCTACGGCGCTGAGGGCAACACCGGGCAACTGTACGTCAAGATCAACAACACCAAGATCCTTTACGATGGCCCCGCCATCAATCTGGTTCGCCCGTCCTGGCAACTGTGGAGTATCGATCTGTCCCAGGCCGGCAACGTGAGCAGCGTTCGCACGCTGGTTATCGGCATCGAAGGGGCGGGGGCCAAAGGCATCCTGTATATCGACGACATCGGACTGTATCCCGAGGTGATCGACACCAGTTCGCCTGATGTTACGGGCGCCGGTGATACCGTACAGGGCGTTCCGAATGACGCCGATTGGCCTGCGGCCGAGTATCCCGACCTGGCGATCGATGACAACGTCGCCACGAAGTTCCTGCATTTCAAGGGCGCGACGGAGCCGAGCGGCATCCAGGTGACTCCCTTGGCGGGAGCGACGATCGTGACCGGCTTGACCCTGACGACGGCCAACGACGCGCCGGAACGTGACCCGGTGGCGTTCGAGCTCTATGGCTCCAACGGGACGATCGACGGGCCGTACACGCTGATCGCCAGCGGCAGCATTGCGGACTTTGCCGGCGCAACGGCCTGGCCTCGGCAGACGAAGAACGAGACGCCGATCGAGTTCGCGAACACCGTGGCCTACACGCACTATCAACTGCTGTTCACGGCCGTTCGCACTCCGGCTTCGGCCAACAGCATGCAGATTGCCGAGATCGAGTTGATCGGCACCGTCCAGTAGCGATCGGTTCTGATCAATCCCTCCGCCTCGTCGCGGAGACGGTAACTCCAAGGGGCCCGCGCCACCACGGCGCAGGCCCCTTTTTCACGTGCCGCGCACAGTCGAAGACACCTCGCAAGCTGCCTGGAGGGGGCTGCCACTGAATGGCCTTAGCGGTTGTGTCCCGCGTTGCCCCCGGCCGGAGGCATGCGCCCCCTCGCAGTCTAAAGGGCCGATAAGATGGTCTTGGTGCTCGACAATGGCAGATTTTCTTGTGTCACGCGCACAAATCTGTTACAAATAGTGGTGGTCGACTGCGAACATTCTCATTGGCGCGCCATTGTGCCTGCTCTTGGACTGCGTTTGCGCATCGCGTGTTTGAGCGATGGCGCGTTTGCGGCGGGATCGAGAGGCCCTGAGGCGGTGCATCGGGTCTGTATGCGTACCGCCGAGGGGAGATCACGGTATTTCTGTTTACGAGGAACGCGCCCGCGTTCTGTCTATGGATGGAGTACATCCCCTTGTGGGCCGAAGGAAAGGGAAGGAAGGAGGTGGTCACAACACAGAATGCCGAGTGTGCCGTAACATCAACCGCTGAAGGGAACTATCTGTAACTTTCGTGGAGGAAGACCACAATGAGAAGATACACCCTATTGGCCTTGCTGGCCTGCCTGGTCCTCTCGCCGATTGCGTCGGCGACGATGGTGCACCAGGACTGGAACACAGGCGTCGGTGGGAGCCGTCAAGCCATCATCGATTTCCTGGTGGATCTGGTCAATCCGGTGCCGATCCCCGATCTGGAAGAGATCATCGATGCCTCGGAGTACCCCGGTAACGTCAAAGACAACTACGTGGCCAAATTCTATGGTTGGGTGACCGTCCCCTATACGGGCGATTACCAGTTCCACTATGCCTGCGATGACTACGGAATGCTGTACGTCAGCCAGGACGAGGAAATGGCCAACGCGGTGGAAGTCGCTTATGTCGATGGCTGGGCCGCTATCGATGAATGGGACAAGTACGCCACGCAGCATTCGGAAGTGATGAGCCTCAAGGCCGGCCAGGTCATGGCCGTCATGGCATTCTTCCAGGAAGCCGGCGGTGGCGACAACATGGACATCGGCTGGACCGGTCCGGCGCCGCTGAGCAGCGACATCACCAACCCGACGTATCTGACCGACTACATCACGCACATCCCGCCGACCCCGACGCGGGCCAAGAACCCCAGCCCGGAAACCGAAGCGATCGATATTCCGCGCGACGTGGTCCTGAGCTGGTCGGCCGGCAAGTACGCCGCCACGCATGACGTGTATTTCGGTACGGTCTTTGACGACGTCAACAACGCGAGCCGGAGCAATCCGCTGGGCGTGCTCCTCAGTCAGGGACAGGCCGCGATGACGTTCGACCCGCCCGGACTGCTCGATTTCGGGACGACCTATTACTGGCGAGTCGACGAAGTGAACGCTCCGCCGAGCAACACGATCTACAAAGGCGAGGTCTGGAGCTTCACCGCCGAGCCGTTTGCGTACCCCGTGGCCAACATCATCGCCACGACCAACGGCGTCTCCGACGAGGGGTCTGGACCGGAGAAGACGATTGATGGGTCGGGTCTCAATGCGGCCGATCAGCATTCGGTCGAAAGTCTCGACATGTGGCTGGCGTCGGCCGGCGCGGACCCGCTCTACATCCAGTACGAGTTCGATCGCGTCTACAAGCTCGACGAAATGCTCGTGTGGAACTACAACGTCCAGTTCGAGATTCTGCTGGGCTTTGGCGTCAAAGACGTCACCATCGAGTACTCGCAGGACGGCGTGGATTGGACCGTTCTGGGCGATGAGACGCTTGCTCAGGCCACTGCCAAGGCCACTTACACGGCCAACTCGATCATCGATTTCGGTGGCGTGCCGGCCAAGTTCGTCCGTCTCAATGTCAACAGTGGTTTCGGCATGCTGCCTCAGTACGGGCTCAGCGAAGTCCGCTTCATGTACGTTCCGGCGCAGGCCCGCGAACCGCAGCCGGCTGACGGCGCTACCGATGTCGACGTCACCAGCGCTCTGAGCTGGCGTGCCGGTCGCGAGGCGGTCTCGCACGACGTGTATCTGGGCACGGACCCGGAGGCCCTGGCTTTGACCGCGACGGTCAGCGTGCCTACCGTGGCCTCGGCCGGCCTCGAGTTCGGCAACACCTACTACTGGATGGTTGACGAGGTCAACGAGGCCGACGAAACGGCCGTCTGGGGTGGCGATCTGTGGACCTTCTCGACGCAAGAGTACGCGTCGATCGATGGATTCGAAGATTACAACGATGACATCGAAGCCGGTACGGCGATCTTCGACACCTGGATCGACGGCTGGGTCAACGACAATGGCTCGACTGTCGGCTACTTCGACTCGCCGTTTGCCGAGAAGACAATCGTCCACAGTGGATCGCAGTCGATGCCCATCCAGTACGACAACACGGCTTCGCCGTTCTACGCCGAGGCCGAGCGGACCTTCGACTCACCCCAGAACTGGACGGGCAACGGCGCCGACACGCTCGTGCTGTACGTCCGAGGCAACGCCCCTGACTTCGTCGAGGCCGCCGACGGCAGTATCGTGATGAGCGGTATCGGCACCGACATCTGGGACGTGGCGGATCAGTTCCGTTACGCATACAAGAACCTCAGTGGCGACGGCTCGATCACGGTTCGCGTCGACAGCCTGGTTCGCAGCAACGAATGGGCCAAGGCGGGTGTCATGATCCGCGAAACGCTGGAGCCCGGTTCGAAGCATGCATTCGCCGCGGTGACACCCGAACCGACACACGGTCTGTCGTTCCAGCGTCGCCCGGTGGCCGGCCAGGCCAGCGAGAATACGGACGTGGCCGACGTCGAGATACCGGAATGGGTGAAGCTGACCCGCACGGGCAACGTCTTCACGATGCAGTATTCGGAAGACGGCACCACGTGGACCGACGTGACGCCCGCGGCGCCCGTGGATATCCAGATGAACGCCAACGTCTACATCGGTCTGGCAGTGTGTAGCCACGATGCGGCCATCGTCACGGCGGCTGAGATGTCGAACGTGTCGACGACCGGCAACGTCAGCGGCGACTGGCAGAAGGCCGAGATCGGCGTCGCTCAGCCGATCGGCAATTCGTCTGAGCCGATGTACGTGACCATCGAGGACAGCAACGGTGGCAGCGTAACGATCACCAACGCCGACGCGGCGATCACGGTTCGTCCGACCTGGCAGGAATGGGCGATCCCGTACAGTGAATTGAGCGGGGTGAACCTGAGCCGGGTCGAGAAGATGATCATCGGCATCGGTGGCTCGGGCACCGGAGGCACCGGTACCGTCTACATCGACGATATCGGATTCGGCCGACCTGCTGCTCAGTAGCTGAGCCACATGGGCGGACCATCCGCCTGATTTACGCCTGTAACGTGGGGCCTGCTCCGAGATACATCGGGGCGGGCCCCCGTCTTATACTGGGCCGACCGAACGTCATGATGGCCCACCTCGCCCTGGAGGTGGCCGACGCGGTGGGCGGGGCCTTCGCGCCCAAAGATCGCGACATTGCCCGCAACAGCCGCCTTTCGAATTGTCTCGCTTCTCAATCCTAAAGACCGGGCCCGTGCCGGCCGATACAGAAGCGGGACTTATACGGAAATTCGGTTGCCAACGGTGGGTCAAAAGGCTATATAATAGATCTATTCGGAGGCATGCGTTTCTTGGTCCGGTTCGCGTCATTGCGGACGATTCACGGCAAGCATCGCACCGGACGGGGCCAAGCCTGAGATCACACGCGACGGCGCGAGTGGGAAGCCTCGATCATGAGTGTGGTGCGGGCACACGACGAACGGCACACCATGGGGTCGCCGGTACGACTCTATCCACAGTCTTCTCAACTCTTTCATCACACATGCTGCAATGGAAAGGAGGTGGTCACGCGGAGAGTCTGTAGCCTTCTAAGGCGTGAGGGAGATTACTGAGCGAACCCACTGCGGTCAGACCTCGCGATTCGGTGAGCCTGCCGAATTCGGCTGCAGAGGGGTGATGCTCCGGTGTGTGGCCGGGGCGATGTGTCCTGTCAGTCTTCAACCTGAATCGTGTAGGAGCGAAAGATGAAGAAGCTACAGTGGACATTTCTTGCCATAACTCTGTTTGCCTCGACGGCGATGGCGGCCGACATCGCATTCTATGTCGGGGCGCCGAATGTCGACGGTTGGTACTCCGTCGACGCCATGAACGAAGACGTCGCAACCATCATCTCCATGACGTCCCAACTCTTCAAAGACGTCGAGCAGTTCGACGACAGTCAACTCGCTGAACTGGCGGCCTGGGCGGTCGCGAATACGGATGATGGTGAACTGGACATTCTCTGGCTGAACGGATGCGTGCCAAGCAGTCTCTACCCGCTGGGGAATACTGAGCCGGATGGGTCGGTCATCGAGAACTTCCTCGATGGCGGCAACATGATCATCAACGTCGGTGACTGGTTCGGCTACGTTTCGTATGAGGGCGGGGCTCGACAGTCACCTGAGAACCAAGCCGCGGGCGCCGGGAACATCCTGGACCTGAATTCCGGGATTATCGTCTCGGCCGACAATACGGCGATGACGGCTACCCCAACGGGTCAGCAGTATTTGCCCAGTCTCGGCACCGACGCCATCTCGTATCGCCCTGTTGCTCTGGCCCAGGTCGTGGCGCCCTGGGAAGTGGCGGCGGTCTTCGCCTCGACGGACGGCACGGACAACGCAACTCAGGCCGATCCGGTTGTCATTCACAACACCGAGACGGGTGCCTACGTCGCGTTTGTGAACCAGTCGGCGGGTAGTGGCCCTCCCGGATGGCTCGACGATCGTGGTCTCACCTGTGCGGAGTTCATCATCAACTGGGTGGCCACCGTGATCGGGTTGGGCGATCCCTCCCTGGCGGCCGACCCTGATCCCGAAGACGGCGCCGTTGATGTGCCTCGTGACGTGGTGATGAGCTGGACGCCCGGCCAATACGCCGCGACGCACGATGTGTACTTCGGTACCGTTATGGACGATGTGAACAACGCCACCCGGAGCGATCCGCGAGGCGTCCTGCTCAGTCAGAGCCAGGCGGACGCCACGTTCGATCCGCCCGGTCTCCTGGATCTCGACACGACCTACTATTGGCGCGTCGACGAAGTCAATGCGCCGCCCAGCAGCGCGATCTTCAAAGGCGCACTCTGGAGCTTCACCAGCGAGCCGGTTGCCTACCCGATCCCTGGTGTCATCGCCACCAGCAACGGTGTCTCTGAAGCCACCGCAGGGCCTGAGAACACCGTCAACGGCTCCGGTCTCAACGAGGCCGACCAGCATTCGACCAACAGCCCCGACATGTGGCTGGCTTTGCCACCGGCCGACCAAGACCTTTACATCCAGTATGAGTTCGACCGTGTCTACAAGCTCCACGAGATGCTGGTCTGGAACTACAACGTCCAGTTCGAGCTGATCCTCGGCTTCGGGCTCAAGGACGTGACTGTCGAGTACTCCGAGAACGGGACCGACTGGACCGCGCTGGGCGATGTCGTGCTGAGCCAGGCCACGGCCACGGCGACGTACACCGCCAATTCGACCATTCCGTTCGAAGGCGTCCCCGCCAAGTACGTTCGCCTGAACGTCAACAGCGGCTACGGAGGGATGGGCCAGTACGGGCTCAGCGAAGTCCGCTTTATGTTCATTCCGGCCCAGGCCCGTGAGCCGGAGCCGGCCGACGGCGCCACCGGTGTGGACCCGGCGACGACGCTGAACTGGCGTGCCGGGCGCGAAGCCGTTTCCCACGAGGTCTATCTCGGAGGTGACCCCGCCGACCTTGCGTTGGTCGACACGGTCAGTACGGCGAGCTACGCCGCCAGTCTCGAGTTTGGCAGCAACTATTACTGGCAGATCGTCGAGGTTAACGACGCCGATGCGGTCCCGACGTGGTCCAGTGACGTCTGGAGCTTCTCGACGCAGGAATATGCGTTGATCGACGGCATGGAGACCTACGACGACGACATCGAGGCCGGCACGACGATCTTCGACGCCTGGATCGATGGCTGGGTCAATGACAATGGCTCGACCGTTGGCTACTTCGACGCGCCGTTTGCCGAGAAGACGATCGTTCACAGCGGGTCGCAGTCGATGCCTCTGGCGTACGACAACACGAGTTCGCCGTTCTACTCCGAGGCCGAGCGGACGTTCGATTCGCCTCAGAACTGGACGGGCAACGGCGCCGACACGCTCGTGCTTTACATCCGAGGCAACGCGCCGGACTTCGTGGAAGCCGCCGATGGAGGCATCGTCATGAGCGCTATCGGCTCCGATATCTGGGGCACCGCGGATCAGTTCCGCTACGCGTACAAGAACCTCAACGGCGATGGCTCGATGGTCGTTCGCGTCGACAGCCTGATCCGCAGCAACGAGTGGGCCAAGGCGGGTGTCATGATCCGCGAGACGCTTGAACCCGGTTCGAAGCACGCGTTTGCCGCGGTGACGCCCGAACCGACTCATGGCCTTTCGTTCCAGCGTCGACCCGTGGCCGGCCAGGACAGCGCCAATACGGACGTGGCCGACATCGCCATGCCCGAGTGGGTGAAGCTGACCCGGACGGGCAACATCTTCACCGTCCAGTATTCGGAAGACGGTGTCACATGGATCGATGTCACAGCCGATCCGGCAGTGGATATTCAGATGAACGCCAACGTCTACGTCGGTCTGGCGGTGACCAGCCACGATACGGCCCTCACCACGGCGGCCGAGTTCTCGAATGTCTCGACGACCGGCGACGTGACGGGCGCCTGGCAGACCGCCGACATCGGCGTCACTCAGCCGGTGGGCAACTCGGCCGACCCGATGTACGTAATCCTGGAGGACAGCAGCGGTGGCAGCGCGACGGTGGTAAATCCCGACGATGCCATCACCGGCCGTCCGACCTGGCAGGAATGGGCGATCCCGTACAGCGATCTGGCTGGGGTGAATCTCAGTCGCGTCGAAAAGATGATTATTGGCGTCGGCAGCCCGACCAGCCCGAGTGTCGGCGGCACCGGTACCGTCTACATTGACGATATCGGGTACGGTCGACCCGCCGCCCAATAGAGCGGTAGCCAAGACCGTGGTCGTCGCCAACGGCACATGATGCCCAAGGCGGCGGCCATCGCAGCGGTATCTATCGGGGCCTGTGTCTCTCCGGGAGGCACAGGCCCCATTTCGTCTGAACCCGACCCATGGGTGGCAGCGGCCATCGTGGAAGAGCCAAGCTTGCCGATGGCACCCGCGGGCAACAATGGGCGGCCCAGGCGGAAAATCGACGGCGATCGTCCGGCGGTGTTGACGAGGCGACCTATTTTCACTATTCTTATGGATTACGCCTAACCTGCGGGCCGTTCCAGTGGGTTGTCTGGATTAACGAACATCGAGAGACTTTGGGTATGTTGAAGAGAACGCATCACTGCGGTGAACTCCGGCTCGACGACGCCGGCAAGAGCGTCGTACTGACCGGTTGGGTCCAGTCGTATCGAGATCATGGCAACCTGGTCTTCTTCGATCTGCGCGATCGCGAGGGGTTGACGCAGCTCGTCTTCGATCCGGAGACTGCTTCCGAAGCCCATCAACTTGCCCGCACGGTGCGGTGTGAGTGGGTTATCGCAGTGTCGGGCACCGTCCGGCCTCGCGGCGAAGGTCTGGAGAATCCCAAGCTGGCCACGGGGCAGATCGAGGTGGTCGTCGAACGTCTCGAAGTGCTCAACATGTCCAAGACGCCTCCGTTCGAGTTGGACAACGCGAGCAAGACGAACGAAGAGACGCGGCTGATTTATCGGTACGTCGACCTGCGTCGGCCCGAGATGCAGAAAAGGCTCCGCGTTCGCCATCGCGTCACGTCGCTGGCGCGTCGCTATTTCGACGAGATGGGATTCTGGGAGATCGAGACGCCGATGCTGGCGAAGAGCACGCCGGAAGGTGCACGCGACTTCCTCGTGCCCAGCCGTCTCGTGCGAAATGCATTCTACGCGCTGCCTCAGTCGCCGCAGTTGTTCAAGCAGATTCTGATGGTCAGCGGGGTCGAGCGATACTTCCAGATCGTTCGCTGTTTCCGCGATGAAGACCCGCGTGCCGACCGCCAGGCGGAATTCACGCAGATCGACGTCGAGATGAGCTTCGTGGACGTCGACGACATCATCGATGTCCACTCGAAGCTGGTCGCCCGCGTCTGGAAGGAGACTCTGGGCATCGATGTGGCTTTACCGATCCGGCGCATGTCCTATCAGGAGGCGATGGCCGACTACGGGACCGATCGTCCGGACCTGCGCTTCGACATGAAACTCAAGGACATCTCAGATCTGGCCAAACAGAGCACGTTCAAGGTCTTCACGTCGTGCATCGAGAATGGCGGAATCGTCAAGGGCCTGTGTGCCCCGGCCGGAGACGTCTACTCGCGCAGCGATATCGAGAAGACGCTGACCACTCTGGTGGCCGACTACGGCGCGAAAGGGCTGGCTTGGTTCAAGATCAAGATGGAAGACGGCGCCCCCACGTTTATTGGGGGTATCGGAAAGTTCTTCAGTGGCGACCTCGGCCGGCAGTTGATCGAACGGTTCGACGCCAAGGACGGGGACGTCCTGATGTTCGTGGCGGACCAGGAATCGGTGGCCAACAAGGCCCTGGCTCCGTTGCGGTGCCGGGTCGCGCGAGACCTGAAGCTGTACGATCCGAAGAGTTTCGCGTTTCTGTGGGTGGTGGATTTCCCGCTGTTCGAGTGGAACCCCGACGAGAAGCGTTTCGATTCGCTCCACCATCCGTTCACCGCGCCGGTGCCCGAGGACCTGGAGAAGCTCGAAACCGACCCGGGCCATATCCGCTCGCAGGCCTACGACATCGTCGTCAACGGCAGCGAAATCGGCGGGGGCAGCATTCGTATCCATCGGCCGGAGGTGCAGCAGAAGGTCTTTGACCTGTTGAACATCTCCAGGCAGCAGGCGGAGGATCGGTTCGGCTTCTTCCTCAAGGCGCTGGATTACGGTGCGCCGCCCCACGGCGGGATCGCCTTCGGGCTCGACCGCCTCGTCATGCTCCTGACGGGCACCGAGAACATCCGCGACGTCATCGCGTTCCCCAAGACGCAGCGGGGCCAGTGCCTGATGACCGATGCGCCGAGCGAGGTCGATCCGAAGCAGCTCGAAGAGCTGAATCTGCGGACGCAGAAGCATTCACATGCGGTGGAGAAGAAACCCGAGAGTTGATTCGGGATTGCGGGCTTTCGATCGTGTGTATCGGCCGAGGAATGAGCCGGAGTGTTTCGGCCAGGGGCCATTGTCAATCGTCGATCGTCAGTAGAGGATGATGCATATCGACCTGGGCAAAATTCTCCAACGCGTTCTCCGATTCCTGCGTCTGTCCCCTCTGTCGCTGGCGGAAAAGTGCCGGTTCATGTTCGGGGCTGCCGTGCTGTTCAGCCTGATCATCGCGCTGCTGATCCCGTACATCTGGATGATCCAACTGACCAAGAAGGTTTTGCTCGACACGAACAAAGCCCGCGTTGAGTCCATCCTGTTTCGGTCGCATTTCCGGTTGCGAGAGCTGTCGCAGCTTCCGGAGTTGGACAATCGCGGGGCGATGCGCGATCCGAACGAGCCGGGCGTCCAGTGGATTGCTCTGAACGGGCAAAGCGGCCAGGACGAACTGGAACAGCTCAATCCTGCTCAGAGGCGATTGTTCGACGAACTCATTGCGGACGAGGCGCGCGACGACGATCTGGAATTGAGCCGCCCCGACGGTCTGCTGCAAAGCGACTACGTGCGTCTGTTCCGGGCCCGGGAGAGCTGCGTGAATTGTCACAACGCTCAGGGCTCAGCCGGCCCGTTTTCGCTGAACGAGATTGTAGGTGTTGCGGCCGTGCGGACGCTTGGCATCGGCAGTGACGTGCGCAAGACGGTGTTTCTCAATCGCATCTGGACGGTGATGGCCGGGCTGATCGGCGCCACCGGCGCCATGATCGCGTTCTATTGGATTACCCAGCGCGTCATCCTGCGACCGATCCGCCAGTTGCGAGCGCTGGCCAACAATGTCGCCGAGGGCAATCTCGACATTCGAAGCTCGATCGCCACGGCCGACGAATATGAACGGCTCAGCGAGGCGTTCAACCACATGCTCGATAATCTCCAGAGCGCCGAGGAGAAGCTCGCGCCAGGCCAACCGGCAGCTCGATGCGAAGATCGCCGAGCTGAGCGAGCGAAACATCGAGCTGTACAAGGCGAATAAGCTCAAGAGCGAGTTTCTTGCCAATATGTCGCACGAGTTCCGCACGCCGCTCAATGCCATCCTCGGGTTCGCCCAGGTGCTGCGCGAGAAGCCCGGTCTGCTACGGCGTGACAAGGGGCAGCGTTACGCGGAGAATATCATCAGCAGTGGCAACAGCCTGTTGAGCATGATCAACGATCTGCTCGATCTGGCGAAGGTCCAGGCGGGCCGGATGGAACTGCACATCGAGCCGGTCTCGGTGCCTCAGCTTTGCGACTCGCTCGTCTCGGCCTTCTCGCTGCTGGCCAAGAAGAAACGCATCAAGATGAAGACGCAGGTGGCCTCGGATGTCCCGGTTATCGTTACCGACGGGGGCAAGGTGCAGCAGGTGCTGTACAATTTCATGAGCAATGCGGTGAAGTTCACGCCGGCCCGGGGGCAGATCGAAATCTACGCCGCCATGCTGGACGCCGGCACGGTGCGCATCGCCGTCAGCGACACGGGCTGTGGCATTGCCGAAGCCGACCGCGAGGCCATTTTCGAGAAATTCAGGCAGGTGGACGGGTCTCTGACCCGCGAAACGCCGGGCAGCGGGCTGGGGCTGACGATCAGCAAGGAGCTGGCGCAGATGCTGGCCGGCTCGATCGGTATGGAGAGCCAAGTGGGTATCGGATCGACTTTCTGGCTGGACATCCCGGCCAAGCTCACCCCGGAAGAGAAACATCCGCGACCGAGCCCCACGTAGCCACGAACCCAACCGGGCAAGGAAGGAGAGACCCATGGAAGACAGAAGGCATGTGACCTGTTTCGTTTCGTTCTTGATTCTGACGTTCGCGCTGTCGCTTGGTGCCGCCGAATCGCCACACCCGTTCTCGGTCCACGACATGGTGGCCATGGACCGCATCTCCGACCCGCAGGTTTCTCCCGATGGCCAGTGGACGGTCTTTGTCGTTCGCACGACCGACCTGGAGGCCAATCGGGGCCGGACCGATCTCTGGATGGTCTCCAACGACGGCGCCGAGCTCAAGCAACTCACTACGCATCCCGATTCTGATTTCAACCCACGCTGGAGTCCCGACGGCCAAGCCATCTGGTTCCTTTCGAGCCGGTCGGGGGCTTCCCAGGTCTGGCAGATTCGAATGGACGGGGGTGAAGCTACGCAGGTGACGGATGAGCCCCTCGACGTGGGCAATCTGATCGTCTCACCCGCCGGCAAACACATCGGCTTTACGATGGAGGTCTTCCCGGACTGCAAGACGGTTCAGGAAACCAAGGCCCGACTCGACGCCATTGCGCAGCGCAAGGCCAGCGGGCGCGTTTACGAACAGCTTTTCGTCCGCCACTGGGATACGTGGAATGACGGCCGGCGATCGCATCTGTTCGTCAAACCCGTCGACGGAGGCGATGCGGTGGACGTCATGGTAGGGATGGATGCCGACACGCCCTCGAAGCCGTTCGGCGGACCCGAGGAGATGACGTTTACCCCGGACGGCAACGCGGTCGTCTTCAGCACGAAGAACATGGGCCGCGAAGATGCCTGGTCGACGAATTTCGATCTGTACGTCAGCCCTGCCGATGGCTCAGAAGGTCCGACGTGCCTGACGCGCGAGAACCGGGCGTGGGACACGCAGCCGGCTTTCTCTCCCGACGGCAAGACGATGGCGTACCTGGCGATGAGCCGGCCGGGCTACGAGTCGGACCAGTTCCAGATCGTGCTGATGGGTTGGCCCCATGGGTCGAAGCGGATCATCACCTCGCAGTGGGACCGTAGTCCGTCTTCGATCGCCTTCTCCTCCGACGGACGCAAGATCTACGCGACGGCTTCCAATCTCGGTCAGCACTCGCTGTTTTCGATCGACGTCGCCAGCGGTGGCGTGCAGACGGTGGTCCGAGACGGTGCCGTCCATGGGTTTTCCGTCGCGGGCGGACGGATTGTCTATGCGTTGAGCAATCTGAAATCGCCTGCGGAGCTGTACGCCATTAACTCCGACGGGGCCGGGGCGAAGAAACTGACCGACATCGACGCCGAGAAGGTTGCCAGCGCGAAGATGGGCGACTACGAGCAGTTTACCTTCGCCGGCTGGAATGATGAGACGGTCCACGCCTACGTGGTCAAGCCCGTCGATTTCGATCCGGCCAAGAAATACCCCATCGCGTTCCTGATCCACGGCGGCCCTCAGGGCTCGTTCGGAAACCTCTTCCACTACCGCTGGAACCCCCAGGCCTATTCCGGCGCGGGGTACGCGGCGGTCATGGTCGATTTCCACGGCTCAACCGGATACGGGCAGGCCTTTTGCGACTCGATCCGGGGCGACTGGGGAGGCAAGCCTCTGGTGGACCTCCAGAAAGGGTTGGCCGCCGCCCTCAAACGGTATCCCTGGATGGATGGCGACCGCGTCGGCGCCTTGGGCGGGTCGTTCGGCGGCTACATGATCAACTGGATTGCGGGCAACTGGTCCGATCGTTTCCGCTGCCTGGTCAATCACGATGGCAATATCGACGAGCGAATGGCTTACTACGATACCGAAGAGTTGTGGTTTCCCGAGTGGGACCACATGGGCACGCCGTGGGACAATCCCGAGGGCTACGAGAAGCAGAATCCCGTCCGGTTCGTTCAGAACTGGAAGACGCCCATGCTCGTGATCCACGGGGCCTTGGATTATCGCGTGGCCGATACCCAGGGGCTCGGGCACGTTCAACGCCCTCCAGCGGCGGGGCATCCCCAGCAAGCTGCTGTACTTCCCCGACGAGAATCACTGGGTGCTCAAACCCCAGAACTCGATCCACTGGCACGACACGGTCATCGACTGGCTCGACCAGTGGACCAAGGATTGACAGGGGGCCATCGATTCGGGAGTCCTATAATAGTATTGATTGCTGTGTCTTCAGGGCCAATGGAACAAGGGGGTCGACTATGGCTTCGGCCAAGAAGATTGTGGCGATTCTGGGGACGTACCGCAAGGAGCGGGTGATCGATACCGCGGTCTCGGAGGTGTTGCGGGGGGCCCAGGCCTGCGGGGCCCAGACGGAGAAGATCTACCTGATCGACAAGCATATCGAGTTCTGTTCCAACTGCCGGACGTGCACCCAGCAGGCGGGCGTCGGTCGACGGGGCCAATGCGCTCTCAACGACGATATGGAGCAGATCCTCCGGGCAACGGATGAGGCCGACGGTCTCGTGCTGGCCTCGCCCACGAATTTCTACAATGCCACCGCTATCACCAGGCGTTTCATGGAGCGACTTATCGTTCACTTCTACTGGCCCTGGAAGCAGGCCGCCCCCAAGCCGCGCGAGAAGAGCCAGAACAAGAAGGCGATTACCATCACGTCCACCGCTTGCCCGGCATTTATCGCCAGGATCGCCATCCCGGGAGGGAGAAAGGCCCTGAAGATGATCGCCGAGATACTGGGCGCGAAGGTGCAGACCTCGCTGTTCTTCGGCATGGTCGCCCAGACCCCGACGCCACGCTGCGCGAAAAGGACCGCCAGAGGGCATTTCACGCCGGCCGACGCCTCGCTGAATCCCTCGATTGACCCCAGGCAGGGAAGGCCCTGGCGCGATTTCTATCCTGGGCGACGGGATGTTTTCGGCCTTTTGTGGTGACGGACGGGGGATTTTGCCGAATACAGATCGGGGTCGCAATCTACAAAAACCAGCCGGAAGAACACGGCGACTCGGTGGGACAGCCCCTGCGGGCTGGACCGCAAATGCCCGTCGGAGGCGGTCAAACGGGCGGATTCGCGGGGTGAAACAGTGTTTGACGCTGGGTAGGCAGGGCAGTAGAATATCGGCTTATCCTGCCTTCCCCGGTTGCCTGCGGGCCCGAAAGGAGGGCCTGAATGATGACTGAACAGCCGGCCGACAAGGAGGGCCGACTTTGCCGATGAAGGAGAATAAACGGGGCTCGGCGCAGGGAACGCTCCGACGGAGAAGAAGAACCCTCCGGCGGAGATGGCGATGCTGCGCAGTATGCCCGAGTCGCTGCCCGCCGAGGCGGCCGTGCTCGGCTCGATGATCGTCGACCCGCGGTGCATCGGCGATGTGGTCGAAGCAGTCGACCGCGCGGCCTTCTACCACACCGAGCATCAGATCATCTTCGATGCGATCCTCGCGCTATACGAGAAGAATCGCGGGGAAGGGATCGACGGCGTGCTGGTCCGCGACGAGCTCGAGCGGAACGAGCAGTTGGAGGCCGTCGGAGGGCTGGAGTATCTCCGCCGCGTGATGGAGTCGGTGCCCTCGTCGGCCAACGTCGCTTACTACACCGACATGGTCAAGGAGAAGATGCTGCTCCGCGAGACGATCTCGGCTGCGACGGACATTCTCAACGACGCCTACGACGAGTCGGGCAGCGCGATCGAGAAGCTCGACGAGGCGGAGCGGCGGATCTTCGCGGTCACCGACAAGCGGATCACCAGCGCCGCCGTCGCCATGAAGGATCTGGTCACCCGGGCCTACGAGCTGATCGAAAAGCGCGAAGGCAGTCACGTCACGGGGCTCTCGACGGGCTATTACGAACTCGACGACATGACCTGCGGGCTGCAAAAAGGGGAAATGATCATCATCGCCGCCAGGCCCAGTATGGGCAAGACGGCGCTGGTGCTGAATGTGGCCGAGCGGATCGGCATCCTGGACAAGCAGCCGCTGGTGATCTTCTCGCTCGAAATGGGCAAGCAGCAGCTGGCCGAGCGATTTCTGTGCAGCTACAGCGGCGTCGATGCGCAGTTGGTCCGCAAAGGGCATGCTCGACACGGAGCACTATCGAAAGCTGGTAGAAGCCTGCGGGGTGATCTCGGAAGCTCCGATCTTCATCGACGATACCTCGGCGTTGTCGCCGCTGGAGATACGAGCCAAGACCCGGCGGCTCAAGAGCGCCTACGGATATCCAGTGCGTCATGATCGACTATCTTCAGTTGATGCACCTCGGGACCGGTCGCGTCGAGTCGCGGCAGCAGGAGATCTCGACGATTTCCCGTTACTTGAAGTCGCTGGCCAGGGAATTGGACGTTCCCGTGGTGGTTCTGAGCCAGTTGAACCGGGCGGCCGAAGGCCGTGAAGGACATCGCCCGCGCATGAGCGATCTGCGCGAAAGCGGCAGTATCGAGCAGGACGCCGACGTGGTCATGCTGCTGCACCGCGAAGACTACTACCATCGCGGCGAACCGGACTACGAGCCTAACAACAAGGCCGAGATCATTATCGCCAAGCAGCGTAACGGTCCGACCGGGACCGTGGAGCTGCTGTTCCGCGACAAATGTACGCGGTTCGAGAACCTGGCGCAGATCGAACAGGAGTCGGTGCCGTTTTAGGCCATAGCTTGGCGCCGGACCGGTTGCTGTTCACGAGAGAGCCGATGCAGGATACGATTATCGTTCTCCTCATATCGATAGTGTTGCTCGGCACGGGTGCGCGTGCCGCGCCGCCGCAGTCGGGTCGCCGAGCCGAAACGACGTTGCGGCGGTGGCGTCGGCTCCGGCCGCGCGAGGCGAGATCATCAAGTCGATCGAGTTCGAGGGCAACGAGAAGTTCAAGGATCACGTCCTGCGTCAGCGACTCGGGTTCGAACTGGGCGACCAACTCGATCCGTTTCTGGCCGAAGGCGGCCGCCTGACGATCGCCGAGGTCTACCGCAAGATCGGCTACGCCTTCGTGGAAGTCTCGCTCGACCGTGACCGACTGGCACAGGGCCATCTGCTCTACCGGATCAACGAAGGTGCCCGTATCCAGATCGATTCGGTCGAGTTCGTCGGCAACGAGGCGATCGGCTCCGGGACGCTGGCCAAGGTCATCAAGACGACGGAACGCAAATGGCTGCTCTGGCCCTTCTACTACACCGAGGACGCCATCGAGGAGGACCTGGATCGTCTTCGCGAGTTCTACTACGACCACGGCTACCTCGACTACAAGATCGACCGCCAACACGGAGTTCACCGCCCGACAAGAGCGGGGTTCAGCGTGACGTTCGTCATCGAAGAGGGGCCGGTCTTCCGCGTCGGCGGCATCGTCCTTTCAGCGGCAACACGCACTTCTCCGACGACGAGCTACGGCACGATGATGACGCTGAGTGAGGGGCAGGTCTACCTCAAGCCCGAGGCCGGTGCTGGACGCCGGGAGATTGCCCGGGCATGTATCGCGAGGACGGCTACATCGATGCCGAGGTCCGGCAAAGGCCGAAATTCAGCCCCATGGCCGACCAGCACATGGTTACCGTGGAGTTCGACATCGACCGAGGGCAGGCGGTACCGCATCGGCCAGATCGACGTCACGGGCAACGAAGAAACCCGGGACAAGGTCGTCACGACGTGTCCTGGACGAATATGACTTCACGCCGGGCAACTGGTACAACGGGCGCATCGCACCGAAAGAAGGCGGCGGGCTACTCGAGACGATACGTCCAGAGAGTCGGCGGTGGCCGAGGAGGCGCTGATTCGCCCGGTGGCCCCGGAGGACGGCGATCCGACCACAAGGACGTCCGCGTGGATATCAAGGAGGGCAGTACGGGCATCATCATGCCCGGTGTCGGCGTCAGCAGCGACAGCGGCGTCATCGGCCGACTGGTGTATCGCCAGCGGAATTTCGATATCACCGATTGGCCCGACGACCCCAGCGGCCTTCTGACCCCCTGGAAATATTTCAAAGGCGCCGGGCAGAGCTTCAGCGTGACGCTGGAGCCGGGCACCGAGTACAGCCAATACTACGTCGAGTTCGTCGATCCCTACTGGCGTGACCGTCCGATGACATTCGACGTATTGGGCCGAAGCTGGGAACGGTATCGCGAGAGCTACGACGAGAGGCCGCCTCAAAGGCTACTTCGGTTTCGAGCAGCGGCTCAAAGGCCGGTGGCGGCGCAGCATCGGGTTCCGCGCCGAGAATGTTTCGGTAGATAATCTTGACTATGATGCCCCGCAGGAGATTCGGGATGTCTATGGCAGACAATCAGTTGTTCGGCGTCAAGTTTGGGGTGGGCGAGACCGCCGTGGACGATCGCTACAGGCCCAACCGCGGCCACGTTGTCAATCTGGAGTACGAGCAGGTAACCGGCGACTACACGCTTCGGCATCCTGGAAGGCAGCTACATCCGCTACTTCACGCTGCATGAGAATCTGCTCGGACACAAAACGGTACTGGCCGGCAAGATCAAGGCCGCGACCGTCGTCGGTGATGCGCCGCCCTTTGAGAAATTCTATTCGGGCGGCACCGGTCCCTATGGGATGCGCGGTTTCGAATATCGTGGTGTCAGCACTCGGGGCCTCCAGACGAACGTCGATTCACCACGCCGCAAAGATCCGATCGGAAGTGACTGGATCTTCCTGGCCGGCGCGGAGATCACGGTGCCTATGATCAGCGACAATTTCGCCACATTGTTCTTCGTCGATAGCGGGACCATCGATACCGGCAGCTACCGCGTCTCCATCGGTACCGGTATCCAGATCATGGTGCCTCAACTGTTCGGCGATGTGCCGATGCGATTCGAGATTGCGACGCCGCTGCTCGAATCCGAGGGCGATGAGCGGCAGATCTTCAGCTTCTCAGCCGCCGGCATGTTCTAAGGTGGCGAAAGACCAGGAAACAGAATGCGGAGCAGACCAGGTAAGAGAAAGGGTATGGAATGAAGAGACGATCGATCATGATGGGCGTGGTGATTTGCGTGGTGGCCGTGTTGGCGACGTTCCAGTACGACCGCGCCGGTGCGGCGTCCACGTCCGTTTCGAGAATTGGCGTGGTCAGCATTCGAACGGCGTTCAACCAGTGCCAGTTGCAGGCACAGTATCGCGCTCAGGTGATCGCACAGCAGAATCGTGCCCGGAGCGAACTGGGAGCGAAGGCCAAGACGATCGAGGCGGCCGAAGCGGAACTCAAGACACTCAAGGCTGGAACGGCCGATTACCTCAAGCAATTGCAGACGGTGATCGAGGGCCGCGCTGATCTGGACGGTCAGCAGGAGTTTCTCAAGCAGCAGCGGATGGCCGAAGACAAGCAATGGATGGAAAGGCTGTACCAGGAGACGCTGAAGATCGTCGCGACGCTGGCCAAGGAGAAGGGGCTGGACATGGTCATGGAGCGGACGGAACCGGAGTTTCCGATCTCGAGCGAAGAGCTGATGGCGACATTCAGCACGCATAAGGTTCTCTACGCCGGCGGGTGTGTCGATCTGACCAACGAAGTCATCACCCGGCTGGACAAGCTCAAGAACCTCAAGCCATAGCGCCGAAGTTGCCGTGGGGCCTCGACAGGCTCGGAACCGTTTTGACGTGTGGATCGATTTTTCGGGGTACGGATGGCCTTGACAGTAGCAGAGTTGGCGAAGCGGCTCGGTGCCGAAGTGGTCGGTGGTCCGGAGAATGTGAATCGCGAAGTGAGTTCGGTTCAACCGTTGGCGACGGCCGGAGCAGCCGATGTGGCTTTCGTGACCGATCCGAAGCATGGCGCGGCCGCCAGGAAGTGCACCGCGGCCGCCATCATCGTGGCCAAGCCTCTCGACGGCCTCGGCCCCACCCAGTTGGTTGTGGCCAACGTCAACGCGGCGTTGATCGCCACGTTGGAGGGCTTTGCGCCCAAGCTGACGCCGCCGGTCGAAGGGGTGGATGCCACGGCCCGTCTCGGCGCCAACGTTCGACTTGGCGACCACGTCAGCATCGGTCCCTACACGGTCATTGCGGACGACGTCGAGATCGGCCCGGGCACCGTGATCGGGAACGGGTGCACCATCGGCGAAGGCTCCAGGATTGGGGCCAATTGCCGGTTGGACAGCCACGTAACGGTCTACCACCAGTGCACGATCGGCAACAATGTGATCCTTCAGACGCATACTACCATCGGATCGATGGGGTTTGGGTACGCTTTTATTGATGGCCGCCACCAATTTGTCCCGCACAACGGGGGCGTCGTGCTCGAAGATTTCGTCGAACTGGGCGCCAACACATGCGTTGACAGGGCGAAATTTGGCAATACCATAGTCGGAGCCGGTACCAAGATGGACAATCTCGTGCAGATTGGCCACGGCGCGGTGATCGGCAAGTGCTGTCTGATCGCGGCCCAGACAGGCGTGGCGGGCAGTTGCCGGCTGGGCGACGGGGTCGTCCTGGCCGGGCAGGTGGGGCTGGCCGACAATATTGAGATTGGGGCCGGCACGATGGTCGGAGCACAGTCCGGTGTCATGAGCAGTGTAGGGGCCGGTGAACGGCTCGCCTGGTCACCGGCGGTCGACGTGAAAGAGGCGGCCAGGATCGTCGCGTACTTGTTCCGCCTGCCCAAACTTTCACAGCAATTGAAGCGCCTCACGGCGAAGGTAGAAAAGCTTGAAGCTGCAAACGACGATAAAGGGTGAGGGCAAACTTTCCGGCAAAGGCCTCTTCGGGGGCGAGGAAGCACGTGTAACCTTTCGTCCTGCTCCAGAGGATACGGGAGTCGTCTTCGTACGGACCGACGTGAGCGGGGCGGTGCGTATCCCCGCCGTGGTCCCCAACGTCGCGGAACGCAGCCGTCGCACGAGCATCAAGAAGGGTGACGTCAGCATTGAGACGGTCGAGCATTGTATGGCCGCCGTCAGTGCTCTGGGGATCGACAATCTCCTTATCGAGATCGAGGGCCCTGAGCTGCCGGCCATGGATTGCAGCAGTGCCGACTACTTCAGGGTGCTCAAGGAAGCGGAACTCGTCGAACAGAAGAACCCTCGCCGTGAATTCGTGATCAAGAGGCCCGTTACCGTGACCGCCGGCGACGCGACGATCTACGCGCTGCCGTACGCGGACCCTGGACTCAACGTCACCTACGATCTGGACTATAGCGGTCACACCGGAATCGGCCGGCAGATCTTCAGCTATCGGCTCACGACCGACACGTTCGAAACCAACATGGCGCCGGCCCGCAGCTTTTTGCTCGAAGTCGAAGCCCGGCAGTTTCAGGCCCGCGGGATCGGCACGCACATCGGTCCGAATGACATCCTGGTGATCGATTCGGATGGGCCGATCAAGAATACTTACCGTTTTCCAAACGAGTGCGTCCGACACAAAATCGTCGATTTGATCGGCGATCTGGCGTGGTCGGGCGGCCCGTCATCGGGCGGATCGTGGCTTACAAGAGCGGTCATTCGCTTAACCAGCAGTTGGCCCGCAAGCTCTACGAGCAAGCCGAACAGCAGGACCGGATCGACCGATTCGGGACCGACGCCGTGCTCGATATCCGCCGTATTCAGAAGATTCTGCCCCACCGTTATCCCTTCCTTCTCGTCGATAAAATCATCGAGATCGAGGGCGACACGAAGATCCGGGGCATCAAGAATGTGACCTTCAACGAGATGTTTTTCCAGGGGCATTTCCCGGGAACGCCGATCATGCCCGGCGTGCTGATCGTCGAGGCGATGGCCCAGGTCTCCGGCCTCCTGTTTGCCCAGAAGCTCGAACATACGGGCCAGTTGGCGCTATTGTTGAGCATGGACAGCGTCAAGCTGCGCCGGGCGGTCGTGCCGGGCGATCAGTTGATCCTGTCGGCTGAGACGGTACGCCTGCGAAAGCGGACGGCCCATTGTCGATGCCTGGCCAAGGTGGGCGATGCCATCGCGGCCGAGGCGGAAATCAAGTTTATGCTCGTTGACGACGACAAAATGTGAGCGGGACGGAACCGGAAACTCTGCTCAGACTGAGAGCTCATTGAGAGGCAGGAACCTGTAAGATGGCGAAGATACACCCCACGGCAGTCGTTGGGACGGATGTGCAACTGGCGGAAGATGTGGTCATTGGGCCCTTGTGCATCGTGGGCAATGGCGTGTCGATCGGCGCCGGGACCGTACTCGAACCCAAGGTTCTCATTGCCGACCACGTCATCATCGGAGAGGGCAATCACCTCTTTCCGAACTGTGCCGTTGGCTGCTGTCCCCAGGTTCTGGGATTTGACGCGACGATGAAGATCGGCAAGCTGGTGATCGGAAATCGCAATGTCATCCGCGAAAACGTCACGATCCACCCGAGCAAGTACGAAGATGCCCGCACCGAGATAGGCGACAGCAATCTGATTATGGTCGGATCGCATATCGGGCACGATTGCACTCTGGAGAACCAGATCGTACTGAGCAACAGCGTTCAGGTCGGGGGCCACAGCAAGATCGAGGAGGGGGCCTGGATCAGCGGTGTGGCCGGCATGCACCAGTTTGTGACTGTGGGCAAGTGGTGTTACGTGGCAGGGCTGGCCGGTCTGACGCGGGACATGCCGCCGTTCATGACGGTCAGCGGGCATTACCCGGCGTGCGTTCGAGGCGTCAACAAGCGCGGCCTCCTGCGGGCCGGACTCGACGAGGAACAGCAGGAGCGGATCTTCGACGCCTACAAACGCCTCTATCGCGAGGGCACGCCGTTGATGGTCACCGCCCGGACCATGGCCGAGGAAGACGGGCTGGATGAAAACGTCCGAGCGATTGTTGACGCCATCCTCCGGAGTGGCGAACATCGATTCGGCCGGTACTTGGAAACATTCAGGAGATAATCAATCGGGTCGCCCGTGCTCAGGTTCGGACGGAACTCTCCGGAGGAGGGGCCGATGCCATGAACCGGCGCCGGGATAGATACACGAGCGAACCGGGAGCCAATAATGGACGAGAACGCAAAGATTCGAACGGGCGTCATCGGTGCCGGAAAGATGGGGAGCATTCACGCCAAGGTCTACAGCCAGATGGCGGATTGTGAGCTGGTGGGCATTGTCGATACCGATGAGACTCGGGCCAAGCTGCTTGGGGGAAAATACGGCTGCGAGGCCTTTACCGATTGTGCCGATATCCTGGACAAAGTGGACGCCGTGACGGTGGCCACACCTACCGTGACGCACATGCAGTTGGCCAGGCTCTTCCTGAAGAATCGTGTTCCCGTGCTGATCGAAAAGCCGCTCGCATCGAGCGTGCGCGAAGGCCGGAAGATTGTTTCGCTCGCGCGGCGATTCGATACCGTTGTGGCGGTGGGGCATTCGGAACGCTGCAATCCGGTCGTCCAGGCGATGAAGCGATTGAGTATCGAGCCGAAGTTCATCGAGTCGCACCGGGTCAGTCCCTATCCATTTCGCTCGACGGACATCGGCGTTGTGCTGGACATCATGATTCACGACATCGACATCATTCTGTCTCTGGCTGCCAGCAAGGTGCATCGCGTCGACGCCGTCGGTGTCGGGGTGATCGAAGGAGCCGAGGACATCTGCAATGCGCGAATTGTGTTCGACAATGGATGTGTCGCGAACATCACCGCGTCGCGGCTGGCGCTGAAGACCGAGCGACGGGTCCGCGTCTTCTCCCGACAGGCCTACCTGAGCGTCGACTATCTCAAGAAGAGCGGGATCGTCATCAAGACGGCGCCGAACACGGACGTGGTCCAGTGGATCAAAGAGCAACGCGAGCGAGGCGACTTCGACTGGACGAGTGTGAACTGGCCCGATCTGTTGCATATCGAGCAGCTCCAGATCGATGACAAGGAGCCCGTGCGCCTGCAGCAGGAGGCGTTCCTTGCGCGGTCCGGGATCGATCGTTCACGCCTGAGGTCAGCGCCGAAGAGGGACTCGAAGCGCTCAAGTGTGCCCAGAAGATCCTCGGCGCCGTCAAACGCCACCGCTGGGATTAGGTCGGCAGCCGCCGGCCTGGTTTGCCTCGCTCACTGAACTCCGGCGTAGGACTGCCTCAGAGCGAATCGTCTGCGCCACCATGGTGTTTGGAAAGCGCGAGCACCGAAGCGTGACGAAACGCTTTCGATCGTTTGTTCGAGAATGTCGAAGAACGCGTTGTTGTCGGGCCAGAGAACATCTTCGTGGTCGGCCATCGGCGTCTCAATCCAGTCCAGATACTCCTCAATTGTCTCACCATCCAGTTGGTTTCGATGCAGCCCCAGTCCCATCTCCTGAGCGTAGCGGGCGTTGATAACCTGCTCATATTGCCCGCGAATGGGGAGCAGCAGCGTTTCTCTGTGAGCGTGACAAAGGTCGTCTTTGGGGGATCGATCTCCGATGTGGAGATCGCTGATGACGAAGATAGGTCGGTCGTCACGAATCGCGTGGCCCTTTCCAATAGACCCTGTTCGGCTGCAACGGATGCTTCATCTGTCTTCCATTCACATATATCGGAGTTTCCTGTTAATCACGTGTTTGCCACCCGTTAGTTCTCGGTGAGAAATTGCAGGATGTTTCTCTGCCTCCAGGACGCCATGGGTTGTGCAGAGAACAATCTTGCGTCACAATGGCAGACAGGTCGCAATCTGGAGACGACAAGGTTGACGTTGTGAGGTGGAATGTGGATCGCATTGGTCGAATTGTTACGGTTGGTTTAGCGCCGCCTGGGACATCAGTTGTCGTGGTCGCGGCCTCGATTGGGGCCGCCATGCCGAGATTGACGAACGGATCGCTCGGCCGGCGGGCAAGGCATTGAACGTCTCGTCGGCACTGGCCTGGATGGGCTGTGCGAGTATCGCGACCGGCCTTTGGGGCCGGCAGGACTATGATCTCATGCGCCGGTCAATCCGATCGAAAAGCCCGCTCGTTCGTGTCGAAATGACACGGGTCGATGGGCGGACTCGGGAGAACATGACCGTCGTGGACACCAAGGCCCGACGCGAAATGCACCTGCGTCAGGCGAATCGTCTGGCGACGCGGGCATCGCTGGCTCGCCTGGCGTCTGTTTTGAAGAAGACCATTCGAAAGAACGACCTCTGCGTCTTCTCGGGCGCTATGCCGGGTGACGATCTTCTGGAGCCGGCGGTCGGATTGGTCGAGATCTGCGGTTCGAAGGCGGCGCGAATTGTCCTCGATAGCCATGGTCCTGCTCTGAAGCACCTGGTCCAGGCGGGGTGGCCCTGGCTGATCGCACCGAACGTCGAGGAACTCCGGGGGTTGCTCGGACCACAGATCAAAGACACGCCCTCCGGTTTGGTTGCCGCTGCTCGCACCCTACTCGCGCAAGTGCCGATGGTTCTCATCAGCCGGGGCAGCAAAGGAGCAATCCTCGTCACGAAGCGGGGGGCCTGGACGGGCCGGACGACGACGCGGGGCAAGGTGCTCGAGACTGTCGGCTGTGGAGACTACCTCCTGGCCGGCTTCCTGGCAAGCTATAGCCGGCGGCAGAACGCCCGTGCCGCTTTGGCCAGTGCCCTCAAATCTGCCACCGCCCGCGCTTATGGCCTGACTGAAAACCAGACCTGGTCGGCGGCAAACCGACAAACCGAGGTCGACGTTCAGCGTCTCTAACTCGCGTTCGTGATTTCGCGGCACTGCTCCAAGGTCTTCTTCATGTGCCATCGGACGAAGTGCGGGGCGCCCCAGCAGAGATAGAACCCGGCTGCCAGCAGAATAGTCCAGGTGGCGATGTCCATCGCGCTCGGAGACATTCGCACTGCGTCAGGGAACCCGGCTGCATAGGCCGGGCTGAGGAAGAAGCGGAGGATCTCAAAACTGACCACGTAGAGGCAGTGCAGGCCGGCAGCCATGCAGACCAGCCGATAGGCGGCCGGAAGCCACGGGACAGATAGCTCGGATGAGGGTTCGGCACCAACCACCCGGGTGGCAAGCCAATCGCGCTTGACCCAGAAGACGTAGAACAGCAGAGCCAGAAACACGGTCGTAATGACGATTTGCACCAGAACTATGCCAGGTCGGTCCACCATATGGTCTTGTGGAATCAGGTATATGAGCGTTAGCAGCTGTGGCGCTACGCGGATGGCGGTCAAGAGACCCACGCTCACGAGGATGATTTTGGCAAACGTACGCGTTCTACTCATCGTTGCATCCCTCAGAGAGTCTACTCGCTTGGCTTGAATCGAGGCCGAGATTAAAGCATTGTCGCACCTGAAGTCGCACCAGATGCGGTGCTCCGGCGATCAGGTAGACCGCCAGGGTTGCTCTGAACAGGCGGAAGCCCGTCATATACCACTGCGGCCAGGTGAATCTCGCGAGATACGAGGTGATTCCGGAGACGATCCACTCGTTGATGACTGGCCGGAGGACGAAAGGCAGTCTCAGAACCTCCACGAGGAAGCGGGCTGAACCGGGCAGGAGCACCAGCCCGGCCAGGACAACGCCAATGCGAAGCGATTTAGCCAGCAGCGAGGCGTCAATGGGCTCGGCGATATCTTCTTCGCCTACGATGGCTCTGGCCAGGGCCTCATTCCGGAAGATCATCACATAGGCCACGAATGCAACGAGAGCCATGAAAGCCAGGAAGAACAGGATCTCCAGGGCGGTTCTGAACGGGGCCTGAATTGCCTCAGGGAAGTATCGGCCCGGGTATGAATGGCCCAAAACGACCACCGCATATATCCCGAGGACGGTCAGAACGGTCTTCGAAATAGCCTGCAATCTCGTCATTGCCTGGGTCTCCGCACGTCGGTTTCATGATAAGAGACGCCTTCGCGAGCGTCAATCTTCGGCCGGTCCTGCGAAAAATGGCGAAAAATGTTGCATCGGCCGGTACGATTCGGTATAGTCTTCGTTTCGCGATTGTCTTGTCGCAAGGGGTAGAGTCGGACCGAAGAGCATGGTCCTTGGGGTCAGCAGAATCACGGCATGGCTGGCTCAAGCCTCCGGCAAGACCTTGCCAGATCGCTCCAAAGCGATCTCCGTGACAACTTTGGATTTGCTATTTACGATTGACTAATTGCTATTTTGAGTCGGTCGCTCTGGGGTTGATCCCGGATAGGCCAATGGCAAATTAGGAAATCATAAATCGAAGTTCTCGAAACCCGGTGGTGTAATTGGCAACACATGGGCTTTTGGTGCCCATATTCCAGGTTCGAGTCCTGGCCGGGTTGGTTGGTTTGCAGTCTGAAGATGACATATGAACCTCTTTGCTTCGAAAGGGCGGCATGGCTGAAAGAGTAGCGATACTGTTGGCGGCGGGTGCGAGCAGTCGGATGAATACCCAGTTGCCCAAAGTGCTACACGAAGTGACGGGTCGACCGATGTTGGCTTACGTCCTGGATGCCTGCCGAAGTGTCGGTACAGAAAAGATTTATGTCGTCGTCGGCTTTGGCGCCGATCAAGTCAAGGAACGATTTGGCGATGCGTCCGATATTGTCTGGGTTGAGCAGACTGAACAGCTCGGTACGGCTCATGCCGTCGGATGCTGCAAAGAGTACCTGAAGGATGTCAATGGCCAGACCCTGGTCCTTTGCGGTGACGGTCCCCTGATTCGCGCCAAGACGCTCCAGACGCTGATCGACAAACACCAGGCGGAGCATTCGGCGGCGACACTGGCCACGGCGGTCCTCGAAGACCCTACCGGCTATGGCCGGATCGTCCGCGACGCCTATGGGAACATCCAGGGCATTGTCGAGCACAGCGATTGCACGCCGGCCCAGCGAGCGATCAAAGAGGTCAACCCCAGCTATTACCTGTTCAACAACCGGATGCTGTTCTCGGCACTGGAGCAGGTCAAGCCCGACAACGTCAAGAAGGAGTTTTACCTGACGGATGCCTTGTCCGTGCTCATCGCGGGCGGCAACAAGGTGGTCGCGATTACGGCCGTTCGTCCTGAAGAGGCGATGGGTGTCAACAGCCGCGCCCAATTGAGCGTCGCCAGCAAGATCATGCAGCAACGCATCCAGCAGGAGTTGATGGAGAACGGCGTAACGATCGTCGACCCCGACAACACCTGGATCGACGCCCGGGCGCAGATCGGGCAAGACACCGTGATTGAGCCGTTTACCTACATTCACGGTCCCGTCCATATCGGCGGGGGCTGTCGGATCGGTCCGTTCGCTTTCCTCCGCAACCAGACCGTGATCCAGAACGACGTCGTCCTGGGCGTGTTCACGGAGGTCAAGGATGTGACGCTGGCCGACGGGGTGCGAGCCCGCCACCACAGCTATCTGGGCGATGCGGTGATTGGCAAGAACGTTAATATCGGCGCCGGATCGATCACCGCCAATTTTGACGGCCAGACCATCAACCAGACTACCGTGGGCGATGATTGCTACATCGGCTCGGGCGCCGTGTTGGTCGCCCCGCTGACGCTCCAGTCCGGCGCGCATGTCGCGGCCGGCAAGGTCGTGTCGCAGGAAGACGTGGGTCAGTCCGCGGAGAAACCGTAACGCCGGTACCCGGAAACATGGGGTGCCCCAGAGCAATGCCGAGAGGCGTGTAAAAGATGTTCTTGAACGACAATCTGAAAATATTTTCCGGAAGCAGCAATCCGGCTCTGGCCGGTGCGGTGTGCAAGTACCTTGGGATTCCCATCGGGCGGCGCGAAGATCACTCGAAGTTTCCGGATGGGGAGAAACTGATACGAATCGAGGACGATGTACGAGGCCGCGACTGTTTCGTCATGCAATCGACGTGCAGGCCGGTGGATGAGCACCTGGTCGAGTTGCTGATCTATCTGGACTGCCTGCGGCGGGCCAGCTGCCAAGCGCATCACGGCGGTTGTGCCCTACTTCGGATACGCCCGCCAGGACCGCAAAGACGAGGGCCGTGTGCCGATCACGGCCGAAGATCGTGGCGAATGTGATCACCACGGCCGGCGCCGATCGCGTCCTGGCCATCGATTTGCATGCACATCAGTTGCAGGGCTTCTTTGATATCCCGGTCGATCATCTGGCGGGTGAGTTGGTGCTGAGCCGGTACTTCCGCGACAAGAAGATCGACAAGCTCACCGTGGTCTCGCCGGACGTGGGCAATATCAAGACGGCGGCTCGCTATGCCTCTCACCTGGGAGGTGAGCTGGCCATCATTCACAAGCAAGCGTTTCAGCGGTGACCACGTGCAGGCCGACGAGCTGATCGGTCACGTGGATGGCCGGCAATATTCTGATGTGTCGATGACATCATCGCCACGGCGGGACGGTGTGCAGCGCGGCCGAGCTCGTGAAAGAGCGCGGGGCCAAGAAGTATTCTGGTCGGCGCCACGCATGGCGTGTTTGCGGGGCAGGCCCTGGAGCGGCTCGCGACGGCCCCGATCGACGAAGTGGTCGTGACCGATACCATTCCGCTGACGGAAGAGGCCAGGAAGAAGAGAAGATCAAGGTCCTCGAGCTCCGCGGCGATGCTCGGCGAGGCCATCAAACGGATACACCGTGATGAATCTGTCAGCAGCCTTTTCAGCAAAGGGTAGCGGCAGCGTATACATAGCGTGAGAGTCGCGATCAGACTGGATTGATCTGGATTTGAGTTTTTTTCGGGTGAAGAGATCATGGACAAGACCTTATTGTTGGAAGCCAAGACCAGAGAACACACGGGTTCGAAAGCGTCGGCCCGTATTCGCAAAGCCGGTCGCATTCCTGCCATCGTCTACGGGCACGGGCAGGACCCGGTCGCCATCTCGCTGGACGCCCATGAATTCGTTCAAGGCCTGCACCACGGCCATCGGCTGATTGACGTCATCATTGACGGCAAGACGCAGAAGATGCTGGTCAAGGACCTGCAATACGATCACTTGGGCCGCGATATCGTGCATGCCGACCTGATCCGGATCGATGTGACCGAGAAGCTTGCGATCACGGTGCCGATCGAGCTCAAGGGCACGGCCAAGGGAGCGCACGAAGGCGGCATCGTCGAAGCCCATGCCGACCGCATCGAAGTCGAGTGCCTGGCGACGCAAGATTCCCGACACCATTGTAGTGTCGGTCAAGGAACTGGGCGTCGGAGAAATCATCCACGCCGGGGATATCGACTCTGCCGGATGGGGTGACGCTGGTCAGCCCGCCCGAGACGATGCTCGTGGCCTGCCACGTCGTGGCCGAAGCCAAGACGACCGAAGAGCTCGAGGAAGAGGCCCCGACGGCTCCGGAAGTCATCGGCGAGAAGAAGGAAGAAGAGACTCCGAAGAGGAGTAGTCGGATCGGAGTTGTGAGCGACGTGCTGGATCGGTATCGATGGCGGAACTGAAGCTTGTCGTCGGTTTGGGCAATCCCGGGCCGGAATACGCCGAAACACGGCACAATCTGGGGTTCAAGGTGATCGAATCCCTGGAAGAGGCGCTTGGGATCGCCGTGAAACAACAGAAGTTCGGCGCCGGATTGGTGAAGGCTGGTATCGCGAGCCGGAAGGTGATGTTGATGAAGCCGTGGCAGTACATGAACCGCAGCGGTCAGGCGGTGGCCACGGCGGTCGGGTTCTACAAGCTCGATCTCGACGACGTGATGGTGATTACGGATGACATGGCGCTCGAGCCGGGCGTAATCCGAGTTCGGGTCAAAGGCTCGGCCGGCGGGCATAACGGGCTGGCGGATATCATCGCCAGAGCTGGGCAGCAACGAATTCGCCCGCTGCCGGGTTGGCATCGGCAGTTGCCCCGGTGCCGTAGCGGTCGACTATGTGTTGGGCCGGCCGAGAGAAGAAGAGCGGCCGTTGCTGAACGAGGCGATCGTTCGGGCCCGCGACGCGGTGCTGTGCTGGATCGAATCCGGCATCGACAGAACAATGAATGAATTCAACAGCGGTCCGGCGTGACGAAACACACCGGTCCCGATGGTGACAATAGAACTTGGATTTCTGAGATTGCCGTTTGTGATCAGGAGGTAACAGGTTTGGAAACGGTTGCGAAGCGGTTATATGAAGGGATGTTCTTGGTCGATTCTGCCCAAGCGACGGCGGATTGGGAGGGTACGCTCTCCGTGATCAACACCATCCTCCAGCGTGCGGATGCCGAGGTCGTCGCGATGCGGAAGTGGCAGGAGCGCAAGCTCGCTTACGACATCGACCATAAGTCGCGTGGGACGTACATTCTGTGCTATTTCAACGTGGATGGCCGGCGGATTTCGGGTATCGAGAAGGACGTGCTGCTCTCTGAGAAGGTGATGCGCGCCTTGATCCTGACGACGGAGAAACGCCCGGCCGAGATGCTCCAGCAGGATATCACGGGCGAGCCCGCCGAGAAGCCTGAAGAGAAGTCCGAAGAAAAGCCCGAGGCCAAGAGCCAAGAGGCGCCTGCCGAGACGCCGGCACCGAAAGAAGGCGCTGAGGTGTCGCAAGAAACCCCGGCCTCTTCGGAATCCGCGAGCCCGGAGGCCGGCGCCGAGACGCCAGCCGAGGCCAACACGGACGAAGCACCTAAAGAGCAAGAGCAAGAGAACAAGACGGACGAGACGACAGGGTAACTATCCTGCGGCCGAACTCACGACCTGACGCCGAGTTCGACACAATGGGCAGGAGATGGATGTCCTGCCATGTCCGAGATTTCACGGAGAGGTGGTTTATGGCCAGCTTTAACAAAGTGCTGCTGATGGGAAACCTGACACGGGACCCGCAGCTTTCGTATACACCGAGTCAGACCGCCGTGGTCGATTTCGGCCTGGCGACCAATCGCCGCTGGACGGGGCAGGACGGCAGTCAGCGGGATGAAACCTGTTTTATCGATTGTCGCGCCTTTGGACGCATGGCCGAGAACATCAACAAGTTTTTCAGCAAGGGCAAGCCGATCTTTCTCGAAGGCCGGCTGACGTATGATTCCTGGACGGCCCAGGACGGCACCAAAAAGAGCCGGATCCGGGTCACGGTCGAGAACTTCCAGTTCCTGCCCGGCACCGGTGGTGGCGGCGGGGGGCGGCGGAGCCTACCAGGGTGACCAGGGGCATGGCGGCAACCAGACCGTCTCACAGGCTGGCTCCCGGGATCAGATGACCGATGACGACATACCGTTTTAGTATAGACCTGACGAAGTACAGTCTACGTTTATAACGATGAGGTAAGAGATGGCACCACGACCGCAACAGAAGAAAAGACGACCCAGAAGGCGACCGGGCTTTGCCGGGGCGCGCGACCAGACCCAATGCCGCTTCTGCCGAGGCGGAATCAGTTACATCGACTACAAGGATATCGATACCCTCCAGAAGTTGCTGACCAATCGCGGCAAGATCTATTCGCGCAAGCGCAGCGGCAACTGTGCCGGGTGTCAGAGGAAGGCCAAGCGGGCGATCAAGCGGGCCCGGTTCATGGCGCTGCTGCCTTATTCGACATAGCCGGTCGGTCCCGTGGCGCCGGCGTGTTTGTGCCGGAAGTGGGCTGGGCCATAAGAGAGAACGTTGCGAGGAATAGACGATGAAGGTTTTGCTTTGCGAAGATATCAGAAAACTGGGATGGCTGGGTGACGTCGTCGATGTGACCGAGGGGTATGCGAGGAACTACCTGCTGCCCCAGGGATTGGCGAAAGTCGCGACGGAGGGGAACATCCGGGCCATCGCCAAGGCGAAAGCCGAACGGGCTGAGGAGCGGTTGAAGGAGCGCAAGCGTCTGGAGACAGCTGCCGAGGCGGTCAACGAGGCCGAGGCCGTACTGGCCGCCAAAGCCAACGAGCACGGGGTTCTGTTTGGCTCCATCACCGATCGCATGATTGCGGCCAACCTGCGGGAGCAGGGGTTCGCGGTGGCCGACGAGGTGGTGAGGCTTCCCGAACACATCAAGCAGGTCGGCTCGCACAGCGTGACATTGAAGTTCGCCGACGAGGTGACCGCGACCGTCAATGTCGTCGTGGTGGCCGAGCAGACCGAAGAGGCGACGGAAGAAGAAGAGGAATAGTCGCTACATTGCCTGCGCCCTCACGGTCTCGTTGAAGATCTTTGTACAACAAGTAGTCTCTGCCTGCAAACCGCGCGATCGTGCGATGAAAGTACGATTCGCGCGGTGACGTGCAGGTTTCTGCCGGAAGAACTCGAAGGCCGGCGCCTTGCTTCAGTGGGCGGGGCGCCGCGACGTCGAGTGCAATCCCAACCCCTTGCGATTCGTGACCTGATGCGATCGTGCATCGTGAAACAGGTCACATCCTCACCACCGTTGACCTCCCGCCTGGCTTGCAGCGCTGTGAGTCCTTGTCGACATTCGTGTGCCTCGTTCCGGGCGGTTTCACATGCGCGACTACCACGATGCACGCGGCAGATTTCCGCGTTTTCAGTATTGGAACACGCCTTATTTCGAGGCGATCGCAAGGTCAATGCACAGGTTTTCCACAATGCGGTTTTGCGTCGTGCAAAACGTGTTGACAACTTATTTTTTTCGTGCGCAAAGCCAGTGGCTTGCAGTGGCTCTGCCACGTGGAAAAGAAATGGGCCTAAAGGCCATTGATTTGAGGGCCGTAAGCGAAATAATAGCTTGTCGAGTGTTAGAGGTTTGTTGGAGGGTCGGACCCTCTGTTGAAACATGTAGCCGTGACTGATAAGAGCCTGATTATCAGTACTGATAGGGAGAAGTCGATGCAGGGCACGATCATGGATGAAGGTTCCCGCACGGCGGGACCCGTCGCAGAAGCCATTGCTGAAGCCCTCGTGGGACGCATAGGTCCTCAGAAATACAAGATCTGGTTTCAGAGTTGTGCGCGATTCACACTGGCTGACGGCTGTCTGAAGATCGGTGTCCCTAACCCTTTCATGGCCAACTGGCTTGAGAGCCATTTCCTTCGCGATATCAAGGCGGCGGCGCATTCGGCCACAGGCGACCATCCAACGGTGTCGTTTGCCATCGATTCCGATCTTTCAGAGAAACCTCAGCGTCCGACCGTGACGTCTCAGCCTGCACCGCAGGTCAGCCCTCGCAAGTCTACTGAACCGGCTTCTTCGCCTCAGGCGAAGGGCCTGAAGCTATCGCTGGATACGTTTGTTGTGGGGCCGACGAATGAACTGGCCTACAGTGCCGCCAGAGCGGTCGTTCGCGAACAGCAAAGCCCGTTCAATCCGCTGTTCATCCACGGCGGCTATGGCATCGGAAAGACCCACCTGCTCCAGGGCATCTGCAACGGGGTCACCCAGGTCAGGCCGCAGACCAACTGGCTCTATCTGTCCGCAGAGGAGTTTGCCAATCAGTTCGTACTGGCCCTAAAGACCAAGAAGCTCGAGGCGTTCCGAGCTCGTATCCGCAGGACCGACTTGCTGGCAATCGATGACGTGCATTTCCTGGCCAGCAAGCCGTCGACGCAGGAAGAGTTCTTGCATACCTTCAACACGATCAATCTGGCAGGCAAGCAGGTCGTTCTCGTCTCGGATGCTCATCCGAAGATGATCGGGCAGTTGTCTGAGAAACTGGTCAACCGTTTCGTCTCCGGGATGGTAGTGAAGGTCGAGCCGCCGGATTTCCAGACGCGATGCGATATCTGTCGGCAGTTTGCCGAGCGCATGGTCTCCACCGCTTTTGGCGATGCCAAGGCGGCTCAAGCGGGGCAGATGTCGGAGAGTGTTGTTCGCTACGTGGCCGAGCGGGTTCGCACCAACGTTCGTGAGCTCGAAGGGGCCTTGCTCAAGCTCGTCGCCTATGCTGCTCTGCAGAATGAGAAGATCACGCTGGCGATGGCCCAGAGTGTGCTGGCCGAACATATCGAGCGATGCGATCCGATCGTGCACGTCTCCGATATTGAGAGCACGGTTGCGGCCTATTTCGGTACGACGGCCGCCGCGCTGCACTCGGCCAAGAAGGATCGCACCGTTTCGCTGGCCAGGCATTTCAGCATGTTTCTGACTCGCAAGCACACCAAAATGTCCTCTTCCGAGATCGGTCGTGCGATGGGCAACAAGAACCACGCCACCGTTCTCGTGGCCTGCAAGAAGATCGAAGCGTTGCTTCAGCGCGACGACGACGTCAACTGGCAGGGCCCGCACGGCAACAAGGTCGTCAAGGCCCAGACGATTCTGGCGGACCTCGAAGACGGCATTGCCCGCTGAGCGGACCGGCTACCGCGGGGCCGAATGATGGCACGCCCGGCACGGCGCTGCGCGGACGCGTCGTAACCCACCTGCTTGAAACCTTGACCTGAAGGCCCCGAACACGTATAACCGACCACCGTAGGAGCAAGAAACCTTTCGGGATACTCTTTATGCCTGATGAGAATAGAAACACCTGGGGTGCCAAGATCAAGAGGACGTTCACGTCCGTGCTGCCTGTTTCGCCACAGCGCAAAGGGCAGTGCAACCATTGCGGCGCCTGCTGTAAGTTGCCCAACGCTTGTCCGTTCATCAAGAGCACCGAGGACGGCAAGATCTACTGTTCGGTCTATCCCATTCGGCCCTTGAACTGCCGCAAGTACCCACGAACCAAGTCGGAATTGATCACCGCCGACACGTGTGGGTATCACTTTGATTGACCCCGATGCACGCCGGCTATCGGCCGTGATGCGAACGACCTTGTCGTGAGGTCGCAGACCGTGAATTGATCGCACCATCGAAGGGTGGACGCGGTGCTCTTGTCGCGATCGATCCGAGTGTTCCCCCGGCGCGACGGTTTCTTGCATAAGTCATTCGCAGCGAAAGGGTTAGCTTTTTTGCCTCAAAATCGCGATTTCGCTGCACCCCGCAGCGCTTTCGATTAGAATGTGAAGACTGATATCTTCATTGGGGTGATTTCCTTTATGAGCAGTCTAGTGACGAGCAGTCTATTGGAGAAGGTCAACGATCCGGCGGACCTGAAGAAGCTGTCGATTCCGGAGCTTGAAACACTGGCGGAAGAGATTCGTCAGTTTATGCTGCATTCGATTAGCAGGACGGGCGGGCATCTGGCGAGCAACCTGGCGCCGTCGAGATGACGCTGGCGATGCACTATGTCTTCGACTTCAAGCAGGACAAGCTCCTTTGGGATGTGGGACACCAGTGCTACACGCATAAGATCATCACGGGCCGCAAGGCCGGGTTCGAGCGACTGCGGCAGGTTGGCGGGATCAGCGGATTCCCGAATCCAAAGGAAAGCGAATACGATCAATTCACCGTAGGGCACGCCGGCACGTCGGTGACCACCGCCGTGGGCATGGCCCTCGGAGAACAACTGAAGGCCAAGGCCGCGGAACCCGGGGCGGATGGCGCGAATCGCAAAGCCAACAAGGGTGGGCCGAAGATTGTGGCCTTCGTCGGCGATGCGAGTATCGTCAACGGGACCTCGTTCGAAGGGCTCAACAATCTCGGGCTCGTCAAGCGGCAGCTTCTGGTCATCCTCAACGACAACAGCATGGCGATCGATGCCACGGTAGGCGCTGTTGCGAAGTACTTCTCCCGTTTTCGTCTGAGCCATACATATGAGGACCTGCGGCGAACGACGCGGAACATCCTCGAGCACGTTCCGGGCATCGGCCGCAGCATGGAGGAGGCGGTTGAGAAGATCAAGAAGAGCATCCGCATGGTGCTGCCGCCCAGCCAGTTGTTCGAGAGCCTCAACATTCCCTACTTTGGACCGGTCGACGGGCACAACCTCGAGTCCCTCGTTAAGCTCTTCGAAGCACTCAAGGAGGCGAACCACCCGGTTCTGCTGCACGTCTACAGCCGCAAGGGCAGGGGATTCGACCCGGCCGACGAAGGTCCCACCCGCTTCCACTCCACCGGTCCCTTCAAGATCAACGGCAATTGTGTCGAGTCGACCACGCAAAGCGCTGACGAGAGCTTCACCGAGGCCTTCGGGGAGGCGCTGGCCGAGTTGGGCGAGCACGACGATCGCATCGTGGCGATCACCTCGGCCATGTGCGACGGCACCGGACTCGTCAAGTTTCGCGAGAAGCACCCGGAACGCTTCTACGACGTGGGCATTGCCGAGAGTGCGGCGGTGGACATCGCGGCAGGAATTGCCAAGACCGGTTTGCGACCGGTCGTCTGCATCTACTCGACCTTCCTCCAGCGCGGATTCGACCATATCTTCCAGGAAGTGGCCCTGCAAAATCTCCCGGTGGTGTTCTGTGTGGATCGCGCCGGCTTCGTCGGCTCGGATGGTCCCACCCACCATGGCCTGATGGACATCGGCTATATGCGGATGATGCCCAACATGATCCTGCTGGCGCCGGCCGATGCAGTCGAAATGAAACATGCGCCTGGAGTTTGCGCTGGCGCAAGACACAACCGGTCGTGATCCGGTACCCCAAAGACACGGTCCCGTCGGACGAGTTCGTTCGGGCCGCTTCCGACAAACCGTTCGAGTTGGGCAAAAGCATCCTGGTCAGGCGAGGCCGAAAGTCGGTGCTGACGATCGCCAGTTATGGGACGCTCCTGGTCGAAGCCCTCAAAGCGGCCCAGGCTTTGAGCGATGAGGGAATCCACATCGACGTGGTCAACGCACGGTTCGCCACCCCGGTGGACGAGAAGATCCTGGCTGGGCTTTCGAGGGGAAAACGCCTGATTACGGTCGAAGACCACCATGTCGCGTGCGGATTCGGCTCGGCGGTCCTCGAACTGGCGGCCGAAAAAGGCCTCAGTGCAGGCCGCATTCGCGTCCTGGGGGCACCTCATCGGTTTATCGGTCACGATTCTCGCCGGGCGCAACTCATGCAGGTCGGTGTTACAGCCGATGACATTGTCAATGCGGCAAAGGAAATGCTGAACGACCGAGGTGACAAACGCAGACAGAAATGAGTCAGCGAACGACCCTGCCCAAACTGGTCATTTTTGGTGATCCGGCCAAAGGCCCGGTCGCCGAGGCCATCGAGGATTTCACGCGATTCCTCAAGGGTAAGGCCGAGATCGTCGCCAGTTGTTACATCGAGAAGTGCACGGCCGACGTCCTGAGCGAAAGCGAGTTCGCCATCGTCTTCGGAGGCGACGGCAGCATCATCTCGGCCGCCCGCGACCTCAGTCAGGCCAACGTGCCCGTCATCGGGGTCAACCTCGGGAAGCTCGGTTTCCTTGCCGAATTCAGCGTCAATGAGCTGAAGGAATTCTTTGACAATGTTGTTGCAGGCAAGGCGCCCATTGAACGACGAATGCTGCTGGGGTGCTGGGTTTCGGAGAATGCTCAGAGTGGTCGCGAGAAGTTTCGCTCGCCCGCGGTGAACGAGGTGTTCATCACAGCCGGCCCGCCGTTTCGGATGATCGAGTTGAAGATCGCCGTCGACGGCCACCATGTGGCCACCTGTGTCAGTGACGGTCTGATCGTCTCGACCCCCACCGGCTCGACGGCCTATAACCTTTCAGCCGGCGGTCCGATCCTGGCGGCCTCGATGGAGGCGATGGTCATCACGCCCATCTGTCCGCATTCGTTGAGTTTCCGCCCGATCGTGATCGACGCGGGCAGCCGGGTCGAGGTTTGCTGCACGCGGGTCAACGAGGGCACGACCGTCTCGATCGATGGTCAGGTCTCGCGAACGCTGGCCGCTGAGGACGTCGTGAAGATTGCTCGCGAGGCGAGCAGCTTCCTCGTGGTGAACAATCCGATGCGGACCCCGTGGCAGACGCTCGCTTCGAAGCTGGGCTGGGCCGAACGGCCCAAGTACGAACGGCCCTGATTCGCGACCGACACGGCCACTCTATTTTCACGCCATGCCTGCTCTCTGAGTCGAGGTGACATCATGAGAGCTTCGTCATCGATACAGCACAGCAACGCGGAACGCAGCGGTCAATCCGACGCCGAGCGACTCGCGCGCCGTCGCAAGATCATCACGTGGATCGTGGTCTCGGTCGTCCTCTGCGCGGTCACATCGTTCTCGTCGGGCCTCCGTACGGGTGGGTACGATCGTCGATCGGTTCCCGACGCGGTTCGTTCTGCGACGACCCCACTGAGCGGCAGTGACAATGGCTTGGTCGATACGCCCAATCCCGTCGACAACAGCAGCGACCTGGCGGTTACGGGCAACGTCGCGGGTGGCAAGCACTTCCGTGGCGATCTTCCCTACCGCTCGCCCACGAGCATCGATGCGCCTTTGGGCTCGACCTCGATTGACTCGTTCATGCGCCGTACAACGCCGTCGACTGCCGGCGGCGCTGCCGGTGCGACCGCCAGTCCGTATTACTCGCAGACCGGAACCGTAACAGGTGGCGGCCTCAACCGAAGCCTGGGGACGACCTATGCGAAGGAATCTTCTTCGTCCGGGTACACACCGGGCGCCGGGCTGAGATTGGCGCCTGCCGATGACATACCATCGGACATCCCTACGGTGTCACCGGCTACTCCCGGAGGTGATCTCCAGGCAGGCTGGCAGACTTCGATGCAGTCGAATGGTCGTGTGACTCGCGAAGAGTACGATCGACAGATGACACAGTTGCAGGAGCGACTGGCGCAAGTGAAAGCCGAAGTCTCGCAACTCGAACGCAGCTTCGCGGGCGAGCAGGAATGGCCCGAATCGGTTTCCCAGAACAACCAGCCCGAACAGCCTCCGCTGCCCGCTCGTGTTACGCAGACCGGACTGCCCTTGACACCTGCCGATGCCGCGCGGAGACAGGAACTCTTGCAGGAGACCGCACGGTTATTGTCTGCGGCAAAAGGGCTCTCTGACGCGACCTCGCCAGCCAATGATGGCGGACTCGATGATATGGGCGCCGATATAGCGACGGATACGCAGCCTCGCCTGAAACTCTACGAAGAGCAGAATCAGACCCAGGTCGAACGGGCGCCGGAGCGCCTCTGTCGATCGATGCCCTGGTTTCGCCTCGATTGTGTGGCCCGAGGGTGCCGAGCCCCGCTCCGAATCCGACCGAATTGCCCTCGGTGCAGCGCGTCAGGGAAGCCGCCGGCGCTCTCGAAAGACGCAATACTCCCGCGAATCCACCGTCGGGGTACACACCGGTTTCCCCCATGCCACGCGCTGAAAAACTGCCGTCGGGTTATCGTATGCTTGGCCAGAAGACCAACTCCACGTTGTCGCCGATCGATGCGGCGACGCTTCGAGCGGCTCAATCCCGGCAAGCGGCAACGGATCGCACGACGCCATCGCTACCCGGCCGCACCGATGCATCGGCCGCGCAGGCGTTCGATCGCTACCTCCAGGCGGGCAGGAACCTCATGCAGCGGGGCGACTACTCTCGTGCCGCCGAGGCGTTCACCCTGGCGGCGGGCTACCGCCCCAACGATGTGCGAGCCTATCTGGGCAAGGGCCAGGCACTGCTCGCCACCGGGCAGTATCTCAACAGCGCGCTGTTCATCGGCAAAGCCGTCGAATTGGATCTGGCAACGACCTTGCAGCGGACCGATCTGATTCAACTTCTCGGTGGCCCGGATGCGTTCGTCACCCATTTCGACGAGCTCGACAAGCTCATCCAGGCCAAGGGTACGCCTGAATTGCGATTCCTGATGGCCTATATCTACTACCAGATGGATCGTCCGCAGGACGCGAGGGCCGCGATTGACGCCGCTCAGAGGCAGGCGCCGACCTCGATACCCATCGACCTGCTGAGAAACGCCATTTACCGGTAGCACGCTGCGGCCCATCGCCGTGAGAGGTCACGGCGCTGGCTGGAAGATGTTGTTGGCTTGGTCCTGCGTCGCTTTTGGGATGGCCTCATCAGGCCAGTCCTTGCTGAGTACCTTCTTCAGTTGTCCGTCCGTCCCCAGGACGACGATCTCCTTGCGGTGATGCGCCTGCCCGTCGGAACCGCTGAGAAAGTGACTCTTCTCAGAGACCAGACACGTGATCTGGTCGTTGCCCTTCCAGGCGGGTATGAAATCTGGCATGTCGTCCGCTCCGAATCCTTCGTCAGCCTTGATTGGGAAGGTCACATCGTTGGTCCCCAACTCGTAGATGGCGAAGCGGTTGTATTGGAGCGGCACCAGGAGCCGTTTGCCATCTGGAGACAGGCTGAAATAATTGATGTTCTGACTCGCCTGGTTGCGCAGCGCCGAAGGGAGGATGTCTGTCACGGTGCCGGTCAGCCGGTCGTAGCAGAACAGCGAAATCCTGGGATCATCCAGTTCGGTCGTGGGAATGGTGGCGGTTGCACTGGAGAACAGGACGCGGCCGTCGAGGCCATACTGGACGCTCATGAACGGTTGAAACAGTGTGCCCGCGAACTGCCTGGCGTGCCCGGCCGAGACGCTTGTACAGATCGATGTCTGTGAGTTGTTGACCCGGGTGTATAGCAGTGCGCCGTTGTCGTCGACAATCATCTTCTCTTCGATCGTCCCGAGAATAGGATCACCGTCCTGTTTGACGTAGGCCAGTGCTTTGCCGTCGGGCCGCCAATCGTAGCCGATAGCAGTACCGGTGGTCACCTCCATGGCGTCAATCTTGCCATCTGTGGAGGCGACGATCAGAATTGCCTTGTCGTCGTCCTGCGGCGTCGGAACCAGATAGGCGAGAAAGCGGTCGTCGGGAGAGAACTGGGGCCTGAAGATGGCTATGGGCAATGTCACGAGCTTCGTCTTCTGCCCGGGATTGGCGCGATCGGCCACGATCAGCCGGTTGTAGCCGATCTCGCATTTCCGGCATTCTTCGAGCTTGTCCCGGCCCAGGCGGGTCACCAGCAGTGGATCGGGATCCTGGCACATCGCGCGGACCACCCACCGATGGTAGGCCTCCTCCCGGCCGAGCTTGCTGCCGTCGCCCAGGGGAAGATCGCTCGGAAAGATCGTACCCGCGACGACCTTCTCGCGCAAATCCTGGGCGTCATGCTTGATCATCGCGGTCACCGTCGCCGGAAACAAGTTGAACCCTTCCTCCACGGTCGAGTCGGCATGCCCCTTGACGTAGGCGATGCGCTTACCATCGGAGGAGATGCCCGGCATAACGCTCACGCCCTCCGTCTCTATAGATGTCAACGCACCGCTGGCTCCATCAACGACGTACAGCTTCTCCTCGACGCGCAACAGGCCCCAGGAGCCGTCGTCGGACCATTCGATGGAATCCTCGGGGAAACACCCCACCAGCAATGTGAGGACACAACACAGGGCGAACAAGCTATAGCTTTCAATAGACCTCTTCACGACTCCGCTCCTTTCTGAACTGTCGGTAGCGATCCCACAGGCTCGACTCAGACGCCGTCGGCCTGGTGGGTGTCTGTTGGGGTTGGGATTGCAGCATGGCCAGGGCCTTGCTCTGCCAGAAGCCTTGTTGCGGCTCATTCAGGACACGCTGCCAACCATCGGGACCTGTCTCGGTTGCGGCGGTTCGGACTACGACTGTCTCGGGCCTTGGAATCTCCTGCGGTTTCGACCATCGGCCGATGGTGATTCCCACAAGGGCCGAGAGTGCGATCACTGCTGCCCACCGGGCAATAGCGACGCGATTGAACCGCAGTCGCACGGGCTCACGCCAGGCGATGGGTTCACTCGGCTGTGTCTTCCTCTCGATGGCCTCGCGCGTTCGATCGCACGTCTCGATCATGGGTTTGGCCCATTGCCTTGCATCGGTGTGTTCGGCCAGATAGGCCTCGAACAGCGCTGCTGCATCGGCGCTTAGCTCGCCAAGTGCGTGGTCGATGGCAAGTCGCTCGATCGTCTCACGTTCCATTTTCGTATTCCTCAATCTGCTCTCGTATGGCTTTCAATGCGCGATGCAGCCGCGACCGGACCGTTCCGACGGGCACGCCCAGCATCTGAGCGATTTCTGCATAGCTCAGGTCCGCCGCGAACCTCAGATGGATGATCTCCCGGTGCTCGGCCGTCAGTCTGCCGACGGCTTGCCAGACCATGTCGGCATTGTCGAAGTCCGGCCCCGAGACCTCCGGTGCCACATCGAGGCGGTTCTGTTCGAGCACGCGCGATTCCCGACCGCGTTTACGGAACCAGTCGGCCTGCGTATTCCGCGCGATGGCAAACAGCCACGCCTGTCGGCTGCCTCGGCCGTCGAAATGGCCCCAATTGCGGAACGCCCGCAGGTAGCATTCCTGGGCTAGATCGTCGGCGTCGCTGCCGTTGTTGGAAGCGCAGAACATGTACGCCCTGACCTTGTCGCAGGTCTGCCGCCAGAACCGTCCGAATTCTGTTTGTAGCGTGCGTGTCATATTCGTGCGTCCATTCTAAAGTCGAATGGGCGCATGCGAAAGTTCCCGCCCTACCACAGAAATTGCAGGGTCGATGCACGGGGATCGTGGTTTGGAGCGTGTGTGTTAGCGGCGTCGCTTCAAGACTCGGCGTGGGTCGAGCTTGCGTAACGCATCTCCGACGCGTCGCATGAGGCGAATTGCGCGGACGCTGTAGTCGAGCATGCGAAGCTCACAATCGCTCGGCAGCAGAGTGCGAGCCTGCCTGATGCGCTCGGCGGCCTCGTCCATCTGGTCGGAGGCGACGTAGGTAAAGGCCGAATCTCGCAGGGCGCCGAGATGCTCGGCGTCGATTTCGAGTGTGCGGGAGAAGAAGTGCGACGCATCGTCCAGGTGGCCCTTGTTCGCGGCCGCGACGCCCAGGTAGTAATGCGCATCGGGATTGGTGATGTCGAGATTGCTGGCCCGCAACAGGCAGCCGATGGCGTGGTCGTTGTCGCCAAAGGTCAGGAACATCGAGCCCATCGAGATCAGCGTGCCCGCCTCGTCGATGTCGAGCTCCAGCTCGGCCATCAGGCACGCCCGGGCCTCTTTCGGCCGGCCGTTGGCCAGTGCGCACTGGGCCAGTCGGTAGTGCGGGCCGGGCAGGTTCGGATCGCGATCGAGGGCCTGCTGGAACAGCTTCTCGGCACGGACCAGGTCGTCTTGGTTGAAAGCGATCTCACCGAGGTAGAACAGGGCCGGGCCAAAGTCGGGATCGAGTTCGAGGATACGGTTGAACTTCTCCCGCGACGAATCGATGTCACCCAGTTCCAGGAGGAACAGCGCGAAATCCATGATGACTTCGACATCGCCCGGATTGAGACGCACCTCGGCCAGGAAATGTTCACGCGACTGGACGGGGTCGCCCTCGGACCAATAGGCCTGGGCGATACGGTAATTGATCTGCGGATGGCTCGGCTCCAGTTCGGCGGTTCGAAGCCAGCATTGGATGGCCTTCTTGTACTGGGCCCTTGCGTAGAGGCTGTTGCCGATGTTGTAGTAGCACAGGGCACAGTCGGGCTCGATCTGCTGAGCCATGTAGAACATCTGCTCGGCCAGATCGTGCAGGCTCATCTCGGTGTAGGTGATGATGCGATTGCAGTAGCACGGCTCGAAGTGCGGGTCGAGCTGCTGGATGTACTCGAACGTGGAGATCGCCCGCTCGTACTGGCCCGTGCGCGTGTAGTCGACGGCCAGCGAGTTGAGGATTTCCAGATCGCCCGGGCTCAACTCCAGCGCCGTTTCATATTCGGCGATGGCTTCGCTGAACCGGTTGATCGAATCGAGCGTCAGGCCCTTGTTGAAGTGCCAGGCGCTGTTGGTGGGGTTGATCTCCAGGGCCAGGTCGAGTTCCACGAGGGCCTGGGCCAGGTGGCCGTCTTCGTATAATTCATAAGCCTTCCGCGCGTTGTGCTCGGCGCGGTCGTAAGACCCGAATTCCATGTCGTCGAATAGCATTGTGCTTGCACACCTCCAGCGGTTCAAAGGCACGACTTCACTACACCCGTCTCTATCGCCCATCCCCGCCGGCACCCTTACGCGCTTTCTGATCCGTCCCCACGGTGCTTTCGCCTTCCCGCCGAGTGCTGTCCGCAGATGCAGTTCGAGCCATTGATATGGGTTGTCTTATCGGGCTTGCTTCCTCGCTTACGACGTTCTGCATTTTCGTGCCCGACGCTTTTCCCTGGGGCACGAGCCGACCGTCTTATAACCCAAGGCGTCCCTGCGTCGCATCTTTCGGGGATACCAATGGGACTGCAAAGTTGGCGCGCGAGCAGATGTGGCGTCTGCAAGAATGGCAGCTTCGAACAAGGTGTGGTGGTGACGCGTCGCGGTTGTAAGATCTTCATGGTAAATGAGTTATGTGTTGCGTGGCTGCTCTGGCACGGATTTTGCAAAAGTGGTTAGTTGAGGTGGAAGGGCATGAAGGAACGGATGGTACTAACGAGTTGGTAGAGATGATTGGAGGTACTGACAATGTGGTTTGAGAACTGGTCACCCTTCTTTGACGTGGGCAAGACGCTGGAAGAGATGGATCGCATCCTCAACGCGGTGGGTCGTCCGCTGAGCCTTCGGAGCGTGCCGCGAGGCACCTTCCCGGCGATCAACGTGTACGATCAGGGCGGTGCGGTCGTGATGACGGCCGAGGCGCCGGGCATGAAGATCGACGACGTCGAGCTGACCGTAATGGGCGATACGCTGACGCTCAAGGGCGAGCGCAAGAGCACCGAGGCCGAAAACGAACGTTACTACAGGCGGGAAAGACCGATGGGGACGTTCACCCGCACGGTGACGCTGCCGACTCCAGTCAATGCGGATTCGGTCAAGGCGGAATACCGTGACGGTGTGCTCCGCGTCCACATGGAGAAGGCCGAAGAGGCGAAAGCCAAGAAGATTCAGATTGCATCCTGAAACAAACCCACTGCGACGACAGAGAGAATCGTTTGATGGGAGGTGATACAACCATGGCAAGGAATCAGCAGGAAATCGCGCGGCCTCAGCAGGCGGCCGTGACGCGACGAGAAGAACAGACCCAGCATTACTTCGTGCCCCCGGTGGATATCAGTGAGACCCCGGACGGATTGGTTCTCCGGTACGACATGCCCGGTGTGAAGAAAGAGAACGCCGATATCACCGTCGACAAGGGCACCCTGACCGTCACCGGCAAGGTCGAGCCCGAGGAATCCGGGACGCCCGTCTACCGCGAGACTCGCATCGGGGACTACCGCAGGGAATTCACGCTGCCCAACGACGTCGACGCCGGGCATATCAGTGCTGAAATGAACGCCGGCGTGCTGACCGTCCGCATCAACAAGCCCGAGGAGGCCAAGCCCAAACGTATCCAGATCAGCGGCAGTTGATCATCCTTCGAAGACTCCGAGGTGGTTCCCTATCAGGCGGCACCGAATCAACGGTGCCGCCATTGTTTTGCGCGGGGCCCGCCCCGGTCCAATTCACATGGTGTGTAAAGCATTTCAGAGCAAGAGCTTGTGATCGCTGTGAAGGTGGCCTAGTTCTGTTGACTGGGGTTTTTGTGGAAACATAGGGGTAAGCATCCTATAATAAGCCCGTAGAGTGACAAGGCGGAAAGGGTCCGTTTTGCATCATCGGTCGGCGCTGACCGGCCGAAAGCGTGGAGAGTCCAAAATATGATCCAGGAAATCAAAGGCCAGATCGCAGCCGGCAAGGGCAAATATGCCATCGTGGTCAGCCGGTTCAACGAGTTCATCACCTCCAAGCTTGTTGGCGGGGCGATCGATTGCCTTCAGCGTCACGGTGCGGCCGACGAGCAGATCTCAGTGATCTGGGTCCCGGGGGCCTGTGAGATCACCGTCACGGCCAAGAAGCTGGCCGAAAGCGGCAAGTACGCGGCGGTCATCTGCCTTGGCGCCGTCATTCGTGGCCAGACCGGCCACTATGAAGCGGTCTTTCAGCAGGTCGTCCGGGGCATCGGACAGATCAACTACGATTCGGGGGTCCCGACGGTCTTCGGCGTCCTGACGTGCGAGACGCTGGAACAGGCGGTCGAGCGGGCCGGCACGAAGATGGGCAACGCCGGCGCCAGTGCGGCCATGACGGCCATGGAAATGACCAACGTCATGGAGCAGATCTAATCGCGGCAACAGAGTCTGTGCAAGGACGCTCGCATCGGAATGCGTATTGACAAACGAACACGGGCCAGAGAGCTTGCTATTCAGTGCTCTATCAACTGGACGTCCAGGGTTCCGACCTGCTCGGACGTCTCATGGGTGATTTCTTCACCGTCAACGAGCCTGACGAGCGCACCCGCAAGCTGGCCTGGGAGTGGACCCGGGGCACCTGGGAGCACGTCGAGGTGTGCGACGAGCTGATCGTCGAAGCGACGATTCGATGGCAGTTTTCGCGTCTGTCGCCTGTGGACAAGAGCATTCTGCGTTTGGCGGTGTACCAGTTGAAGTGCTGCCCCGAGATCCCGCCGAAGGTGGTGATCAACGAGGCGATCGAGTTGGCGAAGAAATACAGCACGGAGAAATCGGGTCCGTTCGTCAACGGAGTGCTCGATGCGGTGCTGAAGAAGCTCAACGCAAACGATCATCGCAAGGAAGAGTAGTCGAGGTCAACGGATTGAGAACGATCGCAGTCTTAAATCAGAAGGGCGGGGTCGGCAAGACGACCACGACGGTCAACACCGCCGCCGCATTGGCGGCCCTGGGCCAAAGGGTTATCGTAATCGATCTCGATCCCCAGGCCCATCTGACGATCCACATGGGTGTCGAGCCGCAGACGGTCCGCCCGGGCTCGTATGGGGTACTGACCCAGTCGTCCGGATTCGAAGAGAGCCTGATGATGGTCCGGCCCAATCTCTGGCTGCTGGGCGCCAACATCGATCTCGTCGGTGCCGAGACGGAGTTGGTCAACGTGGTTGGCCGTGAGATCATTCTCCGCGAGGCGATGGAAGCCAGCCAGGGGCAGTTTGACTTCTGCCTGATTGATTGCGCCCCCTCGCTGGGATTGCTCTCGCTCAATGCCCTCGCGGCCTCACAGGAGGTGTTGATCCCGCTTCAGCCTCACTTCCTGGCCCTTCAGGGATTCGGCAAGCTCCTCCAAACGGTCGATCTGGTCAACAGACGGATCAATCCCAACCTGAAGGTCAGCGGGGTTCTGCTCTGCATGTTCGATACCCGCGCATCGCTGCCCAACGAGGTGCGAGCGGACATCAAGCGATTCCTGGAAAACGCGCGCGGTTCAGCCAGTGCATGGGCCGATGCGAGGCTGATTCCCACGTTTATTCGAAGGAACATCAAACTGGCCGAGGCGCCGAGCTATGGCCAGACCGTGTTCGAGTACGACCCCACCTGCAATGGGGCCGAAGATTACAGACGCGTCGGACAATTCTTCCTGGGGATCGAGTCGGAGCCGGAAACCGAGCTGGAATCGGAGCCTGAAGAGGAGTCAACGTCGGAAGTCGAACCTCAAGCGGCCGCCTCGACCGAGGAGACTGCGCACGCCGATTGGGAACCACAACCTGCATCGGCCGAGCCTGTATCTGAAGTGCCTCAGCCCAGCAGCCCCGAACCCGGCGCCTGGGATGAACCTCATGTCCGGCCCGCTTCGGTTGAGTCCGAGATTGGAGTGACTCCCGATGAGATGGATGAACTCATTTGGGAGGCCGACGATCTGGTTCCGTCGGAAGAGCAGTCACTACCCGACGACGGGGTCGATGCCATCGTCGAATCGGAGCTGGAGTCCTGGTCCGGTGCCGGCCACACGACCGAGCCAAACGATTCGGCGGAGCCACAGGAGCCGACCGAGCCCGAGCCGGTTGTGTCCATGGAACAGCCCGATTCGCCTGAGCCTCCGGCGCAGGATGAGCCGGTCGAGATTGAACAACCCGACCAGGGTCCGGCGCAGGACCAGATCGAGCCACAGGCCTTCGTCGAACCGCAGGAGCCAGCAGAGTCCGAACAGGTCCCTTCGACGGACTGGACCGGTTCGTCAGAGTCTCCCGTGCAGAATCAGCCTGCGGAAATCGAACGGGGGCCTGAGAATCTCGTTCAGGATCACGTTGAGCCCGAGGCCGAATCCGAGACTCGTTCGGAGGAAGAAGGGCCTTCGAGAGAAGAGAAGCTCGAGGCCAGTGACGAGCCCGACCAGTCTTCGGAGCCGACACCGATCCAGATCCGTGAGTTCCAGTCGCCTCGGCGGTACTGCCCGCCCCCGTTGAAGACGTATCCGATTCCCCCGTCCCAGCGGAATCAGGAGCCAGGTCCTTCGGAAGAACATCTGGGCGAATCGCACGATTCGTACGACGAACCCGAGAAGAAGGGATTCTGAACGCGTCGATCGAGAATGACCCGCCAATTGTCTCCCTTATCTTTTCAGTGGGATCAGACTCTTGTCGGCGATCAGAATGGGACTGTCGTAACAAGGAACGTCGCGAAACGTGTACACGCCTCCTTGCTTTGACCGCGCCTGAGGGGGGATCTCATAGACCTTGCCTTCTCGCAGATCCACATAGACCGGCTCTTCGAACGCGCCGCTTGAGAAGGTCAGATCAACCGGTCTCGTCGCGTTGCTGTCCGATGGCGTCTCACCGTCCAGCCAGATCGTGATAACCTGAAGCCCCGAATCCCGGTTCGCGTAGCCAAACACCGAGAGTGACTCGGTGCTGTTGCTCTCGCACGGATAATCGGCAATGCGTTGGAGGGTGTTGTCGAAAATGGCTGCGAGATTCTGAAGGGCGTAGTACGCGGGTTTGGCGTACTCCACGGTCTTGTCATCGCCGCACTTGAGAAGGCCCTTGCGATTGATCTCGTCGGGATACTTCATATCAGCGATCGAGAAGTACGACGACGGGAATGTCACGGCCCAGGTCGCCCAGCAGACGACGGAGTGCCCATTTGGCCTGGGACAGCTCCGTCCAGGCGTACTTGCTCAGCGCCTTGGTGTTCCGGCGTTCGGACGGCGCGCCGTTTTCACCTTGCCTGATCGTGATCCGATCCGAGTACTTGGCAACCGTCTCTCTCAGCTTAGCCACGGCGGCGTAGCTCTTATCGGGATTGAACGAATACGGATGGTAGGTGATCTCGTCGATCAGAGACAAACCATCTTTCGCGGCGACGACGGCCAACGTTTCATCGGTGAATTTCGTGTCCACACCGGCCAGCGACATGGCCAGAATGCGGGCCTTTGGCTGCTCTTGCCTTATTCGCCTGGCTGTTCGGATCAGGAAGTTGGCATACAGGGCCGGTGTGTTCCCCTTGCCATGATTCGGTTCGTTCCACACCTCCCACTCGTCGATCACGTCCTTGTAGCGACGGACCATCGCGCCGACGAAATTCTCCCACGCCTCTAATGCCTCCGGGGTCTGCGGAACCTGCGCACCGAGAAGCGTTCCGCCGCCGTCGGAGTAGATTGTGTTTCCGTAGCACAGACATACCCAGGGCTCGACTCCCTGCTTCGCCATGTCGAAGATGATCTCATCGAGCCAGGTCCAGTCGTAGACCCCTCTGGTTCGTTCGGTCTTGGCCCAGCCCGCCTGGAGACGCGCCTTCTTGAATCCCAGCGGACCGAGGTAGGCCTTCCAGTTTGCGTAGATGGTGTAGTCCCGGTCCATGGTCTCAGCACCGACCGACCAGTTCGAAGCGGCGATCTGCAAGGCCGGGCGAGGGACGATCTTGCCGAGGTAGGGCAGCTTCACATCTCCATCAGTCGCACGGGCGGCAACTGCGAAGATCGACAGAACGAGCGAATCTCGAGATCGCAGAACGGAGCATTTGGCTGCCTCCCTTCTCCCCGGCATGAGAGATGTGACACGACGCTGGGACATCGAATGAGACTGGAGGCCACAGGCGGAATCCTGCTCCGGCCCATAGCCTCCAGTCTCCAGCCTGTCTTCTATTGTCCCAGGAAGCCTGAGACCTTCATCCAGTTCTGGCACAGCATCGGCCAGGCGGATGTCCCTTCGATGTTCTTGCCCAGCCCAAATCCGTGCTGGCCCTTGAAGAAGAGGTGTAGTTCAGCCGGCACCTTGGCTTTTCGCATGGCCAGGTAGAAATAGACGCTGTTCTCTGCCGGCACGGCCTGTGTCTTCCCAGGTGTGCACGAGGAAACACGGAGGGGTCTCTGGGGTGACTTGCCTCTCGTTGGAGAACTTCTCCATCATCTCCTGACTGGCATCGGCCCCGAGCAGATTGCGCCGCGATCCCACGTGGGTAAACGGCTCGACGAAAGAGATCACCGGGTAGATCATCACGCCGAAGTCGGGCCTGGCGCTCGCCTTGTCGATGTCGTCGCGCGGCTCATAGACGTTGTCGTTGAAGTGTGTCACGGCGGTGGAAGTCAGATGCCCACCGGCGGAGAAACCGAGGATGCCGATGCGGTCGGGTTTGACGCCCCATTCGGCCGCGCGGCTACGCACTGTACGCACCGCTCGCTGAGCATCCTGAAGCGGGGCAGGGTGGCCGTATCCGGCGCCGCTGTTGCGATGGCGGTATTGAAGGATGAAACCGGCCACGCCGAAGGAATTCAGCCATTGGGCGATCTGGTGGCCTTCGTGGTCCATGGCCAGGTGTCCATAGCCACCACCCGGGCAAATCACGATGCCCGCGCCGGTGGCTTTGTCCTTGTCGGGCAGATAGATCGTCAGTTTGGGGATGTCACCATCTGCGGTGCCTTTGGCGCCCGGGGCCCCTCCGGGCCAGAGCACTTCGACCGAAGGTTCGGCTGCGACGCAAACGACAGATGACGCCAGCAGCATGGCGAGCACGGCGCTACCCAGAATCGTTCCGATGCGGTTGTTCATTTGGGGTCCTCCTACTTCAGGCGTTCGGGATCGTTCAACTGCTCTGCGATCAGATTCAGAAATCTCGCGGCGTAAGCGCCGTCGACGACACGGTGGTCAACCGCCAGCGACAGGCTCATGTGCTTTCTTGCCTCGAATCGGGCGTCCTCCGGGACCATGACTCGAAGCACCTTTCCCACGGCGAGAATGGCACTGGCGGCGGGGGGGACGATACCGATAAACGTGTCGACATCGTAGGCGCCGAGATTGCTTAGCGCGACCGTCTCGCCTTCGATCTCCTCCAGGCTCAGCCTGTTGCTTCGTGCGTCTCGCGTCAGGGTTCGCTCCTCTGCCGCAATCTCGGCCAGCGTCTTGTGGTCGGCCTTCCTGATCACCGGTACAACCACTCCCTGTGGGCTGTTGACGGCAAACCCCACATTGATCTCGTCGGGGATGTCGATCAGGGCCGCACCTGAGCCGTCGTCTCGCAGTCGCCCGAGGATCAGCGGATACTGCCGCGCCGCCATCGCCAGGGAGCGGATCAGGAACGTATTGCTGGTGATCTTGACGCCCAGCGACTTGCTCAGCTTGTGACGTTGAGCCAACAGATCCGTGACGTCGGCCTTCCGTTCGAGGTAGAAGCAGGGCTTGGTGTGCTTGGACGCCAGCATCCGCTTGCCGATATCCCAGGTCAGGGCGTGGGTTATGATCTCGGCGAGATCATCGTGCGCGGGGCATCCAGCCCAGGTCGCGCCTGATCAGGGACGCATCGGCAACGATGGCCGCGGGATCTCCGGACCGTCTCGGGTATTACCG
>CAVSCO010000039.1:0-51336 GCA_963726475.1 uncultured Phycisphaerae bacterium | reverse complement strand
CAACCAGTAAATGAACATAACAACCATTGCTTCCGTTCGGCGATATCCGCATCCACCGCAAGGAACTCGAAGATCGGCAACCGACCAGCGTACCCGATGTTCCCACAGGCCTCGCACCCCCGGCCTTGAAAGAATACGCCGTCCCCCACTTGTTCCGGGGCAATCGCCAACTGCTTCAGTGTCTGCTCCTCCACCTTCACTGGCTCCTTGCAGCGGTCGCAGATTTGGCCACCAATCGCTGTGCCATGATCAGGTTCAGAGTCGACGCCAATAGGTACCGCTCGATACCCATGTGCGTCAGTCGGCTGATTGCGCTGGGTGCGTCGTTCGTATGGAATGTGCTCAGGACCAGGTGACCGGTCAGAGACGCTTTGATCGCGATGTCCACCGTCTCCTTATCACGAATCTCGCCGATGAGGATTACGTCGGGGTCCTGTCGGAGAATCGCCCGCAGGCACCGCGAAATCGAGACCAATCTCCGGCTTGACCTGGATCTGATTGATGCCCGCCAGCCGATACTCGACCGGATCTTCCACCGTGGTGATGTTGACCGTGGGGTCTTTGAGATAGTTGAGCGCCGAATACAGCGTGGTGCTCTTGCCGCTGCCGGTCGGTCCGGTAACAACAATGATGCCATGCGGCCGTGCAAGTTGAGATTGAAATTCGAGCAGTGTTTCGGGCTCGAGCCCCAGCCGATAGATGTCGTGGCTGACGGCGGTCGCGTCAAGAACACGCATGACCACCTTCTCGCCGTAGATCGTCGGAATCGTGGAGACACGAACATCGATCTCGCGGTCCGACGCCTTGATGCGCAGTCGGCCATCCTGCGGCAGACGGCGTTCCGCGATATTCATCTGACCCAGGATCTTGATTCGAGCGACAACCGCCGTGTGCATCTTCTTGGGCGGTGGCACCATATCCCTTAACAACCCATCCACGCGCATCCGAACCGTCGTCGTGTTCGCCTGAGGTTCGATGTGGACGTCGCTGGCACGGTTCTTCACCGCCTGCTTCAGCAGCAGCGCGACGAACCGAATTACGGGCGCCTGATTGGCGGCCTCCTCGCTGCCTGAATCGAATTGGGAGCCCTCATCGATCGACAGGTCTTCCTCTGAGCCCTCCGGGCTGTCCGTTTCCAGAGCGATCAGATCGCGCAACTGGCGTTCCTCGGCTTCCGTGCTGTGATAGACCAAGTCGATTGCGCGGTTGATTTCACGCCGCGAACTGACCATGGGCTTGATGGAGCGTTGCACTCGCATCATCACCGTGTCGATCGCAAACACGTCCAGGGGATCCGCCATCGCCACCACCAGACGGCCGCTTTCCTCCTCACCAATGGCAATGATGCAGAATCGTTTCGCAATGGTCTCCGGGAGAAGGCGTGCGATGCGCGAATCGATCTTCGAAACGTCCTCCAGATTCACGTATTCAATGGACAGTTGTTCGGCCAGCATTGTCGTCAGCGTCGAATCATCGACCAGTTGCAGCCTTAGCAGGACCTCGCCCAGCCGCCCGCCATGTTCGCGCTGGTCATCCAGGGCTCTCTGCAAGTCCTCCGGCGTTATCAGGGCATTACGAAGCAGCAACGATCCGAATAACTCGTCGGATTCGCTGCCGCGTGCAGAAACGACTTCTGAGGTCGCTTTCATGCGAGAACCTGTCCTTTCCCTTGCGGATTATCTCTCCCAGGCCGGGGCCATCCCATCTCTGGCGGCACAATCCGCAACCTTGAATTCTTCTCACCGACTCCGTGCGCGGTCGTGTCGCAAACGCGGCGCAGACACACCGTTCACTTCGTCTCAAGGCCTATCGGCGATTCGTTGCGAGGGGTTTATGGAATGAAGGGGGCAATCAAGCACGATTGCGGCAAGCGACAGGCCCAGGAGAGATGCTCGCTGCTTATGGGACCTCAAAAAGCAGCGACCGCCTAGGACCTACGTGTCCTGGCCACTGACCGAAGGCGTGGCATCAACCGGGCCTCGGCTCAGGACCACGCCGCTGAAACGCCACATAGTCCGGAACTGCTCGCGAGGAACCGCGACGATACCCGTCATCGGATCGCCAATGGTCACAACGTCCTCGGAGACGTCCAGGACGGCCACACAGTGGTCTTGAAGGAAGGCGCTTTTTACGATCGCCAAAGTAATACCGGACCCAGCAAGCTGCGCGATGGAGTCGAACCTGCGGTACCTGCATCGGAGTCCATCGCTGGCATACTGTGTGCTCAGCGCATGACTGAGGCAGGCCGGGAGCGTGCCGACCGTAGGACAGGCATGTGAGCGAATCGCGATCTGGCTCTCGCTAGCCGGCAGCCCAAGCCTTAGCAGCGCGGTAACCGCCGCCGCAGGCCCACACGTGTATTGCGTCGCCTGTAGACAGACGCCGTTGTTGTCAATGGTGCTCTCCAGCCGTGCGAGCCTATCCTGAATCAGAGCCGGCATCAAGAACGGCAATAGCGCAAAGCGAACCAGCAACCCTCCCATCAGTAGACAGACGGTTACTCGTTCCCACCGCCGGGGCAGGCGTGACAACGGCGTCGTCAGGCCCAATGTCGTCGCGATAGCAACCAAGATGAAGCGCATCCGCGTGGCGACTATCCATGAGACAGGCGGCATGAAATGAAGCGAAGTGGTCCGTCCCAGCGTCAGTACGGCGATGACGGCCAGGGCCAGTACGTAGCCGACCGCCCAGTACGGTCGCCGCAGGCGACGTGAGAGCACGCCGAGCACCATGCCCAACACGGCGATCAGCGCCACTCCGGCTGTTTCGAACCAGGGATTCACCCTTAGCATCCTCCACATCAGTCGAGGACCGCATTATACCACAATGACGAGGGAATAACAAGACAATTTGACCTGTGGCGGGCCGACTAGACCATCCTGCTGAGACGACTTGGACGAGAAGGCTATCCGGCAAACGCCTTGATGAAATGGGCGGAGGTCTTGGTGCCGTTGACGAAATTCGCAACCTTGAAACGTTCGTTGGCCGAGTGAGCCCCGTCGGAATCGAGCCCAAAGCCCATCAGAATCACAGGTTTCGCCAGTTCTTTCCAAAACGTCCCGGCAACGGGAATCGAGCCTCCGCATCGGATCAGAACAGGCTCGGCGCCGAAGCCGGACTCAAGAGCCTGCCTTCCTACTTTGATGGCCGGGTCGGTCACGTCGAACAAGACCGGTGGTGCCGCCCCCAGCGGTCCCTTGATCTCCACGGTCGCATAGGGCGGGCACTGCGATCGGAGGTACTCGGCGGCCCGTTCATAAACCTGTATTGGATCCTGATCGGGAACGAGCCGCATCGAGATCTTCGCCGTGGCGCACGCCGGGATGATGGTCTTCATCCCACCTCCCGAATAGCCGCCGAAGATCCCGTTGACTTCGAACGTGGGCCTTGCCCACATCCGTTCGAGAATCGAACGCCCTGCCTCTCCGAATGATGCTTGTGCGCCGGCCTCTTCGGTCAAAGTCCGTTCGTCGAACGCCAGCTTATTGATGGTTTGCGTCTCCCAATCCTCCAGGGGGCGGACCTGCTCGTAGAAACCGGGGATGCGCACCACGCCATCGGGGCCCATGCAGGCATCGATCATGTGGGCGAGCGCCATGGCCGGATTGCCGATCGCCCCCCCGTAGGCACCCGAATGAAGGTCGCGACTTGCCACTCGGACCGTGACCTCCAGGCCGACCAGACCGCGCAAAGCGTAGGTAATGGCCGGCGTGTGCTCGTCGTACAGGGTCGTATCCGAAATCACCACGGCATCTGGAGCCAGATTCGTCTTCTCCCTCTCGACGTATTTCTTCAAGCTGTCGCCCCCGCATTCCTCTTCGCCTTCGATGAGAAACGTAAGATCGCAAGGCAACTGACCGGTCGTCTTGATCAGACTCTCGACGGCCTTGATATGCGCGAACAACTGGCCTTTATCATCCGTCGTGCCTCGCCCGACGATCCATCCATCACGAATGCACGGCTCGAACGGAGGCGTCTCCCAGCCATCGGCCAGTTCGGCCGGCTGGACATCGTAGTGACCATAGATGATCAGTTTGCGTTTGGTCGCACCGGCACCTTTGGCCTCGACAATAGGGTGACCGTCCGTCTCAATCAGACGCGCGTTGAGCCCGATGCTCCCAAGGTGGCCGACCAGCCAGTTGCGCAGGCCATCACGTCCGGCTCGTGCGCAGTCTGACTGCTCACCGAAGGGAATCTCAGGAATTCCTGAAGCTCCGCCAGAAACCGATCCTTGTTCGCCTCAATGTACTCCATTGCCCGATTGGTCATATTCACACTCTTTCGATAATCGGCCCCGTGACAAGGCGCCTTGGCCCAAGTTAAACGCAGCAGCCTCCTCTGGCACCTCAGAACGCGTCTGCTTCGTCATTCCGAGGAGTCCTGCAATTGAAGGCATTTGTACCGGCACGTCCGCGTGTCGTCAATGGTCCAGGTTTCTCGACAGGTCCTTTGATGTCTCCGACTGATCGTGTAAGATGATGTTGAACCGGCTCGCGGCGGGAGCACGACGGCCGGTGTCAACGGCCATCAGGTGAGATCGACGCGAAACAGTGGCAGCGGTACACGTGAGGAAGAGGAGGTACACGCACAACATGAAACAGGAGAATCCACGTCATTGGCTCGTTCTTTGTGCAAGCCTTGTGCTGGCATCTGTGCCTCTGGACGTCATGGCCGGCCCCATTGCCGGTCCCGACGCGATGATTGGACACGCTGTGGGACAGGACTATAAGCTGGCCCGGTATGAGAAGGTCGCTGCTTACTTTCGCTATGTGGCACATGCCTCGGCTCGTGTGAACGTACGCACCATCGGCACAACCACTGAAGGCCGGAATATGATCCTGGCCGAAATCACGGACGAAGCAACGCCGGAACAGCTCCGACTGGCCATGGCGGATCAGAATGCGCACGGCTGACCCTCGGCTCCTGACGGACAAAGACCAGGAACAGCATCTCATCGACAGCTCAAAGGTCGTCGTCCTGGTCAACTGCAACCTGCATTCCACCGAAATTGCGTCCAGTCAGATGGCCATGGAGTTGCTGTACGATCTGGCGACGGGCGATTCACCCGAGATCACGGAGATTCTCCGAAGGGCGGTCATTGTACTCGTCCCCAGCGCCAACCCCGACGGGCTCGACAAGGTCATCGATTGGTACGAACGCTCGCTCGGCAAACCCTGGGAGGGATCGGGCATGCCCTGGCTGTATCAGACCTATGCCGGGCATGACAACAATCGCGACTGGTTCATGCTCAATCTGAAAGAGACCCGACTGATCACGCACGTCATCTATGACGAGTGGCTGCCAGACGTGGTCTACGATATCCACCAGATGGGCAACCAGGGGGCTCGATTGTTTGTTCCGCCGTTCTTCGATCCGAAGAATCCAAACATTCACCCCATCAACGACCACATGATGCTGATCATCGGCGGACACATGGGCGCCGCACTGACCCGTGCCGGCAAACGAGGCATTCTCAACAGCGCGCTCTACGACAACTGGTGGCAAGGCGGGTTCCGCACCACCGTGTACCGCCACAATATCACGGGCATCCTCACCGAGGCCGCCAGCGTCCGAATCGCCTCGCCCGTCTTTCAACAAAAGAGTGATCTGCACGGTGGACAGCGTGGTCTGCCCGACTACGCGATCGCAACGAACTTTCCCGATCCGTGGCCTGGCGGGTGGTGGCGATTGCGTGACATCGTCGATTACGAGAAGATCGCCTGCATGAGCCTGTTCTCGCTGGCCGCCCGCTATCACGATCTGTTCAAGAGCAACGTCATCAAGCAGGCCCGCGACGCGATTGAGCGAGGCGAGAGCGAACCGCCCTTCGCCTGGCTGGTGCCGCCAACGCAGCGTGACGGGCGCACGGCGGCTGAGATGCTCCGGATTCTCCAGGCCACAGGCGTCGAAGTCCATCGAGCCAAAGGCCCCTTTACCGCCGACGGTGTCCCCTACCCGTCGGGCACGTACGTCTTGTACTGCGCCCAACCTTATCGAAATCACCTCAACGACATGATGGAGCGACAAGTCTATCCGGACCGATCCGCCTACCCAGGTGGTCCTCCCGAAGCACCCTACGATACGGCGGGATGGACGTTGCCCCTGCTGATGGGTGTGCACGCCGTCAGCGTCAATCGGCCCTTCGATTGCCAGGTGGAGCAGTTGGCGGTCGTCCCGTTGCCTCAGGGCCAGATCGCGGCCGGCGATACAGAAACGAATGGCTATCTGCTGAGCGCCGGGCCCAATGACAACTACCGACTGACAAACCGCCTGCTTGCCGCGGGCGTACCCATCCGCCTCATCCGGTCAGACTCCGAGTGCAAGTCGATGACAGGCTGCGAGGCACCGGCCGGGTCGGTGTTCATTGCGGACACGAGCGAGTTCAAAAAGGCGGCCCCTAAGCTACTCGACGGTCTCTCATGCACCCTCACGCCCGTTAGGCTCGACCCGGACGAGGCCGCGCTGCCACAGTTGGCAGGACCACGTCTGGGATTGTATCAGCCCTGGACGGCGAGCACCGACGAAGGTTGGACGCGCTTCGTGCTCGACAGTTTCGAGTACACCTACACCTCTGTCCATAACGCCGAGATCCGAGCGGGCAATCTGAACTCCAGATACGACTGTCTGGTTCTGCCGTCGATCGGGGCGAGGTCGATCCTCAACGGCCGGGCTGTCGACACGACGGAGCCCCAGTACGTTGGTGGGATCGGCGACGAAGGAGTCGTCGCGTTGCAGGATTTCGTCAAGGACGGTGGCACACTTGTCTGTATCGACAGTTCGTGCAACCTTCCTATCGACCATTTCAACATTCCCGTCCGCAACATCCTGCGGGGCAAATCCACGAAGGAGTTCTTCTGCCCGGGCTCACTGCTGCGGGTGTGGATCGACCGACAACATCCGGTCGGCTATGGCCTGCCCGAATGGGTCTCCGGCTACTTCGCGCGTTCGCAGGCATTCGAAATCATCCCATCGCCTGGTGGCGCTAAGAAGGACCCTCGCAGTCCGGCCAGCCGTTTCGAGACCCACGTATTGGCACGCTACTCGGACACAGTCCTGCTGGAAAGCGGATGGATCAAAGGAGGCGAACTGATCGCCGACAAACCGGCTGCTGTGGACGTTCGATATGGCCAGGGTCACATCATTCTGCTGGGCTTTCGTATCCAGCATCGAGGTCAATCCCACGGCACGTTCGGTCTGCTGTTCAACGCGATTCTGAGCAGCACGATCACCCACTGAGGAGAAACAAGGACACCGTGATTGGCACCCACTGGCGACGGGGAACGACGACTGTCAGAACGGCGCGGGTACAACGCGACACGGTCATCTGACCGCACGATACCAGGGCAGACGAGACAGTGGCGCGTTGATTTCGATCTCTCGCGGTCCGGTGACCACGGACCCATCATCGCCCTTCCAGGTGCCTGTCGGAAAGACGACCGTACGACTCCGACCGCCCTTATCCAACACCGGTGCCACCAGGATGCTGTCACCCAGCATGAACTGGTCCTTGATCCGGGCGTAACCCTGATGGGGATACATATACTCGAGGTGACGCACCATGGGCTCACCCGACTGGGCCGAGGCCTTGGCGATCGCCAGGATCTCGGGCCCCATTTTCTCGTGCAGCAACGCCATGTCGCGACAAAGCGTCATGTTCTCCCTACTCAGCACACGCCAAGGGGCCACGGAGAACTGCATCATGGGCATCAGGGCCGAACACTGCGCCGACCGCACGATCAGTTCCTGGTCCAGGGGCTTGTCCGGATTGTCGTAGAAGTAGGAATACTCGCCGCCACCGATCATGTCCGGGCAGGTATACGCATAGCCCATCAACCCCAGAGCCAGGGCATCAGGAATCAGCTGCTGCAGATCCTTCCAGTTATGCCCCTTGTCCCGCAAACGCTGCGCCAGCGGTTGGCCGGCCAATTTCCAGCAGGCCCGGTACTCGTTGAGCTTGAAGGGCAGCCCCAATCGCGGCCCAACGTTCGGAGAAAGCATTGGGGCTGATGTCCTCGTGGGCCTCAATGTTGGCATCGTCATAGTGGCCGGCATCGCCCGCGTCGAGCTTGAACCCGTCTACGCCGTACTCGTCCATCAAATACGCGAGTCTCCCCTGGAAGTACTTCACCGCCTCTGGATTCGGTCAGATCGAGCGAGGCACTGTAGCCATTCCACCAGTGGCGAATGTAGGTGCCACCCCGCTTGTCCTTGAGAAAGTAGCCCTTTCGATTCAGCAGCCGGAACGTCTCGCAATCCGGGCTGAAATAGGGGCAGATCCAGAGCATGACCTCGAAAGCCCTGACCGTGCAGGGCAGCCATCATGCCCTTGGGGTCTCGTGAAACGCCCCGGATGGAACGTCCCATACGCCGTAGTCTTCCTGCCAGTTATCGTCGATCATCAACACGCCGGCCGGGAAACCGTTGGCCAGGATATCATGGGCGTACTTGCGGATGCGGTCCTCACGTTGATCGTAGATCAACTCGATCCAGGTGTTGTACTGCGGCTTGATAAAGAGCAATTCATCCGGGAGTTCCCCGTGCTGGGGAAGTAGGTGCGACTGACGTATTGGAAGGCTTCGCGAAAGAATCTCCGTGCCGGCCCATCTCGAACTTGCCCTCTCGAGATTCCAGCTTCAGTTGCTTGCCGTCAAAGGAGAATCGGAAGGGTTCCTCACACCACACGTATCGTCCCCGGTCGGAAATCAACAGGGGTTGGGCCTGATTGCCACCCGTATTGCCATAGAGATCACGTTCGAAGGTGGTCTTCCCGAAGGGCATGGCCCGGCCGTCGGTCACGCAGCCGCCCCAGAAACTCTCTCCATCCAGCAAGGTCAGAACCTGTGTTTCGGCCCGGCTCGAGACGCAATGGAGGCTCAACACCCCGATAATCAATAGCCAACGCCCGGTCTTCCACAGAGGCTGCAATACGTCCATTGCTCTACTCCCAGACAATTCCATCTAAGGGAACTGACTGCCCATTCCCAAATGGCGTCAGAAAAATGAAGATCCTCGGGGTCGATCTAGCACCCACGGTCGGAACAACCATATAGATGAGTACGAGATAGCATCCCATTCGTCAAGCCAATGCCGATGGGGGGCAGTTCGCAACCGTGAACGCGCATTGATGACGCGATGCGGGTTGCGCGGTCGTCTCAGTCGAACTCGCGTTCATCCTCTTCAATATCGGCCATCACGGCCCATTGCGGATAAGGTTCGTGCGGGCCTTTCATGGCGTGCCAGAGAATGCGGTTCAAGACGTCCTCGGGACACCGATCCACCTCTTCCAACGGAAGCCGCGCCGAAGCAATCGCGTCCTTGCGCAGGGTGGGGTTTGATATTGCTCTGGGCTTCGGATTCATCTGATCCAGAGGCACGTTCGTCGGCACCGCTGCGAACGGCGTGAAGTCGGGCTCGGCCTTGAAACAATCGCTCATCGGAGTAGCCGTCGCGTCGAACTGATTCATCGGTGGCAATCCCAGCATCAGTTCCATCGTGCGGAGGATGCTCGTCTGATTGTACTGAGTGCTGACCACGGCGTGTCGCTTAGTGTAGGGGCTTATGACGTAAGCCGTCGTGCGATAGCCACTGACATGGTCCCAACCGGCCTGCGGATCGTCTTCGACCGCGATGATGCAAGTCTTGGCCCAGAATCGACTGTGGCTGATCGCCTCGACGATCTGTCCGAAGGCGAGATCGTTATCCGCCACCTGGGCGGCCGGTGTCGGTGCGCCGTACCGCGTGCCCGACGTGTGGTCGTTGGGCAGACAGATGATGATCAAATGGGGCAGCGTGCCCGTGCGTTCGTATTCGCGCAACTCCTTGATAAACTGGGCCGCCCGGAAGACATCGGGAATGTCCATGTCCCAGCCCACCGTCTGCATGTTCAGATAGGGCCGCAGCGATTCAATGGCGGGCCGACTGCTGATGTTGATCAAGCCGGTCTGATCGACGAAATCGCGGTAATAGTCCAGAAACGCGGGGCTGCCCTTCTTGTCGGGATCAACCCAGGACGTCTCCGTGATGGCAAATTCGCCATAGTCGCGCAGTGTCTTGCCTTCGGCAATCGCATTGTCCCAGATGAAACCCGACGGCGCATAGGCCAGGGCGTCTACGTCACTGTCCTCCATGCCGTCGGGATAGCTGCGGGGAAATCCGGCAAAGGACTTTTCCATGTAGTCGGTGGCAAAGGCCGAGTCCGACCATTGATGGCCGTCGGCACTGAGAATGCCCGAACAATAGGTGTTATCCAAAAGCACGAACTCGCGTACCATCTTGTGCTGGTTGGGGGTAATCTCGTCTCCGAAGATGCACAGCGAAGGATCGCCGTTGCCTTCGGGGATGTCACCGAGCACCTGGTCGTAAGTTCGGTTTTCTTTGATGATGTAGACGACGTGCTCGAAAACCGATGGCTCCCCCACGCGCTCCGGGACCGGACGGGGTGGCTCATTCGCGCGGGCCCGCCGAGAGGCCTCCTTCAACAGCGGATACCGATAGTTGTCCAGCACCTGGCCCGTCAGTGCCGGACAGTTCTCGGCCTTTGGGAACGGGTACCAGTGACAGCGTCCCGCGATACTGACGGCTGTTGGAGACGTTGGCACGTGACTCGGAGAGACCCTGCGTCAATCCGACGCCCTTGATGTTGGCTACAATCAGCCGACGACGCGTCTTATCATAGGCAATTGCGCCGGGAAACCATCCCACGGGAATCAGCCCCTGGAGCTTCGACTCACCGACGCGGAAACGGAACACGGCGATAGCATTCTGCGTGCCGTTAGCGACATAAAGGGTTTTTCCCGACGGATCGAACGCCAAAGCGTTCGGGCTGGCTCCGAACAAGTCGGCGGGACTGGGTTTGGCCCAGATGGTCTCCACCACGTCGTCTGTACGCGTATCGATCACGCTGAGCGTATCGCTTCCCGCGTTGGCCACCACGACATAGCGGCCATTGGGCGACCGCGTCAGCCCCGAAGCGTGCAGACCCGTCATGATCTCGTTCGCAGGCGTCTCTTTGGTGAGATGAACCACGGAGACGGAGCCCTCACTGGCGATATGGCGCACGGGATCGACTCGGACCCGCGTTCCCTTCCCCGCCGGCCCAGTGAGGCTGTCGTCGTCGGGAATACGACCGCCCCAATTGCTGACGTAGGCCTTGTCACCAACCAGGACCACATCATACGGTGCGAAACCCACCGGCCACATCCGGAGCACCACTCCGGTAGCCGTATCGATCTCGGCCAGGCGGTTGGAAAGGTTCAAGACCACGTATAAGCGTCGCCCATCGCGGGAAATCGCCAGCCCGGCCGGGATCGCTTCCTTGCGCCAGGGCGCATTGGCCGCCGGCAAAGCGATGGGAGGCAGGCCGGAGACTTGCCCGTCCGAATCGACCTGGAAGACCTTTACGTCGCCATCCACGTTCGACAGATAGATGCGCGATCCATCCGGGCTGAAGATCAACCCGGTGTAGCTGAGCTGACCCGACTTGTCCGGCTTGAGCAGGTGAGAGGAGACCTCGTTGGGATCCAGGGCTTCGCTGGAAGGTAAGGCGACACGTTGTTTGATCTCTCCGCTTTGCGGATCGATCAGGATCAGTTCTTGCGTCTTGCCTGAGGTGGCGAGTAAGCGACCGTCCGGGCTCAATGCCACCGCCTGCGGCCGCATACCAGGCAAGTCGACCTGGATACCGGCGGGGGTAAGGACCTGGTGAACTGGCGTAACATATCGCCTGAGACCAGCCTGGCCCACGAGCTCAGTGCTGGAATAGTCGGCCGTCCGGCAGGACACGCCCACGAGCAGCAAAACCGCTGCGGTTGCGACGAAGAGACCATGTTTCGCCCGTCTCATATCCCTGTTTCCCATTCTCGTCCTACCTTTCTCAGATCAATCCGTGGTGACAACGTCGCTTGGCTGCTGCGATGATTCTACCTGCCAGCAATCCCCCGGCAAGGAGCTTCTTGCTCAGCAGTTCAAGGATTCACCTCGCCCGAACTCAGTGTGTCAGCGACCGCGATGCCCTCAATCTTGACGTCCTTCCTGCCGTCGAGATTGATGCTCCGCTCGCGCACAACCGTTTCAAAAACATGCAGTCGAGGGTCTCCGCTGGACGTCAGTGCAATTCGTTTGGCCGCCTCGTCGAACGTGAACTCGCTCCATGGGCGACCGTCACGCAGCAGCTTCCGAGGTCTGGCAGCCAACGGCGCCGACCAGGCACCATCGTCCGCGCGCTGCCAACCTTCGATCAGATCCGCCCCGCTGATTGTCACTATTTCGCCCGTCATCGCTCGTACCGTCACGCCGTCATTCTGCGGCGCCAACACCTCACGATATACTCCGCCTCGCAGCACGACCGTCTCGCCTGAGCGAGCAACAGCACATGCTTGGGCCAATGTCGCCAGTGGAACGCCCGGATAGCCCCACGCCGGTTCGTCGCAGGCGGCCGGATGACGAGGATCGACGTAGTACACATTGGGATACTCCAGCGCCCGACCGTGACGCCATCTTTGCCTGCGCCAATGGCTGGACTGGCCTCGCGCAGACGAAAATCCCGCTCTCGAGGGTTCACGAAGAGAGGGTCCTTGCCATTAATGTTCGTCTCGCCGGTCAATGGCGCGGTCTTGAACGTCAGGTTGTACTCCACGACCGGGTTGGCGGGAGTGAAATCCATGCGGTCGTCGACGGCTCGCTCCGCATCGCAGAGGATATTGTTGCGAATCAGCCCGCCTGTCGACTCCTGGCCCCGTAAGCCGATAGCCGCCCAACTCACCGTCGAGATGGTACAGTTCTCGATTGTCACGTTGAGTGTCTGGATGATGTCCGGGCCCCAGCCACCCCGCATCGTTGGGGCATTGGCGGAGATGATGTTGTGCCGGAAGGTCCAGTCTCGCACGCTGCCGATATGCGGGGCGCTCTCGACCATGCACATCTGGTGGAAATCGAAGCAGGTGTTGTACTCGAAGAGCAGATCCATCGCGATCTCACCATTGTTTGTGAAGGTCTGGAGGCAATCGACGTGGGCGGTCTTGATCTCGTCTCGCTTGCTGCCGTGATAGTAGTTGTACCGTTGGACACACCCTTTGCCGAAGAACCGGGTGTAATCGCAGTCGTCATGCCGATTGGCCCCAGCGTACATGAAGAGCCGGCTCACTTCGTTGCTCTCCACCAGCCAGTTCTCTCCCCCCAACATGAAACCGTACTCACAGCGATAGACCTTGTTATAGGCGATGCGGTTCTGCGTCACGGCGGAGTAATCGCGCGTGTTGCCATCAAGACTTGGTTTACCGACCGTACCACTGACACCCACCATCATATCGTGGATATAGTTGTCGACAACCTCACAGTGCCCGGCGCGCAGTTGGACGGCCGTGGCAGGTTTGTCGGCTGTGATCTCGAAGCCTTCCACCCGGATGTAGCTTCCCTCCAGATCGAAGCCACTCACGAGCGCCAAGTGTGTCGGCCTGGCTACAAAGACAATTGGCTTACCCGCCACCCCGCTGGTTTTCACCTCCACCCGTTCGTCATATCTACCCGCCATGACGTAAATCGTATCGCCCGGCCTGGCTACATCGGCGGCGTGCTGCACGGTCCGAAACGGTTTCTCCTCAGTCCCCGGGTTGGTGTCCGCCGCCTCCGGGGCGGCCTGATCGACTATGTACATGACCGCCTGAACCGACCCCTGAACGACGTCATCATCCGCGTCAGCCCGAGCGGAAGTGAAAATAAGAGTCTGGACGGCGACGAGGCAAACAAGTGTCAGGTGTCTCATATGGCGGTGACTCCTCGCATCAGAGCAGCGTGGCCACTACGGTTCATCAGCACGATGAGGGTACGTTCGATGGAACGGGCTGTCAATAGCCTCGCTCGCTCGGTAACGGAACGCTCGCCACCGAGCATCACATGGGCCACTCCCCCAGAAAGCCCTTGTGCAGAGGAGCGGTTGGCTCGTACCATATCGTCATTGGCCGTCTGCCGGGGGCGTCCCGGGAAGAGGTGATTGTCCCACCGTCAGCGAAGGCATCCTGTAGTCACTGGCCAGGAGCCCGATTCGGGATCAAAGGGAGAATACGAGACCGCTTGGAAGGGACCACTGCGATGGCATCTATCTCAAAGACAATGCTCGCCTTTTTGTCAATCTGGTGCGCGGTCGCATTTTCGCAAGCGCAGACGCCGGCCTACCTCGATCCGACCCGGCCGATCCGGCAGCGCGTGGACGATCTCTTGGGACGGATGACGCTCGAAGAGAAGATCGGGCAGATGAATATGCCCTGTTCTTACGTACGTGTCTTCGGGAACAATCATGAGGAGGCCCGCGAGTTCGCCCGGAGGTTCACTCTGGGGACAGTGCAGGAAGATATGGGCCCGGGTGGTGGCTTCTTCACGATGGCTAATCACGTTTTGGACGGAGGCACCAGCGAGCAGGTGGCGTTCTTCAACACGCTCCAGGAAGTCGCCACTGAGAAGACCCGCTTGAAGATTCCCCTACTGCAAACGGAAGAAGGCACCCATGGCATGATGTGTGCTGACGCCACAATCTTTCCGGAAGGGTTGGCGATCGGCAGTTCGTGGAATCCCGATCTGGTCGAGAGAATCTACGAGATCGCGGCACGGGAGGCCCGGGCGGTTGGGATTCACCAACTGTTCACCCTGGTCATCGAACCCATCCGCGATCCCCGGCTGGGCAGAAACCAGGAGGCTTACAGTGAAGATCCCTACCTGATCTCGCGGATCGCGGAGAGAATCGTCAAGGCAATCCAGGGACACGACCCGGCCGCACCGGACAAATGTGTCGCCGGGTTCTGTCATTACCCCGGGCAGAGCCAGCCGGTCAGCGGTCTGGAGCGCGGGGCCATGGAGATTTCCGAATGGACGCTGCGTAGCGTGTTCCTGCCTTCGTGGGAAACGGCGATCAAGGGAGGCGGCGCCCTGGGAGTCATGGCCACGTATCCCGCCATCGACGGTATCGCCACGCATGGTTCATCGTATATTCTCACCGACATCCTGCGGCACGAATTTGGCTTTGAAGGCCTAGTTCTCTGCGAGGGCGGTGGTTTGAGCACCCTGGTGTATGAAGGCCTGGCGGAGAATCAGCAACAAGCCGGCGTCCTGGCGGCTCCAGGCAGGTGTCGATGTGGGCATCTCCTATGAAGCCGCCTACCAGGGGCCTCTCAAGGACAGTGTCGAAAGAGGATGGGTCTCGCAAGACCTCGTCGATCGCGCCGTACGGCGAATACTGAGACAGAAATTCCGATTGGGCCTGTTCGAGCGTCCCTTTGTCGATCCGGAGCGGGCCGAGAGAATTGTCCATGCGCGGGAACACCAGGAGGTCGCCTATCAGGCCGCCAGAGAAGGTATTGTCCTGCTCAAAAATGAGAATCAACTACTTCCCTTGAGCAAGGAGGTTCGATCGATTGCCGTCATCGGTCCAAACGCCGACCACGACAAGAACCTGCTGGGCGACTACACCTCGATCAAGGTGACTCAGGATATCGTGACTATTCTGGAAGGGGTACGGTCAAAGGTGGGCCCCGGCACGACCGTCCGTTACGTTCAGGGATGCGATGTCGTGGGCGAGGATCGGAACGAGATCGAGCAGGCAAGGCAGGCCGCCGCCCAATCCGAGGTAGCAATCGTGGTCGTGGGCGAGAACGAATGGCGACACGCCGGGCAAGAAAGGCACCGTGGGGGAAGGTTACGACGCAGCGACCCTGGAACTAACCGGATTGCAGCAGGAACTGGTTCAAGCGGTCCACAGCACCGGTACCCCCACAGTAGTAGTCCTCGTCAACGGACGGCCCCTGGCAACGCGCTGGATCGCCGGACATGTGCCCGCGATCGTAGAGGCATGGTGCCCAGGCGAAAAAGGAGGTGCAGCGGTGGCCGATGTCCTGTTCGGTGACTATAACCCGAGCGGACATTTATCTATCACCATTCCCCGACACGCCGGACAGTTGCCGGTCTATTACAGTTACCCTCCTTCCAAGAAGTATTGGCTGGAAAATGCCTGGGGCAAGCCTTATGTGGACATGGCCCCGACGCCACTTTATTGGTTCGGCCACGGACTGAGCTATACCAGCTTCGAGTACAGCAACCTGCAAATCAGTCCGACGCAAACGGGCCCGGGCGGCAAGGTTCACGTTCGCGTCACCGTGACAAACACGGGTAAACGGGCCGGTGCCGACGTCGTGCAGCTCTATCTCAACGATCCGATCGCCACGGTTTCGACGCCCGTTAAGGAATTGCGGGGTTTCCGCAAAGTCTGGCTCGAGCCTGGAGCAGCCACCGACGTGCATTTTGAGTTGGGCCCCCAAGAGTTGTCGCTGATCAACCGCCATCTCGAGCGCGTGGTGGAACCGGGCGAGTTCAAGGTGCTCATCGGCCAGAGCAGCGACGACATTGTCCTGCAAGGCAGTTTCCATATCACCCGCCCATTCTGATTCCGAGGAGTGATCTCATGAGCAATCAGGTGAAGAAGACGCTCTGTTTGATTCCGCTCGCGGTGTTTGTCTTAAATCTGGCGGCCTGGGCAAGTCCCCTGCTTAAGGTCGGGGTCGGCAAGGTTGAGATCACACCGAGTGAGCCCATGCGACTGTACGGCTATTCGTCACGGACCGCACCGTTTGTGGGGATCTTTGATCCGCTGTTCTGCCGGTCCGTGGTGTTCGACGATGGGGCGACCAAAGCGGCCATCATTTCCCTGGATTCCGGCACGATCCCCCAGGGAGACTGGCCCGACAGGATCAGCGCTCATCTTGCAGAGAAATACAATATCGATCACGTATTGCTCGCCGCGACACATTCTCATGCCGCTCCACAACTGGGCACGCACGATCAGCCCATTGCCTGGAACGAGGTGATCGCAGAGAGAATCTACCAGACTGTGGACCAAGCTTTGGGGAACATGCAAATCGCTCATTTCAAGCTTGGGGCCGGCAGTGTCGACATCACCTACGACCGGCGCGTTGTCGGTGCGGATGGGCAGGTCACGATGCTCTGGCAAAACCATGAACGCAAGCCCACCAAACCGGTCGACCAGCGCATCAGCGTTCTTCACATCCAGAATCCAGATGACAAACCAATCGCGACGCTGGTTCATTACGCCTGCCACCCGGTCATATCGGGCAACAAGAACAATCGTGTCTCGGCCGAAATCCCCGGGGCGGTCTGCTCCTACGTAGACAAAGCAATCGGAGGCGAATGCGTCTTTCTCCAAGGCGCCTGCGGCGACGTCAATCCCTATCTGGCGGGATACCTACAGGAGGACGCCACGGCCTATGAGACGCTCGTCAGCGAGAGCGAGAAAGTGGCGCATGAGGTTGTCAAGGCAGTCGATAGAGCCAAGCCTGTCGAGCAAGACGACTGGGCAATTCGCTATGAAGAGAAGACCGTCTCATTTGGTTTGCGGCATCCCGCCAGCGACGAACGTATGAAAGATCTGCTCAACGGCTTCTTCAGCGACGAAGGACGGCAACGTTTCCTCGAATCCGATCAGAAACTGCAGGCGAACGTCTCGCTGCTGACGCTGGGTGACGCGATCGCCTGGGCGGGCTTCCCGGGTGAGTTCTTCGACGATTTCCAGGTCGACCTCCGAGAGAAATCCCCGGTAGCGAACACCTTTTTCGTGGGTTACTGCAACGGGATGTACTCGTACTTCCCCACGATAGAGGCCGCCGCTGAAGGCGGCTACGGCGCGTCGTGGGGCTCCTGGCCGAAACCGGAACAGGCGAACGCATGGTGGACACCGCCATCATCGGCCTGTATCAACTGTTGGGAAAGCTCTAGCTTCCACTCGCGTCGACAGGAAACCCTTCGCGATGGGGCAAGACGAACGACAAAGAACACCCCTTATACTGAGGAGCTGCTCGTGCAGAACGATTGGCCAAGCGGATTCCCAGGTATCAACTGGCTGGACCAACAGGAAGAAGAAGCCGTCATCGACGTCCTGCGCAAGGGCGCCTTGTTTCGCTACTATGGCCTCCAGCCTCCCACGTACGTGAGCCAATTGGAGCAATACGCGTGCGATTTTTACGGAGTGCATCACGCTCTGGCCGTCAACAGCGGCACGGGCGCCCTGTGTACGGCCATGTCCGCGATGGGCATCGGTCCAGGGGCCGAAGTCATCGTTCCAGCCTTTCTCTGGGTAGCCACGGCAACAGCCGTAGTTCAGAACAATGCCATCCCGGTCTTGTGCGAGATCGACGACAGTTTCAACATGGACCCGGCGGACCTGGAGCGGAAGATCACCGAACGTACAAAGCTTATCGCCGTGATTCATATGGCGGGCACGCCCTGTGACATGGATGGCATCATGCGCGTTGCGAACAAGCACAACATCCCCGTGCTCGAAGACTGCGCAATGCAACGGTGGCTCTTTCCGAGGTCAGAAGGTCGGCACGTTCGGCAAAGTGGGCATCTTCAGCCTCCAGATCAACAAGAATTGCACGGCCGGGGAAGGTGGAATCCTGGTCACGGACGACGAACAACTTTACACCCGCCTTGTGGCCGCTCATGACCTCGGCATCCCCTGGAAGCAAGGCTTGCCCGACGAAACCGGCAACGTCTACCTGTGGGGACAGGGTCGACGGATGGGAGAGCTGGCCGGCGCGGTGGCCAACGTGCAACTCCGCAAACTGCCCCAAGTCGTCGCCCACATGAAGGGTTCGAAGCAGCGTATCAAGAGTGCGCTGGGAGATATGGAAGGTGTCTCGTTTCGCAGGCTCAATGATCCTGAAGGCGACACCGGGCCATTTCTCATCCTGACGTTTGATAGAGAATCGGAGGCAGTTCACACGGCGCAACACCTGACGGCCAATGGCATCGAGAACGTCTTCTATCTCTCCAACTACGGCCTGCACATCTATCACAACATCCGTTCACTCGTCGAGATGGTCCCACTCTCGCCAGCGGGCAATCCCTGGTCGCTACCTCAAAATGCTGGTCGTACTCTGGCGTATGCCAAGGGAGCGTGTCCCATCAGCGACGATCTCTTTGATCGCTCGGTCATCATCGCCATTCCGTCTCGGTTGACGGAGCAGCAGGAAACAGATATGGTCCGGGCCATCCGAGATGCGGTTGCCGACAGGAATGTAGATTAGCTTTTGCGCTTTCAGCAAGGAGCCCGGCTGTGGCATTGAGCCTTCTCGATTATGCGGTCTTCTTTCTCTACATGGGGCTCGTCGTTCTCATCGGCTTCTGGATCGCCCGCAAAGAGAAGAAATCCGCTCGTCAGTACTTCCTGGCCGGCAACAGGTTGCCTTGGTTCGCTATCGGCACGTCACTGATCGCTTCGAGCGTCTCGACCGAGCAATTCATCGGCGAGGTCGGGTTTGCGTACCGTTACGGCATCGCGGTGGCGAACTGGGAGTGGAGCGTCTTCCCGGCGATGACGGTGATGATCCTCTTCTTCGTGCCGTTCTACCTGCGCAAACGGATCAGCACGATGCCTGAATGGCTGGAACACCGGTTCGGCCCGTCCAGCCGATTCACCTTCGCTGTCATTACCCTCCTGTCCTATGTCTTCATCAATCTGGCCGGCGTTCTGTATGCCGGTGGCCTGGCCCTGCACACCATCTTCGGCGTGAACCTCTGGCTTGCCGTGATCGTGCTGGCAGTTGTCGCGGGGGCGTACACCGTCGCGGGCGGACTGGCTTCGGTCGTCTGGACCGACGTACTCCAGGCTACCTTGCTGCTGGGCAGCGGCTTGCTCGTTTTCTTCCTCGGCCTGCACGAAGTCGGGGGCTGGGAAGCAATGCGGGGCACAGGCGACCGCGCCCATCTGATCCTCTCGGCCAGCCATCCCGAACTGCCCTGGACGGGCATACTCGTGCTGACCGTCTCGACCCATCTCTGGTACTACGCCACGAATCAGTACATCAACCAGCGCGTCCTCGGCGCCAAGAGCGAATGGGATGCGCGTGCCGGCGTCATCTTTGCGGGCTTCCTGGGGATCTTCCTGACCCTGGCCGTCTGCTTCCCAGGTGTCATCGCCTACCGGCTGTTCCCAAACCTCGAAAATCCCGACCAGGCTTATCCTCGCGTCGTCAGTCACTTGATCGGTCCCCTGGGCTATGGCATTCGGGGGCTGGTCTTCGCGGGCTTGATCGGTGCCATCATGTCCACCATCGATTCGCTGGTCAACTCCTGTTCGACCGTCCTGACCATCGACTTCTACCAGCGTCTGTGGAAGCCGGCCGCCACCGAGCGTGAGATGATTCGCGTGGGCCGCTATACCGCTGCGGCAGTTCTTCTGGTTGGTGTCTGCTGGACTCCGGTCGTCGGGCGGTGGGAAACGCTATTCGGTTATTTCCAGGAGTGTTGGTTCTTCATGGCCGTGCCTATCGTGGTGGTGTTCGTCTCGGCGTTGCTCTGGCCTCGTTCGAATAACTTCTCCGCTACGGCTACCCTGCTGCTGTGCATTCCCATGACCTTGCTGCCAGCCGTTCTGAAGGCCCTGCACATCGATGTCAACTCGTTCGTCCTGGCGGGCGTTCTTCTGATCCCTGTTGTTGTTTTCCACATCGTGATGAGCTATCTTCGACCTGCCCCGGCGGCGGAGAAGGCAAATCAATGGACCTGGAAGCCAAACATGCTCCGTCTACCTGCGGAGGAAAAGCTTGCCTGCCATTCATGGTACAAGAACCTCCTCCTCTGGTGGGGCCTGGTGGCGGCGGCTTACATCGCCATCTACATTGTCTTCTGGTAGAGCACACGAAGGAGTAGACTTATGAAGCCTCGTTCCGCTTTGAACCGTCGTCAGTTCCTCCAGGCGGCCGCCGTTACGGCCTCGGGCCTGCCACTGGCCACCGCTCCAGCCTTGGCCGCCCCGCAATCTCCAGGCGAGCCCAAAGTAGGCTGCCTGAGCTGGTGTTTCCACAACCTGACCCCTGAGGCTGACCCCGAGCCGGCGATCGACACCATCGCAGAGCTGGGGTTCGACGGCGTCGAGCTGATCGTCAACGCACGCAGAGATCTCCAGGATTTCTGGACAGACACCCGCATCGATCGGCTCAATGGCAAGCTGCAACGGAATAAGTTGCAGGTTTCCCAGTTTGTCATGTTCCAGCCGGTGGTGGAGGACCTGTCGAGCACAGACCGCGCAGCCCGCGAACAGGCTCTCGATTACTTCGAAGCGGGCTGCCGTATCGGGAAGAAACTGGGGGCGCCGATTGTCAACATCGTCGCGCCATGGGCTCGCGAACTGAGCGGCCCGACTTCATACCTGCCCCGCTACTATGAGATCGCCAATCCCAAACCGGGCCAAAAGTACCACATCGACATTGCTGCTGGATTCGACTGGGATCGAGTGTGGGACGCCTATGTTGAGACCACCAGGGCGTGTCTGGCCAGGGCGAAAGCTCACGGCCTGAAGTTCTCCATCGAGCAGCACACACATTGCCTGATCCCCGATGCCGCATCCTTCTTACGGCTGTGGGACCACATTCGCGACGAGGATCTGGGCTATAACCTCGACGTGGGGTGGACCCTGCTCCAGCGGGAATATCCCCCCGTTGCCATTCACAAGGTGGGTCGGCATCTGATGAACGTGCATATGCGCGATATCGACGGCCGGATGCGAATGTTCCCGCCATTCGGTCAAGGCGTGATGGACGTGGAAGCCATTGTCACAGCTCTCAAGCAGGTCGGCTTCAACGGCTACGCCTCTATCGAACAGGATCGGCATCCCGGTGATCCCGACATCCGGGATACCTGCCGCGAGTACCTGCGGATCATGCGAGGGTATCTATGAAAGATCGCCCATTTATCTCATCGACGAAGTGTCTTGGCGTTTTGACCGTACTGATTTCGACGGCCTGTTGCGGATGGTGCGCTCCGCAGGCATACCGTTGGGAGCCCATAGGCTTGTCTGGTGGCGGGGGCATGTTCACTCCCGCAATCTCCCCCGCCGACCCCAATCTGATGATGCTCAACTGCGATATGAGCGCCGCCTATATCTCCGAGGATGGGGGCCACAACTGGCGGATGATTCACCAGGCCCAGTTGCGAACCGATACTCAGTGCCGGCCGGGCTTTCACCCGTCCGACGCCAACGTGATCTATGCCTCTTCTCAGGGACGTCTGAAGATCAGCCGGGACCGTGGCCGGACATTCAAGTCGCTCGGCAACCTCCGGGACTCGCTATCCGGAGAAATCGCGATAAACGCCTCCGATCCGAACGTCATGCTGGTGGGTACGCGACGCGGTCTGTGCCAACTCTCGCGCGATGCAGGCTCTTCCTGGTCTGCTTGTTCGGGCCCGCAAGGTCAGGTTATTGGCTTCCATTTCGCTCACTCAGACAAGGGGCACACCATGTTTGCCGCCACAGACAAAGGTATCTGGTGTTCCGATGACGGCGGAGTAACCTGGGCCGAGCGGACGAACGGGCTGCCCTGGAAAGAGATTAATGGCTTTGCCGGCGCCTCGGATTCATCGGTCACGATGCTCTACTGCACCGTGACCAGCAAAATGGAAGATGGCCACCTGCGCGGAGGCGTCTACCGTTCGCGGGATCGGGGGCACACGTGGGAACTAGCTATGGGCCATGGCATCAACAAGGATACCACCAAGGCCGACCAGTGGTCGTACGGCCCCATCGCACAGTACAAACAGGTCATGTCCACAGATGCCAAGCCGTCAACGGTCTACGTCACCAATACGAGCACGGGCTTTCACCCGCCCCACCATGAAACGGTCTATCGCAGCGATGATGGAGGAGACACGTGGCGCGCCACGTTCTTCCAGGACCCGCGATTTAAGCAATACAACGTGGCTCCCAACTACGTCACCGCCTCGGCGGGACAATCTTACAAGGGAGGCGGCACCCCCTTCGGCACAGCGATCTGCAACAGCGACCCGAACCGGTTGATCCTGGTGTGGAGCCAGTCCTACATCACCCACAACGGTGGCATGACCTGGTTCAACGGCGACACCTACCCCGCTGCCGGTCAACAACCACAGCCTGGCAGCGCGTGGGCCTGCACCGGCCTCGTCGTGACCACTACGTGGAACTACTACATCGATCCTTTCCAGGCCAACCGTCACTACATTGCCTATACCGATATCGGGTTCGCGCGGTCGCTCGACAGCTGGGAAGACCTGGATTTGGTGGGACAAGAACACCTGGGTCCCGTGGCGCAACACGTGCTACGAAATCGCCTTCGACCCGAACATCCCGGGCAAGATGTGGGGCGCGTTTTCGAACGTCCACGACATTCCCAACGACAATATCATCTCCGAGCGTCACGGCCACAACGGTCCTGGCGGCGTGTGCATCTCTCGCGACTTCGGCGCCTCCTGGAAACCCGAGGCGCAGGGGCTGCCGTTGCGACCGGTGACCTCGATCGTGCTCGATCCGCGAAGCGACCAAGGTGCTCGCACGCTCTACGCGGGTCTCTTCACGGAAGGCGTCTACAAGTCGACCGATGATGGCAAAACCTGGACCCGGAAGGCGAATGGCCTGGGCCATCCGAAGAACATGCGGGTCTCACGGGTGTTCCTACACGTCGACGGCACGCTCTTTGCCATGATCTGTGCCAAACGACCCGCCCGAGGCGAACCGCTGGCCAGTGAGGGCGTGGGGCTTTACCGATCTACCGACGGTGCTGAAACATGGGAAAAGGTCAACGCCTCGCACGTGTTCCTGTATCCCAAGGATTTCTCCGTGCACCCCGCCCACAGCAACATCATTCTCATCGGCACGTGTGACATAGGCCGGGAGGATCGGTCGGGCGGTCTGTACCGTACCGAAGACGGAGGCCGGACATGGCAGCGGATTGGGCGTCAGGCCCGACAGACTTTCGGCGGTTACTTCCATCCAAAGCGTGACGGATGGATCTACATGACGCTCACCGAGGGTGCACCCGGAGCCGGTCTTTGGCTCTCCCAGGACAACGGCCAAACCTGGCAAGCCTTCGACGATCTGCCTTTCTCGAACATCCAGCGTGTGACGTTCGATCCTTCTGATGACGACCGGATCTACGTCACCACTTTTGGCGGCAGCATCTGGCGCGGCCCAGCAGCGCCGCACCGGTAGGAGGCGAGTCTATCGATTCTATAGTCCCGCTGTTTCCCCCACCTCGATTGGCTCATATTGCCCCCCGGAGCTATTCAGCACCACTCGACGAACCTTCGACCGTCCTTGGCAGTGGGACGCGCTGCCAGCCTTCGGTGCCAAAACGGAGGTCACGCTCCACGAATTCCCAAACGACCACCTTCTTGCCTTTCAGCAGGGCGGGCTTGCGCGACAACTGCTGCCGTACGAGCGTCGAAGCCCCCCCATCGCTGACGATACTCGTCAAGCCAAAGCCCAGGTTGTATGCGAGGTGTGCGATGAAACCGCCGCTGCCCGGCTCATCATGTTCGAAAATTCTCAGGAAGCTATCGCCCAGAACCAGTACCGGAGCGTTCGGATCGTCCTCATAGAGTCCCCCCGTTTCAGCGTTAACCACCTGGGTGCAGTTCATCAATTGAGGCTCGAACATCTTCTCCACCTGCGGAACGCGCATCATTCTCAGCACGTCACCATATCGCGAAACGGGGACAGGTTTCGTCTCATACCTCATTGCTCCCTTCTCGATCCAGCCGAGCTCAAGCAACCGACGGGCAACCATCTCGGCCGCCAGCCTCATACCTTCGGGCGACCAATGGCTGTCTTGAGAGAGGTAATATATGGGACTGCCCGCCGAAAGCTTTGCTTGCCCGTATGTTTCGAAGAGATCGACGACTTCAACGCCCGCCTCTCTCAATCTCGCGATGATGGTCCTGGTGGCTGCATTGACCGGGCTGGTCATTCCCTGGGCTCGACGCGCCAGCATTTCGGGATAGATACTGGCCTTGTTCGGCGCGGGCACCACCAGGAGCCGAATGCCACGTTCCGCCAAATCGTTCCGAAATGAGATGATTGCGTCGAACACATCCCCCTGCGTCTGCCGCCCTTCCAGCGACCACGGCTCGAGCAGGTACCGAACCGCCGGCCGATAGAAGAACCAACCGTCACGTCCACTTATAGCGTTGTCACCGGCGTTTTCCAGTAAAGCGAACTGGACACACTGCACCCAGGGGCGAAGGGCCTGTCCGAACCTACACGCGTCTTCCAGGTTCTTCTCGAGGCGTCGCAGATTCGCCTTCGTCGGCGTTTGCCGGAAGAGGTCGGCAATCTGTGGTGAATCCCCCCCACGCCACGCGATGACGATCTGGCTCGGAGCAACTATCGCGATCATCGCCAGGAAGATAGCGCTGAGGCAGATGTATTCTGAGCGACGTCCGGCCACCAAGGATCTCCTAGAACTGAAAGTACAGGAACGACTGAAAGGACTGAGCGAACAACGTTACAACCGAGAGCGCGAACAAGACCGCCAACGTCACGACCTTTACCCAGTTGAGTCGCCGGACCCAATCGAACCCTTGCACCGATTGAAAAACAAATACAGCACACAGGGCCATGGCGATCAAGTGGCCGCGTGTGTATATTATGGCACTTAGGAGCACCGAGCCCCCTTGCGCTGATCGCGGTCTGAACATGACCGTTAGCATTCTCCCTGCCTCCGCCAGATCGGCCGAACGAAAGATGACCCAGCCGATAGTGATCAGGAGGAAAGTCATGAGGGCCTGCAAGGTGCCGGGCAGAGCAGCGTAGAAGGGCTTTCGGCCCAGCAGCCGCTCGATCACCAGCCAGAGACCATGCCAGGCGCCCCAGACAATGAAGGTCCAGCCGGCCCCGTGCCACAGCCCGCACAGCAAGAACACCACCATCAGGTTGACATAGGTACGCCCCGCGCGACTCGACTACCGCCCAACGGAATGTACAGATAGTCTCGGAGCCAGCTCGACAGTGTGATGTGCCAGCGACGCCAGAAATCGCCAAAGCTGCTCGCGCGATAAGGCCCATCGAAGTTCCGGGGGCACTCAAACCCGAACATCAGCCCCAGACCGATGGCCATCTCGGAATAGGCGGAGAAATCGAAGTACAACTGGAATGAATACGCCAAGGCGCCAAACCAGGCATCGACCGTACCTGGAGCCTCAGCACCAAAGACCGCGTTCGCCACCTGGGCCACCGCGTCGGCCAGCAGAATCTTCTTGGCGAATCCGAGCATGAACAGGGCCGCGCCCCGTGAGAATTTCTCCCAGCTCTGCCCGCGCGCGGCAAGCTGATCCGCAAAGGTCGGCACAATCTCGCTCTTGCTGTCGATCGTACCATATCGCTGGATCGGTCCGGACAGAAGCTGTGGGAAGAATGAGACGTAACAGGCGAAGTCCAGCAGCGAACGAGCCGGAGGCGATTGGCGCCTGTAGACATCTACGACATGGCTGATCACCTTGAATGTATAAAACGAGATTCCCACCGGCAGAACGACGCGCAACACAGGCAACGCCTCGTGGCCTACCAACAGCAGGATGCCGTTGAGGTTGTCCTCGAGAAAGATCGCGTACTTGAAGAAGCCCAGGACGGCCAGATCGAGTGCAATGGCGCCACCCGCTACCAGCACGCGAGTCCTCCGCGTGCGACTGCCCGCGATAACATGAGACAACAGATGATTGGACACCGTCATGCCCAGGAGAAGCACGCAAGGCCAAGGGCCGATCCACGCGTAGAACGCATATCCAGCGATCAGCAACAGAACGTTCCGGGCGGTGAGCCATCGGGCCGGCAACACGTGGTACAGGAGCAACAGCGTCGGCAGGAAGTAGAACAGGAAAATGTGGGATGTGAACGCCATGGCTTATTGCACGACCCGGTTCGTCCACAAGGCCCAGTAGATCGGGTCTTCCGTCTGCCCGAAGTACTTGTTGATGATCCCTCCCATGTAGTAATCGTCGATGGGGACCTCCAGCGCCAGGCGATGAATATCACCGACCCGGAACTGCCTCAGATTGCCCCCAATCTCTCCGACCCGGGCATCGGCCACCGCATCTCTGGACTTGGCGGGATTGTACTGGCCTACGTAGATGACGTCTTTCTCCACGTTCCCGCGATGCACTTCGAGCACTTTGTACTTCATTACATGGGCATAGTCGTACATCGGGTCGTTTCTGATCTCGCCCGGGATTTCGATCAGTTCGGCGGTCACCTCGATGCTACCCAGACTCGTCACCTGGGGATCGACGCCCGGGTCCGTCTTTTTGGCGCACGACAGGCTCAGCAGTGCTACGACGAGAAACATACCGCAGAAAACGTTCACGAGGTGACGCATTATTTCGCTCCTATCTCAGTGTAGGTCCAGCACGGTTCCCAGCCGTCCACAAGCTGGAGGATCGGTGCATCATTAGCGTTGGGGTGCACCTTGCGAAGATCGGGACTCGGGCCCCCAATCGCAGGCGCATCGGCCATGCGCATCACACAGATCGGAGCCCCCGACTTCTCCGCTCCGCCACCGTCCTCGCTACAGCGGGTAAACAGCACATACTTCGCGTCGGGAGAAAGGGCCCCGCCATAGATGTGATAGCCGTCTTCGCCGTAGATCATCTTCGCCTCGGCGCCTTCACCGTCACTCATCCAGAGCTGGGTGTACCCATAGCCCTTCTGACCGGCAGGCCGAGAGGGATAGATGATGTGCTTCGAGTCGGGAAACCAATCTGGCGTGCAACTCTGGAATTCCTGAACGATGTTCAATTGCCCCGTCTGGGCATTCATGCGAACGACCGTCCACATGATACGCGCGTTGGCGACGCCGCAGAACCACTGCCCGTCAGGCGACCAGAACAGTTGCTGATAGATGCCTTTGCGAGGCAGCTCTCGGACAACCTTCTTGGTATCGAGATCGACGATCTTTATCCCCTTGGGAGTCAAGCAGGCGATTTGTTTGCCATCCGGAGACCACGAAGCCCAGGGATACTCTCGATCGCCACCGATCTGCTGTGGCTCAGAACCATCGTTGCGTGCGATGATGAGGTTGCCCTGAAAGCCCCAGAGGTCGTGGTTGATGACGGTCCCTTTTGTGAAGCGGCGGTACAGCAGACGTCTCCCGTCGGGCGAGAACCGCGGCCCGCCCTCCTCATAGTCGGACGAATTCGTGATGTTGCGTCGCTGCGATCCATCGGGACGCATCAGGAACAGATCCCACGTCCCGTTTTCCGCGCTGCGCCGCATATACGATCCACCCTTTCGCACTGACTTCTTCGGATAGCTGGGCTATTCGCGCGTCTTGCGACGAAAGAGCCGTCGATGCGAACAATGCAGCGTGCGTGATGGCGAAGAACAGCAATACCTGTTTCCTGACCATAATGGCTCCTTCACTGCGATTAGGCAGTCACCGGACGGTCGAACTGCGGGACCTTCATCAACGTCCCGCCTTGAAGTGCCGACTCATGCGCGATGATTCCCGGCACGGTGTACGCAAGGGCTTCGTAGATGTCAACCGTGGGACGGCGATCGTGCGTCAAGGCGTCGATGAACTCGTGAGTCAGGAACGTGTGAGAACCGTAGTGCCCGCTGTCGTGCCGCAGAGGCTCGGGCAGCATGTCGGTCTTCCACCACGCGGGCTGCTCGTATCGCTCCATCTCGGGCAAATCGCGGACGAAACCTGCATCGTCCTTCTCCCGGCGTCCCTCGGCCGAACGGACGATTACCGGCCCCAGCCCGTTTGGATGAGCGGCGTAGAAGCTCATCTTGTTGCCGATCCATTGAGCCCGTTCCGTGCCGCGATGCGCCCCTTTCCACCAAACGTTGCAGCGGAAGGCATGGCCGCGATCCGTTTTGAACATGGCCGACTCGTTCCAGAAGGGATTGTTGTACACGTTGTCCTTGCAGATCGGATCATCATCGCCCCAGCCATGACAGACAACCTCGGTCAGTCGTTCACCGGTGATACCGGCTAGAAAGGCAGTGCAGTGTGTGGGGTAGTGCATCGGGGCCAAGCCGTGCCGCCAGGTGCGTTTGCCGTTCTCGAAATAGAGCACCTCCAGCCCGGGGTGCTGATACTCGGCTTCGCAATAGGTGATCGTGCCGAACTTGCCCTGCTCCTGGAATTTCCGCGCCGAAATCGTCGGCTGCTGGTAATAGCTCGTCTCGGCCATCATGTAGGTAAGACCATACTTCTTCACCGCATCGAGCAGTCGCTCGGCCTCTTCGATCCCACCGCCCAGTGAGGCAGGGACTGCGGAGATGGCGTGCTTGCCATGCTTCATCACTTCGGTCACGTGCTTGACATGGTTCGGCCCCTCCGTGAACACCGCCACCGCGTCGATGTTCTTGTCCAGGACCAGCTCTTCAAGTGAGTTGTAGGACTTGCTGCACCGGTAGACTTGCATCAATCGCTCGCGACGTTCGGGTCGCAGATCGCTGACGGCCTCGACAACACAGTCCGGATGCTCGTGCCACTGGAAACTCGTGCCGAACCCGCCTCCGACCACACCGATCCGTACTTTCTTCGGCGCGGCATGGACCGCCAGGGTCGCAGACAGAGGCAGAGCCGCACCGGTAACAATGGCACTGCGCTTGAGGAATTCCCGACGTGAGTAGCCGTCGACAGAATTGTCCTGTTTCGGGGTTGTTCTACTTGCCTTGACCATAGCATGTCTCCTCTGACAGCAATAGAAGTCTTCGTTTGCTGCGGGTCGTACCTACGAAGCAATAGTGAGTTCCATCCTGAGTCAGCGTTTCCTGAGATGCGCAGCGATATCAGCCTGGAAGGCCGGTGGTACCAATACGACCTTGCCATCAATGGCACGTATCTCCTCGTTGGCCACAGATTTCCCTGCAAGTGTGTCCCACCAGTTCACAGACCAAGTGCCGTCATCTACTCCGGCGAGGGTCACGGTGGCACCCGTCACGGCCGGTGGGTTCTCCTCCTTGGCTCCCTCCGGCCAGTCGCAGGCCTGGTCCAACAGCCAGATGAACGCCTCGTCACGGGCCGCAACACCGTAGGGTGTCACGGAGCCGGTAATATCACCAAAATGTGCAGGCTGCAAATCACCCCGTCCCATCCCCGTTCCCTTCAGGAATCCGCTCAACGAAGACCAATGGTGATACAGATCACCCGTATGAATGCTCTCCCACCACCACGTCATCCCGGTTCCGGCGGCACCGGTGAAAGCCCCGCTCCAGATCGCCTGATGCAGTGCCCGGAAGTAAGGATCCGTATCGGGTTTCCAGCCTCGCCAATCGGTCCCGTACTCGCTGACGAAGAATGGCTTGTGATACTTGGCGACGAACCGTGTGGTCTTCTCTGCCATCATACGGGCCGGGTGCTGCTCGTTGTACGAATGGTACTGGGCGAAATCCATCTCGGGCAGATCATACAAGTCCCCCCGCTCGCTGCCGCCCGTAAAACTCGAAGAGATCAGGTGATCGTACGGGTCGAGAGACCGCAGACGGCGGCCCATCTCGGCGTGCCATGCGACGACATCGTTGTGCTTCACGTAGGCGTATTCGTTGTCGATCTCGTTGAAGAACTCCCACGCCAGCACGTTTGGGAAAGCCGACCAGCGTGCCACGATGTACCGCAGGCGTTTCTCATAGAGCCGCTTGGCGTCTTCATTCGTGAAGAATTCATTCTGAGTAGAGCACGGCCCACCATTGGCCGCGTTGTATGGATGCCGCGGCCAGAAATTGTTGCTGTTCCAGTAGTCGGGTTTGACCTCGAAGATGCCGTGATAGTCGAAACACAGCATGACGTAGACGCCGGATCGTTCTGCCTCGGCCAGCACGTAGTCTAAACGCCAGGCGTTATCCATGCGGTAGTGCAAGCGGTCGTCGCGATCCCACTCGATCCCAAATGCCTGAGGCCACATCCAGATGCGCATGTAGTTGATTCCCGCCTTGCGGTAGGCTGCCAGCCAGTCGTCGTAGTCGTACGTGCCTCGCCCCCCATACCAGCAGACACAAAGCCCGTTAAGAAAGAGTGGCGTTCCATCGTCCAGGCAGAAATAGCGTTTGTCCTCGGGTTCCACGCGGACCACGCCGGGACCCTTTCCGGCCGCAACTTCGGCCATGCCTTGTCCCCGCGCCACGGTCTTGCCGTCACGAGTTACAAGGGCAACCAGTGTGTGACGACCGGTCTCGGTCGGAAACCATCGCACCCGCCACTCCCCATCTCCCTTGGGTTCGAGCTCTTCGTGATTCCCCTGGAGTTTCCGAGTAAATGGGTGGCAGTAGAACCCCGGTATCCGCAGCATCTTGCCCGAGGGTGTGGTGACTTCGAGGTCGAGAGCGATGGAATCCGGATCGAACGGATTGTCTGCCGCTGGTACGCCTTCCACCACCAGTTCCGTACGTTGATGGACCTCGATCGAACTGGAAGGAAGGATGAGCTTAAGGTCGGACACAGCGGCCGACGCCCCCGATGCACTATGAGCCAGTATCCCCACAAAGAGGTAAATGGCGATGGTACACCGCGTCGCCTCCCTGAGGCCTCTTCCTGTCGTCATCGTTGACTACTCCACCAACGGGATTCTCACAAGCCGCGTCGAGGGCCACCCACCGATCGAACCCGACGTCCATCCAAATATAGCGGATTCTTCCTGTAACGTCACGAGTTCAAGGAATCTCTGTCATTACGTCTGTCAACGACTCTTCTGCTCAATCCTGTCGTCGCAAGAGCAGTACCCAGTCTCCCTTGGCTGGCGGACTGAAGCGATGAGATCCGTCATTCCCCACGCGCTCGGTTACTGAGGCGTAGCGGCCGTTCCTCGGATTGAACCAGCGAGCGTTCAGAGGCGCCGGGAAGACAGACAGGTCTATATCGATCGCGTCGTTGTCCGGGAGATACGCGACGGCCAGGTCGCCCGCTGCGGTCTTGGCCAGCACCATGCGCTTGGTCACATCATCAGGCTGGTTGCCGATCAACTCGTGGGCGGGCTCCAACCGCCACCACTCAATGGCGGCCAGGAAGTCATGCAGATACTGCATCTGGAACGCGCTGTCCCATTGGATCGCCTTCTTCCAGTAATCGTACTTGTCCGGATCGGTCACCCATTTCCACAGCCCTCCGCTGCCCTGGGGAACCTTGGGTGGCACATCGCCAGCCCCGTAGGTATAGCCCATCGCCCCTGACAGCCAGCACCGCCATCCAAGCGATCGCGCATCCAATGCCCGCCAGCCCTTTTCGCCATGGGCGTCGTACATGGCCTCCAGATTGATGACGGGCTTGTGCGGCTCGTGACGGTAGAGGTGCAGGACCCACTTGATGGCGTGATGAGCACACCAATCCAGATGGCCACCATTGTGTCCGGTCTGCACGCCGGCGATATCCAGATAAGACTCGTCGTAGTACTCGTCTGAGAACGTCGGCGTCGGCTTGTTCCAGGGCGTGCCGGGGTGCTGGGTGATCAGATGGACCGCCGTGGCCTCGCGGGTTGCCCGCCCCACCTCGTTTGCCAAAGGCATGAACTGGCTGTCGAAACTCGGCGAGAAGATGACAAAGTTGCCAAACAGCCGTGCGATGATATTGCGAGCGAACAGGCAAGCCCGGTCGGCTTCGGGATAGCGCTGGACAGGTTCCATCAGACCCGACCAGCAGCACTGCGAGTCCGGCTTCATTGGCGCGTTCGATCTTCCGGTCGAAGGACCGCCAATACGCAGGGTTCCATTCTGAGCATGATTCGTCAGTGAAAGCCTTTTCTCCCGTTTCGGTCGGACGACGCCCGCCCACGCAGACGCCGGAGCCACTTGAATCGAGCGTGAAATGTTTGGCGACGCGATCGGCCAGATAGGTGTCCCATTCCTCGTCGCTGGCTCGCATGGGCCCGGCCCAGACGGTATCGCCAATCCATAGGAATGGCGTCCCGTCGCCGTAAGTCAGGTAGCGATGGTTCTCGCTGACCTTCAGAAAGCCGTGTCGATAGAGTGGATTTTCGCCTGGATAGGAGACGACCTTACGGTCCCCCGCTGTCTGTGCAGCCCGGCATTACCGTGTCGGAGCACTCCGTCTCCCATCGCCAGCGTTCCCGGCACCGGGAACGCGCAACGAATCCGGAACGTATCCCCACCATCCCAGAAACCGTAGCCCTTGACCGTCTGGCCCGCAGGTCCGGTGTAGGTCACCCGCAATATCACGTCAGCGTAGGGATTGCCATAGCTGCGGGTGCTGGTCAAGGCGTGATCCCATCGCCTCCAGACGGTCGCCTCGGACGTCGGATCGTCCCGCGATTCGGCCTGCAAAGCCAGTGCGATTCCAAGCCCCCCGTCCAACTCCGTCTGCCCTATGACCGGCCAAGCCCCCCTTGCAGCGGGAACGACCGCCAGCATCACCGCCAAAGACAATGCTCTCCACACAATACCAGCCACACTCATCTGACTTATCCTCTGTGCTTTAGATGTAGCACTCAATCCTCTTCAAGCTGCGAGCACCCGCCATGGACAACGAACTGCTACCCTTATACCTCTGTGGCATTCCGCATGCAACGGGCGAGCAATGGCGATCGTAGAAACTCCAAGGGGGCGAAACGCAACCACTGAGCATCTTCTCCAATGCGTCACGGTAGCATAGGCTTGCAGATCGGTCGACCGTTCAGGATAGCCGCCATTACCCGAGGATTCAGACAGCGATGCCATGAACTTCTGGACAACAGTCTACAAGGTTTGGACAATAGACGGATGAGTCCCGGGAACTCGTGGACAGAAGTCAGGACAAACGGCCGACAGCGGCTGATATGTGGAGGTTCATCAGACCATGACCAGAAGAGAACGCGCAGTACGACGGAGAAACCTGCCATCAAAAGGAACGGTCCTCAGTGGCTCGTCGCGACTTGCTCAGGGCAGCCGGCGGCTGCTGCGCTGATGGGCTCGGCTTTCCCGCTGCGTTGGGTTGGTGCCGCCGATGGGAGGCGGCAGAAAGTGCTGTATTTCACGCGCTCCGCCGGCTACGAACACGAGGCCGTCAAACTGAAAGACGGTCAGCCCAGCCTCTCGGACAGAATCCTCACAGAGATGGGAAAACGCCACGGTTTCGACGTCGTCTGCACCAAGGACGGACGCGTCTTCGACGGTGACCTTGACCAATACGACGCCATCGCATTCTACACCAGTGGCGTTCTCACCAACGCCGAGCCAGCGAACGATCCGCCCATGTCTCCGCAAGGCAAGGAGAGGCTGCTGCGCACCATCGCTAAAGGTAAAGGGTTCGTTGGATTTCATGCGGCCACCGACTCATTCCATTCCAAGGGCCCGAGCGACCAGAACCAGACAGAAGTCGACCCCTATATCGCGATGATCGGCGGCGAGTTCATCGTGCATGGTGCTCAGCAGGAGGCGATGATACGGATCGCCTCGCCCGACTTCCCGGGAGTCAAGCAGTTTGGCCAGGCCAGGAAGCTCAAGGAGGAGTGGTATACCCTGAAGAACTTTGCCAGGGACCTGCATGTGATCCTGATCGAGGACAATGACGGAATGGAAGGTGACTGCTATCAGCGTCCGCCCTTCCCGGCCACGTGGCGCGCATGCACCACAAAGGGCGTGTGTTCTATACCTCGTTCGGGCATCGGGACGATATCTGGACGAATCCGCAGGTCCAGGGTCTCATGCTGGGCGGACTGGCTTGGGCTATGGGAAACGTCAAGTTTGAGGCCATGCCCAACATCGATCAAGTCACGCCCCACGCCAGCCAGCTAAGATACTGAGGAGGTCGGAACGGTGTCGGTGTCTTATTGGCCACAGAGGTTCAATTCTGAGCAGACCCTTGCACCGCGAGGATGAACTATGGGCCAAGTTGGGTTGCGGAATCACTCGGCCCGATGTAGTGTACGAGTAATTGTCCACCCCAGGATTCGTTGCCTGGGAGTACGCGAGGAGCGTACGGTGTCGCGACCGAGAGAGAAACGGCCTCTGGCAAGGAGAGATTCGTGACGAAGATATCCATCCATGTGTTGACTGTTGTTCTCTGCTGCCTGCCCGCAGCAGGCCTTTCAGCCCAAAACAGCTTCATCCCTCTGTTCAACGGAAAGGACCTGACTGGCTGGACGCCCGTTGGAACGCCGGATGCCTTCGTCGTAAAGGACGGCGCCATTTACACGACAGGGGCTCGGCCCTATCCCTCCTGGCTTCGCAGTGAAAAGCCATACGAGAATTTCGTACTCCGTTTCGAGTACCAGACGCAAGGGTGGTACGAAGGGGGCGTCCTGTTTCACGCACCATCTGATGGCCCCGGTTCCAAACTCGGGTTCAAGATTCATCTCCGGCATGACAGGCATGAGTACGGCAGTCGCTCTCCGGGAGCCATCTATGATGTGGCCGCTCCTCGCAGCCTCGTCAATCTTCCCTCGGGGCAATGGAATCGCTGTGAGGTCGAATGCAACTGGCCCCTGCTTCGCGTCACGCTGAATGGAACCGTGATCCATGACATCGACATGGAAAAGAACAACGCCCTCAAATACAGGCTGCGCAAAGGCTTCATCGGTATCCAGAACATCGGCTGCCGAGCCTATTTCAGAAACATCGAGATCCGACCGCTTCCCGACAAAGAGCAATGGACGAGCCTGCTGGAGCCCGGGGTGGAGGGATTCGACACACGCGGAGACGCGGACTGGCAGATTGCAGATGACACGCTCACGGGCAAAGGCCCCGATGGACAGGCGACCACGAAACGGCGATTCGAAGGCCCCTTCGAATTACAGGTGTGGGTCAAGACGATCGTCAATGGCAATGGCGGCGTGCTCTTCAACTGCGGCGGGCAGCCTGTCGAGGTACAGTGTTTCAATGCTGCGGACAGCACGAACCCCACCGGCAGTCTCTACGGCATCGCACCGGCAAGACAGGTTGTCAGCCAGGATGAGCAGTGGTTCCTGCTACAGATCTTCAACGATGGACCGAACGCCTTGGTCCTCGTCAATGGCGAAGAGGTCTGCGCCACGGACAAACTGAAGCCCCCATACGGAGGCGGCATTGGCTTTCAACAGCATACGCCCGGGGCAGTCATTCATTATCGCGGCGCTCGGATCAAGGCATGGCCCAATGGGTTTCTGAGATAGTCTCGTAAGGATTGCCCGCCGCAGGGATACTCCCATACTCACAACCGCACCCACGGCACAATCAACACCAGGCAGTTCGCGTGGCGAACCTCCCTCCAACTCTGCGGCCAAACCATCAGGGGTATCCTTGTTATAGGTAGTGGCCCTGGCATGCCATGGCGATCCACGCTACAATGAGGACCTCCATTCAAAGAGGTAAGGAATCTGGCATGTTGAAGAAACTGTTTGTCCTAGTCGCAGCCGCAAGTGTCTTCGCGGCCTCTCCAGCACCTGTTTCTGCTCTAAGCGGGGAAAAGCCAGGACGAGTCGCCGATACCGTGTACGACATCGTCGTCTACGGCGGAACCTCTGCCGGAGTTGTCGCCGCCATCCAGGCTCGCGAAATGGGCAACTCGGTTGTGCTGATTGAGCCGTCTCACCGCTTGGGTGGGCTGACCAGCGGAGGACTGGGACAGACCGATATCGGCAACAAGGCAGCCATCGGCGGTCTGGCCCGCCAGTTCTATCAGGCCATCCGAGAGTACTACAGCCATCCAACAGCGTGGACGTGGCAGCGACGCGAAGAGTACATGGATGGCGGTCAGACCCGGACGGCGGCCGGTGAAGACGCCATGTGGACCTTCGAACCCAGCGTAGCTCTGAAAATCTTCGAAACGTGGGTCAAGGATCACCAGGTCGAGGTCGTCTACGGTGAACGACTGGACCGTCGATCCGGCGTGGCGATGACCCGGTCGATTCCCTGGCGAATTCTCTCGGTTCGTATGGAGTCCGGGCGCACGTTTCGTGCCAGGATGTTCATTGATGCCACGTATGAAGGCGATCTGATGGCGGCGGCGAATGTGAGCTATACTGTCGGCCGTGAAGCAAATTCGGTATATGGTGAGACGCTCAACGGGGTACAGACCCGCAACGCCAAATACCACCAGTTTGTTCCCGGAGTCGATCCCTACGTGGAGAAGGGCAATCCCGCCAGTGGTCTCCTTCCGTTCATCGATCCCAACGGACCTGGCACCGAGGGCGCTGGTGACCGGCGGGTGCAGGCCTACTGCTTTCGAATGTGTCTGACGGATCACCCCGACAACCGGATACCGTTTCGCAAGCCTGCGGGCTACGATCCGCTATGGTACGAGTTGCTCTTGCGGAACTTTGAGGCAGGCGAGTCAGGCATGCCCTGGATCAATTCCGCCATGCCCAATCGAAAGACCGACACGAACAACCGCACTGGGTTCTCGACCGATTTCATCGGGCAGAATTATGAGTATCCCGAGGCCAGCTACGAGGAGCGTGAGCGAATTGTCGCAGCCCACCGCCTCTATCAGCAAGGGCTGATGTGGACGCTGGCCAATAGCCCTCGCGTCCCTGAGCACATTCGCAATGAGGTGGCCCGGTGGGGCATGTGCAAGGACGAGTTCACCGAAGGAGATGGCTGGCAGGATCAACTCTACGTTCGCGAAGCGAGGCGAATGGTCAGCGACTGCGTCATGACCCAGCACCATTGCCAGGGCCAACAGAAGGCGGACGACCCCATCGGTCTGGCTGCCTACGGCATGGATTCCCACAACGTCCAGCGATATGTGGATGAGAATGGACATGTGCGTAATGAAGGCGATGTAGAAGTCGGCGGTTTCTCACCCTATGGGATCAGCTACCGATCTATAATCCCCCGTGCCAACGAGTGCTCGAACCTGCTGGTGCCGGTCTGCCTCTCGGCCTCTCACATTGCCTACGGCTCCATTCGCATGGAACCGGTATTCATGGTGCTGGGCCAATCCGCTGCCACCGCAGCCGCTCAGGCCATTGATGAAGACGTCCCTGTGCATGGCGTGGACCGCGATAAGCTTCGGCAGCGCCTTTCTGTCCGACGGCCAAATCCTTGAGTGGACAGGAAGAAAATAACGAAGTCGGTTGAACCCGAATTCGACCTGGTTTTCAAGAATCCTACCTCGCACCCAAACCAGCTACCTGCTCATACATAGACCTCCAGATATCCCCTTGGGAACTGGCCTCACCATGTTGCTCATGGGTACGTGCGAGGTCTTTGCGCTTGACATACCCGCCTGCTTCATGTAGACTATAATTCTGATAAGGAGGAACAGTCACCTAACCTCGCTTTTTGGCAACACGGTCTATCCTGGAGATGGAGAAAGATGGTAGCAGAAGGATCTGACGGACCGGCGACTCTCGAGCCCTTTGCCCAGGAACCTCAACTCCCAAGCAAGCTAAACCAGGGACTATTCGATTGGGTCGATTTCAAATGCCCCTGTCCGGACTGCGGCAGACTACTGGGCGGTTTTCGAACCAGAGACCTGTGCAACACGCTGGATACAGTGGACTATCGCATCGCCCACCACTTCTACGCAGAGTGCGAATGCGGCGCCTGGATCGACTTCATTCGCAAGCCCGCTGGCAGCATCGAAGACTTCGACATGCGCGTGGAATAGCCCGCATGTAGGTGAACGTGATTACGGCTCCTTATCCACGCAGTCAGAGTCTGGCGGCATAGAGATACAGGCCTGGCTTGAACCAGAAACACCCGAACTTGCCCACCTGAATCTGGCGACACTCCCGCAACTCGAAAACCGCGATGTATGTGCCGCTCTGCAGCATGACAGCAGCATAGCACAGCTCATCCTTCCAGACAGAAGCCGCCTGTACAATTCATTTGTCCAGCGGGCAGTCGGGGCCCCAATCTCAGCCCCCCCACGAAGTAGTCCAACACCGTCCAAGCCCGGTTGTCTCACGGCTGTTCTGCCCATACAATGGCAGGCACAGAGTCGTCGCCCCGTCGAAAAGGAGTAAGGAATGAGTACCCAGAGAATCGCGATATGGCATGTTGCTATGGTCTGTCTCCTGCTGATGCCGACCATGACGACCGCCCGCGTCGTCTGTCCCCGGCTCACCAGCAACCACATCGCCGACACAACCGACCTCGGACGTTTCCGGCAGTTCCATGAATGGAAGGACAAGACCGGCAACGAACTGGCCCTGGCGATCTGGAGGTATCTCAGCGACTACGAAACGGGTCTCTACCACTTCAATGAAATCCTCGAAGGCCCCGATTCGTTCGATGAGTACGCGACCGTCCGTGACCCACTCAAGATTCTCAATATCTACAACATGGCCTACTGCGGCATCTTCGGGCCCGTCCTGGACGGGATATATCATGGTGTGGGCTTCGAAACAGGTCGATCTTTTGGCCTGGAGGCATGGAACCACTGTGCGACGGAAGTCCGGTATGACGATAACTGGCACTATCTCGACGTTGACGTTCGTGGGGTCCTGGTCCGCCCCGACGGTGTGGTAGCCAGTCTCGCGGAAGCGCAGAGGAACCAGAGCCTATGGACCAATCCACCGGCGACTCTACAGCCGTTCTTTCCAACCGACCCCGACAAAGCGAAGATCTTCAACATCTATAAGGACAGCCCTGTCAACAACTACTACCGCTGGTTCGAGATGGGCCACACCATGGACTTCTATCTCCGTAGCGGCGAATCATTCACACGTTTCTGGGCACCGCAAGGTGGACGCTGGCATCATCTGCCCCGCTACGCCAAGACAAAATGGGTCCGCGATTTGATCGAGGAAAAACCCAGAGGTCCCAAGCCAAACCACCGCGAGTTCAGCCGGTGGAACCACGGAAACGGACTCTTTGAATACCAGCCCCTACTCACGAATAGGTACACCGACTTTGAAGACGGCTACTACGACGCGAAGAACCTGCGGCCAGGTACGGACGGGCTGGAAATCGCTCGGGCCGGCGAAGCAGAGATCACCTTCGAGGTCTTTACGCCCTACATCATTGTTCCGAAGATCAACGACCTCGATGATTCACATGACGACGCGGAAGCTTCGGTGGTGACCGTCCACGGGGCTCTGCCAATCGACCTGTTTGTGTCTTTGGACCATGGTATTTCCTGGAAGGCTGTGGGCAAGGCTCAGCCACGAACCGAAACAGCCCTCGATCTGACCCCGCTCGTCAGTGGCACTTACGGTTACCTCCTGAAACTCAGGACAGCAGGGCGCGCTGGTGCGACCGCGATCGAAGATCTCAACATCAGAACTTGGGTCCAGGTGGCACCAATCAGCCTGCCGGCACTGAAAGAGGGAGAAACGACATTTCACTACGACGCTGGCGACCGCTACGATCAGCGAACTGTTCCCATGCTCGTCAATCCCAACGTAGCCGACCCCAACGACCTGACGAAATACGCGTTGCAGATGCCGAGCGACTATGACCCCAGTCGCCAGACGTGCCGCATACGGGGGGACGTAATCGTTCGTCTCGCCGCACCGCCACGAGCCAAGATATCGTGGTTCACTGTCGGTGGAGCCTTCCGCACGCATCAGGGCCGACAGGCAGAACAAACGGACAACCGCATCGCCTATGCCGTTGGCCGGCCCGAGGACTTCACGGAGGTCTACAGGTCACATGTACCTACCTGGGTGAACCATTGGCGTTACAACTGGGATGGGGATGTCGTTCTCTCAGAACCGGCAGAAGTCGTCTACGTCAAGTACACGGCTAAGACTGGCCTGAACACCATCCGTGCCTGCCTGCACCTGCTGCCGGAGCAAACCCCAGAGACCGATCTGAAAGTCGTTCATGCGTACCGCTTGGATGGCCGCCTCATAGAGACAGAAAGACGGCTGAGCGGCCCCTCCACGTACACTATCGACTGTGACGGTGACCCTGAAAACGTCTCCATCAGGTTAGAAGTACCGCACGAGAAACGCTAAGGCCGTTCCCTGACTTGACCGACTCAACCGCCTCCTATGCTTGCCATGGCAATATCTGCGGTTCGACTTCGCCCGCTTCGACCATGCGCCGCTTCAGGATGGCGGCCAATTCGGCTCGGATTGCTTTGAATTGCGGATCAGCCACAAGGTTGTTTCGTTCGTGGGGATCGGCTTCGAGATCGTACAAGAAGTCTTCCGTATATCTGTCGCTGCTCGGTACCTTGCCACCGCTCTTGCCCCGAGCCCGCACCGAATACTTCCATTTCCTGGTCCGGATGGCGCGACCGACCTGCGACTCGCTAATCTGGATGAACACCTCTTCAGGCCAGTCCTGGGCTGTGCCCGCCACCAGCGGTTGAAGGGCTCTGCCCGCCATGTAATCGGGCACGTCCGCATTCCCTGCCGTCAAAATCGTGGGTGGCAGGTCGATGAGACTGACCAGTTCCTTAACGACCCTGCCTCCGGTGAAACCAGGACCACGGACAATCAACGGAGTCCGACTGGCATTGTCGTGGCAGGCCCGTTTGTATTCACCATTTCGCGTACGGAAATGGCACGCGTGATCGCACGTATAGACCACGAGTGTTTCGTCGGCAATGCCCAACTCCTCCAGCGTGCTTACCAGCCGTCCCACATTCTGATCCAGGCTCCAGCAACAGCCGAGATAGTCAGGCATTTCCTCTCGCCAGTCTCCCTTCGTTCCCACCAGATCCCCCGGCACCTTGTACTTCGCAAACCTCTCCTTGGAACCCTCGGGGCCTTCAAAGTGGTTGTGGTCGTTCTGATGGTGCGGCTCCAAATACGACACGAACAGAAAGAACGGCTTGTCGCTCTCGCGTTGCTTGAGATGCTCGATCGCCCAATCCGTCTGCGCGTCCGACCCGGTACCGCCCTTTCGGGAATTCTCTCCTTCTGCCCTGCTCATCGAACATATGTCCATCGTAGCCGTGCGAAGTAAATTCCAGCACGTCCGACGCCAGCCAGTAATCCTTGTACCCGCCACGGCGTTCCGGCGGCACCCCCACTTCTCGATAATTTACATTGCCGCTCGGCATGCCATGCGTCGATGCCAGATGCCATTTGCCCAGGTATCCCACCTCATAGCCCGCATCGCTGAGATGGTGTGCGATGGTCTTCTCCGTCCCGGGCAGAGCGATGCCGTTCCGGAAGCATCCGAGTTGCGTCGCCCACTTGCCGGTCTGGAGCACAGCCCGGGCAGGCCCGCATACGGGTTGACAGGTGAACGAATTCTCAAATCGAACACCGTTCGCCGCCAGCTTGTCCAGATTAGGAGTGAGTCCCTCGAATATGGGATCCCCGTAGCAGCCAACCGTATCCCACCGCTGCTGATCGCTGAAGATGAACAGGATGTTCGGCTTCTTCGGCACCGCCGCAAACGTACGCCCTCCCACCAGCCACGCCGCTCCTAATCCCAGGGCCTGCAAGAAATCACGCCGTCCCATTCCTGTGGTCGATCTACTCGTCTGTTTTCGCACGATGATTCTCCTTGCGTTTCCTGGTAGCTTACAGAAGACAGCTTATCATCCTCGTCCGACTCGTTCAAACCTCAACTCCGTTTCGCAGGCCCCCATGAGGGATCGCGCATTTCTTGATTCACGGGGCTCGATCCAACAGTTGGATCTCCGAGGGCCAGGGCGAAACAAACACATCGTCGAAGGCCTGAAGTTCCGAGATTCCCATTCCTTTGCCCTCAAGGGGCGTGAAGACCCAACGGACATACCGGCCCGCAAGCGGTTTCGCGAAGACGAGCGGAAAGGAATAAGCCAGACGGCCGCAAGCCGGCAGACCCGCGTAGGCCGGACTGTCGTCGTGTTCCCAAGGCTCGTAGTCACCTGGAGGGTTCCACAAATCGTCGTGTTGGATCGTCCCGGTCGATCGCCACTGCTGGCCATCGTCGGAGATGGCTACCTCAATCGTAGCCGGGTGGCAGAAGCTTGCGTTGGGCTGATGGGTGCTCACTCGCACACCGGCAATCTGGACTCGCTCCTGCAAGTCGACGACGAACGTGACCGGATCGCCCGGGTCCCAGAAAGCAGTGGCGGCCTGGATGGTCTTGTCCCGAACGTAGTCCGTCGGGGCCACAATAATGCCATTGGTCAGCTCGCAACCATCGCTGTCGGGATTGCCCGATGCCGGATCTGAGGCCCGACTCGTTGTGTAGGGCTTGCTTTGCGCAAGATTCTTAACCCACTTGTAGACCACCTTAGCATGCTCCCACTCCGGGCCGACGTCGATACCATCCGAGTAGCCGGAGTGCTCGACCTGGCCACCGGCGCCGTGGCCTTGCAGGCTCATCCGCACCCAGCGCATCGTCGGGTCGCGCCGGCCGGCAACATTGACCGTGTAGCGGTGAGGCAGAGATCGAACCACTTCCGTGTGCGAGCGCTGGACGTCGCCCTCAACCCGGTGCTCCGTCCAGGCGTACGTCACGAGGATCGGCTGAAACGTGGCATCTCGCGGCTTGTGGCAGATGCGAAGCAGCAGGTCTTGAATCCCCGGCATGCCGTAGGTGGCCGCCCCGCTTTTGCAGAAGAAGACGCCTCGGAAATACGCCTGTCGCGTGCCCACAGGGACATCGTCGAAGCGTTGGAGGACCTGTTCGTCGAACGGGAAATCACCGTCGTCGTTGAGATGAAACTCCTCGAAGCTCTTCCCGTCCCATGAACGCCTGAGAGAGACCCACGACTGCGGCCAGCGGTTTGTACTGATGGTGCCGAACGTCGCGGAGGTGATGTCGGACGGAACCGTCAGTCTCCAGGTAGCCGAACATTCCCGGCCGTTTGCCCCCGCACCGAGCGTCGCTTTGTACATGCCGTCCGGCTGCTTGTCACTGAAGACGTTGTCTTCCTCGATAGCCGTCTGTCGGTATGCCCCATCGTGTAGAGCCGGCCATAGCTCCGTGGTTTCCACCTGCTCGTCCGCGCGAAGGAGGACTTGGTTGGTGCCGAGAGTCAGTTTGGGCAGAGTCAGTCGGTCGAGCTGGGTGATCGTGACAACACGAAGGGAGTCGAGGCCGACATCGCTGTGGTGTTGCGCTGCGCACATCTCGATCCTGATCAAACATTGGGTTCGCCCGGCGACTTCGTCTTCCAGCACGAGACCCACCTTCTGCGGCCCGGTACTTTCAGACCGCCAGACGGGTTGCCAGTGAAGGCCGGCATCGCGTGACACGGATATCCCCAGAGAATCGTCGTCCGTTGTCCGGAGCCCCGATGCGTCGATTCGCATCGATGTAATCACGTTGGCGGCGTAGACCTTGAAGACAACCCAAGTCTTCGTAGCAGCGTCCACCGGATGGAGGTTGAGTCCGGAACCGTCTTCGCCTTGGGTCGCTACACCGAGATCATCGTAGAAGACCTTGCGGCATTCCGGGCTGGCAAGGTTGGGCTCGAAGACCCAGCGTCCATTGCCACGGATGTGGTTCTTGCTATTGGGACCGTCGGGATCGGAGCCGTCGGCCATGGGTCGAAAGTATGCAAGGTCGCCATCCGATTCGGTGCCCTGGCGATCGCGATTGAGGGGGGTCCAATAGCGTGTGTACGATTCGTAAGGCCGGAGATTGAGAACATAGCGCTGCCCATAGCGAGCATATTGACAGTACTTGTTCACATCGAAACCGTCCGTATAGGACGAGGCCCCGGCCTCGAGCGTCCGGTGGAAAGCCACAGGCTGATCGGCGGCGCATCGCCAGCCGGACGGGCCGGGATGGGTGCCGCACGCGGGCGCGTAGTGGTAGAGGTAGTAGTGCCCCGGTTCGCTCTTGCCATCCGACAGCGCACAGGCGTGAGCTTCCTTGATCTCCTCGCAACTGGCGACCTGGCCTTCGTGATTGTAGCAGTAGATACTCATCGAAGAATCGAACAGATGCCAAGTCGTGCCATCGTCCCACGAGACTTCGCTGACCGTGTGGTCACCAAGCTGGATGTAGCGAGCTCGATAGCCGAGCTGTCGCCAGCAGGCAATATTCAGCGCGGAGATGATGCCGCAGTTCATGGCGCCATACGAGTTGAAGTGCAGAATTGGGTCCAGGATGTACCGGCCGCCTTCTGTGGCGCAGCTCATCTGATGCCGTCCCCGTCGGCCCCAGCGCCAGATGGCGATGCATTTGTCCTGGGGATCTTCCCAGTTGCCCGTGGCGGATGCGACCAGAGACGGAAGGTCGGTGTAATCGGGCGTATTGTCGGTGGCCAGGTGAAGGTTGTAGACGCTGGCGCTGGCAGACCGGCTGAAGGGTACACCGGCCAGTAACAGTACCAGGACAAAAAGGCATTCTTGCTTCAACTGTCTGTCCTCCGGATTTGAACCACAGTCCGATCCCACACGGTTGGCCAATCATCGGCCGCTTCAATTCACTTGTCGACCCGGCTCCGGATCGGTGCTCTCCCTTCCGTCCACGAACGACAGGTCATTATCGCACGTCGGCCGCTTCACTTCCAGAACAAGTTCCATGCACACCAGGTCGCTGGCCAGATACTTGCCACGTGTCCCGTAGCGTTTGCCCGTTCCGGCCTTCTCGAGTACACTGTCCCCAAGTGATGACCAATGCCGATAGCCATCGAGAACTGACCGAGGACAAATCATGGCAAACCGATTCCGTATTCCTAGCTATCTGGTCGCTGTGGTGACAGTCTCGATGTTGGCCCACATTGCCTTGGCGACCGGTCCATTGCGCGTGCACCCCAAGAACCCCCTCTATTTCACCGATGATTCCGGGGAAGCGATCTATCTGGCCGGACATCAGAGCTTCGTCGACTTACAGGACAACTCTTTCAACAAGGAGTTCATCTACGGCGGGAACAGAAGACTCGACTGGGACACCTATCTGGACTTTCTAAGCGAGCATCATTTCAACTATCTGCGCAACTGGATCATCTGGAGCACGGGTAGCGGAGCCATGGCACCGATCAACCATGCGGTCGCCTGGCCGATGCCCTATAAGCGGGTCGAGGGCAAAGGCAAGGCCCGTGACGGTGGGAACAAATTCGATTTGGACCAGTTCGACGAACATTTCTTCCAGCGGATGCGGAGCCGGTGCGAAGACCTACAGCAACGTGGCGTTTACGTCTCGATCATGCTCTTCGAGGTCTATGGCTTCCTGGAAGGCGAGGCATGCGGCGAACCCCGGCAGACGCTGTGGGATGGCAATGTCTTCAACAAAGCCAATAACATCCAGGGAATCGACACGGACGAAAACGGCGACGGCAAAGGCATCGAGTTCTTCTACACGCACAACGAGCGAGTCCTGGAACTGCAAAGGGCCTATGTCAGGAAGGTCGTCGACACGGTCAACGACCTGGACAATGTCTTCTATGAGATCGCCAACGAGCTTCGTGCCCCTGAATGGCAATACCGGATGATCGAGTTCATCAAGGATTACGAGCGAAGCAAGCCCAAGCAACACCTGGTCCTGATGTCGCCCGGAGGCAGAACCCGGACGGGTCAGTGGCAGATGATGGCCCGTGATGTCCTGCTGACGAGCCCGGCCGACTGCTTCGCTGTCGCAGGCAGTTGGAATGCAGGTGTCTACGGGCGGAGAAATCCACCGGCCAACGACACCGGTAAGCCAGGCATCGTCGATATGGACCACGTCTCCCCCGGGAACACCGATGTAGGATTCGTCTGGAGCGCCTTCACCAGAGGTTACCATTTCAATCTCTACGACCACCCCTTTGAGAAACCGGATTCCGAGGGGCCCGGCTGGGAGCGGATCCGGAGCAACATCAGTCAGACGGTCGCCTACGCCCGGCGGATAGATCTCGCCAATGCTGTCCCTCGTGATGATCTGGCCTCCACGGGATTCTGCCTGACAAAGCCAGGCGAGCAGTATGTCATCTATCAGCCGGCAGGACAGGCCTTCGAAGTATCAGCTTTGAAGCCAGGCGACACCTATCATTTCGAATGGTATGACACCCAGCAGTGCCGCGTCGGAGAAAGCGGAACGATCGTCTGCACAGGCACAGCCCACTCATTTACGCCTTCGAGCAAAGCGATGGTCTTGTTTCTGACACGCTCCGGACGTTGACTCGGGCGATTTCATAAGCGTGGCAAGAAGCTGCCCGGGGTGTTACCATGGATGGACAAAGGCATACCGCAGATCTTCGATCGAATCGCAGAATAGCTCGGCGACAGATAGAGACGAAGGAGGCAATCATGAATAACCGCGGTCTACCAGGAACAACACGACGAGAATTCCTGAAAACAGCCGCCTGCGTTTCATCCGTGCCACTCCTGGCTGGTCGGGCGTCGGCGGGCGCATCATCCAAGTCCAAGCCGAACATCCTCTTCCTCATGACAGATCAACAGCGCGGCGACTGTCTCGGCTGTGCGAACAACACCGTTATCAAGACGCCAAACCTGGATTCCATCGCGGCTGACGGCGTTCTGTTTTCGAACGCGTACACGTCCACTCCCAGTTGTACGCCCGCTCGCAGTGGTATCCTGACCGGGTTATCGCCCTGGCATCATGGGATGCTCGGATACGGCCGCGTGGCCGGAAAGTACCCTTTCGAATTGCCCCAGGCCCTCCGCGATGCCGGATACTACCTGTTTGGCATCGGCAAGATGCACTGGTATCCCCAGAAGAAGCTGCGCGGATATCACGGCCTGTTGGTGGACGAGTCGGGGCGTGTGGAGACGCCCGGTTTCGTCAGCGATTATCGGCTCTGGTTCCGAGCAGCAGGCCCCCGACCGCAATCCGGACGAGACGGGCATCGGTTGGAACGACTATCGCGCCAAGCCCTATGCCCTGCCCGAACGTCTCCATCCTACCACGTGGACGGGAGATCGAGCCGTCGAGTTCATCGAGAACTACGATCGGCCGGAGCCATTCCTTCTGAAAGTCTCCTTCGCCAGGCCACACAGCCCTTACGATCCGCCGCAAAGATTCATGGAGATGTACAACGTAGATGACATGCCCGATCCTCACGTCGGAGATTGGGCCGACCGGTATGCCCCGCATAAGGAGCCACCTAATCCCAGTCTGTGGCATGGCGACCTTGGCATCCGCCAGGCGAAGGAATCGCGACGTGCCTACTATGCGTCGGTGACGTTCATCGATGAGCAGATTGGGCGGATCATCAAGACCCTGAAGGAGCGAGGCCAGTACGACAACACGCTGATCATCTTCTTTGCCGATCACGGCGACATGCTTGGCGATCACCACCTGTGGCGAAAGACCTACGCCTATGAAGGATCGGCCGGAATCCCTATGATCCTTCGATGGCCTAAGAGTATGGGCATGGATGGGCAGCGAGGAGGCAAACTGCCCCAGCCCGTCGAATTGCGCGATGTCCTGCCGACGTTCCTCGACGCCACCGAAGTTCCGGTGCCAGACCATCTCGATGGCAAGAGCCTGCTGAGACTCGTTCGCGGACAAACGCAGGATTGGCGTCCCTACATCGACCTCGAACATTCCATGTGCTACAGCAAGGACCACTGGACCGCCCTGACGGACGGCAAGCAGAAGTACATCTATTATGCCTACGATGGAAGAGAACAGCTCTTTGACCTGGGCGAAGATCCGGGAGAGTGTCACGATCTCGCGACGGAATCAGGCTACCAGGATGCTCTGAAGCAATGGCGGCAACGCATGGTCGAACATCTATCCGAACGCGGCCCGGAATTCGTTGAAGACGGAGCACTGAAGATTCGGAAGAAACGCCTGCTCTATTCGCCCCACTACCCGGCATAGGCCGCAGATGGAAGAGGAAGTTGAATGAACGTGTCTCGATTGCTGATTGCCTTGGCCTGGACGGTTGTTTTGCCCGTATCCACGACGCACGCGCACGGACCGAATCTCGTTCCGGATGAACCGGCCACGGCCGCGAATTACTGGTGCACGTGGTATGCCCAGAACTACTGGATCCAGCGGGGTGGCGAAATCACAGACCTGGAGAGTATCAACAACCCCAACGCCCGCGAGCAACTGGACTATGACACAGTTTTCAATAGGCAGGACGGCTGGGCCACCACCTATCTGCCGCGAGGGCGCAGTGACTTCTTCTTTTTGATCGACCATGGTTGGCAGACGAAGGTGAAAGAGGAGCGAACCGTGCCGGGCGCGGCGCCGTTCTTCTCGCTACAGATCGATCCACGGGACTTCCCCGAGTACGCTGGGCTGAGTCCCCAGGAGTCGTTGCGTCGATTCAACGAAGACATCAAGAGCCTGGGATGGCGTGGGCTGGGGATTTGGGTCCGTGGGAATATCCCTGCTGATGCGGCACGCGTCTTTGTCGAGTGGTCCAAATATGCCGGCATCAAGTACTGGAAGATCGACGGCGGAGGCACTCAGCACTTCTACAGTTTCAAGATCAAGCAGAAGATCTATCCGGAGCTGCAACTGGAGTATATCACCGGCAGCAACGGTCCGCTCAACCCGAGGTGGGACGAGCCGAGCCTGTTGGCCTACCCTTCCGTGTATGATGTTGGTGGTCCGAAACAGGCGGCAATGCTCGCCGTGCTGCAGAACAGCGACACCTTCCGAACGTATGATGCGGCGCCGATTCTGGTATCAACGACTACCATGCGCCGTACGCATGACATTCTTAAACAGACACAGAATGATCCCAAATACAGCGGCATCCTCAATCTGCAGGACGATCCCCAGGTCGCGGCTGGCCTCGGTTGCCTGATCTCCAGCAAGCGTCACCCGAACTACATGGAACGCACCTATCACGGCAAAGACCTGCACCACCAGATTCATGGCAAGCGCATGATCCAGAAGCGCATGAATGAGATTGAGCGTTTTGGCCGGTGGCAACGCATTGCTCCGGCCTTTGCCGCCGGTATCGGCTCCTACAAGGCTGCCAAAGTTGATCTGATCGATCGCTATCCGCATACCGAGAGTGACACCTGGTTCAAATCCTGCTGGGGTAAGATGGTCTACCAGAGTGCCCCAGCAGTTATGGCTCGCAATATGCCATTGCCGAGAGTTGAAGTCGAAAGCGACGCGCCATACGTCATGGCGTCTACTTATCCCAACGGCCCAACTGCCGTCGCCACAGAAGGCCGAGTGAAGCCGGAAGACCAGTGGTATCATCCCCGCGCAAAAGTCGTGGTTCAGATCAAGGACGCGACCCAGCCGATCGGCGTCTTCGGTCGCTACGAATCGCTGATCCTCCAGTTTTCCGAACCGCTCGAAGGGATCAAGCACATATGGGCTCAGGACTTGCTCGCCAAAGAAGCCATCGATATTGAACCTGAAGTAGAGGTCAGAGACAGAGAAGTCGTCATTCCGGGCGAACTAATCGATAAGATCGGCACCTCCGCAGGTGACGAAGGCGATATCTCCGTCCCCGGACTGGTCCTCAGAATCCAAATGTGACTCTATCAGATCCTCTCCCCCATCGTCATTGATTCCTGCGGGGCCTGCGTGCTCTCGGCCCCGGGGATATCTGTAACCATACCAGAGGAGTCCCTCCCTCTCGCAGGAGATGAGATGGGCATTGATGGCGACCATCTACTTCAGGTACCCACTTTCCTTTGACAGACGGGAAGGAGGTCTGCATCCGGCCGCTGAGTTTGAAAGCTGGCAGCAGGACCGCCTACGAGGGGTCATGGAGGTCTTGTCCTCGCTAACGAAAGATAGAGTGTGGCAGTTCACTAAACAGCGGACCCCTCGCTATCTCATCACCCCGAGGGGCCTGCTTCTACGAGGGCCGGCAGCGTTCGCCCAGCAGTTCCGATCGAGCAGAAAGCCAAGGTGGCCGACATGGGCCCATGGAACGGGCTTACGTCCACGGCACAAGCGTAACAGAGAGAACCGGCAGACAAAATAGTCGCGTGGCAAGCGAACCACGCCCTGGATTCCCGAGTACATGAGTATGAATAAGGAATTACCTTATCTCGTCAGCGGGTGGTTCCGTGTACGGGGGGGGATGACGAGGTTGTCGTGACAAATCACCCTGATGATTCGCTTGGCCCTACGCCGGCCCAATCCAGAGGAATAGAGCTTATGACGCTGAAGCGAACCAGTTTGGTAACAACCGCTATTGCCGTGATGGCGTTGACGTCCGGCCTTCATGGCCAGCAGACGTCTTCAGAGTCGAGCGATTCGTCAGCGACTGTTGCTGAGGATGGAACGCTCCCGCACCTGACGGCGAACAGCCCGTTGTCAGATTATCGGCGGTACGCCGCCTTGAACAATCCGGAGTTGGAGGCCGCCTTCAACCAATGGAAAGCGGCCCTCGAAAAGATCCCACAGGCAAAGTCACTACCCGATCCGCGCTTCTCGTATCGCTATTTCATTCGCCAGATCGAGACGCGCGTGGGCCCGCAACGGCAAGCTTTTGAGATCAGCCAGGGTGTGAGTGTCTCCGATAAAAATACTTCTCAAGATGTATGACTAAATTGCTTAATTAAATTAAATCAATATTAAGATATTTATTAATATTAATGAGAGATATAATGAACACATTTTTTATTTTAATACAGATCTACATATGTGTTTTCCCTGTGAAAGGAACTTTTAATGATATTGTTAGAGGATTCAAATTAATGTCACCTTCATTTATAATCATTTATAAGCTTCCGTCTTCTTTGGCCTCTTTGACCTCTTCTTCTTCTTCTTGTATCTCCTCCACTTCCTCTTCCACTTTTCCTTCTCTTTCCTCTGCCCCTTCTTGGATTTCTTCCTCCCCATGTCCTCTTCCTCTTCTCCTTCTTCCTCTTCTTCCATTTCTTCCTGCATAT
>CAVSCO010000038.1:0-21146 GCA_963726475.1 uncultured Phycisphaerae bacterium | reverse complement strand
ACCGACATCTACTATATCGCGAGTCTTACGGACGCGACCCAGGATGTTCAGGCTCGCTTCCGCGTCGGCGGAAAGGAAGCGGAACTCTGGCATCCGGACACGGGCCGAATCGAGCCGGCTTCATACAGCATCGCAGAGGACCGCACGACCGTTCCATTGCACTTGCTGCCACGTGAAAGCGTGTTCGTTGTCTTCCGCCGGATCGCTCCCGTCGCCTACGCGCACACTACCGCAGTACGAAAGCAAGATGCTGACGACCATAGGCGGCCCTTGGGATGTCACGTTCCCTCCGGATCTTGGCGCGCCGGAGAAGATTCAACTTGCCAATCTGGAATCCTGGACGGCTCGAGCGGATCAAGGTGTGAAGTACTTCTCAGGGACAGGCACCTATACAAAGACCGTGACGGCGCCGCAGAGCTGGTTTCAGTCGGGTGTCCGACTCGTGCTCGACCTGGGAACAGTGGACGATATCGCGGAGGTGTCCGTTAATGACAAGTTGCTCGCAACGCTCTGGAAGCCGCCATATCAGGTTGACGTGACTGATGTGCTCGAACCCGGAGAGAACCACCTGCAAATCAAGGTAACCAACCAATGGACGAATCGTCAGATTGGTGATCGACCGCTTCCACCCGATAAGAAGGTGCTGGCTGGATTTGGCTTTGGCCGCATGGGTGGCCCCCGCAACCCCGAGCCGTCTTCGTCAGGTTTACTGGGCCCGATCACGGTGATCTCTACGGTCAATCAATAGACGCATATCCTGAAAGGACAGATCCTATGAGAACTGCCACTTGCTGTCTGGTTCTGTTGTTGCTTGGAGTGTTGCACGCGCACAGATTGCCGACTCACCCGATGACAGTGTTGCGAACATCCCCGTCAACTACACTGAGGCGAAGGTTGGAGACTATACGCTACCCGATATACTTGAACTCGCTGACGGTACACCGGTACGTGACGCCGCCACCTGGTACGAGAAGCGCCGGCCGGAGATCGTCAAGTTGTTCGAGGAAAACGAGTACGGTCGTAGCCCGGGCCGTCCGGCCGACATGAGCTTCGATGTATTCGACAAAGCGACGCCCGCATTCGATGGCAAAGCCACGCGAAGGCAAGTGACGATCTACTTCACGAAAGACAAGACCGGTCCCCAGATGGACCTGCTGATCTACCTGCCTGCCGACGCCGGCAAGCCCGTGCCACTGCTATTGAACCTGGGCTTCAGCGCGAACAATACGGCGGTGAACGACCCCAACGTAAAGGTTGGTACGTTTTGGGATCGGCGGCAGAACAAGAGAGTGCCTGCCACCAGAGGGTTTGGGTTCTTGAACGTGCTGCCTGTGTTGGAGAAGGGTTTCGGCATCGCCACCTTCAATTATAGTGACGTCGACCCGGATGCGCTCGGCGCGGTCATGTACGGCGTGCGGAAGCTGTATCTGAAAGAGGGACAGACCGAACCTGCGCCGGACGAGTGGGGTTCCATCGCGGCCTGGGCGTGGGGCCTGAGCCGGGCGGTTGACTACTTCGAGACGGACAAAGACGTGGACGCCGGCCGCATCGCCATCATGGGCGTGTCCCGGCTGGGCAAGACCGTGATGTGGGCGGGCGCGCATGACACGCGCATTGCGATGGTGATCGCCAGTTGCTCGGGTGAGGGCGGGGCGGCGCTGAGCCGGCGCAATTACGGTGAAACCATCGCCCATCTGACCGCGCCGACGCGCTATCCCTATCAGTTCTGTGCCAACTACGGGAAGTGGGCGGACAAGGTCGATGAATTTCCGGTCGATGCCCACATGCTCGTCGCGCTGATCGCACCGCGTCCGGTGCTCCTGCTAACGGGCAATACCGACAAATGGTCGGACCCTTACGGCGAGTTCCTGGCAGCCGTCGCGGCCGAGCCGGTCTATGAGTTGCTCGGCAAGCAGGGCTTGGGCACGAACAAGATGCCGCCCGCCGAAGAGCCCATCCTGCACACGATCGGCTACTTCATGCACGATGGCGGCCACGGCCCAAGGCCCTCAGATTGGCCCGTACTCCTGGAGTTCATGCAAATGCACTTACAGCCGTAAGTGCGGGAGCATCGTCGGGCGAATCACAGAGGTTCCGCCTGCTGGGCAAAGCAGGTGCGAATGGGATACCTCTCAAGACCACCTGGGCACGTACCGTCCCCGCCAAACTTCTAGCAGGGAACGAGTTACAGCGAACATGGGGCAATGGAGGCGGGGGGATTCGAACCCCCGTCCCGAGATGCTTCAAGACAAGCGTCTACATGCGTAGTCGTTCTATTGGAATTTCGCGTCACCGAGCGCCGAGCGACAGGCTCTCAGATCGGCTATTCCGGTAAAGTTTCGCCCCGCCGGCCCGGACGTCCGAAAGGGCTAAGCCTGCTTTTTGGCGCCCTTGCCAGGCTCACAGGCAAAGCCTGACAGGACGGGTGGCCTAATTAGGCCGCCATGCGCAACTGAGAGTTGCCATTTAAAATTTAGGTGCCGGATGATTAACCAGGCCAACCGGCGTCCTGGGCATGCAACTTGACCATCCATCATCCGGTCGAAGCCATTCGCCCCCATATTCACTTGTCACGGAGAGCTGTCCTCTCGAATCGCCTCTCATTCTATCGGAAGATACGGAATGACGCCACCGAAAGTTCTCAGCGGCGGACGTAGACCTCGTAGACGTAGCTGAGCTGTTTCTCTCCCGCCGGGGGAAGGTCGATCGTCCAGGTCAGTTTGGACAGGCCGTTTATGCGGCTGAGGCCCTTGGCCAGCTTCTGCTGTTTGGCTGCGGGATCCGTCGACTGGACTTCGCCTGAGAGTGTCTTGGTGATCTCCAGTCTGATGGCCTTGTTCTGGGTATTGAGGACGGACAGCTCGCCTCGGACGGTGATCAAGTCGAAGGTGTCGCCGTACATGCGAATGGCCTCGCGCTTGCGGCTGGTCTCCAACTCGATCTGATCGGCCTTGACGTCCACCGCCCGGGTGATGCGCAGGATTGCCGTGCCACCCGGTGGGGTGTACTTGAGCGTGTCCTGGCCGAGGATGGCGCCTGCCTTGATCGTTTCGGCCGGAGCGGTTGTCCAGGGCACCGAAGTCGTGTTGGTCAGCCGCAGGGTGTGCCAGACCTCCTGCTCGTCTTCAGTTTGGGGGGCACGGTCGGGGCCATACGCATAGCGGCCGTGTTCATCGACGTAGTCGGGCAGATCCCATCGATAGAGGTGCTCGCAAGGGACGGATTCAGTGAACAAGGGGACATAGGCGACTTGGCCGCGGTCGAGGTCGATTTTTCCCGCTGGATAGAGAAACAAGTCTTCGGCTACCGTGCCGGCCTCGGCGGTGCCATAGTTCGGGGCGACCGGCCCGGCGGCCGCGTAGGCCACATTCTGGGTGACGATCCCTGCCATGCGACCTCGTGGCGTCTCGCCTCGATTCAGTGACTGGAGAAACTTCGCCAGGTTCTCCTTAAGCCCCATCGGGCTCAGAACATCGGCGAACTGGAGATGCGGAATGCCCGTGATGAGCTGGGCGGCCACGTCCTTCAATGCGCAGGCGTCGTCGATGATCAGCGCTTTGGCAGAGAGCCTGCCGTTGCCTTCCCCGGTAATGTCCACGAGGTAACTCGGGGCCCACGTGATGCCTTTGGCGAGAAAGGTCACGGCCAGTTTCCGGCCTGCCGCCGGTTGATTCAGCCGTACGTCGACCTCGGTTTGTCTGGTCGGGCGGGGGACCTTCTGCTCGGCGTTGCCGCCTGTGAATGTCACGTTCGTGACGCTTCGCGGATCGACGCCCATCAAGACCGACGTCGGTCCGGATAGTCATCAGGGCCGCCGTCTGGTGCGGTATCCTGACATCGTAGTTGCGTGCCGACGGGTACGGTCCGACCAAATCGGGCTGCCGGTTCCGGGCAAAATAGGTGATGACCCCCGCGATCTCCCGGTCGCCGATAGCAATTCTCACATTTCGCCCGACGTTGGCCTCGAGCAGTTCGGGGATCGTTATGGCGTCCTGGGTTTGGGTCGACTCGATCTCCTTGGCCGTGGCGCCGGCCATCTTGACGTCGGCGGGGTAGGAGATCCAAAGCGTTCCGTGTGCCGGGGTCGCCGGCAGGACGATCCGCAGTTGGGTCTGCTCCTCCGGACAGGCGACCTGCCCGGTGAAGAAACCCAGCCCATTCTTGAAGAGGGCGACCTGCTCGATCTCCAGTGGCGTCCTCGCTTGAGCGGCCGCGTTCAGCGACGGCGCGGCGGAAAGCAACAGAGCGAAGGCGATCACAAAGAGACTGAAGGGCTTATCCTGTTTCATAGGTTCGACTCCTTTCGTTCCACACACGATATCTCACATTCTTCTCGACGGCCGGCGCGTCTCGGTATCTACTGTCTGGAACCCGCCGTGGTTTTCGCCACTGAGATGCTAAGGCGGAAATTTACATCGGCAAAGCAAAATGTTGTCAAGAAGGAGATGGACGTCCGGGGCCATTGACCGCTATGGTCACCGTGTCGACCGGCCGCCGAGCGTGGGCCGGACGCGCATGTTGCGATCCGATGCTCTCACAGGAGGATGACACGTGCATATATGGGATGAGTCGGGTCAGGTGCTGAAGTACTGCCTCAAGTGTGGTGCGGCAGCCCTGCGCATGATCGGGAGTAAGCAACTTTATTGCGACAGTTGCGGTTTCGAATTCTACCTGAATCCGGCGGCTGCCGTGGCGGGGCTGATCCGCGATGCGCAAAGCAGGCTATTGGTCATCGAGCGGGCCCAGGAGCCCCAGAAGGGGACGTGGGATCTGCCCGGAGGATTCGCTGATCCAGAGGAATCAGCCGAGGAGGCGCTGGTTCGTGAAGTTCAGGAGGAACTTGGACTGGATATCACCAATTTGCGATACTTGTGCTCGTTTCCGAATCGCTACGCGTACATGGGCATTCAGTATGCGACCATGGATCTGGGGTTTGTCTGCGAAGTGGAGGATGCGGCGGTGGCGCAAGCAGCCGAGTCCGAAGTAGCGCGATGGTTCCTCCTGTCGCCTGAAGAGATCGACATTTCGCGGTTTGGTTTCCCATCAGTCGCCAGGATTGTCGAACGGTATCTGACACTTGATTCCTGATCCTGACGACGCCGGCCCATGCCATGGTGGACCGTGGAGGGAGCGATTCAGGTTGCACGCATGACGGCGATCTGATATAAAAGAATACAGGAAACGTATCGCTCGCAGCCAGCCTGAGACGACGGGTTGCGATTCGAAAGTGCGGTATATCTTCATCAGTGCGGTTGGGTCTGGAATCACATCACGATTAGGTCACGCGACCGAGACAGAGTGTGGGTGCTGGGCCATGGCAGAGAGGACGAGATCCGATTTGGGGGCTTGCGCGTTCGGTCCGCGCTGTCTCCATTGGTGTTCCTGGGGGAGCACCGACCTCCGTGGATGTCGGCAGAGATGCGCGATCTATCCGGGCTCATCCAACAATGAGAGATCGTAATCGAGCGATGGCTCGTGGAGACTTTTGTGGAAGGGCATGGCGTTTCGGCGCGTAGCCGTGGCGTTGCGATGCACGTTTGTTTTGAAGGAGGATCATTATGGGCGGACGATTAGTATATCCATTGTGTTTCTTCTTGGCACTGGGCCTGATGTCGGCCGGCCTTTGCCAGGCAGCCGACGGGAGTCTGGTTGGCTACTGGACGTTCGATGAGGTATCCGGACTTGTTGCGGCCGATTCAAGCGGCAACGGCAACGACGGGACCCTCTCAGACGACCTCACGTGGCAACCGGCCGGTGGTATGTGGGGCGGCGCTTTGCTGTGGGGTGGGCAAACCGCGACTCATGTGGAAGTCTCCACGGCAGGCATGTCGGCGGATGCCGGCACGATCATGATGTGGGCCAATCTAACCGAGCCGCAACCGTCACAGACGCGGTATCTCTTCGGTCACACCACACAGCCCTCCTACAACAATCGAATTCAAATGTACATGGACGGGAGCAATACGCAACTCGATCTCGGGCTGGGAGGCGCCACGGCGTCACGACCAATATCGAGACGCTGGACACGCAGACGTGGTATCACGTTGCTCTGACGTGGGACGACGGAAGCTGTGCGGTCTACCTCAATGGTGAACAGGCGTTCGCCGGAGCCTATTCTGCCCTTACGGCTCTCAATGACATCATGTGGATTGGCAATGACGGCAACCCGGTATCGGAAGGAACCGAAGCATTCGGCGGCCTGCTCGATGAGGTTGCGATCTATAGCCGGGCGCTGGCGGTCGAGGAAATCCGGGCTGTGATGAACGGCAGTCTGAGAGAGAAGGCCATTGCGACCGGTCCCCGCCCGGAAGACGGTGCCGTCGACGTGCGCAGGGACATGGTCCTCAGTTGGATTCCGGGCAAGTACGCCGCTACCCATGATGTGTACATGGGGACCGTCCAGGCTGACGTCGAAGCGGCGGACCGAGGCAATCCGATGGGCGTGCTTGTCAGTCAGGGGCAAAGCGACGAGACCTACGATCCCGATGGATTGCTCGAACTGGGCCAGACTTACTACTGGCGCATCGATGAGGTCAATGCTGCTCCCGACAATACCATCTACAAAGGTGAGGTCTGGAGCTTCACCGCTGAACCGGTGGCCTACGCAGTCGAAGGTGTAGTGGCGACCAGTAATGCGACCACCGTCGAGGGCGGGGTCCCGGACAACGCCGTCAATGGCTCGGGGCTCAATGCCGACGACCAGCATTCGACAAGTGCCGACGACATGTGGCTTGCGGCGCCCGGCGAGGATCCGGTGTGGATTCAGTTTGACCTGGGCAAGGTCTACAAGCTCCACGAGCTTCTGATCTGGAACTACAACGTGATGTTCGAACCCGTCCTCGGCTTTGGGCTCAAGGACGTGACGATCGAGTACTCAGTCGATGGTACCGATTGGGTAACTCTGGGCGATGCCGAGTTCGCCAAGGCGACGGCCAAAGCAGACTATGTCGCGAACACGGCTGTCGATCTGGGAGGTGTGGCCGCTCAATCTGTCCGTCTCATTGTCAACAGCGGATGGGGCATGATGGGCCAGTACGGTCTCAGCGAAGTCCGATTCATGTACATTCCCGTCCAGGCCCGCGAGCCCGAGCCGGCCGACGGGGCTTCGGATGTGGATCCGGGTACGACCTTGGGCTGGCGCGGGGCGTGAGGCGACTTCGCACGAGATCTATTTTGGCACGAACGCCGATGACCTGCCTCTGGCCGACAGCGTGGCCGAGCCCGCGTTGTCGCCCGGCTCGCTCGATTTTGGCACCACGTATTACTGGAGAGTTGACGAGGCCGGAGATGAGGTCTGGGCGGGCGACGTCTGGACCTTCTCCACGAAGGAATACGCGCTGATCGACGGATTCGAGACCTATAACGACGACGTCGACGCGGCAACCACGATCTTCGACACGTGGATCGACGGGTGGGTCAATGGCAACGGTTCGACAGTGGGATACTTCGATGCACCGTTTGCCGAACGGAAGATCGTACACAGTGGCTCGCCAGTCGATGCCACTGCAATACGACAACTCGAGTTCGCCGTTCTACTCGGAAGCCGAGCGGACGTTCGATAGCGCTCAGGATTGGACGGGCAACGGCGCCGATTCTCTGGTGTTGTATATCCAGGGTGTTGCCCCGACGTCCGCCGATGCTCCCGAAACCGGCAACGCTCCGGCGTCGCTGTACGTGGCCATTGAGGACAGCGCAGGGAAGGTTGCGGTAATAGCGAATCCGGACACGGCCATCACGACGACGGCCGAATGGCAGCCGTGGCGGATTCCGTTCAGCGATCTGACCGGCGTCAACATGAGCCGGGTGGAGGTGATGACCATCGGCGTCGGCAGCCGGACTAACCCGACTGCGGGCGGCACGGGCATTATCTATGTCGACGACATCTCGTATGGAAAGCCTGTTGCCGAATAGTCGTTTCGAGTGCCGTTGTCTCCCCAGGCCCGGGTCTGGGGGGACTCGTCAAGAAGGCAACTCTTGCCAGGGCCTGTCCTGATGGCGGTCGGGACAGGCCCTTTTTGTGTTCTGGCAAACCGGCGCGAGGCTCGTGACGTGAGACCAGGCGAATAAGATTGCATCGGTTACCCCAGTTTGGTACAAATAATACAGGTAGGGGGGCTCACGGTCTGGCTGGAGGAGGAACCAGCCGCTGTGATGCACGTGGGCTGGGATGCCTTAATGGTTTGGCTGGGTCTGGAATCACACATGGGACCGAGGTGGGAGGTCCAGGACGGAGTGTGAGTATTGGACGCGCGGCAGAGAGGACGGCAGTCAAAGCATCGCTTTTCACCTTCTTACGGGGCGCTCTCGGCGTCTGCTCTTAGAGCATACGGATTCCATAGGAGCAGGCAGGCGAGGGGGGACGTCTAGCTACGCTCCTCTGACTCAGGGAGACCGTGATCCGACGGACGGTTGTCCAAGCAGTGCTTGGCACGACGTCGGTGAGAGTATCAGGTAAACGCGTGGAACTCCGGTCGCCATGACCGGAGGAGACAATGCTTGTCTGGTATGAAGGAGGACTGTCATGTGCAAGAATCTGACGTTGAGTATCTGTATCTTCACGTTGCTGGCCGCTGTCGCATCACCGGCTATCGGTGGCGTCGACGACGGCCTGGTCGCACTCTTCAAGCTGGACGAGACGGAGGGGACGGTCGCGGCCGATGCTTCGGGCAACGGCAATGACGGCACGCTGCTCGGGGCGGGGCTGACCTGGGTGGAAGGTCGCGACGCCGGCTCCCTGATGTTTCCGGCTGTAGACACTGCCGACCGTCTGGAATTCCCAACGACGGGTATGTCCACTGTGATGGGAACGGTTTGTGTCTGGGGATATCTAGCCGATCCACAACCCGAGACGGACGGCCGGTACTTCTTCGGCCACAGTTCCCCCGAGACAGGGAGGTCATTTGCGGACCGCATCCAGATCTACATGCAGGAAGGAACCACACCCTCGAGACTGCTGGACATCGGGCTGGGTGGCTCACACGCCACTAGGACGGACATTGTGGAACTGCCGATGGAGGAGTGGCTCCACGTGGCCTTGACCTGGAACAATGGGGCTTACGTCGTTTACGTGGATGGTGAACAGGTCGCTAACGGTTCGTACTCGGGCCTAACGACCCTAAAGGCGATCGCCAACTTTGGCAACGACGGTTGTGGCGATCCCTATGAGACCTTCGGCGGTATGCTCGACGACGCGCGAGTGTACAACCGGGCGCTGTTGGCCACGGAGGTCTCGACGATCTTCCACATGCAGCCCATCTCCCGATTCATGGCCAAGAGCCCGAGCCCCGCAGACGGCGCCACGGACGTGCCCGTCGACACCGGTTTGGCCTGGGCGGCCAGCGAGTTTGCCGTTGCGCACGACGTATACCTCGGAACATCGTTCGAAGACGTCAACGCCGCCAGCCGGGCCAATCCGATGGATGTTCTGCTCAGCCAGGGGCAAACGGCGACCAGCTTCGATCCGGCAGGCCTGATCGAATATGGCCTGACCTACTACTGGCGTATCGATGAGGTCAACGGCGCGCCCGACAACACCATCTTCAAGGGCGATATCTGGAGCTTTACGGCCGAGCCGATGGGCTATCCGATCGGGGACGTGATAGCCACGACGAACGGCGTCTCCAATGAGGGCTCCGGACCGGAGAATGTGGTCAACGGCTCCGGACTCAACGAGGCCGACGAGCACTCGACGCAGGCAACCGATATGTGGCTGGCTTCTCCCGGCGCCGACCCGCTCTGGATTCAGTTCGAGTTCGACAAGGTCTACAAGCTCTACGAACTTCTCGTCTGGAACTACAATGTGCAGTTCGAGCCGGTCCTGGGCTTCGGTGTCAAAGATGTGACGATCGAGTATTCGGTTGACGGGGCGGAGTGGACGGTCCTGGGCGATGCCCAGTTCGCCAGGGCAACGGCCATCGCCGGCTACGTGTACAACACGACCGTCGATCTGGGCGGTGTCGCGGCCAGGTTCGTTCGTCTCGACATCAACAGTGGACACGGCATGCTGGGCCAATACGGTCTCAGTGAAGTACGCTTCACCTACATTCCCGTTCAGGCGCGCGAGCCCGAGCCGGCTGACGGCGCTGCCGATGTCGATCCCGCCACGGATCTGAGCTGGCGCAGGTCGTGAAGCCGTTTCGCACGACGTCTATCTGGGCACTGATCCTGATACACTATCTCTCCTGGACACCACGAGCGAAACCGTTGCCTCCGCTGATATCGCGTTCGGGACCACATACTACTGGAGGATCGACGAGGTCTCGGATGTGGTCTGGGCGGGCGATCTGTGGAGCTTCTCAACCCTCGAATACGCGTTGATCGACGGGTTCGAGACCTACGACGACGAGGTCGACGCCGGTACGACGATCTTCGACACCTGGATCGACGGCTGGGTCAACGACAACGGTTCGACCGTCGGCTACTTCGACGCGCCGTTTGCCGAGCAGACGATCGTTCGCTCGGGCAAGCAATCGATGCCGCTGCAGTACGACAACACGGTTTCGCCATTCTATTCCGAGGCGGAGCGGACGTTCGACACCGCGCAGAACTGGACGGGCAACGGCGCCGACACGTTGGTGCTGTACTTCCAGGGTGTGCCGGTGCGTTTGCGCAACTAAGCAGCGGTAACATCGTCATGGGTGCGGCCGGTGCGGACATCTGGAACGCGGCCGATGAGTTCCGCTTCGTAACCAAGCAGCTCAACGGCAACGGCTCCATCGTGGCCCGCGTCGAGAGTGTGGGCAACACCGATCCGTGGGCCAAGGCCGGTGTGATGATTCGTGAGACGCTGGATGCCGGCTCGACGTTTGCGGCGGTCTATGCCACGCCGGGCAATGGCTGTCGCTATCAGGGGCGTCTGGCGACCGATGCGGCGGCCGTCAGTGACACGTCCGTTGTCACGGCCGAGCAGACCGGGCTCACCGCGCCGTACTGGGTCAAGATCGAACGCATCGGCAACACCTTCAATGGCTACTACTCGACCGATGGCGAAAACTGGACCTCGATGTCGTGGAACCCGCAGACCATCGCGATGGCGTCGAACGTCTACATCGGCCTGGCGGTGACCAGCCATTCCGCTGGCGTCCTGACCAGTGCCGAGTTCTCCGACGCCGCCACGACGGGCAACGTCACCGGGTCATGGGCGGTTGAAACGATTGGCCCCGCTCAGCCCGAGGGCAACGGGGCCGGCCAGCTCTACGTAACGCTGGAAGATGCGGCGGGTAAAACGGCGACCGCAATTCATCCGGCAGGTGAGGCGGCCACGTTCCTGACCGGCTGGAACGAGTGGCAGATTCCGTTCAGCGATTTGACGGGCGTCAATATGAGTCGGGTCGAGGTGATGACCATCGGTGTCGGCAGTCGAGCCAACCCGGCCGCCGGCGGCACGGGGATCATCTACATCGACGATATCTCGTATGGAAAGCCTGCTGCTGAGTAGTAGAATCACCAGTGTCGTTGGCGGCCGCCCCGGCTTTGGGCCGTTAGGACGGCGCCGCAAGAGCATCCAGCAGGGCCTGTTCCTCGGGACAGGCCCTTTTTGCACTCAATTGGGGGGGCGATGTCCCGTTAGACGGATTCGGCGAATAAGGTTGCATCTGTCACGGTGATCTGGTACAAATAAAGGTGGTCAAGGGGGGGCTCACAGTCTGGCTGGAGGGGGACAAGTCGCTGTGACGCACGTGAAGTAGGACGCCGCATGGCGGGGTCTGGGAACACGCACAGAATCAAGCTCGGAGGTCGGGAACGGAGTTTGGGTATCGGACACGTGGCACAGAGGGCAACGCATTTCATCCCTTTCCCGGGCGATCTTCGTGTGTGTTCTCAGGGCATACGGGTTCCACTGGAGCAAGCAGACCGATGGTGTCTGCCCGCGCTCCGTTGACACAGGGAAATTATAGATCCGACGGGCAGCGCGGCGTCGCGTGTGACGCTGTGCCGGTCGGGGTATCGGTAAAACGCATGGTACCTTAGCCGGGGCCGGTCGAAGGCAGACCATGCTGATCTGGTATGAAGGAGGATTTCTATGTGTAGCAAAGTCGTTCGTATGTGTTCCTTTCTTATGGTCTCGATGCTACTCCTGGCGAGTGCCGCCCAGGCCGCAGACCCAAGTTTGATCGGCTGGTGGCCGTTCGACGAGGATTCGGGCGTGACCGCCTTCGATTTCAGCGGCAACGGCAACGACGGCACGCTGTCCGACAACACGTCGTTCGTTCCCGGTGCCGGTCGTTGGGGAGGCGCGGTGCTCTACGACGGGACGGACACGGCCCACGTGGAGGTCTCAGCGGCCAACATGTCGGCATCGGCCGGAACGGTGCTCATGTGGGCCAACCTCTCCGATCCTCAGCCGGCTCAGACGCGGTACTTCTTCGGTCACACGACCCAGCCGTCGTACAACAATCGCATTCAGCTCTATATGGATGGTACGACAGAACTCGACCTCGGTCTGGGGGATGCCCATGCCAGACAGACGGACATCGTTACGCTCAACACGCAGCAGTGGTACTACGTCGGTCTGACCTGGAACAATGGCTCCTACGTTGTCTATCTCGACGGTGAAGCCGTGGCGACGGGCAGCTACACCGGCCTGAGCGACATCCATGACATTGTCTGGATCGGCAACGATGGCAACCCGGATTCGCAGGGCACCGAAGGCTTCGGTGGCATGCTCGACGAAGCGCGCATCTACAATCGCGCGTTGACGCAGGAAGAGGTTCAGGTCGCCATGCGGACGGCCGCAGGATTCGGGCTGGCGGGTGATCCCGATCCGGCTAACGGTGCCACCGATGTGTTGCGTGATGCAGTTCTGAACTGGATGCCCGGTGAGTTCGCCGTGGCGCACGACGTCTACTTCGGAACGGCCTATGAAGACGTCAACGATGCCAGCCGGACCAATCCGATGGACGTTTTGGTCAGCCAGGGACAAACTGCCGCCACGTACGATCCGGAAGGCTTGCTCGAATTCAGTCAGACGTATTACTGGCGTATCGACGAAGTCAACGCGGCCCCCGATAACACCATCTTCAAAGGCGAGGTCTGGAGCTTCACGGCTGAGGCAATGGCCTATCCGATCGAGGGCGTGGTTGCGACCAGCAATGCGGTCTCCGATGAAATCTCGGGCCCCGAGAATGTCGTCAATGGGTCGGGTCTCAACGAAGACGATCAACACTCGACGGCAGCCGAAGACATGTGGCTCGGCTCGGCCGGCGCTGATCCGGTATGGATTCAGTTCGAGTTCGACAAGGTCTACAAGCTCTACGAGCTCTTGGTGTGGAACTACAACATACAGTTCGAGCCGGTTCTTGGCTTTGGTGTCAAGGACGTGACGATCGAGTATTCGGTCGACGGTGTCGAGTGGATGACTCTGGGCGATGCGCAGTTCGCTCAAGCGACGGCCACCCCGACGTACATCGCCAATACCGCCGTAGATCTGGCGGGTGTTGCCGCCAGGTTCGTGCGGCTCGACGTGACCAGTGGATACGGCATACTGGGCCAGTATGGTCTCAGTGAAGTCCGCTTCATGTACATCCCCGTGCAGGCCCGTGAGCCCGAGCCGGCTGACGGTGCAACTGACGTCGATCCGGCTACCGAGTTGAGTTGGCGGGCAGGGCGCGAGGCCGTTTCGCACGATGTGTATCTGGGCACGGATTCCGAGGCGCTGGCTCTCGTGGACAGCACCAGCGAGACCATGTCCGCTGCTGATCTCGAATTCGGAACGACCTATTACTGGAGAATCGACGAGATCGGCGATGTGGCTTGGGAAGGCGACCTCTGGAGCTTCTCCACGCTCGAATATGTGTTGATCGACGGATTCGAGACGTACAATGACGATGTCGAGGCCATGACGACAATCTTCGACACCTGGGTCGATGGTTGGGTCAATGGAAACGGCTCGACGGTCGGTTACTTCGATGCCCCGTTTGCCGAGCAGACGATCGTTCGCAGCGGCAAGCAGTCGATGCCGCTCCAGTACGACAACAGTGCCTCGCCGTTCTACTCCGAGGCCACGCGTACCTTTGATTCGCCTCTGGATTGGACGGGCAACGGTGCTGATTCGCTGGTGCTCTACGTTCAGGGTGCCGCCCCGGCGTTTGCCGAGACCGGAGATGGGGGTGCGGTGATGAGCGCCATCGGCGCCGATATCTGGGGCACAGCCGACCAGGGCAACTTCGCCTACAAGAGCCTCAGTGGCGATGGCTCGATCGTCGCCCGCGTCGACAGCATCTACCAGAGCAACGACTGGGCCAAGGGCGGCGTGATGATCCGCGAAACCCTCGACGCCGGGTCAACCCATGCTCTCGTGGCGGTGACCCCGGTCAACGGCGTGGCCTTCCAGGATCGTCCGGCTGCGGATGGTGAGAGCTTCAATGTCAACCAGGGTGGCCTGACGGCGCCGTATTGGGTCAAGCTGACGCGGACGGGCAACACCTTTACCGCTGAACGCAGCGAAGACGGCGTCAACTGGGTCAGCATTACCGAAGACGCGGCTGCTTCATCGGTGACCATTCCGATGGCGGCCAACGTCTACATCGGTCTGGTGCTGACCAGTCACGATGCGGCTGTCGCGACCGATGCCGCGTTCTCGAACATTGCTACGACGGGCAACGTCACGGGCCAGTGGCAGACAGCCGCGATCGGCGTCGCCCAGCCTGAAGGTGGCAACGATCCCGCCTCGCTGTACGTCAAGATCGAGGACAGCAGCGGAAAGGTCGCTGTAGCAACCAACCCCGACGCCGCGATCACGGTAAAGGGTAACTGGAACGAGTGGCGAATTCCGTTCAGCGATCTGGCCGACGTGAATCTGAGCCGGGTCGAGGCGATGACCATCGGTGTTGGCAGTCCGACCAACCCGACCGCCGACGGTACGGGCATCATCTACATCGATGACATCTCGTACGGAAAGCCCGCCGAATGAGCCGCAACCGCGTCAAGAGGTGATTCTCTGGGCTCCGGCCCAGACGGAATCATCGGTCAATGAGGTGCATCCGGGCCTGTGTCCAAACGACACAGGCCCGGCTTCTTTGGTGCCGGGCTGCTTCATGGGCAACTCGGGGGGCTTCCGACGCATCCAGAATGTGCGATCTTCCCGCTTGAGTTATCGGGAGTATCTGGTAAAATAGGGGGGTACTCCTGGATCTTCGGCTGGAGGGAACCAGATCTCCGGGTTTGAGAGAAGGGTGGTGAGCGAGATCCGGTATGGATGGTTTGCCCAGGATTGTCGTACAGATCCGCCCCTCGTGTTGGTCCAGTGGTTGTGGAGCATCCCGCAGGCTTCCGTTGCGCCTCTGCGGGTGGTCCGTGATTGGTGCGATGGTGTCTTTGGATTCTCAAGGATACCCCGCAAGTTTTGATTTGTCGGATTGATGAAACGGTGAATGAGTTCCGGTCCAATTCCGCACCCGTGCGCCTGTGCAAGGGGCAGACGAGGGGGTTTTCTCGCGGCGTGTGCGCTCTGACCATTGCGATGATCTGTTGCCTGGTGTACACGCCATGGACGCTGGCGCAACACCAGTCGGGCACCCTCGTTTCCTGGGGGCAGCCTTTCGGCTCAGCGAGTCCGGCGCATCCCGAAACCAAGTACGATTCCATCGCCGTGGGGGCCTATCACTATTTGTTGCTCAGGCCTGACGGTGTCGTGGTGGCACGGGGTGAGAACGCGAACGGTCAGTGCACCGTGCCCTGTCCACGAGGCATTACGGCCATTGCGGCCGGTTTCTACCACAGCTTGGCCCTGCGATCCGACGGCTCGATTTGTGCGTGGGGCGACAACACGAAAGGCCAACGGGATGCACCGTCTGAGGGGCAGTTCGTTGCCATCGCCGCGGGCGCTTGGCACAGTCTGGCCATTCGATCCGACGGTTCTCTGGTGGCATGGGGATGGAACGAGTACGGCCAGTGCGATGTTCCAGCCGGGAACGATTTCGCCGCGATTTCCGGCGGGCGATATCACAGTCTGGCTCTGAAGTCCGATGGCTCGCTGGTTGCCTGGGGAGGCAATGGCGACGGTCAGTGCGACGTGCCTGCCGGAAACGACTTTGTGGCGATCGCGTCCGGATCGTTACACAACCTGGCCCTGAGAGCCGATGGCTCCGTCGCCGCCTGGGGTCGAGACGAATATGGGCAGTGCAAAGTCCCGGAGGGGAATGACTTCGTCGCGATTGCCGCCGGGGCCTTTCACAGTCTGGCCCTGAGATCCGACGGCTCCGTCGCCGCCTGGGGATATGACAGCTATACTCAGTGCGACGTTCCGGAAGATCCCTACGTGGTGGGAATTGCCGCCGGCGGTTTCCGCTCGTTTGCGATCGAAACCGAACGTCCTGAGATCGAGATCGCTGAGCCCGTGGATACCGTTGCCAGCGAGCCGGTCACTGCCGATATGACCGGGCCCGTCGATGTGAACTCGACTGTCGAGGAGGCGGACGCCGACTTGCCCGATGCGGAATCGGTTGCGTCTGATGTGACCGAACCGGTCGACGCCAACTCGGTTGCTGCGGACATGGCCGCCGAAATGCCTGACGACGATTCGACCGCTTCTGACTTGGCCGGGCCCGTGGACACCAACTCAGCGGAGATGGTGGCTGAGATGCCCGACGAAGCAAACCCTGAGATGGCCGAGGCGGTCGATGTCAATGCGGTTGAGGCCGAACCCGTTCAGGTCGTCGATGCCAACGGACCTTCGACGATGTATGCCGATGCGAATACCGTGGGGCCTGAGGACGCCAATACTCTTGCGTCTACACCGATCGCCGAAATCACGCCTGCTGACGCAAACGAGGTTGCGGCTGACAACGTTGGACTGGAAGATGTACCGGTCGATGACCCCAAGCCTGCAGCGGCCGACAAAGCTCCGGAATCGAAGAAGAGCAAACGCCAGACGGCCGGGATGTATGAGGGCGTGGAGTTCTACGCCTGCGCCGACCCCGATGACAAGCGGGCGCGTCCCGTCTATCACTTCACTTCCGAGACGCTGACGCCGCACTTCTACACCATCAGCAAAGAAGAGCGCGATCGTCTGATCGACGAGCACCCGGACATCTGGACCTACGAGGGGGTCGCATTCTACGCCTATCCCGACGGTAGCCAACCTGAAGGCGCGATTCCCGTCTACCGCTTCTGGTCGAATCTGTTGAGCACGCATTTCTACACGATCGACGAGAACGAGAAGAACACCTACATCAAGGACTACCCGGACCTGTGTACCTACCAGGGGATCGCGTGGTATGCGGACAGGCCGGGCGGTGACGCAGCCGAGCAGGGGGCCGACGAGTAGAAACTGCCTGTCACCGTATTCATCGCGGCCGGCCTGGGCGCGTCCTTCTTCCACAGCTTCGCATTTTCACGCGGGGGAAATTACGTATTTGCCACAATTGACAAAATGGGGGTTTTGGTGTACACCTTTGGCTGCTAAGGAGGGCAAAACCAGACGGATTGCAGCAACGTTCGAGCTTCTTCCGAGACAGGGGTCTGAACGCGTCGGATGGTTGCCGGAGAGGGGGTACTTCTTGCTTGTTTCCGGTGGCGAGGTGGAGTGGGTCTGCGCTTGCTCGCTTGCCTGGGATCAATGCATGGGGGTCAGAAATGTTCTTTGTTCGTAAAAAGCTGTCAGAAGCGATTACGGTGGTCGCGACATTCTCCATTCCGGTTGGCGTGTTTCTGCTGATGAACCGGCATGTCCCGATATGGACCGCGGCCGTAACGGCCCTGCTCGTGCTCGGTGCCTCAGTCTGGTCGTGGTCCTGATCGACGATTCGGGGCGATGCGCGAGCGTAGTAACATGGGGGCTGGTGACACGCTCTCTTTTCGGAACGTGTCACGCCATTTTCCGCACAATCCGCGAACCGGTTGTTCCAGCGGTCCGTAGGCATGTCACATGTGAGGCCGATAATTTCGCGGGCCTCATCGCGGTAAGGCCGTGGGCCTGTGATATACTCTCCAGTTGCAGGCAACTGAACGAGGGACTGTTTCTGTGCAACGACGGAGGTGGGGGAAAAGGGGTCTTTTGCATTCGCATGCCTTCTATTCCCGCTGGTGCACAGGCAGATGAATCGCGGGTCAAACGCTCGATTTGCCGCTTGAGCACGGAAGATTGGCATCGGTAAGAGAGCAAACAGGGAGGTTGGGCCATGAAGCAGGCGCAAGACAGACGATGTTGCTGCTCGCGGCAGTCTGCGGCGAAGCCGTTCATGTTGTCGCAGCGGCGCATTCAGGTAGTCCTATCGTTGACGTTCCATTGGAGGCGACCATCACATATGGCATTGCTGCCTGGAGACTGCACGTGACGATTCCGGTGCAGAGGGCTCGGGACGTGTCCGTGTCGGATGCGTGCGACTGCTACTACACCTTGATGGTTCGAGATGGTAAAGGCCGGCAGACGGCGGTGGGTGTGTCCTATGTGGAGTCTTCGCGACCCTCACGTTCGTCTTATGCGGGGCCCCTTCGTTGTGACAGTTCGTCGGTGGTCAGCGTGGATCTGTCCTCTGATGTTCGGCCTGGCGATTTCTACACGCCGTATCCCACCGATGTCGATTGTACAACGACTCGTTGGGATTCGCTCCTGTGGAGCGCCCGTTCGCAGTGGGACTCGGTTGGCATGCTGCCGCACGTCACCTCGGCCGGCATGCGTTTGCCTGAATTGCTTCTGGAGAAGTTTGGGGCCGATCGCGCCATATCGCCTGGCATGGCCTCCACGGTTTTCTCTTCTCCCGGCGTTGTGTTGCTGAACGGGCTCGGCGTCATTTTGATCGGGTGGCAGCTAAGGAGGAGGTTGCTCTGAACGCAGACGACCGGAGTTCAAAAGGGTCGCGAGCGCACGCTCGTGGTTCCGTTCTCCATAGCCGTTCGCAGAGTGAAGGAGACATTGACGCGATCCTCTCGGGTATGTTCTTCTCGTCCTCTTCGACTTGAAGTCTCGGCCGGATTGTGCTCGACGCGAGGGCGTCCCAATGGTTACAGTACGGGGCGTCACTAGCGTGGACATGAGGCATGGCCGATAGACTTCGTACGATCGAGCATCGATTCGTTCAACCAATCGCTCGAAGATTGGCGCCCTATGTCTCGGCCAATGTGGTCTCGGCGATGTCCCTGGTTGCAGCCCTCGCGGCGGGAATCGCCTTCTGGGCCAGCGAGCCCATCCTTGGGGCGATCCTGATCCTGACCAACGGCTTCCTGGATATGCTCGACGGCTGTGTCGCACGCGAGCGAGGGACGGCCGGCGCATTCGGATCGTTCGTCGATAAGATCATCGATAAGTACGCGGATCTGATCTTCCTGCTCGGTATGTTTTTGGGCGGGCTGGCCGATTTGGCCCCGGTGATCGTGGCGATGGTGGGGATCCCCCTGGCGACATACATCAATTCAGCGGTCGAAGGTCTGACCGGCGGACAGGTCAAGTTCCAGGAGAAGTTCTCGCTGCGGTTCCTGCGGATCATCATCCTGGTAGTTGGAGCGTTCGCCAGGCGAACCCATCTGGCGGCCTGGTTGGTCGCGGCCGTCGTGGCCTACGCCGTGCTTTCGAGAACCGTCTACAACCTGATCTTCCTCCGCCGCTGGCCCGGACGGTAGTCCCTGTCCCAATGGCTCTCTTCGACGCATGGCAAACTCTTCTTTACATTTCAGCCGTGAAGCTGCCTAATAGGGCCATCGGGCCATCCGTGAGGGCTCGGAGTGCGTTGGACGGATCGAAGGGGTGACCATGAGGCAGGGAGTCTGTGTCGGGTTGTTGCTGCTGGCGATTGGCATTACCGGCTGTCGCACGAAGGTTGTCGAGACGCACATTCAGTACGACCGGCCGTTGCCGCCGGGACAGCTCGCGCTGCACAAGATTACCGACCCGAACGAATTGCCCGATTTCAGTCTGTCCTGGGGAACGCTGGGCACGCTCAGGTCCGCGATCCAGAACAGTCTCAACTATCTCAGCAAGGCTTCCAGTCAGCAGTTCTATCCGTACGGTGATATCAACCACGCTCAGGTAGTCAAGACACTGGAGACATTCCTGACCCTAGTGGACGCAGGTATTCGGCCCTCGGAGCTCAACGGCGTCATCCGCGCCTATTTCGACGTCTACATGTCTATCGGATGTGACGACGAAGGGACCGTGCTGTTCACCGGATATTACACGCCCATCTTCGACGCGTCCTTTGAGCCTGACAAGCGGTTCAAGTATCCGCTCTACACGATGCCCGAGGATCTGGTGAAGGGGCCGGACGGGCAGACGCTGGGCCAGCGCGGCGCCAACGGGCAGATCACCCCGTATCCCGATCGGGTCACGCTTGAGCAGTCGGGCATGCTCGAAGGCCGGGAACTGGTCTGGCTGGCCGATCCGTTCGAGGTCTACATCGCACACGTTCAGGGTTCGGCCAAGCTGCGCATGCGCGACGGGCAGATCATCACCGTTGGTTACGCCGCCAACAACGGGCATGACTATGCCAGCATCGCTCAGGCCCTGGTGAGCGACGACAAGATCTCAAGCGAGCGAATGAGCCTGGCGGCCATGATCGACTACTTCAAACGGCATCCCGATCAGGTCGAGCACTACACGCAACGAAATCCGCGATTCGTCTTCTTCCGCATCGCCGATGAGACGCCGCACGGCAGTCTCAACGAGCCGGTCACGCCCATGCGCACGATTGCCACCGACAAGTCCATCTTCCCGAGAGCCGCGCTCGCGTTCATCTCGACGACGGTGCCACACGCCGGTCGCAAGGGGGTCGTCAGGCAACCGTATGAGGGATTCGCACTCGACCAGGATACGGGTGGCGCCATCCGCGCCCGGGCCGGTGCGATATCTATATGGGTGAAGGTGAGGACGCTGGCTACCTGGCCGGCCGGACCTACCAGGAGGGCCGTCTCTACTACCTCTTCCTCAAAGGCCCATCACCAACCCTCTGAGGCTGCTCACGCAACTGTGACGTCCTGCCCGGACCTACTGCTTGGTGAACGTGATTGGGCGGATATAGCCGAGAACGCGTTGGAGCACGAGGCGATTGCCCGCGATCTGATAACCCGATTCCATGCGATTGCCTTCTTCCGTGACCGTCTTGAGGACCGCACCGGTTGTGGAGAAGGTCCCCACGGTGGTCATCGTCGTCCCTTCGTTCAGATCGTGTGACGCCAGTGTATATTGTCCGTTGGCGTTGAAGGTCAACGTCAGT
>CAVSCO010000037.1:0-48367 GCA_963726475.1 uncultured Phycisphaerae bacterium | reverse complement strand
GGGGGCGACTCCAATACGTCGGAGGCCATTATCTCAAGTTTGCCGACGGGCCCTACTACATCAAAGGTGGATGCGACAGCCCGGAGAATCTGCTCGCCTATGCCGATTTCGACGATACAGTTCCTTCGCACAGCCATGCCCCCCACGTCGCGGACTGGCGTCCCGGAGACCCCACCTGGAACGGCGGCAAAGGAAAAGGGCTGATCGGAGCGTTCAACTACTTGGCCGCGCAAGGCGTCAACTCGATTTACTTCCTGGTACAGAACATCGGGGGCGACGGCCAAGACGTCTGGCCCTTCGCCGGCTCGATCGCTCCCAAGGGCAACCCTGCCAACGACAATCTCCACTACGACATCAGCAAGCTGCACCAATGGAATACCGTCTTCGAGCATGCTCAGCGGAAGGGTCTGATGCTCCACGTCGTGCTCAACGAGGCCGAGGAGAATAACAAGCGCGAACTGGACGACGCGACGCTGGGCGTCGAACGGAAGCTTTTCTATCGCGAGATGGTGGCCCGCTTCGGCCATCACAACGCATTGCAGTGGAATCTCTCCGAGGAATATGACCTCGCGCTCGACCTGGGCCCCGATAGGATCAAGGAATTCTCGCAATACCTCCAGGACATCGATCCATACGACCACCCGATTACGGTTCACAACAAAGGCCGCGACCCGGACCCCAGTTGGCTACCCTTCCTGGGGGACACACGTTTCAGCACAACCTCATTTCAAACGTACCAGAACATTGGCAAATGGGGCGACCACGTCGAGAAGTGGCGACGGCTGACGGAGGTAGCCGGACGGCCCCTGCCAATCAACATGGACGAGTTCCTGGAAGCCAACCGCGAGAATATGGCCCAGATCCGCAGGGATGTCCTTTGGCCTACCTATCTCTCCGGCGGCAATCTCGAGATCATCATGGAATCGAAGCTTCAGACCGAGGACTTTCGTTCCCTGGAAGAGCTTTGGGGTTGGACCCGTATCGCCCGGACCTTCGTCGAGCAGAATGTGCCCTTCTGGGACATGCAGCCAGATGATCCGAGTATCGTGCAAGCCGGAGACGAATATGGCGGCCCGCAATGCTTCTCAAAGCAGGGCCAGGTATACGCGTTGTACTATCCAGTGGCTCGACAAACGGGATACCTGACACTGGGGCAGGCTAAGGGCCGATTCAAGCAACGCTGGTTCAATCCGAGAATGGGCGAATTCGTCGGATTGCCGACACAGTTCGCCGCCAGGAGCCTTCATGAGATCGGCCTGCCTCCGGTCGAACCAGAGAAAGATTGGGCCCTTCTCATCAAGCGCATACGCCCCGAACTGAGATATGAGATCCATCGGTGTCCTACACCATTTCCAAGAAAGGGAGCTGATTTCATGACATGCTCAACGGTCGTTTCTCTACTCGCGGCGACGTTGGCTCTGCTGCCCACAGTCAGGCAGACCTGTGACCCGAGATTCAGACTCGGCTCCGATGGTCCGCCTGGCGATCGCACCGGCACCACTTGATACCACAGATCGTCTATCACTGCTTCCGACCGACGACGAATTGACCGATGGCGATGGAGCGGCACTCTGCATCAAGGCCGTGCAAGCCTTGCCCGAAGGGGTGACCGCCGGTCGCCTGCACGAGTGGCTCGACATGCCGCTGGGCGAACTGCCAAAGCCACAAGTGGGAGTGGCCATCGAACAAGCGGCCGCCAGCCTGGACTTCGCCCAGCAAGGCGCCAAGTGCGCGACGTGCAACTGGCCAGCGAGCAAATCGCTGGACGTACCCGAAAACCTCTCCGAGTACCGCCATCTGGCGAGTTTGCTCTGTCTTCAAGCCAAGCTCCGGATCGCGGAGAAGCAGTACAAGCGTGCAGTCGAGACGATGCAGACGAACATATCGACGGCCCGTCACGTCGCGGCCGGTCCCGCCGCCGCCCAAGGCATCGTCAGCCTCGCCATGGCCAGACTGGCTCTTCGCAACCTCAATGACTGGGTCCAGGCACCGGGCAGTCCGAATCTGTACAAGGCATTGGAGGCTCTTCCACATCCGCTGATCGATCTGAACGAGATGATCTCGAAGGAGAAGAAGCGATTCAGTTCAACCTCCCAGTACAGCGAGCCCGTTCGCGTCATGCTCCAGCGGAGGACCGAATCCACGTTCAAACAGGTCCGTCAGATGGTGGACCAGCTCGATAGCACTGTCGCCGCGTTCCAGTGTATCGAAGCGATCCGGCACTACGCCGCGACTCACGAGCATTCGCTTCCCACCGAACTTGCTGACATCACGGATCTTAGCGTCCCCGCCGATCCTGCCACGGGCAAGCCCTTTATCTATCGTCTCGAAGGACCAAAAGCCATCCTCCAAGTCGCCCCTCCGAAGGGCGGTCGATCGAGAGATGCACTCCGCTATGAAATCACGATCGCCCGTTAACCCCAGGAACTTTCACGAAAGTCGACACCGATGACAAACCTCAGCAATCGCACCGTCGCAAGCATTGTGACGACACTGTGGCTGCTCACTCCGATGAGCTGGGCCGCTTCAGCAACAAACACAATCATCGTATTCAACGACAACGGAGGCTGGTGCTGGTTCCAGGATGAACGCGCCGTCGTGGTCGGAGACACGCTCGTCTTCGGCTCCGTCGCCAACCGCCTGGGTACTGACGGCGCCAATCGAGGTGGCAATATCGAGGTCACCGCCGTCGATCTGGAGAGTGCGGCGTCTCCCGTCACTACGGTGCTCCACGATCGGCTGGAAGACGACGACCATGATGCCCCCGCCCTGCTCGTACTCGAAGATGGGCGTCTGCTCGCGGTCTACGCCAGACATGGCACCGACCGATTCGTTCGCGTCCGAGTCTCCACGAATCTGCGCGACATAACATCATGGGAAGCAGAGAACAGAATCGAACGACAGGCGGGCGTGACCTACTCCAATCTCTTCCTGCTCCCAACCGCGGCGGATGGCCAGCCTCTTATCTACGACTTCTATCGAGGCGAGCACTGGAATCCGAACTGGATCGTCTCGAACGATCTGGGACAAAGCTGGCGCTATGGAGGGCGCCTGGTGGCCTTCGATGGCCGGCCCTACGTGAAATACGTATCCAACAACATCGACACGATTCATTTCATCACAACCGAGCATCACCCGCACAACTACAACAACAGCCTTTACCACGCCTACATCAAGGCCGGAGCAATCTATCGTTCCGACGGAACACGTATCTGTGATCTCGAAGATGCCCCCATTCAGCCGACTCAGGCCACGACGGTCTTCGCGGGCGATGCCGATCACGTCGCATGGCCTTGCGACATGCATCTGGACGCACACGGTCATCCATGCGTCGCCTACAGCGTCCAGAAGCAACGTATCCCTGACGGCATTCACTACCGCTATGCCAAATGGAATGGCAAGGCGTGGGACGACCACTTCCTCGCTCATGCGGGAACGGCACTATACACAGGCGAGGAGCACTACACCGGTCTGGTCGCCCTCGATCCGGCCGATCCCAATCACCTCTACATCTCGACGGACGCCAACCCCGTCACCGCCAGGCCCCTGATCAGCAAGAACGATGGCCAGCGACACTACGAAATCTTCGAAGGCCGAACAGGCGACGGAGGTGCCACCTGGCGATGGCAACCGGTCACCCAAGATTCTGTTTCGGACAACATCCGCCCGATCGTACCCGCGGGCCAGGGCAGCCACCGCATTCTCTTGTGGCTGCGCGGAACGTACACGAGCTACACGAAGTACGATCTCGACGTCGTCGGCATCATCGACAAAGTCGCGCGACAGTGAGACAGTTGGGTCTGGCCTGCGACCGGCTGAACGTGTACCATGTCTGCATGAAGGACCTGACGCTGAAATCACCACAGAAAGAGGGCTGGATCATGCGACCAAAACGATGGATCGGACGAACGGTCGTCCTCCTGGCAGTGATGTGCCTCGCGGGTAGCTGCCAAACGGCGCCGGACGAGTCGCTGAAAGCCAAATTCGAACGGACCGTCGAGTTGGATCAGGTGTTCAGCCCCGGCTCGCAACTGACGGTCTCGACGGCAAGCGGCGCGATCGAGATCGTAGGACAGGAGGCCGACAATGTGCATGTCATCGCAACGATTGTCGCCCGCGCCCCCACCAAGGAGGATGCCCAAAACCTGGCGGAGATGATCCTTGTCGGGCTCGAACCGACCGCCAACGGGCTCGAACTGCGGGTCGGCCGTCCCGCTCCCGCCAGCAAACGGTCCGTCAGCGTCAGCTATGAGGTCGTTGTGCCCAGACAGACCAACATCGATTGCGCCAGTCTCTCGGGCTCGATCGAGATAGCCGACCTGCTCGGAGACGTTACCGGACGGACTGCCAGCGGCGCGATCGAAATCGCTCGCGTCACAGGATCGCTTCGCGTACACAGCACCAGTGGATCTGTCCGCTGTGAGGAGATCGACGGTGGAGACCTCTCTCTCGAAAGCATGAGCGGCGGGGTTCGCCTTAGCGAAGCCTCCAACATCGGGACCTGCCATATGGGCGCAGCCTCCGGCTCTCTTACGGCCAAGAAGGTCGAGGCCCAATTCATCCAAATGCGCGCGACCAGCGGAGCTGTCACCCTCAACGCATCGCAGGCGGAGACCATCGACCTGCACTCCGTCAGCAGCAGGGTATCCGCCAAGAACCTCTCATGTGAACGACTCCAGGCGGAGTCAACCAGTGGGGACGTGTCCGTGACCTTCGCACGCGAGCGCCGGGCAATGTGGCCGCCGGAGCGAAGTCCGGTTCCGGCAACATTAACGTCGTCATGCCCCGGGACTTCGCGGGCCGGGTCGATCTGCTCGCCAATAGCGGCACCGTTCACATGAAACAGCCCATTGAAACGCCCCACAAGCTGCGCGAGGGCCATGTCAGTGGCACTGTGGGCCAGGGTTCGGGCAGCCTGTTCGTCCGCGCCGGCACTGGCGCCATCAATATTCGATAGCTCAGGCAAGACCGCAAAGAACCGTGGAGAAACGACCATGACCGATCGACGAATTGTCCCTGACAGCCTGTCACGACGCGCGTTCATCCAATCAACTGCAGCGGCATTCGCAGTGATGCACCTGGGTCATCGCTCAGGCCAGGCCGCCCAGAACAAGAGCAAGGTCAAGTTCTACAAGAACCTTGGGCATGGACATATCGGCGTCCGTGCGAACCAGCAACAGGCACTGGAGTATGCGGTTGAGTTCGGGTTTGAAGGGATTACGCCCGGTGTGGGTGAATTTGAGAACCGATCCGCAAGCGAGATTCACGATTGGGTCGACACCATGAAGAGTAAGGGCGTCCGTTATGGCGCCAGTGGCCTGCCGGTCGAGTTCCGGCGGGACCAGGACCGCTTCAACGCCGACCTGGGGCAACTGCCCAAGCGGGCGGCCATCCTGAAACAACTGGGAGTGACGCGGGTGGCTACGTGGATCCTGCCCGGCCATAGCGATCTGACCTATCTGGAGAACTTCAAACAGCACGAGATGCGTCTGCGCGAGGCGGCGAAGATCCTCGACGACCAAGGCATCAGACTGGGCCTGGAGTTCGTCGGACCTCGAACGAGCCGGGCGAGGAATCGGTATCCCTTCATCTGCTCCCAGAGAGGCATGATGGAATTGGTCGACGCCATCGGTACGCCGAACATGGGACTACTGATGGACAGTTGGCATTGGTACACATCGCACGGGACAGTCGACGAGCTGTTAACGCTGTCGAACAAGGACATCGTCCACGTCCACGTCAACGACGCCCCGACAGGTATCCCTGTCGACGAGCAAGTGGACAACCGGCGTGCCCTCCCCGTGACGACGGGCGTCATCGACATGAAGGGATTCATCAATGCCCTGGTGAAGATAGGCTACGATGGTCCCATCGAATGTGAGCCGTTCGATCAGCAGTTGCGGCAGATGGATAGTGAAGCAGCCTTGCGAAGACTTCCGACGCGCTGAAACGCGTTTGGGAACTCTCGACGCCTGACCGGGCCATCGTGTCAAGACTTGGTCTGGTGACAACGTTCCGCTTTAGACTACCGCTCGGAGGCCTTCCACCTGCCGGCCAGCTCAGAACGAAGCTGTTGTGCGGTGCCTCGTCCGCCGGATAGGGCGAAGCCGTGTCGACATGGCCATCCACAAAGCTCGCATTGACCACACCTTGGGTGAGATCTCCCCGGGGGCCTTGTGGAAGGTCCCGAGACTGTCGGCTGTGCCGTCAGGCAAGGACGGATGTTGTTGTCGTTGATTCCGGCAACGTTGATTCCGGGATCGACCACGGGTTCTCCTCCGAGAAGTAGAACACCCGCGACGGGTTCTTCACCATGGTCTCTTTCTTGAACTTGCTGATGCCTCCTCTGATACTCGGCCGGTACACTATCCCAGGCATCTCCGTTGAGAAAGGAGTTCATGGTGTAACTGTACTGCGGATCTATCGGGATATTACACCTTGAACCGGTCTCCCAAGTTCCCCGGCAGCCGTGAGATCGGGCGATGACGTCGAAATCGGGGCACAGATGAATGCCAAGCCCCTTGAGATACTTCCACATGCAACCGGCCAGCTCCGGGTGTTGATCGAGGTTGGTGCTCGCATCGTGCCAGTTGTGGTTCACTCCCCCCTGTCGCGTAGAGCCACTTGAAAGAATAGGGAAAATCGAAGTTCCAATCGTTGGAGTACAGCTTGCCGGCGATGGCATACTGGCTTAGATTGGCCTGGCACTTGATCATCCGCGCCTGCGCCCTGGCCCTGCTCAAGGCGGGCATCAGGATCCCCATCAACACGGCAATGACCGCAATCACGACCAACAACTCGATAAGTGTGAATCCCGCGCGTTGCTTCATGGTAGCACTCCTTATCATTCTGCCAGACCGCATTGCCCTTCGTGATGACAAGATGCCCACCGAGATGCCCATGTTCCCAGATTTACCTCTTATTCTCCACTTTGCGCGGGGCTTTGTCAACCTCATTCGGGCCGATTCCGGGCCTCAGACCCCCTCCTGGCGTCGCAAAAGCGGCCAAAATGGTTAAGATCGCGTGAAATCTCCGCCTGGCTTCATCGACTAACCTGACAAGTGCGAAAGAGCCCTTTGAAGGAGTGCTGGATCATGAGCGTGGACCATTCTCACATCACGGTAAGGAAGCATTCGTTTCTGGCCAGTGCCGCTTCCGGCCTCAGCGCCATCGTCGTGACCGTCGTCGTTTGCCTCACGATACTCGTGATTTACGGCGTCCACCTGGCCAGCGAGAAGTCTGAGCGGGTCATTTCCCTGGCCGAAGACGCCGTTCGAGGCCTGCCCGAGTTCCGGCAGGCGCTGCCCCCGGCTCTTTCGGATATGCTCGATGACCGTCGCGAGCCCAACTACTGCGAGAAACTGGCTATCGACGCGCGGATCGTCACGCGGCCGGACTCCCACGGACAGGCCCAAACGGTGGTCGAGATCGCCAACAATGGCGATAAGGTCGTCTCGCTCCTATCCCTGCGAATCACCCTGCTGGGCGAAAACGACCTGCTCCTGGGGGCGTCACAGGAATGGGCGGCCACCCCTTTCGCGGCCGACCACGATTGGCGAGGTCCGATCATGCCAGGCTCGAAACGTCGTTTCCGCTGCTCGGGCGGCTATCTGCACGATGTCGGCCCCCTGGATGAGGTTAAGGCGGAGATCGAGATCACCGAGCTGAGGGTGTGGAACGGTCCGCAGCAGGCCCCGAGCTTGCCTGGCGACTCGGTCGAGACCGAGGCCACGGCTGCCTCAATGCCCGCCCTGCCCGCCGGAAACGGATAATCGTGGATCGAAGAGCTGATCGAGCTATTTTTCACTCATCCTTATCCTCGTTCGTGACGATAGGACTGGACAGCATCCGGAACGTGCTCTGTCGTCGTGAGGCTTTGGTCCCAGACGGCCAGAGCGGCAAGGTATGCACCAGGAGAAGGGGATAAGATGAGAAAGTACGCCATTTCCAGGCCTGTTCGCCTCACGGTCGTCGTTTCCGCGATGGTATTCGCTGCTATGGTGACCTCCTGCAACCAGGAGACGGCCCAGACATCCAACCAACCGCTGAGTTCCTGCGCGGTGTTTGCAGACCGCGATTTCTCCGACCCGGTATCGCAGGGCGAGTTCGACGCAAGTTACGCCGATTACGCCCATCTGCTCGATGGAACCCTCGACCAAGACGAAATCCTGAGTCACCGCCGACAACGTCTCGAATCGCTGGAACAACTCCAGGAACACTACGGCCGGACATTCGCTCGCGATCTGCCGGCCCTGGTCCGAGATGCTTTCACACCCGACTGGAACACCTGGGCGGAATGGCAGGTCTTCAGTGAGAAGTATGGCCCGGACGACGAGCTGTGGTATTTTGCCTGTCCGGCATCTCAGGACCGGACAAGAACGCTTCCCGACGTGGATACGTCATCGTCCGCGACGGAAGGCTGGCGGCAATGCTCTTGAATAGGACCGTGGTCTTCCACGCCAGCTACGCCGACTACGAAACCCTGCTCGCTCGTGTCGCAACGCAAGAGGAGATCGTCGACTGGAAGCAGCAGCAGTTCGCATCGCTCGAAGACCTCCGGCGGCACTATCGCAGTCATTTCCGAGAAGGTTCATCACGCATTCTGCTCGAAGACCACTGCAACCTCAGCGACACCGCCACGCCGACGAAGTGGGACCACTGGCAGGTATTCGGACGTAGCTATCAGACAGGCGACGAACTGTGGTATTTCGAGTCCCCCGCCAAGACGTGGAATGGCTCGGCCGGACGCTGCGGCTATCTCGTTCTGCGCGACGGCCATCTCCATGCCATTCTGGTGGTGGCCATCAGCTAGAGTTCGCTTTTCATGCCCTTTCAGACACACGCGCAATGAACCTGCCGTCGAGGCCTCGCCACTGCGACTCGTCGACCGCGTGGTCTTTGTGACCAGGGTCGCTAAGAAGCCCTCGGATTTCCTTCAGTCACATCCCTCGCGAGTCGATAGAGGTGACGGTGAAATCAGGCTTCGAAGGAGGGCCGCTGAATGGAAAGATCCGGAGGTATTTCCATCACCGAACTGGTGGTCGCCCTGCTGATCCTGGCAGTGGCGGCCGCTATGTCGGGTCCGCAAACGGCGCTGTGACCGTCACACCCGAGCGTCGGCATCATTCATGGGAACCCGCTGGGTTCGATTCCCCACGACGGCCCTCGAGGACAATCCTACTGAAGACCCGAGATTTTTTACCAAAAAAGCACTTGCCAGGAAAAAACGGCGATACTATACTCTAAGCGTTGTTTCGCGGGCGTAGCTCAGTGGTAGAGCGTCACGTTGCCAACGTGAATGTCGTGAGTTCAAATCTCATCGCCCGCTTTTTTGGGGTTTTTTCCCAGGGATGGGGCCCTTCGGACGCACACCTGCGTTGGGGAACCATATAGTATCGGCGAGTTACCGGCTAACGGGTAGTTTGGCGTTGGTCGCCGATATGCTAAGGCTTGCCGCAGTGGCGGCAGGGTCGGACATGGCGATCATCGGGCTAAGGGAGGTGTTTTCCCTGACGCCTTTTTTTTGTTATCTGGAATCAAGCAGTATTCACTGTCTGTCTGGGAGCGCCACGATGGAGGAAGAAACGAAAGACTCGACCGCCTCAACGACCGAAGAGCAGGAGCAATCGCGTACGGCCAAGAATACCGTCACCGTCGAGGACGCCGGGCCCTGCAAGAAGAAGGTCAGTATCGAAGTCCCCGAAGAAAGCATCAAGGAAGCCATCGACGAGCAGTACAAAGAGCTCAGTCGTGATGCCGTCCTGCCGGGCTTCCGCAAGGGACGAGCCCCCCGCCGTCTCCTGGAGAAGCGATTCGGAAAAGAGACGAACGAGCAGATCAAGCTCAAGCTGCTGGCCGAGGCCAGCGAAGCGGCTATCAAAGATAAAGAGCTGGACATCCTGGGCGATCCGGATATCGACTACGAGAAGATCGAGCTGCCGGCGACCGGTCCGATGAAGTTTGAGTTCGAGGCCGAGGTCAGGCCGGAGTTCGAACTGCCCGAACTGGAGAAGATTCCGGTCAAGCGCGAGAAACTCGAGGTCACGGACGAGCAGATCGACCGCGAGATCGAGCAGCTACAACGCTGGTCGGGCGTCTGGACCCCCCGGGATGAGGGCGCGATTGAACTGGACGATCAGATCATCGCCGATGTGGTGCTCAAGCCCGAGCTGACCGACGAAGAGAAGGCCACACAGGCCGAAGCAGCCGAGAAAGCGGAAAAGGGCGAAGAAGCCGAGGAAGGCGAGGTGCTCGAGGCCGAGACCAAGCTGGACAACACCGAGATCTACATCCGCTCCCAGGGCTTCGTCGGGGCGGTGCCCGTCGAGAAGCTCGACGAACTGCTTGTCGGCGCCAAGGTGGGCGAAACCAAGACGACCACCGTCGAGGTGCCCAAGACGTATTTCCGCGAGGAATATCGTGGCCGCAAGGTTGAAATCGAGATCGAGGTCAAGGACATCAAGTACCTCAAGCCGGCCGAGATGAACGAGCAGTTCCTGCAACGCTACAACGTCGAGAACGAGGCGGAGCTTCGCGAACGCGTCCAGGACAACCTCCAGCAACAGCAGGAAGGCCGCATCCGCAACGACATGAGCGACCAGATCTACCAGTACCTGCTGGATAAGACCGACTTTGACCTGCCGCTGGATATCGTGGGCCGTCAGGCCGGCACGATCCTTCAGCGTCAGTATATCAACCTGCTCCAGCGTGGCTTGTCCCGCCAGCAGGTCGAGGAGCAGATGGAGCAGCTTCGCGCCGGCAGCGAAGAGCAGGCCAAGGAGCAGCTCAAGACCTTCTTCATCATGGACAAAGTGGCCGATAAACTCGAAATCGAGGTCACCGAAGAAGAGATTAACGGGCACATCGCCCAGATCGCCATCCAGCGAGGACAGCGGCCCGAGAAGATGAAAGAGCAAATGGAGCGTGACGGCTCTCTCGCCCAGTTCCGCATGGACGTTCGCCAGAACAAATGTATAAACCAACTCCTTGAAACAGCCGATATCACGGAACAAGAGGCCAAGGGGGCCGAAGGCAAGCCCACGAAGGCTAAGAAGACCGCCAAGAAATCGGCAGAGGATAAGGCTGAAAAGGAAGATCAGTAGAGGGATACCGCATGTCCATAGAACACCCTGCACGAATCATCGGCAGCTATAACGACGCGTACAGCCAGTACGGTGGCGGCCAGTATCAGCGGTATCGCCAGATGAGTCTGGACGATATGCTGCTGGAAAACCGCATCGTGTTTCTCATCGGCGAGATCAACTATGCCCGGGCAGCCGAAGTCATCATGAAGATGCTGTACCTGGACAACCTCAAACGCGGGCGCGAAATCAGCCTCTACATCAATTCTCCGGGCGGCGCGGTCGACGACACGATGGCCATCTACGATACGATGCGCTTTGTGGGCTCACCCGTGGCCACGTACTGCATCGGCCGGGCGCAGTCGGGCGGCGCGCTGGTCCTGGCCGCGGGAACTAAGGGCAGTCGATATGCCCTGCCGCATGCCAAGATCATGCTGCATCAGCCCTGGGGTGGTGTCACGGGCCAGGCCTCGGACATCAAGATCCAGGCGGAAGAAATCCTGAAGTCCAAGCGAGTGCTCGCCGAGATTTTCGCCAAACACACGGGGCTGCCCGTCGAGAGGATTATCGAGGAGACGGAGCGAGATCGCTACATGAGCGCCAGGAGGCCTTGGAGTACGGCCTGATCGACGAAGTACTCCACGAAGAAGAGAAAAAGGACGAGAAGGCTTCGGACGAGGGCAAGGGTAACGAGAACAAGACAGACGAGGCGTCGTCGGACGAGAAGAGCTGACCGCCCCCGGCACCCCATCCCTGAGATGGACGGTATGTCGAGCCGATTCTGACCAGCGAAGGAAAGACCAGATGGCAGTGAATGAGACGTTAGTACCTATCGTTATCGAGAAGACCGGTCGCGGCGAGCGGGCCTACGACATCTTTTCGCGACTCCTGAAGGACCGGATCATCTTTCTGGGCGGCGCAGTCAACGACAGCGTGGCCAATCTCTTGATCGCCCAGATGCTGTTCCTGAGCAACGAGGACAGCAAGAGCGACATCCATTTCTATATCAACTCGCCCGGCGGGTCGATTACGGCCGGTCTGGCGATCTACGACACGATGCAGTTCCTTCGCTGCGACGTCGCGACCTACTGTGTCGGACAGGCCGCCAGCATGGGCGCTGTATTGCTGGCCGGCGGGCAAGCGGGCAAGCGTTTTCTGCTCAGCAACAACCGCGTCCTGCTGCATCAGCCCCATATCATGGGGGTGATGGAAGGCACCGCCAGCGATCTCGATATCCAGGCGCAGGAGATTCTTCGCCTGCGAAGCCGGCTCTATGAGATCCTGGCCAAACACACGGGACAGACCCCTGAGAAGATCGAGAAAGACTGCGATCGAGACCTCTGGCTCAGTGCCGAGGAATCCATCGAATATGGGTTGGCCGACCGGATTCTCCAGAAGGCCCCGGAGATAGTCAAGGACCGTGAAAAGGACGACGACAAGTAGCCAGAGGACGGGACGCCGCAACACAGGCGTCCTCGCTTCGAAACAATGGGGCACTCTGGCCTGCGGCGTCATAGTCGTCGGCCTTGCCCCCCTGCTCCTGATCGGCTGCGGCATCGGCAGCGAGAGGAAGGACCCTCTGGAGATCAAGGTCCAGAAGATCGCTCAGGAAAAGACGGAGTTGATGAGAGAACTCCAACAGACCCGGGCCGAGAACGAGCAACTGGCCGCGCAGATCAAGGCCCTGTCGCACTTTCCCGAAGACAAAACCTTCAATCCGTACAAGATCGAGCGGATCAAGATCACCCGCTTCACGAATTTCTACGACAAGAACGACGATGGCAAGCGGGAGACGCTCATCGTCTACGTCCAGCCCATCGACGAGGACGGCGACGTGATCAAGGCCGCGGGGACGATGGACGTCCAACTCTGGAATCTCAACAACCTGAACGGCCAGGCCATGCTGAGCGAGTGGCAGATCGATCCGAATGAGCTGCAACACCTCTGGTATGACACGTTGGTCTCCGCCAACTACCGCCTGACGTTTGACGCCCCCGAAAACCTCGACGTGCTGGTCGATCCGCTTACCGTCAAGGTGACGTTTACCGATTACCTGACCGGGGAAATCTTCCGAGATCAGTACGCCATCGATCCTCGCATCGACCAATAGGGATTCATTTCAGCGGACGGAGTCCAATCGCGGCGGCGAATCGTCCCGCTGAGTCTCCTTCCCGGCGATAGCTGGGAAACACATCGTTGCGGCACAACGTGCACACCCCGGCGACGTGAATCGACGCGGTGGGGACATCGAGCCTTGCTAAAACGTCCGCATTGGCCGCCCACAAGTCGAAATGATCTCTTCCCTCGGGACCGGGATGAAAGAACTCTCTCGCGTGAGGTCCCAGCCCGTCGATGGCTGCGGCCCGGACCTCGTCGCCCACTTCGTAGCACTCCGGACCTGCCGACGGACAAATACAGGCGATCAATTCGCTTGGGTCGCAACCGGCTTCCACCATCTTGCGCACCACGGCCGGCACGATTCCGGCCACGGTAGCACGCCATGAAGCATGGGCAAAACCCACCGCTCGCCTGCGACGGTCGGCGATCAGGACGATGGGGCAATCGGCACTCTTACCCACCAGGGCCAGTGATTCGTTCGTGGTCACCAGGCCATCACCGCTCCCGGCTCGCCCTCCTGCATCGCAGAGCAATGCATCGCCTGCGTGAACCTGCTCCAGGTAAGCCGCGTGGTCCAGCCTGAGAAATCGAGCGATCTCAAGGCCGGCAGCATCCGTCTCATGCCGAATCTGCGCAATATCCGGCCCCTGCCGGGTCGTGATGCAATGGGGAATACCGACCTCCTCCAGCGTTTCGAAACGGCCGACCAACCAGCCATTGGAGGCCTCCTCCAATCGGAACCCGCCGCTGGAATTCACATGGCGTTCAGGATTCAGACTCTGTTGCCTCGGGACCATCTTCCTCCGTTGGTTCCGGTGTCTCACCCGCTTCCGGGTTGTTCTTGGCCTGCTTGCGCTGAAGCTTTTCCTCTTTCTTCTTCTTTTTGGCGATCTCCCTGCCACGCTTCGCAAATTTGTAGTTATTTCTGGCCAATATGATCTCCTTGCTTCGGCAACGCCGATTTGAAGAGCAGAGCATAGCAGGGCTTTGGAACCTGGCCCATAAACAAGTGATGCTCCGGTCTTACTGTATCCGGCGCCATAAGTCATGGCATTTATGTAGATTATTCGCCGAAGTGGCTCTGAGCACGTTCAATCGCGGACAAATCAAAGTCGTTGGTCATCCGCCAACAGTCTCTGACGCAAGACCACGTAATCCACGTCCTGAACCGAGCAGCCGGCATCGATGGCCTGAGCCGCTGCGGTGGCAGCGACTTTGGCCAAGAATCATGAACACGGGCTCCATGCGGATCGAACCATAGGCGATATGCGAGCTGGAAACGCAGACGGGAACGAGCAGATTCTCGCACTCGGCCTCTTTCGGACACAGGGAGCCATAGGCGATACGATAGGGCTCGGGCGGGCCGACACCGATATCACCTTCGTTCTGCACGAAACCATCGGCGGTGACGTAGCGCTGGACGTTGTGCGAATCCATCGCATACGAGCCCATCCCCACGGGGTGCGGGACTTCGCGTTTGCAGAGCACGTCGCTTTCGGTCATCACGTACTGGCCGATCATGCGACGCGATTCGCGGATATAGAGCTGGTGAGGCCAATTCCCGTTGTCGGTGAACTCGTCCTTCGCCAAGCCCCACCGGCGCATTCTGCTCTGGACATCGTCCGGCACGCGTGGATCGTTGGCGATGAAATACATGAGCCCCTTCTGATAGGTCTCGTGCTCGGCGATGATCTCGCGCGCGACGCCCGTATGTCGCCTCGGGGTAGTCGTAGTTCATGCCGATGTTGTCGGTGCTGAACGGGCCGTGGTTGTTCGTGTCGGTCTTGTGGTTGGGGATCGGGTCGAACTTGTTGAACGTTTCGCGCCAGCCCGTGTCGAAGACCCGCAGCAGCAGCTCATACTGCCCCGGATCGTAGCCCTCGGGCTTGGGAAACGGGACGCGATTCTCAGGAACGTTCGTCAGGCACATCCGAAAGCAATAGGCCTGGATGCGGTCGTCGCCCTGGCCCTTGGTGCCAACCGGATCGCTGCTGATACGAGGCAGAAGCCCGCTGCTCGGATCACCTGGGATCACATAGGGATCCACCGGCTTCTTGAAGTAAGTGCCCGTGATGCCGCGCATCAGGCTGGACGCCATTCCACGTTTCGCCATATTGGCTGTTGGCTTCCCGGCCAACATCATAGGAGACTCCGGCCGCGGCCATCAGGTCGCCCTCGTAGGTCGCGTCGATGAACATCTTGCCCCGAAAAGTCTTGCCACTAAGCGTCGAGATCGATTCAATCCGACCACCGACCTTTCGAACGCCCTGCTCGCGGTCGAGCCACTCATCCCGGAAGACAGGGATATCATGCTCGGCGATAAGGTCCTCGAAGACCTGCTCGGCCACGTGCGGCTCGAAGATCCACATCGTCCGCTCGGCTCCGTCGATGGCAGCCGTGCCCTGCCCTCGATTGCCATACTCGGACCGCTCCTGCCAGATCCACGCCTCGTCCTGCTGATAATGCTGCCAGACGCGGTGATAGAACTGGCGTGAGAGCCCCCCGATAACCTCCTTTCGGCCTGTGTCGGTCCATCCGAGCCCGCCGGCCGACAGCCCTCCAAGATGCTTGTCCGGGCAGACGAGAACCACCGACTTGCCCATCCGCGCGGTCTGCACCGCCGCGATCACACCTGAGGAGGTCCCGCCATAGACGACAACATCGGCTTCGTGTACCATCGGACCGATGTACTGCTTCGCAACAACCACATTGTCGATGAAGAGATGATCATCGCTCGGAGCCGACCACGTGCCTCCGTGGTAGATGTTGATCCAGATGAACTGAACTTTGAGGTCGGGGATGTCACGCATGCGGATGTCGGTCCGCTCGAAAGCGAGCTTTCCATCGACCCATCCCCTCAAAATGCCGTCGTTCTTGCCAGGCGTGTTCATCCGGACGTATTGCTCGATGCAATACCAACGGTTGTTCTCGAGATAGCCCAGGCCGTCCTTCTCCCAGATCCAACTGCTGCCGTATTGGCCTTTCATATCGGCATGGTAGCAGTAGAACCCGATCGGAGTCTTGCCATTCCTGCGGCCCTCGAATTGCCCACGAGCGGACCATCCATTGCGGCCGTCGCTGGGCCGTCCACCCCAGCCGCCCCGGCCGTAGGTACCTCCGATTCCAGGGAGTTTGCCCCCTCGTTGCGGGTCCCAGTCGTCCCCCAGCCTCAGATAGTAGCGAAAGTAAATCTCCTCGGGCTCGTAACCGAGCTTCTTCTTGAACTCGTATTCGATGCTCGCGCCATAATGCTCGCCCTTCGGCACCTCGATTCGCAAGGCTTTGCCCTGCAACGGGCTGAACATCCGCTCAGCGTCCTCGGATACCACGCTCACTGTAGATCGATTCCCGCCTGAGAACGCTTGCTGCCAAGCATCGGATTCGAAGTCCGCCGCAACGACTACGTTCGCATCCTTCTCAATCCCCGCGTCCCCAGGATACCGGGCTGCAAGGCCCGTTCCACTTGGCACTTGCGCCCGCAGGCAACGATGGACATGCAGATCGCGCCAAACACAAAACCGGTAAACGTCGCGTTCCTGAGCACGAACATGACTATCCTTTCCTTCCGAATCCTTTAAGGGCAGCGTCCTGCAGACCGTGACTGCCTTCTACCTCACAGGAACGTGGTCGTTTCGTCAAGTGACTTTCTGGTGACGTCGGGAACCCTTGCCGCTGCGGACGGGTAGCCCACAACCAGGACGAGAAACGGCCGCTCGTTCTCAGGGCGTTCGAGTAGGCGATTGAGAAACGAGGGTCGGCTTGGCGTGTAGGGCAAAGCCACCAGTCCGGCGTTGTGAATCGCGGCGACCAGCAGGCCTGTGGCGATCCCCACCGATTCCTTCACATAGTAGTGCTGCACCTTGCTTCCATCCGAACGGACGTCATAGCTTTGGGCAAACACCACGACGAGATAGGGCGCGATTTCGAGAAAATGCTTTTCGTGACTTGTCCCGAGGACGGATAGTGCGCCGAGCCATTCCATGCCGGCCCGTCCGTGATAGAACTCATACTCCTCCTTCTCGGCAGCTTGTCGAATCTGCCGTTTCAAGTCAGGCCGGCTCACCACGACGAAGTGCCAGGGCTGCATGTTGGCCCCGCTCGGGGCCGTGCCCGCAGCGAGAAGGCAAAGTTCGATGATCTCGCGCGGCACAGAGCGTTTGGAGAACAACCGGACACTTCGCCTGCGTTGGAGATCGTCGTAGAACGCGTTCGCCCGCCAGAGCATCTCGTCCGGCGGGTACTCGTGATAGGACATCAACGGAACCTGTTTCGCCATTTGGATACAGCCTCCCGGCAGCCATATTCTCGCCGCATGTCAACGAAGAGCGACGTGATGCGATTGCGTGTTTGACGTCTACTGCGTACTATTATCGCAAAGATCGTTGTCATGGCAAGGAGCTAGAATGATCGAGAGTAACGGGGCAAGAGGCGAGGTCACCTTGAGACTTCCTGATTGGCTGCGAAGGCTGGCGATCGGAAACGAAACGACGCTGCCCACAGCCGAGGCGAGGATGCGGTTCGTCATCGATTTGGCCAGGCGGAATGTCGAGGAGAGGACGGGTGGTCCGTTCGGAGCGGCTATATTCGAAGCCGAAACCGGGCAACTCATCGCGCCCGGTGTCAATCTCGTCGAGCCCCTGAACTGCTCGATCGCCCACGCCGAGATGGTCGCCATCGCGTTGGCGCAGCAGGCCGTCGGTTCCCATGACCTCGGCGCGGACGGTGCAGTCTGCGAACTCGTCACCAGCACGGCGCCCTGCGCGATGTGCCTTGGCGCAGTTCCGTGGTCGGGCGTCCGCCGTGTCTTGTGTGGCGCACGAGGCGAAGACGCCTGCGCCATCGGCTTCGACGAAGGCGCCAAGCCCAATGATTGGATCGGCTCCCTAAAAAGCCGAGGCATTGAAGTCGTCCAAGACCTCTGTCGGGAGGAGGCCCGGGCCATCCTCCAGCACTACCACTCCTCCGGCGGCCGCATCTATAACGGCCGAGGAGACGCGTAGCGAATCCTATTGACCGTATCGGCGCGGCGCCGGTTGAGACAGCGGCGCGGGCGTTGGAGGCTGAGGAGCGTTGGGATCGGGCGCGGGGGGCGGAGGTACGATGCCAAGGTGGCGTTCGATGCGTTCGATACGTGTGTCCAGCTTGGCCAGTTTTGCGTCAATGGACTTCCAGCCTGGCCGCTACGGCGCCGATATCGGCTGCGATTCCCGCGAAGTTCTGCTGCGTCGTGTCCATATAGCGTTCCATCAGCCGCTCGTAGGCGTCGATGGCGCGGGCCGCATCCGTGCGATACTCAGGCGTGGTGTAAACCCGGGTCTCGACCTCATAGTTCTTCCGACTCTGGCCGACCGACGTCGACAGCACCAGGACGACAACTCCGAGAATTATGGCTATGCCAGCAACATGAGCCCGTTTGATCGATCTCATCGTATCACTCCAATTGACCTTCCCATCTATGGGCGCAGGCAGAGGCTCGGCCTGCACACTATGGGTCTTATCGGCACAATCGGATGCGATGATTAGCAGGTTTTCGGACGACGTCAGTCGTAACCGCCCTGTCAGGGCGTGTTGGAATCCGGAACAATAGGCTCCCACTGGATGCGGGCGGCCCCCAGTACGGTCCCGGTGGCATAGGCCAAATCCACCAAGGCAATCTGATACTCGGCCAGGGCTGTGATCTCGGCACTCTGGGCGTTCGCGAAGGTCGTCTGGGCGTCGAGCACGTCGGTACTGGTGCGGGCACCCAGTTCGAACTGGCGTCGCTCAGCCTCGTACAGGCGGCCCTGCAGAATCGAATTCTGGCGCCGCCAGAATCCGTTGCCAGTTGGCCTCGACCTGATCAACGGCGTTGAGTACCTCGAGTTCGATCATACGCTCGCGATCGTTTCGCGTCGCCATCCGTTGACGACGCTGATACACCGCCTGTCGAATCCGGCTCTTGGCCGCCTTATTGCCGATCGGAATCACCATCTGGCACTTCAAGGCGATGGCCGGTGAAGTCGCTGTCAAAGAGCATGTCGTAGGAATCGCTGCGGGCCGAATCCCGTGGCATTAATGTTGTAGCTATAGTCTAGCGTCGCCAGGGGCAGCGCTTGGTTGCGCATGTAGTCCACTGTGCTGGCATCGCTGAGAAGCTGGAGTTGAAGCTCGACCAGTTCCATTCGCGAATCCATCCCCGTTCGGACCAGTTGCGTTCGATCCATCTCGTAGAGGATCGGATCGGGCTCGGTCATAGGCACGAGGACCGTGGATGTCTGGAGATCCAGACCGGCCCGGTTAATGACGCTCTTCAACTCGCCGCTCCCGGTCGCGAAGGTTGTTCTCGGCGACAATAATCGCCTCGAGTTGCTGGGCCACACCCGCTTCGGCGCGGATCACCTCGACCTGAGATCGCTCCCCCGCATTGACGAACCGTCTGAGCCTGCTCCAATTGGGCTCGTGCCAGTTCGTACTGCTGCTCGCGCACGTCCAGTTCACTGCGCACCGCATAGAGACGCCAGTAAACGCGGTCCACAGCAGATAGAACCGTGATGACTTCGAGCTTTGCACGGGCATCCGATGCCTGGCGGTCATACCCGGCAACTCGGATGGAGTGCATGTTTGCCCATTTGCCCGCGTTTCGCAAGCAGAGGCTGGCTCAGCGATGCCGTAAACCGGTTGTCGAAGGTAGGATAGAAGTTCGGGTCACCGGTAAGATCATTGTAGCGACTATCACTCATGTCAAACCGCACCGTACCACCGGTGCGCAGAGGCACCTGAACACCCAAGTCCGCCGCTCCCCGCTTAGTACGCGATGGTGGCAGCGTGATCGGCGAACCATCAATCAGGCCAACCCTCCCGGGCTGATCAGACTTAGAAAGGGTCCCATTGGCGAAGAAGGAGGCTTCGAATTTGGCTTCTTCTTCGCTGAGGCGTTCAGCGGCGATCGTCGGGTCGATCAGGGAGGCCTTGAGTTCGAGGTTGTTGCTCAGTGCCAGAGCCCGGCACTGTTCGAGCGAGAGCTCCAGTTCGGCCGGCGGTACCTCGTTGGCGTCTGCCATCTCGACGGTGTTGGGCTCCGGTTCAGCTTCTTCCAGTTCCAGCGTCTCGATCTGGCGAAGCTTCTCTTCAGGAATCTTGACGTCCTCGTAGCTGGGACCGGGCAAGTAGGCGTCACAGCCGCTCAGCAGGGCCACCAGAAGGGCTGCAACAATCGCACGACAGATCGATCTCGAGAGATACCGTCTTCTACTCATGCCTAAGCGCCTCAATGGGATCCAAACGGGCGGCCTTGATGGCCGGGAACATGCCAAAGAATACGCCGGTTGCAGCCGAGAAGCCAAAAGAAAGCCCCAACGCCCACAACGGAATGTACGCCTTGTCCAGGGTCGCGCCTGGGATCTTGGCGATCAACCCCGTCAGCCCCTGCCCACAGGCGGCGCCGATCAAGCCGCCGAAGAGGCACAACACGACCGATTCGACCAGGAACTGGAACAAGATCGCCGACGGTCGGGCGCCGACCGCCTTGCGCAGACCGATCTCGCGCGTGCGCTCCGTGACGGAGACGAGCATGATGTTCATGATGCCGATCCCGCCCACCAGCAGCGAGATGCCCACGACGCCACCCGCAATGGCGGTCGTTGTCTTGGCTACGGTGTTGAACTGTTTGAGATACTCTTCGATGACATCCAGACGGAACGTATCGGGATCTCCCGGCTGCAAGCGGCGGACTTGTCTCAGGTAGAATCGCAGTTCTGCCTGGGCCTCGGCCGACAACTCGGGCTTGCGGCAACTGGCGATGGCGTACATCCACGTCCAGGGCCCCCACAATTTCCAGGCAGTCGGGAAGGGAATGAACACCTCCTGGGACGAGCCCATCCCCCCGAACATCGAGGATTCGACCCGCTGATCGACCACCCCGACGATGGTAAAACTGCGCCGGCCGATCACGACGCGTTTGCCGACGCAATCGCGATCCATGCGCAGCTCATCGCGCACCTTGGGCGTGATCAGACACACCTGCCAGCCATTCTCTTCATCCATCAGACTGAACGGCCGACCCATCACAACCGATCGGTTTTCGATCCGGTGCCACGATGGATTGATGCCATAGACACGGGCGCTGTCGATGCTCTCGACGCCGTAATGAACGGCCTCACTGCGCTCGGCCATCAGTGTATAGTCGTCGATAGAGGGGCACCGTTCTTTGAGCCCATCGAACAGCTCGGGTCGAAAGCGGATGAGGCGCCAGGAGGCATTCTTGAACCGTCCTTCTCTGGGCCAGCGCGGGCTGATGAAGATCTTGTTCGTCCCGAGCGATTCGAAGTTCTCCAGCACGTTCGCCTTCAGACCGGTCAACGCCGCGATCACTGACGTGACCGACGCGACACCGATGACAATCCCCGTCGTGGTCAGCACGGAGCGAGCTTTGTTGGCCCAGATCTGACCGAGTGCCAGATAGACGCTCTGATAGAACAGCTTGAGGAAGGCCAGCGGAATCCCCAGGATCGCCTTCATTTCGACACCTCCCCAAAATGCTCGGCCATAGCCGCACGTCGGGCCTGATCCTCGTCGCTGGACAAGTCGGTAAAGATGCGCCCGTCCATCATGCGGATCACCCGTTTGGCATGACGAGCCACGCTCTCCTCGTGCGTCACGAGCACGATGGTCTGGCCCTCGGCGTGGAGATGATCGAACAACGTCAGGATATCCTCACTGGTCTTGCTGTCAAGGTTGCCCGTCGGCTCATCCGCCAGCAGAATACTCGGATTGCAGACCAGCGCCCGCGCGATGGCGACGCGTTGCTTCTCACCGCCGGAAAGCTGGTTCGGTCGATGTTTGACGCGATCGCCCAGGCCGACGCGTTCGAGCATTTTCTTAGCTCGCTTGTGTCGCGCCCACCACCCATCGCGCGAATAGATCAGAGGCATTTCCACGTTCTTCAACGCACTGGACCGCCCCATCAACTCGAATGACTGAAACACGAAACCGATACGCGTGTTGCGGATGTGTGCCAGGCCACCGGCGCCCATACGCGTCGTATCATGGCCGTCCAGCTCGTAGACACCACTGGTGCAGCGATCGAGACATCCCAGCAGATTCATCAGCGTGCTCTTGCCCGAACCGGAGGGGCCCATCACGGCCACGTACTCGTTCTGGTGCAATTCCAGATTCACCCCGTTCAGCGCATTGATACGTTCCACACCCACTTTGTAGACGCGGGTGACGTTGTCGAGCCGGATGACGACTCTGTTGTTATGCGGCGTTGGCGTCGCTGGGGCTGTTGACGTCGTTGACATCGTTGGAGTCACTGGCTTGGGCCTCTTCCGTCTTCTTTTTCTTGGCGTCTTCTTCGGCTTTGGCTTCGCGCTCGTCCTTGATCTTCTTATCGTTCTGGAGCTTCTCAAGCTCCTTGAACGGCCCGACCACGATCTTCTCTCCCGGTTCGAGTCCAGAGTCGACGATCGTGTGCGTCGCGTTGCTGGCCCCGATCCGGACGGGCGTGATGACCGCCTTGCCGTCGATATAACGAAAGACCACCGTGGCGAACGTCTTGCTCTTCTCTTCCTCGGTGAGCTTGTCGCGAATCTCGATGGGCAATGAATCCACCTCCCGCCCGAGCACCGCCTGACTCGGCAGAACGAGAACACCGTCGTGCTCGGCCACCTCGATATCCGCATCGGCGGTCATCCCCGTGAAGATCTGCTCGCTCGGATCGACCAGTAGAATCTCGGTCTCGTAGTACTTCGATCCCTCGCTGCCCACATCCTGACTCAGCGCAATCGCCCGGACCTTGCCCGGGAAGACCTTGTCGGGCCAGGCCTGGATGTGCACCTGCGCCGCCTGGCCGACCCGGAGTTTGCCGACATCCGATTCGTCGACCTGAGCCACCACCAACATCTCAGAGAGATCGCCAACCTCCAGGATCTTGGTGCCCGGGTTGTTCATCATGCCCGTGACAACCATTTCGCCGACTTCGGCGTTGATCCGCGTGATGACACCGTCGATGGGTGACGTGATGGTCGTGTAGCTCGAGCGCCTCCTTCGCCTGCGCGATGCCTTCGTCGGCCACCTCAAGGTTGTGTTCGAGCACCTTGAGATTCAACTGGGCGGCTTCCAGATTGTGTCGCGCGCCCTCCAGTTGCGCCTCCAGTTCCTCGACCTTGAAGCGAGCCTCGTCACAGGCAACCTGGCTGACATCGTTGGTCCTCAGCAGAGAACACTGGCGTTCGTAATCCTGTCGGGCCTTCGCCACGACAGCTTCCTGTCCCATCAGGTTGGCTTCCTGGCTGGCGATGCGCGCCTTCTCGACTTCGGTTTGCGCTGCCTGCGCCGCACGGCTGGCCTGCGCCGACAGCAATCGGCTCTCGAGATCCTTCGAATCCAGGCGAACCAGCACCGACGGTGGAATCGGAGGATTGGCGTCCGGATCACCCTTCGTGACCTTCTCGCCTTCTTTGTAGGGCAGTTCTACGACGCGTGCCGAAGTCTTGGCACTGATCTCCACGTTGATCTTGGGCTCGATCTCTCCAGGAGCACTGACGACCTCGATCAGCTTGCCCAGCTTCGCCTCTTCGACGCGCACGATCGTGGCGTCGTCCGTCGTCCCGCCGCGACGTTTGAACAGGATGAATCCACCTCCCCCGACTGCCCCCAAAACCACAACGACCACCAGGAGGACAACAAGTATGCGAGCAGACCTCACAGTCAATCCCTTCCCAAGTCACCAACCGCGTGCAGAACCTACAGATACGCCTACCGGCATTATAACCATATAGACGCGCCCGACCACTTTTCATTGCGCCGATTCTGGAAGAAAGCCCCATGTTTTTGGGCACTTACGATCCGTGCTGAACAGGCCCGACCAAGCATTCCAGTCGCTGCTCGACAGGAGAAGGTTCCACTGCGTCCGAAATCGCTCTCCCAAATCCGATACCGGCATGCACCGTCTGTGACTTGCGATACAGCGCGTGACCTGCTCGGCAGCAGACGAGGCAAACGGCTCAAGATAGACCGTCTTTGTCGCAAGCCGACGATCCTCCCCCGTTGACAAGTGCTCTGTTCCCACGAGCCCGTCACCAGCCAGGACCACCCCCGGCCCACGGGTCTCCAAGCCGGCCCGCCGACCGGCACACGCCTCCGCCGGGCCATGATCGAGCAGTTCGGCCCCAACTGCGATTCCATGCCTGGAGCGACCGATCTCTTCTCCCCCTCAAAGACGGGAGAAACTCCTGGACAACCCCGCCCGTCTTTGATAGAATGAGCGCGGAAATAGCGGATGTAACCCCTTCAGACATGGGCTGGATCATGAGGGTGATCGTTGCCCTTGGGATGAAGGATATGGAAAGGCGGATGATCCGCGGGATTGGCTTGCGAGGTCGATTGCGCACGTGTTGCGTTCTTACGGCTTGTGGCTCGATCCCACGGTGATATGACTCTTCGTCGCTGGATGCACCAATCCTCGACGTGGGAGCGATTCAGGTGGAATCACCGATTGACACGATTGGCGGAGGGAATCATGAAACGGTACATCTTCATCGGCCTGCTGTTGGTCTGCGCCTGGCGAGCGACGCCCGATACAGCGGAGGCAACGGCACAGCGCTTGATCCTTATCTTATTGCGACGGCTCAGGACCTTGCCGGTCTGAGTTCGGACGAAGACAGTTGGAGCCGGCATTTCAGGTTGGCCACCGACATCGACATGGCCGATCTGCCATCGCCCGTGAGCCGCACCATCGGCAACGACGAGCTGCCCTTTACCGGCGTTTTCGATGGTGACGGTAGAACGATCCGCAATTTCACGTGCATCAGTCCGCCCGGCGATGCAGCGGGCTTGTTCGGCCAAGTGCGTGCCACTGATGCGCTCATCTGTGACGTCATCCTCGTCGACCCGAACGTTGAAGCCACTGCTGCCAACTACATGAGCACCGGCGTCCTTGTCGCCCGGTTGCGAAGAGGAACCGTGACACGATGCCGGGTCGAGCGCGCTCAGGTACACGGGTATTCCAGCGTCGGCATCCTTGTCGGCTGGAACCAGGGTGAGGTCTCCTACAGTCAGGTGACCGGAACCGTCTCGGGCAAATACTCCGTGGGCGGCTTGACGGGCACCACCTTCTGGGGCGAGGACATTCACCATTGCCAGGCTGATGTCACGGTGGTCGGTGTCAATCGCGTGGGCGGTCTCGCGGGCAATTGTGCTTTGGCAGCCATCGCTTGGTGCTCTTCGAAGGGCACCGTCGAGGGCTATGACTATGTTGGCGGCTTTGCCGGGTCGAGCGAAGGCGGTCTGCTGAGCAACAGCTATTCCACCGCGTCGGCCAGCGGGACGGCCCGAGTCGGCGGGTTCCTGGGACAAAACTCCTGGTCGTGCGATTGCAGCGCCGGGTCCTATCCGGCCGAATTGACCTTCTGCTACGCCGCCGGCCAAGTCTCCGGCCAGACTCAGGCCGGCGGCCTGGTCGGATCAGACGACGACTGCATGGTGTTCGGTTCTTTCTGGGATGTTGAGGCCAGCGGTTTGACCTACAGCCCCATTGGAACGGGCGCAACGACAGCCGAACTCCAGATGCAGCAGACGTTCCTCGAGGCAAATTGGGACTTCACGCCCAAGGCAGATTCGAACGACTATTGGCTGATCGAAGAGGGCCAGAGCTATCCCCTCCCGGCGTGGCAGACCGTCGAAATCATCGAAGGCGACCTCAATAGCGATACGCGTCGTCGACCTGAAGGACTTCGGCATCCTCGCCCAAAGCTGGCAGGCCAAGTCGGACGATTTCGCAAATGGTGGGGTCAACCTCGCCGCTGATGCGTGCGTCGACGCTCGCGACCTGAAGGTTATCTGTCGGCGCTGGCTCGATTGAATGCCCCGCCGACAGGCCCGATAACAACCCTCTTTCGGCTATCCGAAAACCGTCTTTTGACCGGGAGACATGCGCGGGAGGCTCGGAGACCATAAAAAAAGGGCGTCGCGTACGCCACGACGCCGGAGAAAAAGATGAAACGGTTTCCACTGCCTATATCGGCCTGCCATATCCGAAATCGCCAGCCTTTTTTCCGAAAAACCGGGCCGTGGTCCCCTGCCCAGAGCGCTTCCGCCCTGCCCGGCTGAACTTGATTTGCTTTGCCTGCCATTCGGGCAATCCGTATAATCTCATCCTTCGTTTATACAAAAACAAGAAACAACCAACCGATTGCAGGGAGGCTGAACCATGATTCTTCCCCGGTTCATCAAGAAGTTGCTGGCTATCTTTCGGGGCAGCGTGGCCCCACCGCTGATTTTCCTATCGGTCATGATCGGATTCTGGATCGGTCTGATGCCCGGCTGGTCGGGCCTCCACACCGCCCTGCTGGTCATCGTGCTCGTCCTCAACGTCCACCTGGGGCTGTTCCTGCTCTCGCTGGGTGTGGGCAAAGCCGCCTGCCTGGCGGCCGCTCCGCTGCTCTACCACGCCGGGGTCTACGTTCAGCAGTACCTCTCCGGCCTTCTCAGCGTGCTGTCGTCCATCCCGGTGGTGGGCATGACGGACTTCAGCCGCTTCGCTCTGGCCGGTGCCCTGGTAATCGGGCCGGTCGTCGGAGGAATCGCGGGTCTGGCCCTGGCTTTCTCGGTGATCAATTTCCGCAAGATGATGCTGAAATTCGATGAGAAGTCGGAGAAATTCCGCACGTATTACTCCAAGACGTGGGTTCGCGTTCTCGACCGGCTCCTGATCGGCAAGCGGGCCAAGAACGTCCAGGGTATGTTCGCCAAGGCCAAGTATATCCGCAAAGCAGGGATCGTTCTGGCGATTATCCTGATCGGCGCTTTCCTGGCCGTGGCGCACTTCCTCCAGAACAGCACCGTTAAGAACTATGCAACAGAGACCCTGACACGTGCCAACGGAGCGGAAGTCGACCTGAAAAGCCTGGCCATCTCCGTCACGGGCGGGAGCGTCGCGGCCGAGGACCTGCAAGTTACCGACGCGAAGCAACCGGCGCAAAACCAGGTTGTAATCGATAAGGTCGCGGCCAATGCCAGCATCTACGATCTCCTGCTGGGCAAGCTGGTTCTCGAAAACGTCGAGGTCTCGGGGATGCAGTTCGACCAAGCCAGGCAGACGCCGGGCAAAGTGGTCGAGGCGCCGCCGGCCGAGGAAAAGCCGTTCGATCCGAACGCCTACGCGGTGGACGCCAACGACATCGCCAAGATCGACAAGTACGTCAAGGATGCCAAGAAGCTCAAAGAGCAACTGGAGAAGATCCGCCAGTGGCTGCCGGAGGGTGGGAAGAAGACACCGGCCGAGGGGACGCAGCCCCCGCAGTCCTACCTGGAGTACCTCCGGGCCAAGGCCGTATCCAGCCCAACCGTCACAATGCTCGCCAGACGCGTTCTCGCCGACAAAGTGCAACTGCCGAACGAACTGTTTGGCAACAGCGCCATTCTCTTGACGAACCTCAGCAATGCCCCTCAGACGCTGGGCGAACCGATCACGCTGGAGCTGACGTCACACGAGACGCCGGCGGTCCTCAAGGCCCAGGTAGACTACGCCAACGGAACACCTCAAGTAACCGGCACATTTGAAGGATTCGATCTGAGCAAGGTCCAGTCCGGGCTTGGCCAGGACGCCGGGATCGCTTTCGAATCCGGCGCCGCGTCGGGCACTTTCACAGGGCAACTGACCAAGCAACTTGTCGATCTGACGTTCGAGGTGAATCTCAAAGACTTTAAGGCGAAAGGACAGGGCGAGGGCGTGCTCGGCCTGGGGGCCCAGCAGACCTCCGAGGTTCTGGATGTCATGAACAATCTGAGTACAACGATTCGCCTCGTCGGGCCGGTAACGTCACCGCGCGTGGTCTTCGACACCAAGGGTCTGGGAGAGGAATTCAAGCAGGCCCTCGTCAAGGCGGGCAAGGATCGCCTCCAGAAAGAGATCGACAACAAGCTTCAGGAAGAGCTCGGCGACAAGCTGGGCGACAAGGTTCCCGATCAGTTGAAGGATGCCATCAAAGCGCCAGGCAAGAACATCGTCGAGGGTCTGGGCGGCCTGCTTGGCGGCAAAAAGAAAGAAGAAGACAAGCCACAGGAATGACCGCGTGCGCCGGCCGCACGGATCGAATCGGAGCCAGCAGACCGATCCCTTCGAGATATAGAAAAAAAGCAGCTCTTGCGTATCCAGAAAAGCCAGAGCTGCTTATGAAAGGGAAGTCTGTTTTGTGTTCCATATCGACCGTCCAACCGACCGGCTTGAGCAGAGATTCGGCGCACGGAGAGATCAGATCGAACCTGGGAACAGACCAGCCAGGTGAATTCGCGCAATCACCTGGCTATGACTGGATGAATACGAAATGGCGCAACGGCTCCACACAAAGTGGAGTCGTCTGGCGTTATGCGATGGTGAGCCTCGAGCGCAAACACCGGGCCCTTGCCATTAGCAACAAGCATCAATGGTGGCTGACGACATCGGCTTCGTGGGAGTATACCGGCTTGCCGTACCCGCCCGATGTTCCGAGCATCTGATCCAGCGACCGGTTCAACTGCCTGAGATGGCGATCCTCTTCGCTGATCATCGCATCGATCATGCTCCGGCTGTTAGGATCGCGGGCAAACTCCTTAAGCCCATGGTAGAAGATCAGCACACTTTCACCCCGTCGGATGGCATCACGCACGATCTGTGCGCCGGTCTCATAGCCATTGGGCTCGTGCTTCGAACCTGAGCCGCTCCCAAACCATGGCAGACCTGCCATCACCTGTGGATTGGACCGGACATAGTTGTCCGGATCGAACGTACCGAATTCCCCCGTGCGTTCAGAGTATTCATCGCGCAGGCGGATCCAGGCCTGCTCGTGCTTGACTCGCCAGGAGGCGAGGTTGTAGCAGATGTTGCGGCGTTGTGAATCGGCAAAGTGCTCGGCCGCCCTCAGATAGAACTTCGCCGCCTTATGCTCAATCTCCTCCGCGATCCGGAGGACTTCGACGACATTGAATTGCGTATCCACGTTACCAGCTCCAATCAGGTTTCGGCTGTGACCATTCCATCCTGCCGTTAAACCTGCCATAAGCCTGTATTCGAGCGTCTGCCCCATCCGAAGGGCCTGAGCCGCTCTATGGATACTACGTCGGAAATGCTAAGCGAATGTTAGGAGTGCGTTAATTCTCCGCAAGATCGGGCCGCTCACCGATATCCAGGAGAGATTCTCCCGTTCGACGAATGGCCTATGAATTGGGGCGATTGCCGCACAGAGCATTCAGCGAGCTGACCTCGGCCGGTCGCAACCCCAGCGGCGTGTCGAATTCGATGCCGACGCGACAGAGCCCGGCCTCCGTCTTCTCGATCCGTCGCACCTGGCCCGTGCGGGTGATGCTGACCGTCGCCGTCGGATCGTCGCCTTCGAATCGAGGAATGCTGAAACGAACCGTCAGGTGCTGCCCTTCCCGTGGGCAGTTGGCGTTCAAATCACAGCTGAATCCAATTCCCCCGCTGGAGACATCGATCATCAATCCCTGATTCAGCGTCTCGGTGAAGTCCTCGCTGAACCACACCGGCCATTGGTATCCCAGCCGTTTCTCCTGTCGGCGTTCGTTGTGATCGTCCATCTATAGTATCTCCAAGTAGGTCACAGTTCAGCCAGTAGGATCGTCAGAATCGCGGAGCGACTTTATCGCTGGGTGTCTTATTGTCCGGCAGGCAGGCGCAACAGCCCCTCATAGAGCGAATAGCAACCTCAGATGAACTTCGGGACTACGGCCGCAGGGCGTTATAGGACGACGAACGATCAAGGTCCACCAGGAAGGGATGACATCAGAACGGCCCCTGCCACACGGGCCGGAGACCCCGCAGCAGCGGAACCCCTCAGATCTTGGCCGCCTTGCACAGGCATTTGGACTTGGCGGCCGCCCGGCCGCACTTCTTGCACACGTACTTGGCGCCGCGAAGCAATTCTCTGTACGCCTTCAGATTCTCCTTGTGAACCCCGTCCTTGACGAGCACACAGAGTTTCTTTGCAGCCATAAGCCTCCACCTCAACGGCACCTGGTCTTTGTAGGTTACCACCGCAGAACAGCACAACAGAATTGTACGAAAATCGGGGCTCTCGGTTCTGATCGGAAGCAAAAAGCAGGCTCTGTCACTTGGGGCGTGTCAGTGGTCGGAACTGATGAGCCACATGCTCAGCCGAGCGTACGGCCGCCACCGCCTTCTCGTGGAAGGTCTCCTGGGCTCGAACCGCCCGCCCTTTTCGGGAAACACGACGGTACTGCCCATCACTGAGCAATTCCCAGGCTTTGACATTGTCCTTGAAGAAGGTCTTGAGGACACCCACGAGGCGTTTGCGAATCTTGGCGTCACGGACGGGAAACAGCAGTTCGAGTCGCCGGTCGAGATTTCTTCTCATCCAGTCGGCACTGCTGAGGTAGACCTCTTCGTGGCCCCCATTGGCAAAGTAAAAGATCCGCGCGTGTTCGAGATAGCGATCCACGATAGATCGGACACTGATGCGATCGGAAAGACCTTTGACACCAGGCTTGAGACAGCAAATGCCGCGGACGTTAAGCCTGATATCCACGCCGGCCCGGCTGGCCTTATACAGCGTCTGGCACATCCTCTTGTCTTCGAGCGAATTGAACTTGGCCATGATCAGTCCCGGGCGGTCGGGCGTCGAGACCTGAATCTCGCGTTCGATCAGATCCGTGAGTTTGGTGCGCATGTCCGTGGGCGCAATGATCAACTGCTGCCATTCAACCGCTTCGGACAGACCGGTGAGCAGGTTGAAGAAGGCCGCGACGTCGGAGGCCAGTTCCTCGTCGCAGGTCATCAGGCCGATATCGGAATAAAGACGGGCGGTTCGATCGTTGTAATTGCCCGTGCCCAGGTGGACGTAGCGACGGATGCGCCCCGCCTCCCGGCGAATCACCAGCAGCGCCTTGGCGTGGGTCTTGAACCCGGCAATGCCATAGATCACGTGACATCCCGCATCCTCCAACTGCCGTGCCCAGTTGACATTGTTGGCCTCGTCGAAGCGCGCCTTGAGCTCCACCAGAACAGTGACTTCCTTGCCGTTCTCAGCCGCCTGAGCCAATGCCTGTACGATGGGGGATTTGCCGCTGGTCCGGTACAGAGTCTGTTTGATCGCCAGGACGGACGGATCGTCGGCGGCATTCCGGACCAGTTCCACCACCGGATCGAAGCGTTCGTACGGATGGAACAGCATCACGTCGCGTTCCTGAATCGCCGACCAAAGCTCCTCGGCTCCAATCAGATCCGCCGGTTCCTGCGAGGGCCATTCTCCGGCGCAGCCCCTGTATCGGAGGGACATCGATCAACTGCATCAATGCGCGCGCATCGAGCAAGCCGTTGATCTCGTAGATGTCGTGATGCAACAGATTCAGCGTCGACGTGAGCCACTGCTTGATCTGGGGAGCGGGCCGCCCGCTGATTTCCAGACGAATCACACCGCGATGTTTGCGGGCGTGTACCGCATCCTGAACCGTGCTGAGCAAATCCGCTGCCTCGTCCTCCTGAATGGCCACATCCGCATCGCGCGTGATGCGGAAGACCGCCTCCTTGGCGATCGTGCAACCGCCGAACATGGCGCGCGCGTTGTCCAGGATGACCTCTTCCAACGGCGCGACGTAGACACCCTTCTCGGACGGAATATTGACAAAACGCGGAAACGAACCCGGTACGGGGATGACCACCAGCTTCTGCGGCGACGGCGAGGTCCGAGAGGTATTGACCAGAAGCGCCACGAACAACTGCGAGCCAGGCAGCAGAGGGCACGGATCGAGGTCCTGTACGGCCAAGGGTGTCAGTACAGGCAACATTTCTGTAGAGAAGAAGCTGGCCAGGAACTGCCGCTGTCTCGGTGTCCACTCGCTGCGCCGAACCAGATGGAAATCATGCTCTTTGAGTTCCCCGAGCACCTCGGCAATAGCTTCAGTCTGCTGGCCCACCATGTCCTGAACCTTGCCACTGATGAAGAACAACTGCTGAGCCGGAGTCAGACCGCTGGGGTCCCTCCTCCGGACGCCGGCCGCCTTCTGCTGCTTGAGCCCCGCCACACGAATCATGAAGAACTCATCGAGGTTGGAACTGACAATGGCCAGGAACTTCAGTCGTTCGCCCAGCGGAACGTTTTTGGAGCGTCCCTCCTGAAGCACGCGGTCATTGAATTCGAGCCAGCTCAACTCGCGATTGATGTAGTTGTCCGGTGACTTGAGATCTTTCTTTGCCATAGCGTTCTTCGAAAGGCCTCATCCAAGACGGCTCCCGGGGTCGTTTCCCCGCGACACGTTTCAGAATCGGGCCAGTTGTTCCAGTCGAACTTCCAGTCCGTAGATATCCAGCATCATGTCCCCCGTCTCAGCCAGTGCTCGTCGTTCCAGCGTGAAATCCCCTCCGGCCTGAACGGAAATGATCAGCCCATTGCCATCGATGCGGGATCGCAGCGCCTGGATCTGCTGCGTCCGGCTGCTATCCAGCGCCTCGGCGACGCGAAGCAAAGCGGCCAGCTTGTTGACGATCATGCGGCGCTCGCGAGGCAGCGCGATGTAGTCCAGATGCGACGGTTTCGGCCGGCTGCGACGATGATAGCGGGCCACGTTGGCCACCACCGCCAACTCGTCCTGGGTAAGCCCCACGATCTCGGAATTGGCGATCAGGTAGAAGCTGTGCTTGTGATGCCCCCGGCTGGCCACGAAGGTGCCGACTTCGTGCAGAATCGCCGCCACTTCGAGCAGGGCCCGATGTCGCTCGCCGAGCCGGTGTTCCCTCGCGAGTTGGTCGAACAACTGGCCCGCCAGCGAACGCGTCTGCTCGGCGTGGTTCATGTCCACCTGGTACTTCTGGGCAATGACCTGAGCCGACTGAATGATCTCGCGAGAAACAGAGTCGTCCTTCTTGCCCGCCGCATCGCGCACCAGGTCCAGGAGAAGACCGTCACGCATCGAGACGTCCACAACGATCATTCGTTTAGCTCGCGTCGTTTCCAGCAGCACCTGGTAGACGAGCAAGGCTGGCGTGATCGTCTCGGCGTCGGTATATGGAATCTTGTGGGCCCGGGCCAATTCATCGGCAGTCTGGACCCGGCAGCGATCGAGCAGCTTACCCAGCGCCTTGGCCGAAATGCCTTCGAGGTGGTCCGATTTCAGCGGTTTGCCCACCAGAGAGGCCGCCCACCGCGCATCGCCACCGACGGCAATGAACGTCTCCACGCTCTTGAGAGGCAGAAGACTCCGAAAGGCGGACACCGCACTGGTGATCTGATTCTGGATCAGCCGGGCGGCCTGATCGGCTCGCTCCGTGGTGGTCTCCAGCACTTCCTGCATCCGCACCGACCCGGTCGGCAGGCTCTGCGAAGCAGTAATCTTGCCTCCTCCGAGCAGGTTCAGGACGGTGCTGCCCCCTCCGACTTCCACCACCAGGGCTTTGCCCCGCCCGAGCAATTTCGCCCCCACGGCCTTCCGCACAGCCGAGACGGTCAATCGGCCTTCTTCGGTCACGCTGATGACGGAGACCTCCAGTCCGCTGGCCATCAGCACGCGGTCGACGAAGGTGTCGCCATTAACGGCTTCGCGGACCGCGCTGGTGGCGACCGCACGAATCCGATTGATGCCGTAAGTATTCAGGATGTGCCGGTAATCGCGGAGAATGCCGACGGCGCTGCGCATCGTTTCGGCACGGAGTCGGCCGCCCCGGAAGACGTCCTGACCGAGACGCACGGCCCGGCGAAGACGTTCTATGATGCTCAGGCTGCCGTCCGGTAATGCCTGCCCGATGACCATGCGGATGGAATTCGAGCCGATGTCGATGACGGCCATCGTCTCGGCAACCCCAGGCGTTTTCTTTTTGTCGTCTACCGTTGGCATATCAAGGTTACTTCGTCAGATTCAAGGGGGCTACTTGAGGCTCCATTTCCTCAAGGAGCGCTGGAGCGGTCCTATCTGGTTCGGGAAGCCCTCTTCAGCACCAGACGGCGTTCGAAGGCCAGCGTGAACAAATCCGCCTTCTTCGAAGCAGCCGCCAGTTCCGCCTCGGCCGGGCCTCGCGCATCGCAGATCATCACAACCTGGTGATCCGACACCTGGCATCGAACGTCTTGGATGACACCGTCGTGGCTTCGGTCCAGCCCGTCGGCCACTCTCAGGATACCCGCCAGCACGCAGACGCGACGCCTCTGGGCATCGCTGAGGTTCTCGTAGTATTTGTGTCGTGGGGCTGGCAGCGCCTTGCGATGGTAGCGGGCGATCAGCGCGACCATCTGCCGCTCCTCCCGGTCGAACGGCAACGCCGCATCGGACATGATCAGATCCATCGCCACCTTGTGGTGCCCTCGCGGTCCCTCCGTCCAACCGATGTCGTGCAACAACGAACCGGCCTGAAGCCAAAAACGTTCGCGGGAGCCGAGGTGATGTACCTCCTTCAATGCATCGAATATCGAAAGAGCCAGCCGAGTCACCTGGTCCGTGTGCTCCCGTTCGTATCGACAGCTTCGCGCGAAAGCCAGAACGGCCGGCAGCTTGCCGTCCGCGTCACCTTGATGGCGGGCGCCGGGGTGTTCACCATCGCGTTGAAGCTGGTCCAGACTCTTGCCTTTGCGAAAGACGTCGATGAATTCCTTGGGAAGTCCCGCTGCGTGGACACCCCTCGCGACGCGGTTAATGTCGTACGGGATTCGGAAGTGTTCGGTCTTCAGCTCTCCATCGGAGAACCTCAGTATGGCATATGAAGCCCGCCAATCTCCGCCTTCGGGCCGTCCCACACTGCCCGGATTGACAAACCACACATCGTCCACCCTGCGAGCGAAGGCTTCGTGCGAGTGGCCACAAACCACGACATCAGCGTTGGCCACACGAATCAGTTCGCGGAGACGATCCTCGGGCGTATCTGAATTCAACAGTTCGTCGATCGACGCGGGACTGCCATGTACCATCAAAACATCCAGCCCGCCGACAGTACGGCGCGTCTGCTCCGGAAGCGACTCGACCAAACGGCGGCTCTTGCCGGTCAGATGGGCATCGTTCCACTGAAACGCGGCGAACTTGACCGGTGGCTTCTTGCGTTTCCATTTGTCCCGCCTGAGGGCGAAATCGAGGACCTTCAGGTCATAGTTGCCCGCGAGGTTGACTGCTGCAACGTCCTTCAAACGCCGGAGCACCTCGTTCGGAAACGGTGCATATCCCAACATGTCCCCCAGATTCCAGATCTCCGCAACATCTCGGCGTGCCGCATCGTCGAGCACCGCTTCCAGTGCCGGCAGGTTGCCGTGGATATCACTGATCAATGCGATCGTCGTCTGCTTCTTCTGCTTGTTCTTCCGTGCCACGCGTCGAACCATCCTCACTGTCGATTTCCGGCTCAGCCGCCGCCTCCAGCGGCGACCGCAATATCTCATCCAACATTTCCCAGAAGTGTTCTTCGTTCAGCCGGCTCCAATGTTCAACCAGGTCGCCAAACGTCTCGACGCGGCTCCGGCGGCGTTCGTCGATCAGCAATTGCAGACCGGGGTTGAGCCGGTTGAAGGGGCCATGGTGACCGAAGTACTCGATCGTGCGCCGGCGCTCCTGCTCCATGAAGGCCTGAACGTGCTCGACCCACACGTCGCAGTCGTGAATATCACCCAGCAGCGATTGCACTTTCTTGACCGCTTTGATCGCCCGGCCCAGTTGACCATCATAGACAGGATCGCAAATCTCCATGGTATAGCGCAGCCGCTTGGCGTCGATGCGCATCTGATGGTGACCGGCGATATCCTCCGGATTCTCCAGCGTATGCTCGTGGGCATGTACGTTGTCCCGGCATTGATTGATTTGCACGGCCGCTCGCTCGAACGCGTATGGGCTCTGCAGCGTCACTCCCCCGTGGCGCAACTGAAACAACTCCTTCTCCAACTCGCCCGCCATCTCGGCCATGACGTTGCCCTTTTGCAGGGCATCCAGCGTCTTGACAACTTTGGGCTGAGCCAAGTCGCGCCGCTGCCTCAGGCGGAGCAGGAGCCGTTCGATGCCCGGGCGGTGACGCCTGTCTTTCTCGTCCAGCCCCTTGAGAAACTCCTCCAGGAACTCGATCTGCACGTCGATATCCCGAGCCAGGCCGAGGCCCTTGGTCAGCCGGCGGATTCGCTTGCGCCACTGGCCCACCTTCTTCTCTTCAAAACAGTCGGCAAACATCGCCAGCCCCGCCCGCATTCGTCGTGAGGCGACCCGCGCCTGGTGGACCGGTTCGATGTCCTTGTTCTCGCGAATCCCATACACTTGCTCGATCAACGCGTCGAGTTGTGTCCGCAGATACTGGCAGGCCAGCAACCGACAACTTGGATCTGTCTGGGCCATCATGGGTGTCCGATTTCAGGATTGCATTTCGTCGAGGCCATTCCTATACGGCCAGCGGATCAGCCGAGCAGGTCCTGTTCCCACCCCTCCACTGAATCGATCGGGCCGCCGCTCAGCAACGCGGCGAAGGTCTGCAAGGTGCTTCGAGCATCTCCGATGGGGTGATAGAACGCGTCCCAATGGTCGCTGTCCTCGCCATCGTGATTGACGATGACATGGTCGAAACGCCAGGCCTGTTGCATCTCGCCAAAGGCGCTGCTCGCTCGAATCTCGACGTTTTCCAGATCCTTCTGCGACAGAATGCCCTTCTGTCGGGTCGTCCGCCGCAACAATTTGCGTCGCATCACATCGGTGACAAACTCGGGCAGATCCACCCCTTGGTCCTGTAACTCGACAATCTCATGGCGAGCCAGGGGCGAAAGGAAAACGCTGACGGAGGGGACATCACTGTCTTTGACAAATTCGAGTAGTCCCGACCCGATGAATGGGTTGCCCTCAAAAAAGACGTCGGACTCCGAGAGCAGGCGCTTTCAGGTCACGCGTGTCCATGGCCTGCAAATCGTTGCGGACTTCGAAGACGCGAAAGTGAGGATCGTCGCGGAAACCTTCGATTTCTTCACGACGGCGGAAGTGATAGTGCACACCGTCGACCTCCCCCGGACGTGGAGCGCGGCTGTCGTACAGCACGATTTTCGTCAGTCGGCCTGCGATCTCGGCATAGAACTTCTTCAGTGCCGCATAGAGCGGCCCTTTGCCCACGCAGGATGGCCCGGAGAGAATGACGAGACGCCCCACAATCAACCTCGGAGAATCGGTCCATTTCTTCGCACTCAGACGGTCTGACTATAGGGAGTCTCACCCGTTGAGGCAAGGCTGAAACCAAGTCTTTCGCGGGTCCGCTCCGAATTGAGCACGACAGACCTGGCGAAAACCTTCTCCAGCAAATCAGCCTTGCGACGGATTTTGCCTGCGGTCGGCGCCCCTGGACCGAATAGTGTCAACCGCACGGTCGCCCGCTCCACCGTACAACGAACGTCCTCGACCAGACCAGTGCGGCCCTTGTCCAGACCGTCGGCCAGACGCAGCAGAGCCGCCAATTTTGTGATGTATCGTCTGGCCTCGGGCTCCAGGTCCCGAAAATAGACGTGTCGCTTGTTGGGCAACGCCCCGCGATGGTAACGAGCTACGAGGCCGATCAGGATCCGTTGCGAACGCCGAAACGGCAAATCCGACGCGTCCACAATGATGTCACGGGCCACTTTGTGGTGATCCTTTGGGTTGATCCGTTTGCCCACGTCGTGCAGCAGGGCGCCCGTGCGAAGCCAGATTCGCTCGGTGTTGCCCATTTCATGCAGCGGCTGAAGCTGATCGAATAGCCGCAGCGCGAGCCGGCTGACTCGAAGAGCATGATCCTTCTCAAACCGATACGACCTCCCCAACAGAAGGGTCCGGTCGATCGTGTCGCTGTAGTTCACCACGACGTTCTCACCTTGCTAACCGATCGAAATGTCCCATCCACTCCATCGGTCGGGAGACTATGCAAATCCAGTGACATCGGAAATTCTCTGCTCCCTTCACCCTGCCCATCGATCGCAACGAGGCGGCCACATAGAATCCCTCGCGTCATCCGTTCAGGAGCAACCTGTTTCTACATAAGAACTTATCATCTTTGCGTTCATGGCGCATTAGAAGCGTGTTAGATTTTGACTAAAACCATACATGTAAGGGCCGGCCGTGGGAAGAGTGAAATCCCGACATCACAGTGACGTGGGCAAGCTCCCTCCATAGAAATGTACCCTCCCCTAACGACGCGTGGCAGCGCCGACGTTTGTGTTGTCCGCGCTGCCACCGCATCTAGCCAATGCAAGACCGAATTGAAAACCACACTATATGATTCTCACGAAGGCCCACTATCTGCTGGAGGAACTGCTTCCAGTCAGGCGATCGACGTTCCATTGCGGGGTGCCGTTCGCGCTGCGGATTCGACACGTTTGGTCACCGCATTGAATCGTCGACGCCATCAGGAACTCACCTCGCCATGCGTCATAGCGAGACGGGGCGCCGGTCACCGTGACTTCATCACCGAAATGAAGCGCGATGCCCTGGCTTTCGATGAATTGACGCGGCCCCACATGGATGGCCCGAACCTGACCGTCAGGGGTCTTTACGCCGAGCCGGAGTCCCTCGACGGGAGTGCCTTCGAGCTTGAAGACGCCGATACTACAGATTGTCCCGCGCACGGTCGTGACCAGGCCGGGATCGAAACGTTGATTATAGGCACTACTGGCCTTCCACGCCGCGACTTTGACGGTCTTGGTCATTTTGCCTGGCTTCATTTCCGTCGCGGTCGGGCCGTTGCCTGGGATGTAACCCAGCGTTTCCCAATACGGGGTTGCTTCGAACTGTTTCTCGACACCCTGTGCATACATCGGATCGCCCAGGTAAGGGAACCCGGCGCCACGCGTGAAAGCGACGGCCTCGAGCATCGACTCATCGGCATCCAGCCTCAACGCACTGAGTTCGGGTACCACTTCGATCGTGTTCCACGGGACGATCGCCAGTTTTCGATTCAACGCCCAAGGGGTGGTATTCAAAATCACGACGCCGTAAGTGACTTTGTTGTTGGCGGTGTTAATCACAATGTCGTCGAGATCCCCCAGGCTCTGACCCTGGTAATCCTTGGCAGGCAGACCGATCAACCGACTGACCCGGCGATACGTCACGGGGATCTGGCCCTTGTTGTTGGACTGGGCCATCATCGGCTCATTCGATGACGACATACCTTCGGCTTTCCCAGCTCCTTGGTGTCCCTGCCTGTAGAACTTGGCGATGTCCTGAGCCCAGTTCTGGTCGGCCATGTTCGGCCAGTGGTTCTTCGCGAACCCCGGGGCATCCTTCAGATACTCCTTCCTTACGTCGAGGACATAGCCCTCTTTCTGCGATGCGGGTTGGAACTCCGACCAAGGCACCGCAAACAGCTTGTCGCGGAATCCGAGGAATCCGCCGTACGACAACACTGCATAGCTGATCGAGTTGTCGCGGTTGTCCAATACAATGTCCTCAATCGTACCCAGTCTCTCCCCCGCGCGACCGACCACCGGCGTGCCGATCAGATGATCAGCCCTTTTGTAGCTGGCTCTCACCGCCATCGTCTGTTCTGATTTGCCTTCCGCAGCCATTGCCTTGGAGTGCATCTTGTCCGCTTGCATCTTCGAGTTCGCTTGTTGGTCGTTCATCTGCTTGGAGCTGTTCGCACTAGCCTGCCCCTTGCAGCACACCGAAGATGACTTCGTCTCCTGGGTCCCGGCGACCGCAAGTGGCACCAGAAGAAACGCCATCCCCATGGCCATACAGCCGATCCTCCTTCGTGTTGACTCGAATACGCGATACATAGTCAAACCTCCTTATCTGGTTTCCGTTGCTTTCACTACCCTGCCTTCTCCCAAATCCCACGGGGTGAATCACGTCTTCACCCTTTTGGCACTTGGAATCTCATACGGGGTCGGTATGGCGCAGTTAGTCAGCCATGCGCCTGATTTCGTTTGAGTGTTTTGCCTACAGGCGTCGGGAAGGAAACGCGGAAGATTTGACGAAAGGAGTCGAGAAGGAGGGTCAAAAACCAGCGGTGAGCGAGTCGTCTTCGTCGGTGGTCGGCTCCGAGAGTGAGACGACGAAATCGTGCCAGGATTGCTCAAGCGTGTCAATCGAACCGAAGTGCGTTACGAACTGCCGTCGCAAGGCAGTCGATGACCGTCGCCCTTGCGGGGTATCACGGAGATCGCCCAGATAGGCGGACAACTCGTCGTCGTGATGCTCCAGTAGGAATCCCATGAACCCCCAACATTGAGCATAGACGTCGGCAGGCGACCGACCCAGCGCACCGGGCCCCGCCAGGACGGCTAATTCGTACAGAGGCAGCAGCCTGCGTTCACGCGCCATCTCCACCAATCGCGCCTTTCGACCCTGCGAGGCGACGCGACCGGTCTTGGCAAGCGAGCAGCTTTCGAAGTAGGTGGCCAGTCCCTCGGAAACCCACAACGGATACATCACACCCCGTTTCTGAAGCCCACTGTTGTAGGCCAGTTGGTGCGTCATCTCATGGGTCAAAACCACGATTCGCTCGTTGGACGCCGGCCGGTGCTCCGGGGCAGCCTCCTCGTTGTAGCCGGTCAAATGAACCGGGGTACCGACCCGAACGGGCAACTGGCCATTGAAGAGCACGACACGATTGGTTCGAGTCGAATAGAATGCGTCTCGGAAAACCGGGCTGGCGTGCTCAACGTCCAGCGCGTACTGGCGGTACTGCTCGCGATCGTCGAAACAGACCCACAGCAATGGGTCGTCCGCATCTTCCAGCATCAGACCACGCGCCGCCATCGCTTCACGAATCTTCGCACGGATGCCTTCGAGCGAAGACCCCAACGCAGGCGACGTCGCTGATTCTTTCTCGGAGACAAGGAAGAAATGGTCCGTCCGATAGATTGCCGGTGCGGAAAGGGATCGCGCGGCAATCGGCGGCACGGCCTGCCGCGACGACTGCGCAAAACAAAACACGCCGGGCCAGTAGGATATAACCGCAGCCACCAACGTCGTAAGAATGCGAATGAGTCGTGCGTGCTTCACCGTTGCTGATTCCTCGGTCTGCTGGCACCTCTTGCAGTGCGTGTTTCCCCAGTCAGGCCGAATACCACAGATGCTTCGCAAATCTGCCATGAAGACGTTATCGACCGCTTCGTGGCCCGACATGAAGTGCGAATCGCTCTACCTTAAAACAGTCTCCACGAGACCCCCAATGTGGTATGGCCCTCACTCCGTCGAAGTGATACACGGACCCACCAATGAGATGGTAGCAAGGCGCTCAGCCGAATGCAAGCAAAATCCTTAGTCGCTTCAAGCCTTCGACCTAATCTCCCTTGGAGTCCTCCACCAGGGAGTTGTGAGTTCCTGACGCTCCGGCTTTCAATCGATTCACCTGTGAAGACTCGGGAGTTTCCTTACAGGTGGCGACTTGATCTCAACCGCGTTGGCAACGACAATAGGCCACCTGATCGTCGATGATTCGCGTTTCGCGATAGAAAGGATGACACCATGACACGAACCCTATGGGCAATTTCGATACCGACCCTAATGGCGCTGGCTGCGGGGTGCACCTCGAGCTACCGCGTGGACATCAACGGCTACTCCGAATTGAACGAGCCGATCGACCGGACCGAGCCGATGTACGTCGCCACGGACCCCAACTCACCGAATCTCATCTTCCAGAGGCAGATCAAGGCCAAGGCCGAACGGCTGCTCCGCGACGAAGGGTACACGGTCGCGTTGACTCCTGAAAAGGCCGCTTATGAGATCGCTTTTCGGGTGGGAAGAGTCTCGCGCGAGATCGTCGATAACAGTCCGGTCGTAAACGTGCGGTCCGGCTTCTACGGTGGGTACGGCCGACACTATGGTTTCGGCCCGATGATGTACATGCCGTACTACGATACGGAATATCGGCAGTGGCTCGTTCTGCGACTGTTCAAGCTGGGCGCTACCCCGTCCGAAGCGAAGAAGCTCGTGTGGGTCGGTGAGGCCGCCATGGAAACGGAGCGGGAGGCAATTCGGCAGGCCGTCAACTACCTCCTTGTCGCCTGCATCGATTCTCTCGGCGCCGATACGGGAGAGGAGGTCACCGTCAAGATTGAAAGGGATGACCCGCGCATTTTGGAAATCGAAGGCGAGCGCTAGCTGCCGGGTCAGCACCACCACTGAAGGGAACCCAATCACGCCATGCAAAGTGACATCTGCATCATCGGGGCGGGGCCGGCCGGCTTGATGGCCGCTATCCTGCGCCGCACGCGAGGGCGCGTCCGTCACGCTCCTGGAAGCCAACGGCGCTCCCGGACGCAAACTCCTCGTCACTGGAGGAGGACGCTGCAATATCACGCACGACGCGACGATCGACGAGTTCGTTCAGGTGTTCGGCCGAGCGGGACGCTTCATGCGTCACTGTCTTTATGAGATGTCACCCGATGACGTCAGAACGTTCTTCCATGATCGCCAGTTGCCGACTGTAGTCGAGCCCGATGGTTGCGTCTTCCCGTCCGAGGGTCGGGCGGTCGATGTGCGGGAGATTCTCCGGCACGAAGCCGAGCAATCGCGCGTACACTTGCTTTGTGACAGGCGTGTCAGGAGCATCGTCCGAAACGATGCCGGGTTTGCTGTCACGACGACCTCAGAGGCGCTTGCGGCACAAAGCGTGATCATCACCACGGGCGGCGTCTCCTGGCCCCAGACCGGTTCGACGGGTGATGGCTATCGCTTCGCCAAGGCCCTCGGTCACACTGTGGTACGCCCCAAGGCTGCCCTCGTACCCATCGTGACGCGCGAATCCTGGCCGAGCGACCTGGCCGGTGTTGCGGTCTCCGATGTGTGTATCCGGGCCGCGAGTAATCCGAAAAAGACGGCATCGCGAGGTGCCGTTGTGTTCACTCAGGACGGGATCGGTGGACCAGCCGCACAGGACATGAGCAGGCTTCTGGCCGACGAACTCGCTGACAGACACCGCAATATTGGCCTTCTGATCGACTTGGCGCCGCTGGTCCGGGAGGAGGAACTTGATGTGCGGCTTCAGCAGTTGTTGGTCGCAAATGCAAGGAAGGCCGTCGGTAATGTGCTGACCGAACTCGTCCCGCGACGACTGGCGGCAATGCTCTGCACGCTTGCCAAATGCGATGGTGAACTTCAGGCTAGTCAACTCAAGAAGGACGACCGAAAAGCGATCCTGAGTTCCTTGAAGTCACTTCCATTGCACGCCCGGGGCACACGCCCCATCGAGGAGGCTACCGTGACAAGCGGCGGGATCGATACACGCGAGATCGACGCCAAGACCATGGCATCGAGAGATCAGGCCCGGACTGTTCTTCGCAGGTGAAGTCCTCGACGTCGACGGTCCCTGTGGTGGGTACAACCTCCAGATGTGCTTCTCAACCGGGGCTCTGGCCGGGCGGTCCGCCGCCCGTTACTTGGCCGGCTTGTAGTACTCCAACGCTTCGGGGAGCAATGCCTTGAGATTCTGGATGCGCGTCGCATCGGCCGGATGCGTGCTGAGGATCTCCGGTGGCTTTTCTCCGCCCTGCGCTGCCATACGCTCCCAAAACGGCACCGCCGCGCGCGGATCGTACCCGGCCATCGCCATGAAAATCAGCCCGAGGTGGTCGGCCTCACTCTCGTGCAGCCGACTGTACGGTAGCAGCAACCCGACCTGCGCCCCGAGGCCGTACGACGTCATGAACAGGTTCTTCGTCTCCTCGGGCTTGTCCTTCAGCGCCTGCGATAGAGCGATCTGCCCGCCCTGAACGAGCAGACCCTGCGACATTCGCTCGGCCCCGTGCTGGGCGAAGACGTGGGCGATCTCATGCCCGACGACCACCGCCAGCCCCGTCTCGTTCTGGGTCACAGGGAGGATACCTGTGTTGACGACGACCTTCCCGCCCGGCATAGCGAAGGCGTTGACCGCATCGTCCTGCACGAGATTGAATTCCCACTTGTAGCCCTCGAACGGATCGTGCGTCATGTTCTTCTTGGAATACTCCTCGACGGCCGCGACGATGCGGCTGCCCACGCGCTTGACCATCTCGGCGTCCGCGGTGCCGGTGATGACCTTGTTCTCGGAGAGGTACTGGTCGTACTGCTGAATGCTCATCGAGTTGATGACCGAACTGGGCATGAAGTTCAACTGCCGCCGCCCGGTGATCCCCACTTCGCCGCAGCCGGCCGCCAGAAACACCAAGCCAGCCACCCAAATCAAAACCAGCCTTTTCGCCGCCTTCATGGGCGTACTCCCTTTTGTCCTCTAAGGTATCGTTATCGCGGCCCACAGCCGCCCTGCTGCATATATCTGGTCCTATTAAGCCGTCGTTCCCGCCAACACGCAACGCTTTTTCCCCTATCCGCGCTGCGCAGTCGACGTCGTAACGCGCCGGCCCAACCCAATCCCATACCCCCGCAATACGTACCATGTTCAATCCCATCCAGGCCCCCGGCCTCCAGCCTGGCTCGCAATTGGCTTTCTTCTGGGCTTGTTTCCAGGTCGCTGACACACCCCTCAGGAGATACTGCGTCAGGTCCCGAATGCTCCGGCAATTCACGGCCTCTCTGCAGTCATGCCAAGATTGATCCAGCCATGGTCGTATCCTCGGACTTCTTCACGCGCCAACTCCCTGACTTCAGACAGCCCAATTCTCTCAAATAGGCGCCGGAGGTACTTCTTCGTGAACAAAGCACGATGCCAGTTGGGATGATTGACACTCCCCTTGCCGTCACCGTAGGTGAAGAGTCTCCCGGCAGCCCAGACACAGGGGTCGCGTTCAGGGTTAAACCTATACCACCCGTCTCGGTCGGTGTGATCCTCATTAAGCTCCTCCGCCTCGACCAAGGTCTTGCATATCTTGAACCCATCTGGAACCCATATCTCCAGCCTTCCTCCACGTTTCAGCACCCGGACCCAATCGCGCAGCGTATCTTCGACCAAATACCATGGGATGTGCTCCAGGATGTGACTGGCATACACGACCTCAAACGTCTCATCCTTGAATGGCATTTTTCGAGACGCATCTGCAACATAGTCCACGTTCCTGCCAGCAACGATATTCAGCGTCTCAAACCCATCGATCCTGGATCCTCCGCAGCCAATCTCCAGATTCCTGTGCAACCTGTTTCTATAGCGGTAGGCGCTGACCCTGTTGTAGATGCCAGGCAGAAGCCGTCCATAGAGTCGCGCCGTACGATCCAGAGCCGCATGCACAATCCTGCGTTGCAGTGTCGTCATTGTAGTAACCTCCGTTGAGCAAGGGTGTATTGGGGCCGACTATAGCACTGGCTCTGGCTGGTCTGATGCTGATTGCAGAGCTCGGCGACGGAGATCGCGCCTGCGAGGTCCTGCGGAACGATGGTGAGCTCTTCTTTGGAGGTCCATTGACGTCGTCTCATCCGTTGCTCCTATCGAGTGACTTCGAGAACGAATCTCATCCGATTCCATCAGCCACGTAAAGGGGAGCAGTATAACAGAGAGTCTGGGCGAAGTCGCCAAGCGAATCCGAAAGCAGCATGATCCATGATCCAACAGTTCGCGACGGTGATCTGGGTTCTGGCATCCCAGAGAAGTTGATACCCGACGGCAGTTCCGGAGTGCCGCCAATGCCCGACCCGGGGGGAGCTACGCGTCGACATGGAGCAGGTCATGAGCCGCCACGCGGTCGCAGGTTCGGAGGTCACCCGCGCCGCCGCACAAAACTGTCTTGCTCAAAGGGGCGCACTGATATGGAACGACTTTTGTCAATAGGTTCTTTGTGCGTTTATCCGGTCTTTGCTTTCATGGTTCGGTTCGAGACGGCCGGGGGCAGGCGGCTTCGACGATGCATCAGTCTGATATTCGTGGATTAGCCCGCTGCAAGCGGGCCCGTGCCGACAGTGATATACTCCGTCGAGAGCAAGGCATTCTACACGCGTCAATACAGAACCGTTGTCACTGCTCACATAGGGTGTGAGGCCCATCGCTCTTGTCGTGCCTGTTCCCCAGGCCTCCTTTCTTCCTTTGGTTTCCGTTAGGAATCCGCGATAACGACCGGCGACGATCCGCCCGGCCCTATGGTCCTTATCGACCATAACGCCCGAGAGCCGGTCGTTCCATATTTCCTACAGACTTGACACTTTCTCCGGTCTTTTCGCGGAATTCTTGTCCACATCGGGCCCTGGCCGACGCCATATGGTATGATACGAGCGGGAGCCCATGGCATGGAGACTGCCAGCGGAAAACGCCGGAACAGACCGAACCGAAGCATGGCCGGCCGGCCATCGACGCTGAGTGTCCAACCCCACCACGCCCCCGCCATCCCGGGCCCCCTCGATCACGACACGGTCATCCCGAGCTTGGTAGACACTGCCCGGCTGGTATAGGCGCATCGGTAGGGGCGACGTCCGCCGCAGGCGGATCGCCCGTTCGTACTGTGCCCATAAGAGCATACAAGGAGCCCGGCGACGAGACAAACGAAGTAACGCCTTACGGCGCCACTACAAACACGGGCTCACGGATTGCCGAGGCTCGGACGATGCGAAGGCTAGCATTCACGTTGATCGAGTTGCTCGTGGTCATCGCCATTCTCGCGATGCTCGTATCGCTATTGTTGCCCGCTTTGCATTTGGCTCGCAGGCACGCCCAAGCCGCAGCCTGCCAGAGCAAGATTCACTGTACAGGGCTGCTCCTCGCTGCGTATGTCCATGACCACGACGGCATGCTGCCATCATCGGATGCGGCAGGCCCGTGGCCGTTCACATTTGAACCCAATCCGCTGTATCCCGAACTGGCCCTCTGCCCTGCCGCAACGACCCTTGCGCCCCGCGAGCGGCTTCCCTGGGGAGGCACGTTCTGGGCCTGGACCTTGGATCTGACCACAAACGATTCTTGAGCACGGGCTCTGGCGAAAGACTTTGCCAGGCTCGGCAGCTATGGAAGAAACGGATGGGCCTTCATGCGTGGCGGCGCCGGCAAGTCTGCGTGGGGCACCACCCTGGTCCGCCAGGCGTACCGGATCCCACTGTACATGGATTGCACGACCGGCAGCATGGGACCATTCCACTACGATAGCCCTCCGGAATACGAGGACACGAACTGTGACCTGTCCATGTCGTGCGCCTGTATCGACCGCCACAACGGCGGAATCAATATGCTCCTCGCGGATTGGTCCGTGCGGAAGGTGGGCCTCAAAGAGTTCTGGACGCTCAAGTGGCATCGGCAGTTCGATACGGCCGGACCGTGGACGAAGGCCGGAGGCGTGGAGTCTGAGGATTGGCCTGAATGGATGCGGAAGTTCAAGGACTATTGACGAACAGTATCTCGTATCTCGTCGTTCGTATCTCGCGATTGTAGGGTGGGTTTTCAACCCACGCGTTTGAGGGCATCGGGAACCGAGGCCATGAAGAAGGCGGGCTTTACACTGATCGAGCTGCTGGTGGTCATTTCGGTGATCGGGGTGCTGATCGCCCTGCTGTTGCCGGCGCTGTCGCGGGCCCGCAAGCAGGCCCGAGCCACGGTCTGCCAGTCCAACCTGCATCAGTGGGGTATCCTGTTCGCCATGCAAGTTCCCGAGGACGGCTTCCTGGATATCGACCGAGCCCTGCGAACGGCGAACGACCGTGATTACAAGAGCGCCGTCCGACCGTACGTGCTATGTCCCTCGGCTCGTAAACCCCTGCCCGGCGAGCCCAAAGGCTACGGGGGCGCGTTTCACGCCTTTGTGGTAACGAGACATCCTGATGGCACCGAGTACGGCGCACGCAGCTACGGCTCCAACGAATGGATCGGCGCCGAGAGTCCGGGCTGGCGTGTAACCGATGTGAAAGGCGCAGGCCATGTCCCGGTGTTCTTCGATTCTGCCGACCAGGTCGTGAAAGCGGACGACGACGATCCACCACCGGAATGCGAGGGCTGGGACCCACTGTAATGATGTCACGGATCTGTATCGACCGGCACAACGGCGGGATCAACATGCTGCTCATGGACTGGTCGGTGCGGAAGGTGGGACTCAAAGAACTCTGGACGCTCAAGTGGCATCGGCAGTTCGATACGGCCGGACCGTGGACGAAGGCCGGAGGTGTGGAGCCTGAGGATTGGCCCGAGTGGATGCGAAAGTTCAGAGATTATTGATCGTGAAGCGTGTAGCGTATCGCGTTTGGAATGGCTGTAGGGTGGGTTTTCAACCCACGCGTTCGAGGGCATCGGGAATCGAGGCCATGAAGAAGGCGGGCTTTACACTGATCGAGCTGCTGGTGGTCATTTCGGTGATCGGGGTGCTGATCGCCCTGCTGTTGCCGGCGCCGTCGCGGGCCCGCAAGCAGGCCCGAGCCACGGT
>CAVSCO010000036.1:0-17043 GCA_963726475.1 uncultured Phycisphaerae bacterium | reverse complement strand
TCCCTGAAGAGCCAATTGGTAGCCGGTGAAGAACTCCGCCATCGGGCCGTCATAGAGAGCCATGCGGACCGCGCCCCAGGTGGCCTGGTCGCCTGTGGCGTAGGTGACGTAGGTCTTGCCTTCCCACTCGAAGAGGTCCACGTCGGAGTTGTTGATTCCTTCGCCCGGTCCGGCTTCGAGGATCGGGTTGAACGGACTCAATTCCCAGGTGGCCAGGTCTCGCGAGCGGGCCAGGAAGGAGATCCTACCCGGTATGCCCCGGGACGGGCTGGTGCGTGTAGATCACGTAGTAGTACGGTGCGACGTAGCGGATCACGGGACAGGCGCTGTATTCGTGGTTGACGCCCGTGAAGATCAGGCCAGGCAGCTTCTCCCATTTCGACAGATCGGCCGACCGCGCGAATTTGAAGCAGAACTGCACGGGCTGGTTCGACTCGTACGCCATCAGGAAGCCCTTCTCATCGCGGCAGACCGAGGCGTTGAACAGCTGTTCGTCACCGTCCTGGGGGATCGCGAGCCGGCGCGTCCACGTCTTCAGGTCGCGCGTCGTGAAGTGATAGAGGCCTTGAAACCAGTCGCGGTTGGTCCCTTCGCTGGCGAAGACGTGAAGTTCGGGACCGTTCACGAAGGCGTTGGCGAAAGAGTGGCCCTCGCCAAACCGGCAGACCTCATCACCCGTTTGCATGTCGAGGATGTACAGGGACATGCTCTTGACGTAGCCATCGGTGCCGTTCTTGGTGTCGTCGCGCGTGTTGAGCACGTGCAAGGGCCGCCCGTCGAAAATGACCGGGGTGTTCTCCATGGCCTTGGGCAGAGCGAAGGGCAGTTTCGTCAGTGTGGGCCGCGATGGAGAGGACGTCGAGGCGGGCTGGGGCGGGGCGATCTGGGCGAACAGATCCGACGGGCCAGAGCCCCAGCCGCTCGAAGCCTTCGGGCACGTCCTGCTTGAACTGCACGTAGGCCTGACGTCTTGCCCTTGGTGGTGTAGCTGACCGCCTTGCTGTCGTCGCCGGGTGTGAAGACGCTGTAGCCGGCCAGGATGCAATCCTCCAGGTCGACGTGGAGCCGACCCGGTCGGCGCGTGGCCCTGCGTGCAGATGATGCCCGTCGACTTTCCGCCCATCTCCGGCTGGGTGAAGTTCAGCACGATCATGCGGCAGTTGACGAACTTCGCCCGGCGCAGTGGCTGGCGTAGGACATGGCCACGGCGTTGTCGGGATGGACCAGCGTGCAGTCCTCGAAGACGACGTGCGGCTGCTCGGGCATCGTCTTCTCCCATCCGCCGACCAGGACCGCCGCGGTGTCGCCGACCCAGTCGAGGGCGAGGAAGTAACAGCGGCGGAACACGCTCGGCTCGTCCGGACGGACGGTCGGATAGACCACGCCGCCGCCGAACGCCCGGCCGGTGCCCACGCAGTCTTCGACGACGACCGTGAAGCCCTCGCCGCTCTTGTCGGTGAGGTCCCAGAAGAGGCCGGCGTCGCCCGCCGGCGGTGTAGAGGTGGCGGAGGTTCCATCGATCCCAGACGATGCTGGAGAAGGTCTCCTGGTTGTTGCCATGCGGCCAGTGCTTGTCGGAGGCGCGGATCGGTCCCCACCAGTCCCAGCTCTTGAACCCCTTCTCGGGATCGCCCGAATCGATCACCGCCCAGCCCGTCGCACCGGAGCCGAGACGGCCGTCCACATCGCCGATGAGGCTGTTGTACGCTCCGGCCGCACCCTTATGAGCCGGCGCCAGGTTGGCCTCGACGTACGTATCGGGGCGGACGATGATCCGATGGCCACCCTTGTCATCTGGCACGGCATCCAGCGCCTGCTGGATCGTGTGAAAGGCGGTCTTCCAACTCCGCCCATCCGAGTCGTCGCCCAGTTTCGAGACGTAGAACGTGGTGCCGGCCCGCGTGGCGGGCGGTTCTGCGCCCCGCGAGATACACGTGGAAAAGCCCGCCATGAGCAACGTGAGAAGAACACCTATGACGCGGCTCCTGGACTCTGACATTGACGCTGTGGCGTACAGTGCGGCAGGTTTCATTCGGCATCTCCAATAGGATCTCCGTCCGGCAGCATCTCCGGTCCGCTGGTCCGCGCATGATACGCCGTGCCCTCGGCCGATTCAAGTGCATAGCGCTCCCGGCGTCGGCAGGACGGTGGCTTCGCGATCATTTCGACTGGCTTCGGTGGTTTCGTTGAGGCATAATGTGGGTTATCCAGTGCCGTGCGGATCTGGTTTTGGAGAGAGATGAGTCATGGCGAAGACGGATGTTATCGAGCAACTCGGCCAGAAAGGGGCCGATGTCCCGGCCATGGTCGAGCGAGTCATCGAACGTCCCGAACACATTGCCAAGCTGGTGGAGGCGTTGCAGAGCGAGAAGGGCACCGCTCGATACGCCTACGAAAAGATACTTCGTCTGGTCAGCGAGCGGCGGCCCGAGTTGGTCTATCCCTGGTTCGATGTCTTCGCTGCGATGCTCGATGAGGACAACAGCTTCCTGAAATGGGGCGCGGTCATGACGGTCGCCCACCTGACCGCAGTCGATTCCGAGCGGAAGTTCGAGGCGATCTTCGAGAGGTATTACGCCCCGATCGCCGGTCCTGTCATGATCACGGCGGCCAACATCATCGGCAGCTCCCCCGAGATCGCAATGGCGAAGCCCCACCTGACCGAGCGGATCGTTCGGGAGATTCTCAAGGTTCGGCAAGGCGCGATACGAACGAAAGGGCGGCCTTTCGCCCGAATGTCGCAATGTGGCGATCGGACACGCCATCGATGCGTTTGATCAGTTCTTCGATCGGATCGAGGACAAGGCTTCTGTCGTCAAGTTCGTCAGGAGCCAGCTCAAGAACACCCGCAAACCCGTCGTCAAGAAGGCCGAGAAGTTCCTGCGCAAACACACGTCGTAGGTTTTCGGCGGTAGGGGCGAGGCATGCCTCGCCCTTGCCATCAGGACGTGCTGGGATGCTGTAGAAGAGAAAGGCGAGCGGGGACGCTCGCCCTACATGGTCAGAGAATGAAAACGGAGGCCGCGACGCGCGTCGATGTTGTTCGCATCGCGACCTCCGTGCTGGGGCTTGGTTGTCCGCCCTGGGAGCGGTGTCAGACCTTGGTCAGGTCGAAGCCTGGACGATAGGCTTCCTGCACGAAGACCTGGGCCTCCGGAGCGTTGGTGACTTTCATGTTGGGCCCATCCCAGAGGATCTTCTTTCCGGCGCGGATGGCGACGTCGCCCAGCAGGACGAATTCCGTCAGGCGAGCGCCGTAGCTGAAATCGCTGCACGCCTTGGGCCCACCCTTGCAGGCGTCGAGCCAGTTGCGATGGTGGCCCTTGCTTCGCGGCAGCACCTTCGGGGGCCTGCCGTAGGCGCGCATCTTCGATTCGGGGATGATGCGGGGCGAGTGGCTCCAGCCACCACCCATGATCGTGCCCTTGTCGCCGATGAGCAGAACGCCGTTACTGCCTTCGCCCATGCGTCGGCCTTGTTCCAGTTCCCTCGGACGCGGCGGCATCAGGCTGCCGTCGTACCAGTGGACCGTGACCGGGCCCCGATCGCCTTCGGCGCCGAACTCCCAGACGATGTGATTGTTGCCCGCGATGACCTCGGAATCGACGAAATCGGTCTGGACCGCTTCGACGCTGGTCGGATGGCCCAGCTTCAAGGCGGCGAACGCCGGGTCGAGATTGTGGACCGACATGTCACCGACGGCGCCGGTGCCGAAGGCCCACCAGCCGCGCCAGTTGTAGGGGGCGTAGGCCGGGTTGTAGGGGCGGTCGGGCTTGGGGCCCAGCCAAAGCTTCCAGTCGAATCCGGCCGGGACCGGAGGCGTGTCCTTCGGGCGACCGCGACCGCTGGACCACCCACCGGCACTGCTCCACGCGTGGACCTCGCTGACCTTGCCGATGGCGCCGTCCCAGACCATCTCGCAGGTCAGGCGGTTGCCTTCGTCGCTGCGGCCCTGGTTGCCCATCTGCGTGGCCACGCCCATCTCGGCGGCGATCTTGGCCACGGTGCGGGCCTCGTAGATATTGTGCGTTAGCGGTTTTTCGCAATAGACGTGCTTGCCTCGGTGCATCGCCGAGATCGTGACATAGGCGTGGTCGTGGTCGGGCGTCGCACACAGGATCGCGTCGATGTTCTTCTCTTTGTCGAGTAGTTCGCGGAAATCGACATAGTCGTTGCACTTGAAGCCGGGATTGCCCTGGCCATAGTGCTTCTCGATCTCGGCTTTGACGGGCAGCCTTCCGGCCATGCCCTTGTAGTACCACTGATTGTAATCGGCCTGATCCCTCGGGTCGGCCACGGCGACGATCTGCGCGTCGTCCTGGGCGAACAGCCCGCGTGTGTTGGTGCGGCCCTGTCCGCCGCAGCCGATGACCGCGATATACACCTTCTCACTGGGCGCGACGAATTTCGGCCCGCCCAGTACGAACCGGGGGACGATGGTCAATCCCGCCGCCGCACCGGCCACTGAACCGAGGAACCGTCTCCGCGTTAGTTTCGAGCTCTTGTCACTCATGATACCCTCTCATGGCTAAACGATGAATGTTCCGTTGATCCGGCACCATCATACCCGGGGACGCCCCCGCAAACAAGACGCACGATTGGACCACGGAATCCTCACGGGGTGGCAGCCTCAAGGCGAAGCCTTGGGGATGGTGAACGTGATTGTGGCTCATGTCTCGGGAGACGCTGGTGCATTCACCCATCCCCAAGCTCTGCGAGCTTGAGGCTGCCACGCGCCGTTGGGACGCGTGATGAAATGCAGTCTTTCGGATGGGTTTTCACTTGCTTCTCGCGGGGGATTTTGACATACTACGCCGATTGAAGCAGACGCGGGGGTCTTCGGTGACAGAGCGGCGCCAATTGCACCAGACGGGGGTCTCCACTTAACGCCATTCAGGGGAGTGCAGGAACATGCGAATCACGGTATTCAACGGCAGCCCGAGGAAGGACAAAGGCAACACGCACGTCATGGTGACTCAGTTCCTGGCCGGGGCGCAGGAGGCGGGCGCCGAGGTCGAGAACGTGTTTCTCCGCGACTGCGAGATCAAGCCTTGCTCCGCCTGCTATAGTTGTTGGACGGCCACGCCGGGCCAGTGCGTACACAAGGACGACATGGCCGATCTGCTGGCAAAGTTCCTGGCGTCGGACGCCGTGGTGTTCGCTTCTCCGGTCTACGTCGACAACGTCACCGGGCCGATGAAGATGTTCATGGACCGCTTGATCCCGGTGGCCGACCCACACATGGAGCCTGACCCGGCGGGTGAAACGCGGCACGTGCGCAACCACGACAAGCCCGCCAAGATGGTCGTCATCTCCAACTGTGGGTACCCCGAGCAGAGCCATTTCCAGGTTTTGCGACTGCTCTATCGGCGGATCGCTCGGAACTTCCACTGCGACCTGGTCGCCGAGATTTACCGAGGTGGCGGGGGGCTCCTGACGGCGCCGATCCCCCAGCTTCGTCCGGCCGTCGAGGCCTACGGTCAGTTGTTGCAGGACGCCGGACGTGAGGTGGTCACGACTGGGAAGCTCTCCGATGAGACGACGGCCAAGCTCGAAGGACCGCTGGTTCCCATGCAGGCCGACCCGGCACAGTACATCCAGAGCGTCAACCAGATGTGGGACGCCTGGATCGCCCGCGTGCGGAAGTAGCTTTGGGAACTCTCCGCCTCCGTATTCGGATCAGTTGTTGGCCTCGATCTGTTTGAGGAAGTCGGCGAGTTCGGCGTACTGGAGCCAGAGTCGCTGGTTCAGCGAGCTGAGGACGCCCAGTTCACCTCGGGATCGCACGCGTTTGGCGTAGGTGGTGAACAATTCTTCCAGCGGAGCGGCTTTGAGATCGACGGATGCGGCTTGCGCTTTCGACTTTAGCTGATTCGGCTCGACGCGGCCGGTCAGCCAATCGTCCTTGAGCCGATAGGCGGGCTCGATCTTGCGCGAGACCTCATCGAGCAATAGCGTGAACCTGAGATTGGCCTTCAGCCAGTCGAGGTTGCTCCGCTGCCGTGCATTCGTGCACTTGCGGGCGGACTTTTCGATGGTGCCCAACAGATCAGTAAGTTGCCGTCCAAGTTGCTCGTTGATCCGTCCCCATTGCGGCGTGTAGGGGAAGTACTCGGGCGAGTTTGGGACGTTGAGCCAGCCCTCGCGGTCCATCTTCGCCAGGATCGGCGCCAGTACGGCACCTGCCTGCTTTCCGAACCGGCTCGTGCAGTCGTCACGATAGATCTCTTCGACGCTTGCCTCGTCCTCGGGATCGCACGCGAATCGGGCGAAGGCGTCGAGGTTTCAACCGGGTCTCTTCCGTGCGCCAGTGGATTGCGACGACGCCATCGAGTTGTTGGTCATGCGCGAGCTTGACGTGCTCGCGCATCAACGTCACGCGGGGCTGGAGGTGCCAGAGCCTTTGGTCGCCTTCGAGCCAGGGAATGGCCCAGACCGGGCGGTTCTTCGCGATCTCGGCCAGAAATGCGGGTTGTGGGACAGCGCCCTGGCCCGGGTTGAGGCAGGTGAACACGATGTCCTTGGGCAGTGCCTTGTCGAGGCCCGCCAGGACACCAGGCAGTTGGACGCCTCCGCCCCAGCCTCCCAGTGCGATCCTGACATTGGGGGCCTTCTCGTGAATGTACGCGTACGCCTGACGCAGATAGGCCAGCGACCAGACGCCCGTAAAGGTGACGCTGTCGCTGCCCGACTCGGCGAACAGCGGGGCGTCCTTCTCGTAGATCGCACGGAGCTCGCCCGACAGGGCCGCCTGTCCCGTGTACATGGTGTGCTCGTGCAGCCAGAGCCAGATCCAGTCGATGCCGGGATAGGTGCGCAGTATGTTGTCGATGGTCGCGCGGAGGATCTCGATCGACGACGGATGCGTCGGGTCGGGCAGCATGGTGCCAGCGATGCGCGATTGCGGCGGCACGATGGATGCGAACTCCGGCGGATGAATCCCGAACTCGAACCCCATGGCCATCTGGATGCCTCGTTCGTGCGCCATCGCCAGCACGTGCCGCATCAAAATTTGCGCCCGACGATACGCATCTTCGTTGTCTTTAGCCAGAATCGCAGAATCGGCACCGAACGCCTTGGCGCCGGGGGCAGGTCGAAGAGTCTCGAGGTCCCGAACGCGAAGTCCCGAACCTTCAGTGGCCGGTAGCCCCAACGGGCGGTCAGCGACGTGTCGAAGCCTGCCAGCGGAACGACGTTGCGGTATTCGATGCGGATCATCGGTTCGACGTAGGCGCATAGCGCTCGGCACCGCCCGTGTAGCAGTGGAAGCCGACGAAGTTGAGTCCCAGGTCTTTGAGCCGGTCCAGGTATTGCTCGTAGTCGGCCTCGTTCCAGGCGGTCGGGCCCGAGAGAAAGTTGTGCCAGGGCAGGGTGCCCCGGATCGCGAAAGCCGGAGCGTTCGGTTCGTTCGCCTGCATGGTACCTGCCATGGCGAGCAGGCACGCCAGCAACGTGACGATCATCTTTGTCAAGCTCTTGCGGGATCTGTTCTCGGTTGTGTGCATCGTCGGACTCCTTATTTGGGCGTGCATCATATCACAGATAGCCTGACAATTCGCCAGTGTTTGGCAGTTGACTGTCCCGACCTTGTGCCGTACCTATCACGTATGGGGTGGTTGCCATCGGTGGATGCCGCACGAACCTGTTGCTATGAGCGTTCGCGCAAGTTACGATATGCAGTCCAATTATGAGTGAATGGGCTATCGGTTGAGAGTATCGATGTCTCGCACTTTGCACGCGATTTTGGCCGGCTTGTTGGTGGTGCTCTCGCTGACCGCGCTCGGATGCGGGCAGACCGTCCGGTTTGCGGGGGCGGCCGTACGTCAGAGCCCTCTCTGCTACATTGAGCCGTCTGCCGATTGGACTTTCAACGGGCTGGACGCCCGCGTCCCGCCGCGTCTTCGGCCGGGATCGTACCCCAGCGCCACGCCCGGCGTGCGATTCCTCGGCCCCGCCGATCTGGGACCCCATAGCTATCAGTTCAGCAGTTCGGAGCACAGCGGTATTGTGTACACCTGCCGGGCCGGGCATCTCGACATCTCCCACATCCGCAAAGCCGCCGACTGGACGGGATATCTGGCCGCCGTCGTGCTTGAACATCTGGAGAAGGGCGATGCCGCGTTTGAGTTCAAGCAGGTGGAACCGTCTCTCTACCGCGTCGAGCTGACGTATCCCAAGGATTGGAACGATCTGGACGATTCGCAGCGGGAACGCATCGCCAGAGAGGTATCGTGCGAGCTTGGCCAGTACCTGGCCTGGACGGGACTGACCTGGCACGAGATTCTCACGTGGTTCGGGTACCGGTTCAAGATCTGGCAATCGGAGTTCCCATCGGCCTTCTCCTGGGAAGACAACTACTCGAATCTGCTCGGCACTCACATCGCCATCGCCGCTTTGCGAGACCAGAGTCGGCCGTTTAGCGAGAGCGTGACGGAATCGCTCCGGAGGTGGCTCGAAGAACTTGGGGCCCAGCCGGCGGAGGTGGCACGCCAGACGACGGAGGCGATGAGAGGCCGGTGGTTTTCGACGCGACACTTCTTTACGGTCATTCACGAGCGAAACTTCGATGTGGGCATTGACGATGGATATGTGACACCTCGTCTTGCCCCGAGGCCGGCGGCCTGCGAAGCGCCCAGGCCTCTGTCTCTGCCCATCCCCACCCTCGATAGCCTGGCCCGGTATGGGTTCTCGATGAAACTGGCGATTGAGCCCAGGGTTTGGGAGGCACGCCGAATTCTCGCGGCCTTGTCCTCGGAGAATCCTGAGACGGCGGACCGGCTCGATCCTGTGGTCGACTTCTCACCGCTGATCGACTACATTGAGAGGGATGCCGTGGCCCGAGGGGTCTCTCATGCGGACAGCAGCGCCCTCGAAAGATGAGGGGCGTTGGCGTGTTGGCAGGCCCAATGGCCGTCGGGACACGTTGCAGGGCTGAAGGAGTCATGATGACACGAAAGCAAACGGTCCGGCGAGTTCTTGCGGTGGTCTTGCCGGTGTGGATAGGATTAGCGGGGCTCACGCGGGCCGATGGCCCGTCGTCGGAGCAACCGGCCGAGGCGGTTCGGTACATGGTGGTGGTCACGGGAGGGGAATTGCTCTCGGGTATCTACGCCGACGGGCATACGTACTTTCTGACGCGCACCCTCCACCCGTTGGGCCTGCATTGCGTCGGCTCGATGTCCGTCGACGACAAGCGAGCCGATCTGAAGGAGGCCCTTCGGTTTGCGACCGGCAGGGCGCCTCTGGTCATTGTCACTGGCGGGCTGGGGCCCACCGACAACGACATCACGCGCGAGGCGATCTCTGAATTCACGGGCATCCCGCTCCAAGAGCATCCGGATTTGTTGAAAAGAATGGCAAAGCGCTTCGGCGTGGCGCCCGATCAGCTTCGTGCCAACCTGCGTCGCCAGACTCAGACGCCCGTGGGCGGATCGTACCTGAGCAATGGCAACGGCACCGCCGCCGGGTTGGTCTTCGAATCGGCCAAGACCGTGATCGTGGCACTGCCCGGGCCGCCCGGTGAGTTGCAGCCGATGGTTCGCAACGAGCTGATTCCTTATCTGAGCAAGCGGTTCGGCACGCGATTGCCCGGACGCTCGCTGACATTACGCTTCGTCGGGCTGGGCCAGTCGGAGATCGATCAGCGGATCAAGGAGCATGTGACCTTGGCGCCGGACATCACGACCGGCTCGCAGTTCACGGGGGGTCGCGTCGATTTCACGTTCACGTTGCCCGATGATACGCCTCGAGAGAAGCAGCGTCTCGATGCGCTCAAACAGGAGATTGTGACGTGCCTGGGCGAGTACATCTATGCCGACGACGACACGTCCCTGGAGCAGCACGTCGTGAACCTGTTGAGGCAACGTCGCGCTACGCTTGGCGCTGGCGGAAGTTGGCAGTGGAGGGACGGTGGAGGCAGCCCTGAGCGGCGCCGACAGTGCAGGCGACGTTGTTCTCGGCGCCTACGTTGCTCCGACCCTGGAGCGATTGGGCCATCTTCTCGGCGTCAGCAATGGGAACGCGGTGGAGCGACTGGCGGAGGCCACTGCTCGCGCCACGACGAGTCAGTGGGCGATTGCGATAGGGCCGCAGCGCGACGACGGTTCGGTTGAGGTCGCGTTCCGCCATCCGTCGGGCGATCTGGAGAGCGAACGCATCTCGCTTCGAGGGACGGGCGAACTGGCCCGCAGCCGATTCGTTACGCACCTGTTGGACCGACTCCGCCGCAAGATTCAATAGGTTCGTAGGGTGGGTCCTCAACCCACGCGTCAAAGATCGCTTGGATCGGTATGAACGCGTGGGTCGAGAACCCACCCTACGGATCAGGACCTCTATGCGAGAAAGTCGAGGGAACGGAATGAGCGAAGACAAGTATGAGTTCGTGACGTATTGCGGCCTGTATTGCGGGTTGTGTTCGGCCCGCGCGCGGACGCCTCGGCAGGCCGAGACGCTGCGGCAGACCATGGCCAAGGATGGCTACGAGTTCTGGGCGCAGGACATGCCCGGGTTCAAAGAGTTCTGGGCATTCCTGACGAACCTGAGCGATCTGAGCAAGGCCTGTCCGGGCTGCCGGCAGGGGGGCGGACCGCCGTTTTGCGGCATCCGCAAATGCGCCGAGAAGCGAGGCCTCAAGGTCTGCGTCGACTGCGATGAGTACCCGTGCCATCGGATCGAGGCCGTTGGCAAGGGCTACCCGACGTTGATCGCCGACGGCCGGCGCATGAAGGCCATTGGCCTCGATGCCTGGCTGGCCGAACAGCGCGAGCGTGCGGCGACCGGCTTCGTCTATGCCGATATCCGCTGTCACCCGTACGAGATTCCTCGCGAATGAGTCGCCCGTAGTGGGCCGGTAATATCGGTGGTGTCACTACAAAAGAACCTGTAGGGACTTATAAAGCGCCCGGCAGTGTCTGTGTGACGTAGTTTGTCGTGAAGAATACAGGCGATTCGGTCGACATACCAGAGGACGACCGAAGTAGCCCGGATTCGCAGTGGATCGGTCGGCGCGAGCTACCGAAGTGGTGAGCGATGAGTCTCGGGCAAACGATGGAAGGTGGATCGAAGGCGAGAGTATGACGGGTTTTCGCGCGTATATGCCGGAATCAGTGAGAGAGATCGTGCGGCGATCGTTGGCAACCGTCTTGAGTCTGGATCTGCGGCTCGATGCACTGCCGGAGTTGTCAGAAGAGGAACGTGCGGCCAGCGGCGACTTCTCGGTCATCCTGCCCATTCACGATGCACCGGAAGTGACGGCGCGATGCCTGTCAGCCTTACGGCTTTACGGCGGTGGCGCGCAGGTGATCCTGATCGACGACGGTTCGCGTCTGGACTCGACGAGACGGCTGATACAGCAAACGGTGGAGGAGACGTCGTGGGAGCATATTCGCCATGATGTGGCGACGCGGCATAGCCGTGCTTGCGAGGCCGGGTGCAAGCGGGCCAAGCGGCCGTACCTGTTGCTTCTGAACTCCGACGCCATTATTACGCCCTGGACGTGGCGGGGGCCGGCCGACGCCTTTGCATCCGATCCTGAGATTGCCGTTGTCGGGCCCAGCACCTGTCTGATCCAGGAGCAGTTGGCGGCGCCCGCGCGACGCGTTGTGCTCGCTACTGGACGAACGAACAGATCTACGCCTTTGCGGACAAGTACGTCCGTCGGCACGGTCGGGACGATCTCGTGGACCTGGACGAAGCCAACGGCTCGGCCTTCTTCATCCGGCGCGATGTCTGGGAGCAGTGCGACGGGTTCCATCCGAGTCTTCCAGACTATGGAAACGAGACGGAGTTGTGTATGAGACTGCGGCGTGACGGGAGACGCATCGTCTGGACGCGCGCCAGCTACATTCATCATATCGGTGCGTGCAGTATCCTGAACGTCATCACGGCGCAGGAAAAGCGACGCCGGCACGAAGCCGCGAAGGTACTCATCGACGAATTGTATCCGGACAGGCCGTGAGGACTACCACGGGCAGGCATTCATAACGCTTTACGGCGTCACTGCCAACGGTCACGAGGAGGGGATGTGGAGGAAGGTGCGGATGCCGGTGAAGATGATCTGGGCGGCGATGGCGGTGAGGATCAGGCCGGTCAGCTTCATCATCATATGCAAGCCTTTCTGACCCAGGAGGCGGCCGATAGGGACGGCCAGGAACAGAAACAGCGAGATCATCAGCACGGCCAACAGGATCGCGCCGGCGGCGATCGCCTTCTCCCGCGCGTTGCCGATATCCATTCCGAGCACGAGGATGGTGCCGATCGTTCCAGGCCCGACGATCATGGGGATCGCCAGTGGGACCACCGCGAAATCGCCATCGTTGTCGGGCCCGACCTCAGACCGCTTGCCCGTGACCATATGGATCGCAGTCAGGAACAGCAGCGTGCCCGCGCCGACCTGAAAGGCCGGGACGGTGATACCCAGGATGCGAAAGATCACATTGCCGAAGAAGTAGACGGCGAAGCAGATGACCAGAATCGCGACGCTGGTACGCAGCGCGCAGTGATTGCGGGTGCGCCGGTCCATGTCACCCGAGAGCAGCAGGAACATCGAGACCGAGAAGAACGGCGACAGAATGAAGAACACTTTCGTGAAGATGTCCAGGAACAGGCCCATCCGGTTTCCTCTTAGCAGGGCGTGTATCAATCGATTCGGATTCGTGCGTAGCTGATGGTGTTGCCGCCACCTTGTCGGGTGCCGAGCAGTTCCAGTGTCTGCGAGGGGGGCGAGCCCGCTCGCACCGTGGCGGTGTAGAACGAGCCGAACGGCTTCTGCAATGGCACGCGGACGGCGGGGCCAACGCTGCCATCAGAGCCGATCTCCAGCAGGCGATTCTCCGAGACACTCTGGCCTTCTGCGTCCGAACCGCTGACGTAGAAGAACACGAATAGCCGGCCGTCCGGCGTGACGTGGAATCGACCCCGGCCCGGCTGCTCGTTCGACTTGCCTTCTTCGGCGATCAGCAGCGTGCGGCGTGAGAGCACCTTGCCCTCGCGCAGCACGGCGTAGTTCAATGCCTGACTTTGCCTGGCCTCGGGGAAGAACCTCTCGCGCAGGCGTTCATCCAGGGCCCGCTCGGTCCAGACGATGTGTACCTTGCCATCCGGTGCAATCCACAGATCGCCCGGCGTGATCCATCCACAGGTCTTCTCCCGGCTGGCGATCTCCACCCAGGGCCGGAACGGCTCGCGCGTGATGTCGGGCGTCCACGTGTAGAACAGCCGCCGGAAGTCGTAGTCCCACTTGCGGCCGGTCAGCTCCTTCTTGAAGGCCCGCCAGGTCAGGTTGGGCTCGATGATATCACTGACGCCGCAGAAGTGAACCGCCCGGTCCTTGAGGGCCACGTTCGGGTAGCACACGCGGATTGGTTCAGGCTTCTCATAGTCGGCGCCCCAGGGCCATTTGAGTTGTCCCTGCGCACTCCACCGCCCGTCGCGGTCGAGGAACGCCCACTCGCTATGCGTGTAGCCCACGTTCTGCATCAGGATCAATTCGCGGCCCGGCCCATCGGCGGCAAAGCTTCGGTAGGAATGCTCGGTGAACTTTGGTTGGCCTTGCCAGGTTGGGAGCAGTGTGCGCGCCGGTGTCTTCGGATTGGCCGGGTCGAATTGGAGAATCTCGGGTCGTGCCGGGCCGGAGTAGACCGTCGGATCGCTGTTCAGCGTCGGATTGACCGACAGGAACAACGGGCCGTTCTGGAAGCCCGCGACGGGGCAGGGCTCGCGCGTTCGTCCCGATTCGTCGACGCAGACCTTCTTCCAGCCCTGTTCGGACCGGCTAAACAACATCCACCGGACGTTATTCAGAGGCTTGGCGTCTTGGAGTGTCTCGATCCCGCTGGCGAAGACGTGGTCGCCGATGCGGACCAGGCAGGTGGACCCGTGACACCACATGGGCCCGGCTCCGTTGTCGGCGGACTCGTAGCTGTAGATGTCCTCCTCGACCTCGACGACCGGCCGGACGGCACCCGTGCCCGCAACGGCGGCGGAGAACACGCATAGACTGACGATAAGAGATATCTTCATGGCAGGACGCTCCTCATTGCTTGCACACCGGTTGGCAACTCAACGCGAACGCACGACACCGGCGCATTGTACCGGGCCTTCGAGAGGCGTCAAGCACACGTCGTCGTAGGGCGAACGTCCTCGTTCGCCAAACACAGTCGTGCGAGGACGCACGACCTACGAAGCATCATGCACGCTCGCCATGCCAATCCCTCCACCGGGAACTGTGTGGCAGCCTCAAGCGAAGCTTGGGGTGGCGGACCTTTCTGTGCCATAGATAGCAGAAGCGTTCTCAATGTGTTGAACCATCCCCAAACGCCGAGGCGTTTGAGGCTGCCACACAGTAGAAGGCATCTTCCTTGCTCTTTCCGACGATCCGGCCCATAATGGCTCGGAGTGAATGTCGGTCGTGTGGATCGTAAGCCTGTTGAAGTGGTTAGGGAGAACGGCTATGTACAGGAACTGGATGATTCGGAATGCGTGGATGGGGCTGGCGGCGTGCATTGCAGCGGCAGGCCTGTCCGGCTGTTCGGGAAACAAGGAGGTGGCAGGATCGATGGAACGGGACCATATGATTGTCGATCGTCTGGCGAACGCGAAGAAGTACTGTGACATGCACCCCGGGTTCGAGAAGGCCTTTGCGTTTCTGCGAAGCAGCGATTTGGCCAATCTGTCCGAGGGGCGGCACGAGATCGATGGCGATCGGTTGTTCTGCCTGATCAGCAATGGCCCGGGCCGCACTCGCGCCGAGGCGAAACTCGAAGCCCATCGCAAGTACATCGACATCCAGTACGTGATCGCCGGGACGGACGAGATGGGATGGCGACCCACCGCCACCTGCGTGGTCTCCGATACGCCTTACGACCCGGCCAAAGACATCGAATTCTTCAAAGATGCGCCCGAGGCCTGGGTTCCCGTGCCGGCCGGCTCGTTCGCGATCTTCTTCCCCAGTGACGCCCACGCGCCGCTGGTCAGTACGGGGACCATTCACAAAGCCGTTCTCAAGATTGCTGTCGAGTAGATTGTCGCGACGTCACCTGCCTTGACGGAATCGCAGTGGGCATGACCTGAGGTCGCCATGGCGTTTCACCTGCGTCTGACGTTGAATCGCAAGACCCTCACCCTCAGTGGCGTCGTAGGCCTGCTCGTACTGATCGGCTTTCTCGGCCTGCCCCTGCTGTTCGCGCCGAAGCTGACTGCCGAACGCGCCGAAGTCGAGATACGCAAGTGCCTTCGATCTCAGTTGGGCCAGTCCCAGGTGGCTGAACTCAAAGCCGCCGGCCTGAACGTGCCCGATCCGAACATGGCGGCGCGCTGGAAGGCGGGCTTCGAACGCCTCGATCTCGTCGAATTCGAATCGCTGAAGATCAGGCGATCGTTGTTCGCCTCTCCGCTGTCATCGTCGCGCGTGTTCGTGGCCAAAGCCACCCTTCGCGAACCCGGCCATACGAGCGAGACGCACTATTTCGTAATCCGCGCCGACGGCAAGCCCTTCGACTTCTTCTGGACCGTCGAGCGGCCACGATGGGTGTGGTTCTTCGCGGCGTGACACCTCGTGAGAATCTCAACCCCGATACGGTGACTCGATGGGCGTGCGTTGAGCGTCAACCACCTGTACTGTGGTGGCCTGCTCTCCCCGTCGGCCCTCCTCGGCGTTGTAGCGTACACCGGTCCCGACGCTGAGTCGCTCGAAATCCCCGTGCAAGACGCTGTTCCTATGGAAGTACACGTCGTCCTGTGTATCGGTCGTTCGCAGAAACCCGTATCCCTCTTGAGGGAACAGTTTGTGAACCACGGCGCCCACCCGCTGGGCCTCATGGCTCTTGACCTTCCCGTGCTGCTGAGCGACGAGTTTTCGGAGCCGGCGGGTGGCCGCGTCGAAGGCGTTCCGAACGACCACGTGGAGCGGGTCGTGCATGTTGCCCCGGCCGGCCTCGTTCTTGACCACCAGCTCGTGTCCCGGTGAGACCGTCATGTCGATGCGCACGCGGTAGGGATTACCGCTGTGCAACCGCTTCTGCGGTTTCTCCACCGCCACGCGGCAGCTCGACAGATAGTCGCAGACCCTGCCCAGCTTGTCGGCCTTCTCTCGGATCAGGTCTTCTACCTCGGGTGTTCGGTTGACGTGCTTGAACGAAAGCTGTAGTGGAACCTGCATCATAAATCCCCAACACTGGTTTCGTATGGACATCCTTTCCGCTCTCCTGTCTGTCCAACACTCACTATACGCCATGGTGATGGCCGCAGTGCGATAGGAAAGTGCCTTGATTTGGCCTGCGTCATTTGCCCTATCGGGCCAACTTCCGCCGGTGCGATCGTGCCTTGTGTGTGCGCGAATACATCCTGGCATGTGGGTGGCAGCCTCAAGGCGTAGTGACCCCGTAGGGCGACTGGAGCCGCAGGCAACCGCGACCTAAGGAGACGGTGTTTATGGCACATGCATCGAAGTTCACCGATGAACAGAAACTGCAAATTGCGTTGGATCTCCTGGGCGGCAAGCTCTCACACGCCGAGGTCTGCCGCAAGTACGACATCAGCTCGACCTATGCCTACAAGCTCAGATGGACCTATTCGGATAGCCGTTTGAGGGTTCTGAACAATTTCCGCAGGGACTTCACCGGCATTCTCCGTGCGGCTGGCATCGAGGTCGGAACGTTCCACGATCTACGCCGTACCTGTCTGAGCGGGTGGCTGACGAATGGTCTAGCCGAGTACGACGTGATGCAGCTTGCCGGGCACAGCGATTTCTCAACCACGCATCGCTTCTACCTGGCCGTCCGGACCGACTTGGTCGACCGGGCAAGGACTGCAGCACTGACCGCAATGGGCGGTAATTCTGGCGCGCGCTTGGCACGCGCGCCTATTTCAAGGTAAAAGGGGTTGACGACGGTGTGGGGAAGTGGTTACAGTGACGGAACTTATGAAAGATGCGCCCGTAGCTCAGTTGGATAGAGCAACGGATTTCTAATCCGTAGGTCGAAGGTTCGAATCCTTCCGGGCGTGGTTTGTAAGTGTATGGCCATCAAGCCTTTGTGCTTGGTGACC
>CAVSCO010000035.1:0-4670 GCA_963726475.1 uncultured Phycisphaerae bacterium | reverse complement strand
TTGCATCCTACTTGGTTCACGGATTCTGCGTTTGCTCTAATGATTCTCCCGGGAGAAGCGGCGTCCAGGCCCTGAGATCTGTGCCCGTTCCACCCGACCAGTCCCCCGACGGCCTGCTCACCGAGAACGACGCCTGTGGCATAACACATAGAGATCGTGCCGTTTGCGCTGGATCCCGCTAGGCCGCCGGCAAGGCGCCTTCCACTCGACACGAAGCAGAGCAGTTGACAATCGTGCCGTCGTTGTTGCCGACGAGTCCACCGACCGTTTCTCCGCCAGTGATATTGCCGCCCTGAACGGAGCAGCCGGATACCGCGCCATCGATGTTCATTCCAACCAGCGCGCAACCGTAGGGACGGTTTGTGCCTGTACGTTGGGATCCACTATGTGCAAGTCTTTGATCGTTGCTTCAAGGAGACGCCCGAAGAGCCCGACGAAATACGCATCCTCCGATTCGTACGTGAAATTCGAGACCGTATGGCCCTTCCCGTCAAAGCTCCCCTTAAAGGAATGATCGTAGTCGGGGGCGATGATGTTGAATGCAGGCCGGCCGTCTTTGCCGTCGAATGGCGACAGGTCGATGTCGGCGGTGAGCTGGAAGTGCTTGTCCCAGTCCTCGGGGCGGGTGCCGATGGCGTTCATCTGCTCGGCGGTGGCGATCTGGTAGGGGGTGTTGGGGTCGCCTGTGCCGCCGGCATATTTGCGGATTGCGACGGCGTCGATGCTGAAGACGAAGAAGTCGGCACTGTTCGGTGGCGGGGTGGTTCCGCCCGTCAGCCATGCCGTGTCGTCCGTGAACGTCAGTGTCAGTCCGACTGTACTGCCGTCGGCGGTCTGTCCCGTGAACTCGATGCCATCTCTCCCCGACCTCGCCAACCAGCCCCGTCAAGTTGAACACCGCATTCGGATCGAGCGTCCGCATCGGCTCCTTCACATCGATAGCGTTGGCATCCACCCGTGCAAACGAAGCAGACCCGGCGTTCGGGTCAACGATCAAGCAGAACTGCCCCGCGACCGAATACGTCCAATCCACGCCCGCGAAACCGCCCGTCTGCATAATCGTGCTCTGTTCAGGCGCAACACGTAGCAGCCCGTCCCGATGGGAGGTTCGTTTGCCTGGACTGCTGCCGCAAGTAATGAAACCGCAAACAACACCGACGCCCACGTGAGATTCCGTCTCTTGATCGCCTCCACGATTCGTCATCCTCCTCTCGATCCTCGCTCGACCAGGCCGCTATTCCGCCGGCTCGCTCGCGCGCCTCCGGCTTCCAGCTATTATTATAGCAGGAAAGGCCCTCCGGTCCAATCCTCATAAGGTTGTGGTATGCCCGTGAGGGCATACGTTCCACGAAGGAGGTAACGCCTTACGGCGTCACTACAAACGGGATTCAGCGGGATTCGAAGCTCTTCAGGAAGGCAAGCGACTCCCTGGCGGTGTGGTCGAGATTCTCGATGCTGCCGCCGCCGTCGAGGACTTCGCACATCTCGTAGGCGATGTAGCCCTGGTAGCCAATCTCCTTGAGGGCGCCGAAGAAGGCGTCGTAGTCGATGATGCCTTTGCCCAGTGGGACGGCTCGCAGCACCGCGTCCTGCTCCTTGAAGTTGGTCAGCGTGCTGTTGTAGTGGTATCGCGGCTGGCGAACATAGTCGGCGGCCGTCGTATGGATGATGAACGGCTTCATCTTCAAGACCGATGCACGCAGCTCGTCGGCGTCCAGCCCCTCAAGCGTAGGCGTCCACGGGTCGTAGGCGGCCTTGACGTTGGGCAGGTTCACCTCGTTGAGCAGCCAGAACATGGTGTCGTGGTGGGCGCCGATATCGTGATGGTTCTGGACGGCCAGGGTGATCCCGTATTTGGCGGCTTCTTTACCCGCCAGCCGCAGACCCTCGACCACCATCGCATATTGCTTGTCGAACGGGATGTCGGGCCGCTCGTAGCCCGTGAAGATGCGGACCATGTTGGTGCCCAGGTCGCGGGCGAGCTTGGCCAATTCTCCGACGTAGACGGCCTGGATTTCGACGTTCGGGATCCCCGCCTTGTCGCTTCCCGCTGTGAAATCGGTATAGCCCGCCAGGCAGACGAGTTCGAGGCCCAACTCATCGATCCGACGTCTCAAGGCTTTCCGCGCCTCCGCGTCGTAGTCCAGCGGAGAGACGTGTGGTCGCTTGGCCATCAGCATCACCCCGTCGTAGCCCAACTCCTTGGCCTTGACGAGGAACTCATCCACCGTCAGTCTGGCCTGGCCGCGCCAGAAGCCCGCATAGCTGACCGAGTGTAAGCAAGTCTTGATCTTGAAATCCTTGGGATTGCCCGTGGGCGTCTTCTGGGCGAACGATGTGGCGACCAAGAGCAGACCAACGACCGATGCAGCAATGATGGACTTTCGCATGGCAGTTCTCCCTGTAGGTGTGCCTGGCACACCGGTTCCATTGTGCGGCCGGGAGGGCGATGCATGCATCGCCCCTACTTCTTCTCGTCCTTTGGGCTGATGATGCCTTTGAGACCTTCGGTAATTCCCCTTCCGATTTCCTCGGCGCCCTTCTCGAGTGCAGAGGAGCCCTCCTTGCCGTTTCCGAAAATGATGCGGCCGATGTCGATGGCCGTGTCGAGTACATTGCTGAGCCCGGAGACCATGTCTTTGGGCAGCAAGCCGCCACCTTGCTCGGCGATGCCCATCGCCACCGCCAGCACGACCTTGCTGACGAGCATCGCGACGTCCAGCCGCTCATCCCGCCCCAGATCGTCCATTTGAATCGTGCCGAGCTTGAACGAGACCGTGTCGGGTTGCCCGGGGACGGGAAGCATCTTGACGTGGACCGTGACGTCCGTGATCTCCAGATGGTCGATGATCAGGCGTTTTCCGGAGGCTTCTTCGTTGCGGGGGATTGCCTTGATAACCTCGTGCAGGTTATTGTCGAGGCCTTTCTGCTCGACGAAGACGTCCATGCCGTCGAGTTGGACGTTCTTGATGAGCACCTCGTCGCTCAGCAGCGACTTCGTGTCGATCTCGATCGCGCCCTGCTTCAGATCGAGCATCGTTCTCTGATCGTAATCCGGCGGGCTTTCCACCGTCAAGTTTTGCAGCCCCAGGGTTCCGCCAAAGATCGACAGCTTCGCCTTTTCGACCTTTACGGGGACCTTGAGGCGCTTTGGTGCCGGCTCAGTCGACGGCCATCCGCACCGCGCTGTCGGCGAAGAAGTCGACGCCCAACGTGGCCGCCAAGACCGCGACCAGAAGGATCAGAATGACGAACTTCAGTGATCGCAGTAGTTTACGCATAGAGAGTCTCTCGGGTAAGTCTGCGAAATCCGTTGGGGCGAATGGTTCGTTCTCATGGGGCCGGGGCGTCCTCGCGATAGATCTTGGCACCGAGCGGATTGAGCCGTTCCTCGATTCGCTCGTAGCCTCGGTCGATATGATAGACACGATTGATGATGGTCGTGCCTTCGGCCGCCATGCCCGCCAGGACCAGGGCCGCCGAGGCCCGCAGATCCGATGCCATGACAGGGGCGGCCACCAGGTTCTTGACCCCCGCGACAATGACGGCCGGGCCCTCCTTCCGCAGATCGGCCGCCATTCGGTTCAACTCGGCCACGTGCATAAAGCGGTCGGGGAAGATCTTCTCGATCACCACGCTGTTGCCCTCCGCCAAAGCGAGCAGGGCCATGAGCTGGGCCTGCAAATCGGTAGGGAACCCTGGGTAGGGCTGCGTGGTCACGTCGGTCGGGCTGATGTGATCGGTACCGACGACGGTACAGCCGTTCTTCGTCGGTTCGACGGTGATGCCGACGCCGCGGAGTTTGTCCACGACGGCCATCATGTCGTCAATCCGGCAGTTGACCAGATCCAGTTTGCCCCGCGTGATAGCGGCCGCAACCATGAAGGTTCCCGCTTCGATACGGTCGGGGATGACCTGGTACTCCACCGGATACAGGTGCGGCACGCCTTCGATGACCAGACGCGGTGATCCGATCCCGCTGATCTTGGCGCCCATCTTGTTGAGGCAGTTGGCCAGGTCGCTGATCTCCGGCTCGCAAGCGGCCGACTCGATCACGGTGCGGCCCTTGGCCAGGGTCGCGGCCATCATCACGTTGGCGGTCCCGAGCACAGTCGAGCCAAACGAGCCACCCAGGAAGATGCTGGCGCCTTTGAGACCCTCGGGGGCCTCGGCGATAACATAGCCATTCTTGAGGTGGATTTTGGCCCCCAGCTCTCGCAACCCTCGCACGTGCAGGTTGATCGGGCGATCGCCGATGGCGCATCCCCCGGGCATCGAGACTTCGGCCCGGCCGCACCGCGCCAGCAGTGGGCCCAGGATGCAGATGCTCGCGCGCATCTTCCGAACGATCTCATATTCGCCCACGGGGTTGTCGATCGTGCTCGCGTCGATCCTCATGCGCCCATCGGGGTCCCTGTCCACCTGGCAGCCAAGCGCTTGCAGCAACTCTCCGAACACCCTCACGTCGGACAGTCTCGGAACGCCCACCAGCGAGGATTGCCCTTCGGCCAGGATGGCCGCGGCCATGATCGGCAGCGCGGCGTTCTTCGATCCGTTCACTGTGACCTGACCCGAAAGGCGGACCGGTCCTTCAATCCGAAATACATCCATGGTCTATTTTCCTTGAAAAGGCGGGGTGGTTCTGCCATACTTCGCACGACCGAGCCCCA
>CAVSCO010000034.1:0-61871 GCA_963726475.1 uncultured Phycisphaerae bacterium | reverse complement strand
AATCTTGCGCTTTCAGAAAGGATGGTTTACATTAACGAAGATGGTGGAGCTAGAGGGGATCGAACCCTCGGCGGAGGTTCTCAAGGCGCCCGCCGCACTCCAGTGCTAGCCCCAAAGTCACTTAGCGGCTGGGATCTTTCCCAGCCGCACTCCTTTTAATGGGATCTTCGAGAACAACAGAATACGTCAAACACTTCACGTCAACCACTTAACGTCAAACTTGGCGTGTCCCACTAGACCACTCCTTCAACTCCCACACTCGCTTCCCTCTAACTATTCTTGATTCTGGATTCTTAGACTCCCTGGTCAGAACGCCACCAATAGTATTTGAGAAGTTCACAGCGTTTGTCTGAATACCGCCTCGCTTCAACTCGGCGGCAATCTCCTTGTTAGAAGCTGGTCGTCCCTTCTTCACAAGATAAGTAGTTGCAGCCTCTACAATACTCATGCCACGATAAGGCGAACTGACGATCCGCGGGATCTCGTTGGTTGAGTCACCATCTTCAACTGGAAGATGAAGTTGTTCTGGGGCGTCCACGAGTGCTTGAAGTTCAACCACGGCTGATAGGATGCGATCCCTCTTCTTGATAAGGTCCTCATAATATGAGAGTTCTGCATTGATTTCGTGCAACATCGCCTTCATCATATTGAGGGAAATGACTAAAGCATCCCTTTGCATGGACATCTTGACAACTCCATCGTGCTTTACTATATTGATAGTAGAGTGTGTGCGTCCGGGGGGCGCGGTGGCGGGCTGCCACCCACCATCGCGCGGCTCAAGCCCCCGTGGCCTCAGACTTTCATAGGCAAGTTCCTCCGAACCCGCCCCGGCCCCACGGCCGGGGCACTGCGTTAGGAGGAATATACACCTGCGATCACGCAAATGCAACACCCACACACGCACAATATGTTGTGCATGATTTTCCCCAAGGGACGCTACATCTTCTTCTTCCACCTTGCCTCTGCCGCCCTGCGCGCAATCTCCTTGCGTCGTTCGGGTGTGAGCTTCTTGGCTCTGGCGGGTCCGCCCTTCTTCCCGCCCCGATGCCCGAGCGCAACGGCCGCCGGGTCTTTGCCCTCGGCCCCGGTTCGTTCCATCAACTCCTCGAGTTCGTCCTTCTCGCCGTTGGCGGCGGCGTCCACGATGGCGGCTGCAAGCTGGTTGAGGTCTGAGGGGTGCTTCTTGCGTGATCGGTCATGCATACCTACATGGTCTGTTACCGCTGCTGAGAGTGCAAGGACTCTCTGAATTCAAAATGACCCACTACCCGAAACTCGGGACAATGTACGAGCCTTGCCCGACCTAGGTACACTAAGGAGAGGGAGGGTAGTCAGTTTCGCAACGTGTTCTCGTTATCATCGAGACAGCCTCGCGTGAGTCGCGCTTCGTCGCGCCTGTCGCCCACCGGCCAACGGGTAGCTCGATGACGTGGTTGGGGTGCTGCAGGCGATGATCGCGAGCGCGAACTTCGGCTTCCTCGAGGCGGTCGACCCCGTCCTTGCGAGGTACGGCGCGCTTGGCCGAGCACTACTTCGACCTCGAGCCGAAGGACTGCGCAGCCAAGTTGCGCCAGATGGCCGAGTACATGGCCCAGCTCGTGTCCGCCCGGGTCGGCCTTGACGTGACGTCGCAGGACACGTTCCTCGACGTGATTCGCCGGCTTTCCAACTCGGGCGCGCTGCCGCGTGAGATGGCGGAGGTCTTCCACGCGGTCCGCAAGGTGGGGAACACCGCCACCCACGAGCACGAGACCGTCATCACCCATGGCCAGGCGCTCCACATGCTCAAGCTCGCGCGCCTCCTCGCGGTCTGGGTGCGGCGCACGATCACCGGCGACGAGCAGTTCTCCGCCGGCCCGTTCATACCTCCCGCCCCGCCCGAGGACGCCGACCAGCCGCTGCGCGACGAGCTCGAGGAGCTGCGGAGTGCTCTCGCAGACCGCGATGCGGAGCTCGCGAAGGTCCGCGACCACGCCGCCACGATCGCTGAGGAGAGGGCCGTCTACGCCGCTCTCGCGGAGGACGCGGAGTCCCGTCTCGTCGACGAGAAGCTCCGGTTCGAGCAGACCCTTACCGCCGCACGAGCCGAGGCGTCCCACCAGACCGTCGACACTCTGCGCCAGCGCGTGGCCGTTGCCGCAACCGCGGGTGCAGACCTCGACCTCGACGAGGCCGACACCCGCCGCCTCATCGACCTCCAGCTCCAGGCTGCGGGCTGGGAGGCCGACACCGACCGCCTCACGTGGAGGCTCGGCGCCCGGCCGGTCAAGGGCCGCAGCCTCGCCATCGCCGAGTGGCCCACCGCCAGGGGCCCCGCCGACTACGTCCTCTTCATCGGGCTTCAAGCCGTCGCCGTGGTCGAAGCCAAACGTCGCGCCCGCGACGTTCCCGGCGCTATCCAGCAGGCCAAGCGGTACGCCCGCAGCTTCACCTTCGATGGCGGCGCTGTCCCCGCCGGCGGACCGTGGGGCGAGTTCGCTGTGCCGTTCCTGTTCGCCACCAACGGCCGGCCCTACCTCAGGCAGCTCGAGACCAAGTCCGGCGTCTGGTTCCTCGACGCCCGCAGCCCCTCCAACCACCCCCGCGGCCTCGACGGCTGGTACTCTCCGGAGGGCCTCGCCAAGGAGCTCGCCAAGGACGTCGCCGGCGCCGAGACCCGCCTCGCTGCCGAGCAGCCGGACTACCTGCCGCTGCGTGACTACCAGATCGACGCCGTGCGCGCCGCAGAGCGCGCCATCGCGGGCGGCAAGCGCACCGCGCTCCTCGCGATGGCCACTGGCACCGGCAAGACCCGCACGGCCATCGGCCTCGTCTACCGCCTCGTCAAGTCGGGCCGCTTCCGCCGCGTGCTCTTCCTGGTCGACCGCACCGCCCTCGGCGAGCAGGCCGGCAACGCCTTCAAGGACGTCCCGATCGAGCAGCTCCAGAGCTTCACGGAGATCTACGACGTCAAGGAGCTCGGCGATCTGGATCTCGACCCCGACACCAGGGTCCACATCGCGACCGTCCAGAGCCTCATGATGCGGCTCCTTTACCCAGCGGAGGGTGACGAGCCGATCCCGGTCGACACCTACGACTGCATCGTCGTCGACGAGTGCCACCGCGGCTACAACCTCGACCGCGAGATGACCGACGCCGAGCTCGACCTGCGCTCGGAGGCCGACTACATCTCGAAGTACCGCCGCGTCATCGAGCACTTCGACGCGGTCAAGATCGGCCTCACGGCCACGCCGGCGCTCCACACCACCGAGATCTTCGGCGAGCCGGTGTTCGACTACTCCTACCGCCGTGCCGTCGTCGACGGCTGGCTGATCGACCACGATCCGCCGCTGCGCATCTCCACCCGCCTCGCGCGCGAGGGCATCCACTGGGCAACCGGCGAGACGGTCCCGCTTTTCGACCCCGCCCTCGGCCAGATCGAGCTCTTCCGCACCCCCGACGAGCTCGACTTCGAGGTCGAGCACTTCAACCGACAGGTCATCACCGAGAGCTTCAACCGCGTCGTTTGCGACGAGCTCGCCAAGCACATCGACCCCGATCTGCCCGGCAAGACCCTCGTTTTCTGCGCCACCGACCAGCACGCGGACATGGTCGTCCACCTGCTGAAGGCCGCCTTCGAGGACCGCTACGGTTCCCTCGACGACGACGCAGTGGTCAAGATCACCGCCGCCGCCGACCGCCCCCTCCAGCTGATCCGCCGCTTCAAGAACGAGCACGACCCCCGGGTCGCCGTCACGGTGGACCTGCTCACCACCGGCATCGACGTCCCGGAGATCACCAACCTCGTCTTCATCCGCCGCGTCAGGAGCCGGATCCTCTACGAGCAGATGCTCGGCCGCGCCACCCGGCGCTGCGACGAGATCGGCAAGGAGAGCTTCCGGATCTTCGACGCAGTCGACCTCTACGCCATCCTCGAGAACGTCAGCTCCATGCGCCCGGTCGTGCCCGGGCCCGAGACCACATTCGGCCTCCTGGTCGACCTCATCGGCAAGGCGGGCGGCGAGGCCAGAGCCGAGGAGTTCTACACCCAGCTCGTCGCCAAGCTGCAGGCGAAGAAACGCATGCTCGACGAGCACCACGCCGGCGAGATCCACCACCACACCGGCGGCACCGCCGAGCAGCTCGTGCGCCGCATCCGCGGCATGGAGCCCGCCGACGCCGCCAAGTGGCTCGCCGAGCGCCCGACGCTGGTCGCCTTCCTCGACGCCGCCCGCTTCCCGGGCCCGAAGCTCTTCGTCTCCGACCACGAGGATGAAGTGATCGCCGTCGACCGCGGCTGGGGCGAGTACGAGCGGCCCGAGGACTACCTCGACGCCTTCGCCGCCTTCGTCCGCTCGAACATGAACCAGATCCCGGCCCTCGTCGCCGTCGTCCAGCGCCCCCGCGACCTCACCCGAGAGCAGCTCCGCGAGCTCCTGCTCGCCCTCGAGGAGAAGGGCTTCACCGAGCGGGGCATCGCCTCGGCCTGGCGCGAGGCCCGCAACCAGGACATCGCGGCCAGGGTCATCGGTTACATCCGCACCCAGGCCCTCGGCTCGCCCCTCGAACCCTACGAGGCCCGGGTCGACCGCGCCCTCGGCCGCATCCTCTCCCGCGGCCGCTGGAGCGAACCCCAGCGCCGCTGGCTGCAGCGCATCGCCGCCCAGCTCAAGAAGGAGGTCGTGGTCGACCGCGCCGCCCTCGACCAGGGCGAGTTCAAGCAGCACGGCGGCTTCGCCCGCCTCGACAAGGTCTTCGACGGCCGCCTCGAGCAGGTCCTCCACGACCTCGCCGGGGCGGTCTGGGAGGAGTCCGCGTGACGTCCACCACCGAGATCGTCTCCCGGCTCTGGAACCTCTGCCACGTCCTGCGGGACGACGGCATCACCTACCACCAGTACGTCACCGAGCTCACCTACCTGCTGTTCCTCAAGATGGCGCAAGGAGACCGACAGCCGGAGCGCGCAGCTCCCGCGAGGGCCAACGCTGGGACGACCTCGAGTCCAGGGACGGGGTCGACCAGCTCCAGTTCTACCGCGAGCTGCTCGTCCACCTCGGCGCCGAGGGCTCGAAGCTCGTCCAGCAGATCTTCGCCGGCGCCAACACCGCCATCCAGCAGCCCCGGATCCTGCGCAAGCTGGTCGAGGAGATCGACGCCCTCGACTGGTACTCCGCCCGCACCGAGGGCCTCGGCGACCTCTACGAGGGCCTGCTCGAGAAGAACGCCGCCGAGAAGAAGTCGGGCGCCGGCCAGTACTTCACCCCGCGCCCCCTGATCGACTGCATGGTCGCCCTCGTCAAGCCGCGGCCCGGCGAGGTCGTGCAGGACCCGGCCGCCGGCACCGGCGGCTTCCTCATCGCCGCCGACCGCCACGTGCGCGCGCTCACCGACGACTACTTCGCGCTCACCGAGGCCCAGCAGCAGTTCCAGCGCACCCGCGCCTACGTCGGCGTCGAGCTGGTGCAGGACGCCCACCGCCTGCTGCTGATGAACGCCTTCCTCCACGACCTCTCGGCCCACCTCGAGCTCGGCGACTCGCTCTCGCCCCTCGGCGCCGAGCTTGCCCAAGGCCGACGTCATCCTCACCAACCCGCCCTTCGGCACCAAGAAGGGCGGCGGGCGCCCGACCCGCGACGACTTCACCTACCCGACCTCGAACAAGCAGCTCGCCTTCCTCCAGCACATCTACCGCGGGCTCAAGCCCGGCGGCCGCGCCGCGGTCGTGCTGCCCGACAACGTGCTCTTCGAGGAGAACACCGGCACCCGCATCCGCACCGACCTCATGGACAAGTGCGACCTGCACACCATCCTGCGGCTGCCCACCGGGATCTTCTACGCCCAGGGCGTGAAGACCAACGTGCTCTTCTTCACCCGCGGCGAGACCGACAAGGGCAACACCGAGGAGACCTGGATCTACGACCTGCGCGCCAACATGCCGAGCTTCGGCAAGCGCACGCCGTTCACCCGCGAGCACTTCGCCGAGTTCGAGGAGGCGTTCGGCGACGACCCCTACGGCAGGGCGCCGCGCAAGGACCAGGGCGAGGAGGGCCGCTTCCGCCGCTTCACCCGCGAGCAGATCGCCGCCGCGGGGCGACAACCTCGACATCTCCTGGCTGCGCGACGAGTCGAGCGGCAACGGCGACGACCTCCCCGAGCCCGAGGTCATCGCGGCCGAGATCCTCGACCACCTGAGAACGGCGATGGAGGAGATGGAGGCGCTGGTGGAGGCGTTGGAGGGAGAGAACGGGGAGCACGAGGAGGCAGCTTTGTGAAGGACGCAGGGCTGCCGCATGGATGGGCCCACGCCAGCCTCGAGGAACTTGGCGAGGTGAGATTGGGTCGCCAACGCTCTCCAAGCCGAGCGACAGGGCCGCACATGCGCCCTTACATGCGGGCAGCCAACGTGGGTTGGTCCGGGATCGACCTCATTGATGTCAAAGAGATGGACTTCTCGCCCGCTGAAGCCAGGGTGTTCGAACTCAGAGAGGGTGACATAGCAAATCGTCGTGCGGCGGTGCGGTGCCTTGCCGGCGCCGACGTTCCGTATTGCTCCCCATCGACGTAGTGTAGTGTAACGGGGTGCGGTTTTCAACCCTCTTGGGACCGGCCCGAGATGTTCAGCGAAACCAGAGGTCCATGACGGCTCTCGACACGCTCAGACAACTGACCGAAGGCTTCACCATCGACCACCTCCTCACAGTCATTGGCATCGGTATTCTCTCCGTCTGGTTGGCCCGGACGTCACTGGGACGTACGTCGCTGGTTGACGTGCCCGTTCGTCGCAACAGCATGTTGCCGTTTGTCCCGTTCATCCCGTTTTTTGTCTGGCTCGTGGGGGTCGTCATCGTCCAGTCGGTCGTCGACTCGTTTGTCCGCCCGGTCGAGGGCGAGCAGAAGGCTTTCCAGGACGGTGTCGTCATGTGCATCGTGGCCCTGGCGATCGTGTTTGGCCTGATTCTCCCGTTGGCGTCGCGACAGTTCGCACGCGGGCTCAGGGGCTTTGGTCTGCGGTTTCGGACGATCCCCAGGGATCTGTGGGCCGCCTTCGTCCATCTCCTGGCGGTCTGGCCGATTGTGCTGGCGATGATTATTGCCACCATGAAGATCGGTCAAGTCATCACGCAATGGTCCTCGGGGCAGGACTTCAAGATGCCCCAGCACGAGGCCCTTAAAGAGATGACCGAGTATTCGAGCGTCTCGCTCGGCATTCTGCTGGCCTTCCTGGCGGTGGTGGTGGCCCCGCTCGTGGAAGAAATGATCTTCCGGGGTCTGTTCCAGACGATGTTTCGATCCTATCTGGACCGGCCATGGCTGGCCATCGTCTTGACCTCGGCCTTGTTTGCGGCCGTCCACGCGAACGGGACCCACTGGCCCGCGCTGTTCGTGCTGTCGATCGGGCTTGGCTACGCCTACGAGAAGAGCGGCTCGCTCTTTCGGTCGATCTTCATGCACGCGATGTTCAACGGAATCGCCATTCTCGGTGCCCTGTTGGACTCGACGGGGCCGTGACAGAGGCGAATGTGCCGGGGTCTGCACCCGGTTTCTCCGCTTTTTTGCTCGCCAAGGCCGCTGGGGCCACTAAAATACACGCCATGTCGTCGCGAGGTGTTGTCGGTCGTGCGTGCTCTCACGACGAGGTGAGCGGGGACGCTCGCCCAACGGAACGGGGATTCAGGGCAGAGGTACCTATGGAAGTCAAAGAACCGAAGATCAAAGTCGAATACGGGACCGAGGTCACCATCGTCACTTTCGACGACGAGAACATTCTCGACGATCAGCAGATCAAGAAGCTCGAACAAGCCCTGCGTCCGGTCATCAAGGAGAATCTGAACAAGAAGCTCGTCCTGAACTTCGAGAACGTCCGGTTCATGTCGTCGGCCTTCCTGGGATTGCTGGTGAAGGTTCACAAACGGGTGATCGACAACGACGGCCATCTGCAACTGTACAACCTTGATCCGAAGATAATGAAGGTCTTCGAAATCACCCAACTCACCAAGGTGTTCGATATCGCGTAATCATCCCTGTTGGCATTGTTCTTATAGGGCGTTAGGTTGGCGTTCAGGTCCCCACGGCGTGACCTGTAGTCTTTGGCAGGTTCTCGAATCACCCCGTATTTCCTCGTCCCGTCTCAGCAGACATCGCCGAGTACGAGACTCTCTGGAACGGCATTCCACTCGCTATCGAGAAGTCCCAGCTCGCGATGGCTCTCGACGAGCAGGGCGGTGAAGCTCTCCTCCTCATCCGATTCGAGCACCGGTCGGAGGTTCACACTGGCGGCGGCACGCCCCTGGGAGTCAAAACTCCCTGCGGCGAGTTGCATCACTTCCTCGATGTCCGGAACGAGCACACCGCCGCGAAGTCGCTTCGATTCCCACCGGCGGTCTGCGATCAAGATACAGGTGCAAGAAGCGATCGGGGTCTGCTCCGCATAGACCTGGATGTTGGCGTCGATAATCGGGATTTGCCGGCCGTCCAGCTCGACGGTGCCCCGAATGTGCTCCGATGTTGGATGGTCCGGCGGGAGGATTTCGCGGCACCCGTGACATCGTACGCGCCGAACACCCCCGTCGTCCGACAGGACGAACGTGATCAGCAATGGGGCGTACTGGGTGGTGCTTGGTCGGATCTGCGGTGGAGTCGCCACAGGTTCACCGGCCCCACGGGTATCGTCGGTCTTGATCATGGTGGCATCCTAAACGATAGTCACGTCGGGTATCCCGCGAAGGCAAACGCCTGCGTCCGGACCCAACGGGCAAGCGGCATCGGACAACAGCTTCGGATGCGATTGTCCGATATCAACGTTAGTCTCAGACTGTTAAGGGCCGGTGAGGTTTGTGTGAGAATTGGCTGAGATCGTTCTGGCAGGGGGATGTGGCTGCGACGCGTGCGATGAGCGGAGGGAGGCCGGGCCCTGTCGGACTCAGTCCAGAATGTTCTGAGGGACGAAGAATGTTCCACCCGCGAAGCCGTCCGGGTAAGGGGGGACCCCCTCGGGCGTGGTGGAGATCTTCATGGGAACGACCTCTGTCGAGGAGTATGTCTCCACGTGCCCATCCGTGTAGGCGGCCCGCAGTTTTGCCTTGGGCATAGCCACTTCCGGATCGCCCTCGACGGCCCAGTACGACGAGAGCAGTTGCGTCTCGGCGACGATATCGGACCCGCCAAGCCTCTCACAACTGCCGAACGCGCCGGGACTGCGCCAGTGATCGTAGCCGAAGTAGTCGGTGACGAGGAGCTGATTGTATCTCCCCATGCTGGCCGGCCCGGTCGGACCTCGGAACAAGGTCTCCGAATCAGATAGGTAACCGATATAATTCCAGTAGAAGCAGTAGGTTCCGCCCAGAGGGTCGGTCCGAGGGGCGGTATCCGGATTGTCCCAATCGTCTCCGGCGTCCCACGCCTCCTGGAGATATTTGTATTTCTGCGGGGCGTTCGGGCAGAACATGGTCTTGGCGTCGGGGATGTAGGCCGCCAGGTAGGCACTCATCGACCGGTGAAGCTGCGGGAGACCGCTCCTTGTATACCGACCATCTTGGTGGGGTCCGACCAACTCCAGGAATCACCGGTACCCACCGTGGCTACCGATTGCGGATACCGATCATTGTTGTCCATGGAAAAGAGGGTCAGCGCGTTGCTGATCTTGCGCTGATTGTGCATGCCAACAATCGCGCGGGCCTTCCGCCTGACGAGGTTCGCTGTGGGTACGAGGATTGCCATGAGCGCTGAAATGATGGAAATGACCACGATCATCTCCACCAGTGTGAACGCCCTGGCATTGTCAGTTCGAACAGAGATGTAATGACATCTCGTGCTGATCTCACGACCCTCCGGATTCTGGGTAGTTTACAAATCTACCTATACGGCTACCTATTATAAGACCCTGTTTCACCCTTTACAAGCATAATACCCAATGTACGCAGCCATTTCGATAAACGTGCGACAATTTTTGGCATAGCTGCATCTTGTGTTTTGCGTTGCGTTACTCCTCAATATATGGTGTTTGAGGCTGGGCATGCAACGCCATTTCACGCCTGGATACCCATCTGACACTTGGCCAGGGAGAGCAAATGCAAGGCCAAATGCTCATGATCACGGTCTTGCACTGCTCTCCCTTGGCCTTCTGCCGGCAATATTGCCGGCTTTGACATTCCCACCACCACACTCAAGCTCACGCGATGCGCAGGAGTTACTCCTCATCAAACGCAATCACCCTGCAACGATCCGAAGCCACGAATCCATTCTTTGTCCACGGGGTTTCCATCCCGTGTTGCGGCACGCTTGCCGCTCTGAAAGTTTGTCTACAGAGGAGGCCAATCACTCAGACTGGCATAGGGCGTTCCGCCGTACGCGCCCATATTGATTCGAGCGCCGTTGGGCGTGCGCTCGGCCCTGGGGTACTCGTCTCGATCGCCTGCATCGATACAAGGGCTGGTTCCCACATCAGTTACCCAGGTATCGTGATCGGCGTCGTACCGTCCGTATTGCGACATCAGGTGGAAATCGCCGTTGTCAGGATCAGCGAATAGCGGGTCCCTGTTGATGTTCCCGGCACCCGTGCTGGCAGACCCGTCCTGAACGCAACTGTAGCGCGCCTCACAGCCGAACAGGTCGCCCCGGCTGTTTTCCCAGAGGATGCAGTTGACGATGTCCGGGTCGGCGCCGCCGTAGGCCGAGATCCCCAATTCATTGCGTGCGATAGTCAGATTCTTCAGCGTGGGCGAGGCACCCTGATCGCAAAAGATGGCCGCTTCGCCGCAACCGGTGATCACGAAATTAGAGACCACGCTCTGCGAGCTCTCGGCGCCCCAGAAAGAAAAGGCGTAACCCTGCGGGGCACTGATGACCGCCGCGTCGGCGGCACTCTGAACGGTGATTGCTTTTCGGTTGAACGTGATTTCCTCACTCGGACTGAGGCTGTAGAACCCAGGCCAGACGAGGACCGTGTCACCGTTCTTGGCAACGTCGATGGCCTTCTGGATCGGTCTTGAAGGCATAGGTTCGACTCGATCCGTTGTTCCAATCGCGGCCGGTGGTGCCGTCGACATGATAAACGGAGATCTCGGGGCTCTTGCTGGCCTGACGAGTTCCACCATAAGCGCCCATGTTGAGGCGACTGCCATTCGGAGCCAACTCGTTGCCGACGGATTCAGAGGGGTCGCCCATGTCGATACACGGACTCTGGTGACTGTCATAGGCCCACGAGTTGCTCGTCTCGTTGTAGCGGCCGGACGTGGATTGCAGGTGGTAGTCCTCATTCCAGGCGTTGGCGAACAGCGGATCGTCGTTGATATTGCCCGTTCCGGAATAACCTCCCTGGACATTGGAATAGACGACCGGGCTGCTCAGGACCGGCACTGGCGATCTTCACTTCGGTCCCACTGTTGTCCCAGACGATCGAGGAGTTGACCAGGATGTCGACGCCGCTGGATTCGATGCCTCCGCCCGGCGAACCGGACGCACTGGCAAGTTGATTGTTGGCCACCGTACAGTTGACGACTGTGACGCTGGTGCGTCCCGATGACGATCCGAACGACGACTTCCACTCGGCGAAGATACCCCCGCCTGTGCTGGCGGCATTCCCGGCGAAGACGCAATTCTGGAAGATCACGTCGGCACGGTTGCCCCCGCAGTAGGCGCCGCCCCCGCTCAAGACTTCCCGAGGCGGTGTTGCCCGTGATGCGGGTTCCGGCGATCGTCGCGACGCTTTCCCAGCAGTAGATACCGCCACCGAAACTGCCGTTATAGGCCGCGTTGTCCTCGAGGATGCAATTGACGATCATGGCATCCGTCTGGCCGATCAAGCCGATGGCGCCGCCCCGTCCCCCGGTGGAAGCCGAGCCGAATCCTCCGACGGTACACTGGCGGATCGTGCAGTTCGAGATCATGGGCGCCCCGCCGACGGCCCCAATACCTCCCCCGACCTCGGCACCGCAATCGGTGATGATGCAATCAGCGATCGTCGGGCTGCTGAACTCGCAGTAGATGCCTCCGCCGATCGGGTGACCCGCGCTGCGACTCCAGCTCGACGTGCTCGACGGGATCTGCGAGCCGAAAACGCGACCGGATCGGATGGTGAAGCCCGACAGCACGCTGCCCGACCTCTCTCCCGAATGGAAGTAGAATCCTCGGTGGCTTTCCTGGCCCGAAGCGGCGCCGCAGTTGATGATGGTGCTGGCCGGGCCATTGGCACTACGAACGGTAATGGCCTTGCCCCGAAAATCGATGTCCCGGTTGCCCGAGTTGGAATAGGTTCCGGGCGAGACCTCGATAACGTCTCCGGTACCGGCCGCATCGATCGCAGCCTGGATCGTCGCGTAGTTGCTCGGGACGCGAATCGTGGCTGCTTCGGAATAGAGCGAGGCGCGGAGGTTGTCGATCATGACCCGCGTGCCGGAGAACGTCACATAGCACGTTCCCTCGGCCGACGAGATGGGCAGACTGTTGTGGCCCTCTCGCAGCGATGTCTGAGTTGACCAGGTGGTTCCATTGCTGGAGGTCTGATAACTCAGGTTGCCGGGCTCCCACTGTGAGATGGTTGCGTTGCTTGGGAACGAGACATCGACGTCCAGCGTGCCCTTGACGACTCGCTGGCCTTGAGACGGGTCGAGTGGGAAACAGTAGCCCAGTACGGCCGGCTGGTCCTTATAGTCCACGAAGACCAGCCCACGACCCTGACTGCCATAGAGGTAATACAGGTAGGGACCGGGCAGGGGCGTTGCCTCTTCCGATCCGAAGTTCGAATGGATGCAACTGTCCGACTCGGCCTTGTCCGTCTCGAACGTGTCGCTATACGAATACGTCCAATCGGCACGCGCGGCCCCCGTCGCCAGCGCGACGAGAAGACACAGAATTCCAAATTGTGCACGTGCGATCGGTTTCATGGGAATCGTCAATTCCAGTGTGAGCTCCGGGTTTCCAGGCGGACCCCGAATCCACCCCACACCCCATCGTCCCACGACCAGACGCATCTCTCGTGGGAATCATCTCCGTTGTCGCAAGATGTCCCGACAACGAGACCCTGTGTGGATAAAAAGACTCCGGGGGCAGCGACAGCGCTGGCCCCGGAGCCTCGTGGGATATCGTGCGTTCCGTCATCACCCATGGCCGATGATCGACAAGGAACTCCCTCAGCAGAGCTCCTCATGGTGCCATCGGCTTCGTCTTCCGCCTCGAAGACATCCCCCCAGGGTCCATTGATTGGGTCGTCGGGTGCGTCCTTGCCGCGTTGGCATCCTTGAAGTGGCTGTCGTTTCCCCGGCGATCCACACGCACGATCGGACTGCGCATCCGTTGTCTTCGGATGCTGTGTTGCGTTATCGCGTGCGTCGACTGGCGGTGACGGCAGTGCCGTCGCACGCGACGATGGTTCGGTCGCCCCAATCCACGGACGGAATTCCGTTCCGTAGAAGAATGAGGCGATAGGTAGATAAACCCTCGGCGAAGCCATTGCAGAATATGGAACCGGAAACGGCCGGCAGGAGTGGAGACCTGCGGCGGACCGCTGGCCGCCGTCGGCACACCATCCGGCTGTGATGAGCCATCGACGCCCGTCGGCATTCGATGCTATCTGCCGTTTCCTCAACATGACAAACCCCCTTGCTCCAAAAACCATTCCGGTTCAGACAGAAGTATTCGCAATGTGCTTCGGTCTACTTCTATCGGAAAGAAACGCTTGCATCGTTAGTCCACCTTTGGCCCGTCCGGCCTCAATTGTTGAAGGCTCCGTTGGCCAGGTCGACCAGCCAGAGAATGCCACGGCTCTGGCCTAGTGAGACCCGCTCGCCATTGCTCGTAGGCGCCTCGAATCCACTCAGATTCGTGTCCAGGTCCTGGAGGTACTCGAATTCCAGGTGCCCGACGGACTTGCCGGCCTTGAGGAAGTCGATCTTGCGGATCAGGTCCGCATCCAGATCGATCGTGTAAACCAGCTTGCTGGTGTCCTTCACTACGGTGACCTGAACGTCACGTCCGTTCGCCATCAACTCGGTCTTGAACGAAGCACGCTGCTCGGCGGCATCGCGGCGAACGGTGTCCATCACGTGCAGACCCATCCACGGGCGGTTCATGCCCCTCAGAAAGCTACCCTGTGCGTATTGCGCCGTGGGTGTCCCATTAGCGCTCTGCACGATTGCACTGGTCGGGCCGTCGATCAGGGTGGTTCCGTTGCCGATGGTCAGTCTGAGCCACGGACTGTGCTCGTTGCTGGTTTCATAGACGAAGGGAATCTGTCCGGTACCGGTGACTTCCTGGCCTCCGATGCGGCCCCGGATTCGCATGTACGTCCATCCACGGGTGTGCATGGTGTCGCGACGGTCTTCTCGGGTCGTGCCGGCTGACCAGTCGCTTTGGAAGTAGTCTTCTTCGAGGACGTTGCTATGGCGTACCGTCACGGGGCGGCTCGTTCGGACTACCCCATCCTGCTCCTGACGCTCGGCGATCACGAGCAGCCCTCGACCTCGCGCCCGGATTGGCTCGGTGACGGGTTGGCCGTCGAAACGCGAGAGGAAGCTGGCCATCGCACGACTATCGGTCGGGAGTCTCATCACGCTCAGATCACTCATCCACATGCGATGGTTGTTGATCGAGACGGTCTCGTCCTGATAGCAGTAGTTGGCCTGCGGGTCCTGGAGCCGTAGCTGAGATGATCCATCCTCGGTCCCGTTCAGTTCAGCTCGAAGCATTACCGGTCCGTCGGGACCTTCGGGGTAGTAGTACCAGAATTTTTCCTGGGCCGCGTTCGGAGCACCCACGGGGGCCGCCACGCGGGTTCCTGCGTCCATCATCGTCGCGGGCTGATTCGCCTTGCTGTTCAGATAAGTGGTTGTGGTCACGGTCCCGACCGTCAGTGCGCCGACCGCCGTTGCGGTGACGATGGCGGTCTTGGTCGTTGCGAGGGTTGCTACGCTGGCCAGAACTCCGGCCTTGGTCATCGCGACCGGGACGGTCAGTTGGGCCGCCGCGGCCTTGCTCGGGGCCGTCATCTTGCCAAAGACGACCAGAGCGGCCAACAGAGAGCCCTTGCCGAAGCCGTTGCGAGACAGCTCCTTCTGCAGGGCTTTCTTGGCTCGAACGAAAAGCATCCGCGTGCTGAATTCGCTGCAACCCATGGAATCGGCAATTTCCGCATAGGACATGCAATCGTAGCAGCGCATGACCAACACGGCCTTGTGGCGGGTTCGCAGCCTCTGCATCGCCTTGGAGACGATCTGTTTGAGCTCCTGGCTGACCAGGGTCTCCAACCCTCCTTGCCGTTCCCGCATTGGCCCGCGACGCCGTTCTTCTGCTGCGGCAGCCTTCTTCGCCGCCTTTTCCGTTCGAAAATGACGGTGTAGCTTGTTGGTGGCGATACCGTACAGCCAGGACCAAAACCGATCGGTCTGCTTGAGTTTGCCCAGTACTCTGCACATTTCTAACAAGCTCTCCTGAACAATTTCCTGAGTCAGATCTTCTTTGAGGGTCAAGCGGTAAACATACACGCGCAGGCGTTCTCGCGCCATGGCCGCCAGTTGATTGAGGCTCTGTTTATCGCCTCTGCGGGCCCTCTCGACCAACTCGATATAATCTTCCTGCATTTCCATGCGGGGTACCCAACCCTGTCGATTTCGTTTTTGCTGGTATCAAGTGCCATTATAGCACGGTTCTATAACGTTTTTTTTCTTTGAGACCGGCTTTTCTGTGCATTTTGGTGTGGAGTGAGCACGATTCGGACCTCTTCTTCAAGTACGAGAACCGGAGTCCGAAGTTTGCGGGCGAGCATCGAGGCGAGCTATCGCCGTGGGCCCATGGGGCCTTCTCCGGGCGGGGCCGGCCAATTCCCAGTCGGCACGAGGGTCTTCTGGTCCCCCCCGGTGAGGTTCCTCGCCCCCCGGCTGGCTGGCTCCCCGGCACGGTTCTGCCAACGATGGGTGCTAAAGTGACACCGTTTCCCAGCCGATACACGGGTGTTTGAGGGGGACAGGAACGTGGAACATGAGGTGAACACGGACTGACCTTGCGAAGGGCTGACTATGCTCGAATCTGGTACTCGTCCGGCCGGGATTGTGACCATCGGCCGTTATGACAACATCAAACAGGCTGCGGCCAAGATGCTCACTCACAGCGTCGGCTGCCTGATCGTCAACGATGAGGAGGGGAAGTTCGCCGGGTTGGTGACCGAGCGGGATATTGCCCATTTCATCGCTGATTCCACCGAACACCGCGATTCGGCCTGCGTCGATCAGATCATGACCCGAGAGGTGATTTCGTGCACGCCGGGCACGCCCACCAGCCATGTCCGAGAGATCATGTCCGCCCACCGCATTCGGCATCTTCCGATCATCGACAAGGGTACCGTGGTCGGAATCCTCTCGGCCAGGGACATCATGGGCCGGCAACTTCTTGAGGATCGGGCGGCGGCCGAAGAAGTCGCCATGCTCTCCAATTGCCTCAAGAGCATCGATCTCAATGAGGCTGTCGAAATCGCAGCCGCTGAGGTGCCAAAGCTCTTTGGTGCCGAAAATTGCATCCTTTGCCTCTACCAGGAGGGCCAGGAGGTCGGTCCGCCGCATCTGCTCAGCTCCAAACGCTGTCCGTGTCTTGGCGGTCACATGGACGAGGCCGAAGGCATCCTGCGGCAGTCGGAAGACGGCGGCTACTGCACGGATGAAGTCTCCTCGGAGTGTGAAAACTGCGGAGGCAGAGCCCCGCGCGTGGTCATTCCGCTGGAAGTGGTCGGGCTCAAAGAGCCCGGCATCGGCAAGGTGAAACGCCTGTCAGGGTACCTTTGTATGTGCGGCCTGGATGCGTCCATTGCCTCCAACCGAGAGCTCATCTCCTACAAAGCCAAGCTCACCCGGGAGATTCTGACGGCTCATCTGACCAATGCCACCCGCTATCAGCAGGCCCGACTCAGTTCGTTGACCGATGCGCTGACCGGAGTTGGCTCGCGAAGCTCCTCGAAGATAAGCTACAGGCCGAGTGTGACCGTGCCAGGCGATATAAACGTCCCTTTTCGGTGGCGATCATCGATTTTGACCACTTCAAGATGATCAATGACGTCCTGGGCCACGCCACGGGCGACGAGGCGATTCGCAGGCTGGCGGCCTGTATGACGGCCGAGAAACGGGTTCCGGATGTGCTGGCACGCTACGGTGGAGACGAATTCGTCATTCTCATGCCCGAAACGCGCGCCGTGGACGCCAAAGTCCTGCTCGAGCGAATTCGGGTCAAAGCGCAGACCATCCGACTTCCCCAGGATACGTCGGTATCGATCAGTTGCGGGGTGGCCGAGAGCGACCTGGAACACAACGATCCTCGCGATGTCATGCGGCGGGCAGACTTGGCACTGTACGACGCCAAAAACGCCGGTCGGAACTGCGTCCGGCTCTGGGACGCCAACATGGCGCAGCTTCTGAACACCAACGACATCGAGATCGATCGGATCAAGACCCTCCAGAGGCGGGTCGCCGGGCTGTCCGAGAAGGCTGAGAAGATGTTCATGGAGAGCATCTGGGGCCTCGTCCAGGCCTTGGAGGCCAAGGACGCCTACGCCAAGACGCACACCGAGAACGTCATGCACTACTCGGTGGGCATTGCCCAGACCATGGGCCTCGGTCCCAAGCACCTGGATCTGATCCGACGGGCGGCGATGATCCATGACATCGGCAAGATCGGCATTCCCGATGCCATCCTCTGCAAGTCGGACGAACTGACGCCGCACGAACGCACGATGATCGAACAGCATCCGATGATTGCCGTCCGAATCCTGGAGAAGATGAGCTTTCTTGAACGGGAGGTCATGATCGTTCGCCACCACCACGAGAAGTGGAACGGCCAGGGCTACCCCGACGGTCTGGCCAGGACCGCTATCCCGCTCGGTGCACGGGTGATCGGTGCAGCCGATATGTTCGATGCACTCACCGCTGCGCGAGCCTATCATTTGGCACGTTCGGTCTCCGAGGCGTTGCGAATCCTGGAGGATTCGGCTGGATATGAGTTGGACCCAGACGTCGTTGACGCCGCCATCACCTGGTTCCAAAATATCGCGGGCCAATGCGGTAAGTCCTTGGATGATCTGGTTTTGGGAGATCTGGTTCAGTGGCCTCTGAACCCCAACGCGACCGAAGGACGCGACGCATCACCCAGCGAGATGGAACGACGCACGGTCATGGTCTCCGTCGGATGTGGCGACATGGACGACGAGACTCCTGAGGGGCTGTCCTGAGTTCCGGACTCGCCCCCCGATCCAACCTACTGGCCGAGACGCCACGTACGGCGCAGGCCGCCTGGGCCTGCACACACCTGCGCCGACGCCCCGCAGGACCGGCCTACGGATAATCTTTGCATGATCCGACTGGCGGCAGTAATCTAGAGAATTCATCTGCCGCGCGGGCACGGAGGGCCGCCGAGATGTCGGAGGCGCGACGATAGCAGGGCCGGTTCGCCCGCCAGCGACTCATGCCTCATCCGAAACGCACCCGATGGCGGATCAGATTGTGCGAAATGTGAAATATCCACTCTGTGATTCGCGTTCTTCGTTGCACAGATGCGGGGATATCGGCGCTGGGCGTGCGAAAACGCGGGTCTCATGTAACCGAGTCTCTGAGGATTGCCACTGGCCTTGTGCAGCGTCAACCGTGGTTTGTTCAGACAGTGGCGACGCGAAACTCAGGAGCCGAACGATGATGTTTGTAGTTGGGTGCGTTGATGTGGCGAGGGGCTACGACCGGATGCGGACAGCCCGCCTCACCTCCGGAGACCAGTTCTCGACGGCTGCGGTTTTTTTGCCAGGATACAATTTCACGGAAAAAGGCAGTAGACCTGTGACCGCCGCGAGAATCTCTCCACTGTGAGGGTGCAGGTGGGTTTCACGCGAGCCCATCGAAGTATCGCATCAACATGTCTCAAGATGAGGCAAAACCAAACCATTGAAAGGAGAACAAGCATGGTAAGAAAAGCGATCAGTATCGGCACCGTTGGCTGTCTCGTCGCCCTTCTGGCGGCTGGCCTGTCCTTTGCACAACCCCAGGGACGTGGTGACCGAGGTCAGGGCCCCGGTGGCGATCGGATGCGGAATTTCGACCCGGCCCGCATGCAGCAGATGATGGAGCAGCGGATGCAGGAGCAGTTGGGTGCGACAGCCGAGGAATGGAAAGTCCTGGGCCCGCGTGTCATGAAGGTCATGACGCTGAATCGACAGGTCAACACCCCCGGTGGCGGCATGTTCCGCATGGGCATGGGACGGCGTGGTGGCCAGCAGGGCGGCCCCGGTGCTCCCGGTGGACGTCGCGGTCCGTTTGCCCAGGGCGAACCCACAGCCGTCGACACGGCTTCTCAGGCCCTCCAGACGACGCTTGAGAACACCGCCGCAACGCCCGACGAGATCAAGGCCAAGCTCACCGCTCTGCGTGCGGCCAAAGAGAAGGCCAAAGCGGAGTTGGCTACCGCTCAGCAGAATCTGAAACAGGTGCTGACCCTGCGACAGGAAGCCCAACTGGTGTTGATGGGTATGTTGAACTAAAACCATTGGTAGGCCCCATGAATACACTTCTCGATAAGATGGTCAAACAGGGGCTGATCGACGAATCCGCGGCCCGGGGAATCAACGGGTTGCTCGCTGCCGGCGAGCCGCCCGCCCGGGCCTTCGCGGCTTGTGGGTTGGCCGAGGAACCGCTGCTTCGCTTCTGGAGCAGTCAGTTTGACTGCCCCTACGTGGAGATGGACAAATGCGTCTTCTCCAAGGAGTTCCTGGCGAAGTTCCCGGCTCGTGTCCTGCTCGACAAGCGCGTGATGCCGGTCGAGGACGGGGACGGCCGGGTGCTGGTGGTCACGAGCAATCCGTTCGACACCGCGGCGATCGACGAATTGCGTCTGGCCACCGGACAGGATTTTCAGGTGGCCCTGGCGCCGCTGACGGATATCGATCGCTGCATCAAGCTGCACCTTGGCGTTGGCGCCGACACCGTCCAGTCGATGCTCTCGGAGGCCGGCGATAACGGTCTCCAGGTGATCGATACCGATTCCGACGACGACATGGACCTGACGGACGCGGCCGAGGGGGCCTCGATCATCCGCTTCGTCAATCAGATCCTCAGCGAAGCGATCGAGATGCGGGCGACCGACGTACACATCGAGCCGTTCGAGGACACGTTGCGCGTGCGATATCGTATCGACGGCGTACTCCAGGAAGCTTCGGTGGCGCCGGAGGTCAAGCAGTTCCAGGCCGCGATCGTCTCGCGCCTGAAGATTCTCAGCAAACTCGACATTGCAGAAAAACGTGTCCCTCAGGACGGACGTATCAAGATTCGTATCGGCGACCACGAGATCGACGTGCGCGTTTCCGTGATCCCGATGCTGTACGGCGAAGCGGTGGTGCTGCGGCTTCTGGACCGGTCGTCGGTGCTGCTCGGGCTCGACAGGCTGGGAATGTCGTCGCGCGATCTGAAGGTCACTCAGATGATCCTTGAGAGGCCTCACGGCATCATCCTCGTGACCGGACCGACCGGCAGTGGCAAGACGACGACTCTCTATGCCGGGCTCTCGCAAATCAACGATATTCAGCGCAAGATCATCACGATCGAAGACCCGATCGAGTATCAGCTTCACGGCATCAATCAGATTCAGGTCTCCCGCAAGGCGGGATTGACCTTTGCCAGCGGGCTGCGGTCGATTTTGCGTCATGACCCCGACGTGGTGCTCATCGGTGAAATTCGTGACGTGGAAACCGCCGAAATCGCCATCCAGGCGTCCCTGACCGGCCACCTGGTGTTCTCGACGCTGCACACCAACGATGCCCCGACGGCGCTGACCCGTCTGGTCGACATGGGCATCGAGCCTTATCTGGTAGCGTCCTCGCTGGAGGCGGTGGTTGCCCAGCGCCTGGTGCGAATGATCTGCCCTGAGTGCAAAGTGGAATTGCCCGAGCAGGAGGTCGCGCCGCTGCGTCGCCGGTTTGGGGATAGGTTGCCTGCGACACTATATAAGGGCCAGGGCTGCCGCAATTGCCAGGGCACCGGCTATCGCGGCCGTATGGGCATCTTCGAGATGATGGTGGTCACCGACGAGATTCGCTCTCTGATCCTCGACAACGCCTCACCTCGCGCTCTTCGCACCGAATCGGCCAAGCAGGGAATGACCAGTCTGCGGGATGATGGCTTCCGTCATTTGCAGTCGGGTCGGACCACCGTGGAAGAGATTCTGAGAGTGACCAAGGACGACATGTTCACGCAAATGGATTCGGTCGACGCGTCATAATACGATAAGAGCAAACGATGGCGACATTCACATACAAGGCGATAGACTCCAGCGGCCGGGAAACTGTCGACAAGCTCGTGGCCGCCGACCGGACCGCGGCGATCGAGATGATCTACGGCCGCGAACTCTGTCCCGTCTCGGTGGAGAAGGCTCAAGAGGTCAGGTCGCAGGGATGGCTCTCACGGGTTGGGGGCGTCTCCAAACGCGAAATCGACGCTTTCACGCGTCAACTGGCGAATCTCCTCGCGGCCGGCGTGCCCATGAGTCGGGCGCCGAGCATTCTCAGTCGGGAAGCCTCGAGGGCGGCTTCCAAGAAGCTCTGGGCGACCGTGCATGACCAGGTGGCCGGGGGCATGGCTCTGGCCGATGCGCTGAGTCTGCATCCGCAGGCGTTTTCACCTATCTATGTGGCGATGGTCCGGGCCGGTGAGACTGGCGGGTTCCTCGACATTGTTCTCGAGCAAATCGCGACCTTCCGCGCTCGCGAAGCCGATCTCAAAGGCCGTGTCAAAGGCGCGCTGGTCTATCCGGTGATCCTGGCCGTCCTCTCCGCTGGGATCATGATCTTCCTGCTGACGTTCTTCATCCCGCGCTTCTCAACGATGTTCGAGGAGTTTGGCGGTTCGCTCCCGGCGCTGACACGATACATCGTTGTTACCAGCAATCTTCTCCTGAAGTATTGGTTTGTTTTGGTCATTGGCATCGCCCTGATCATCTTCGGTATTCAGCGCATGCTGACCAGCGAGGAGGGCCGGCGTACGATGGAGGGCCTCTGGCTTCGAGTTCCGCTGTTCGGAACAGGCGTTGCCCGTTTCGCACTGGTGCGATTCTGTCGGATGCTGGGCACGCTCGTTGGCGCTGGCGTGCCTCTGATCGCCTCCCTGAGGGTGGCCAAAGAAGCGATTGGAAACCAGGTGCTTGCCGACACGGTCGGCAGCGCGATCGAAAACGTTCAGAAAGGCCATCCCCTGGCCCGCAGTCTGGAAGGGTGCCGGGTATTGTTCCCACCGGCGGTGATCGAAATGGTTTCCGTCGCGGAGGAAAGCGGACGACTCGACCAAGAACTTGTCCGTCTGGCCGGTGCGTACGAGGCGGAATTGGATCGCTATCTGAAGATGATGGTAACCTTGATCGAGCCGGCACTACTATTCCTTATGGCGGTCCTGGTCGGAACGGTGGTGATTGGGATGCTGCTGCCGATTTTCAACCTCCAGGAGTTGATTCGCTGAGAGCGAAGGCACCAGACAGATAAGAATCGGATGCGTTTCGTGCCATCCGGACGGACATAACGAAGTGGCAAACTGTTGAGTTGGGAACGGACATGAAATCACAGCTTCAAAACACAAACGAACGGGCGTCTTGTCGCGGTTTCACGCTGATCGAACTGATGCTGGTGCTGGTCATTCTGGCGACGCTGGCGGCGATCGTCCTGCCCAAGCTGACCGGCCGCTCGAAGCAGGCGAAGGTCACGGCGGCCGGAACGCAGATCGCCCAGATCGAAGTGGCGCTTGACGCTTTCGAGATCGATCTTGGAAGGTACCCCACGACCAGCGAAGGTCTGCGGGCCCTGATCGACAAACCCGCTTCGGATTCCGAGGGATGGCAGCAACCCTATCTGAAACGCGATGTTCCCAAGGACCCGTGGGGTAGCGAATACCAGTATCGCTATCCGGGTACCTACAACCAGGACGGCTACGATCTCTATAGCTTTGGCCCGGATCGCAAACTGGGTGGCGACGACGACATCGCCAACTGGTCGAAGGAAAGACGTTAGCCGTAACGCCGATACGCATGAGCGCGAACAGATCACAATCTGGAAGAACGAAGGGCTTCACCCTCCTGGAACTGATCCTGGTGATGCTCATTCTGTCGACTGTTTTGGCGATGGCGGCGCCGTCGCTGCGCGGGTTCTTCGGATCGCGCCAGTCGCAGGATACCGCCGCCCAGATTCTTGCACTGACCCAGTTTGCGCGGTCGCAGGCGATCAGCGAGGGGGTCATCTATCGACTCAACTTCGATACCAAGGATCGTGTCTACTGGTTGACCACCTGGAAGTCCGGTACGTTCGAAGAGCTCAAGACGGAATTCGGGCAGGTCTTCACGCTGCCCAAAGACATGGCGATGGAACTGGAGGACGTGGAAGAGGAGGATGGGGACGTGTACGTGGAGTTTACGCCTCAAGGCACGACCACGCCGGCCACTATCCGTTTAATTGATCGCCGGGGCGGTGCCCTGGAGGTGACGTGTCCAACCGTCACGGAGTCGTTCTCGATTGTCGAGAGCGAAAAGACCTATGAGCAATACGCGTCGAGACAATAAGGTGCGAGACGTCCGTCAGGGCGGCTTCACGTTTGTCGAACTGCTGGCAACGGTGGTGCTGATCGGCATCATCATGCCCGTGGCGATGCGGACCATTTCTATCTGTACGCGTCTGGCGGGCCAGTCCCGCCGGGAAGTCGAGGCGGTTTCGCTGGCGAGTACGAAGCTATCCGAGCTGGTGGCGTCCAACGATTGGGAAACGGGCGGCAAAGGGGGCGATTTTGGCTCCGACTGGCCCGGCTATCAATGGGATTTCGAGGTCTCGAACTGGAGCGAATCGACCGTTCGCCAACTCGATGTGGAAGTGCTTTGGACCTCTCAGGGCCGGCAGCGCAAGGTCACGCTCAGCACATTGGTCTATCCGGAGGAGGAGTGAGATGACTCGCGTCCGGATGGACATCGCAGGATTCACACTTTTGGAACTGCTCGTCGCGATGACACTGATGGTGGTCGTCGCATCCTGTCTCTACACCGCGCTCTATACAGGGTTCAAGCGCGGTGCAGCGCCCTGGCCGCGGTCGAACCCACCAGCCAGGCACTCAACGCGATCGAGCTGCTCAAACAAGATATCTACGGCGTTTTGCCTCCAACGGGGACTCTGGCTGGCGCGTTCATCGGCACGAACTCGCGCAGCAGCAAGGGCGCCGATACGGATTATCTCGAATTCCACACGACTCAGACCTATGCGAATACGGACCAGCCGGTGGGGGGAATAGGTAAGATCGAACTGGCTCTGGAGGAAGATCACGGTGATGACAACGCCGCACGAGACAGCTTTCGTCTGATTCGCAAGGTGACCACGAATCTGCTGTCTCCGAAAGAGGTCGATCCCGAAGAGCAGGTCCTGTGCCGCAATGTGATGTCGCTGAACTTGCGGTATTTCGACGGGGATGGCTGGCTCGACGAATGGGATTCGACGGCCGATGCGAACAGTCTGCCCAAAGCGGTCGAGATCGATATCGAGATCGCCAACATGGTTCGAAGCTCGAGCTCGGACCTGGAGAAACGCAGGCTCGTCCAGAGCTTCACGATTCCCTGTGGTGTTTCGGCCGAAACGGCCGATGATGAGTCGACAGAATCGGCTGAGGCATGCCTGACGCGACGCCGGTCCAGGGGGGAGGTCAGGGCGGATGATGAGAGCGATGAGCGCGCCGACAGCTCGTTCGATCTCACCAAGCCGACGGGACGATTCTGATCGTCACGATCTGGGTTGTCCTGGTCCTGGCAGGGTTGGCGCTGGTCTTCGCGCGGTCGATGCGGGTAGCCGCTATCGTCTCGACGAACCAGGTCGCCTCGGTCGAGGCCGAGTGCATTGCCTCGGGGGCCTGCCAGTACATTCGATCGGAGCTGGCGGCCAACGCGACGGACGCAAGCGCGTTGGACGAAGACGTGCCATGGGAGTCGCTGGAGGTCGGCAAGGGGTACTTCTGGGTGCTTCGCTCGAACCTGGAAGACGACAGCGAATTCGACTACGGGCTGACCGATGAGGCGGGCAAGATCAACCTCAACTCGGCCTCGCTCGAGATGCTGTTGAAGCTGCCGAACATGACATCCGAACTGGCGGCCTCGATCATCGACTGGCGCGATGAAGACAGCGACGTGACTACCGGAGGCGCTGAGGACGAGTACTATCTGTTGCTGTCGGAGCCGTACAACTGTAAGAACGCCCCGTTTGAGACCGTCGACGAGATCCTCCTCGTCAAAGGCGCCTCGGAAGAACTGCTCTACGGAGAGGACACCAATCTGAACGGTCTGCTCGACGAGAACGAAAACGACGGCGACAACAGCGCCCCGTCCGACAATCGCAACGGACGACTGGAAGGCGGCTTCTATGACTACGTCACCGTCTATAGCGTCGAAGACAATACCGACAGCGAGGGCCAGGAGCGCATCTATTTGAACGACGCCAGCGCCCGGACGAAGCTGCAGGAGGCACTGCAGGAAGTCGTCAGCGAAGATCGGGCGTTGGAGATCATGAACAACGTTCCGATCAGCCCATCCTACGACAGTGTGATGGACTTCTACTTCAGCGCGGGTCTGAAGATGGAGGAATTCAAGCCACTTGCCGATCGGCTGACTACGAGTGAGGAGGAGACGCTCCCCGGGCTGGTCAACGTCAACACCGCCTCGAAGGAGGTACTCCTGTGCCTGCCCGGTCTGGAGGAGTCCGACGTCGACGCCTTGATCTCGTATCGCGAGACGAACGCCGATCTTGATTCCGTCGCCTGGGTGGCTAATGTCCTGGATCGGGAGAAGGCCACCGCCATCGGCGACTATATCACGGTTCGTTCGTTTCAATACTCGGCCGACATCATCTGTCTGTCGGGCAACGGACGGGCGTATAAACGCTACAAAGCGGTCTTCGACACGCAAGGGGGGACGCCGCAGATCGTGTACTGGAAGTCACTGACACGGTTTGGCTGGCCTTTGGAGTATGAAATCGTGGAGGCCCTGAGAAAAGGGCAGTCCATCACTGACGCTATGATTGGTATGAGATGATTGGACGAGGATAATGTTAGGGACTCGGACCATATTGGGACTTGCCGTGGATGAATTCGGCGTCGTCGTCGCCGAGGTGGCCGTTCGATCCGGACGCCCGACGGTACGACGTGTCGGCCAGTGCGTCTTCGAAGAGAAGCTCGGCGCTGAAAACGGGCGAGCCCTGGGCCAGACGCTGCGGCAGTTCCTTCGGGCGAACCACTTCTCGCAGAAGAACGCCGTGGTGGGCATCCCGACGAAATGGGTGGTGGCCAAAGAGGTAACAGCGCCACCGGCCAGTGCGGACGCCGTCGCGGGGATGCTCGGCATTCAGGCCGAGCGCGCTTTCTCGCTCAATGCGGGCGAGTTGATCTTCGATTACTGCGGGCACACGAGCAACTCTCAGAGCAGCAAGGTTCTGCTGTTGGCCGCCCGACGACAGATGGTCGATCAAATCAAGGAACTGGCTGTCGCGGCCGGTCTCCACGTGCAATCCGTCACTGTCTCAGCGCTGGCGTTTGGCAAAGTCTCCTCGTCCGGTGCGACGAAGCAACGCTACGGCGTCTACACTCGCCCGAATTACTGTGAGTTCTGGAGCCAACTGGACGGGACCCCACGGTCGATCAAACACGTCGCAATGCCCTCGGCGAATGGCACGCCGAGCGATCATACCCAGCGTCTGACCTCGGCCATTCAGCAGATGATGATGGTCTCATCGCAGCAGGACCAGACGCCGCCTTACGAAGTCACGGTTTACGACGGTTCCAGCCTGACCAACGGGGCCATCGATCGACTCAATGAACAGCTTGGTCCTCAGGTCACCGTCACCGATGGCAACGCGGCTCTGACTTCCACCGGGCTGCTTTCTTCCGATCGCGATGAGCAGTCACCCGCGATTGCCGCGGCGGCAGTCGCGGCAGCCGCCGACAAACCTTACGTTGATTTTCTCAATCCCCGTATTGGGCGAAAGAAGGCATCGCCTCGAAAACGCATGGTGACTTGGGGCGTCATTGCCGGCGTCGTCCTGGTCGGTGCGGTGGGAGCTGTCGTTGCTGATTGGCAGAGCAAGCGGTCGGATATCGCGCTCTATAACGAGCAGTTGGCGTTAATCTCCGACGATGTGGCGGTGGCGAAGGAATTGAAGGATCGCCTGTCCTATGCCAGGAGCTGGACCAGTCAGGACCCGCGATTCCTCGAGTGTCTGCGTCAGTTGACGTTAGCGTTTCCCGAGTCGCCCAGGGTCTGGGCTACGAGTCTGGCGATCGGCGAGACGTCGGAAGGCTCGCTCATCGGCCGGGCAGTGGACGAGCAGAGTTTCTACGAGGTCCTGAACAACATCAAGAGCAACGCGGCGTTCTCTGACGTGATGATGCAGTACTTGCGGGATGCCGGGGGTAATTCCCGAGAAAAAGCATTCGCCGTAACGTTCAAATTCCAAGGCGTGAAATAACATGGTTCTTACCAAACGAGAGCGGATCATTCTCATCGTCACGCTGGTGTGCGTCGGATTGCTGATCACCAGCGAGTTCATCGTTGACCCGGTGCAGGGCAAGCTCGATGAGATGGAGGCCGAGCGACAGCAGCTTCAAGTCGAGCTTGAGGAAGCGCAGGTGCTGATGAGCAATCAAGGCGCCATGCAGCGCAAGTGGAAGACCCTGGTTTCCGACGGTTTGCGGAACGATGCGGAAGCCGAGAGCAAAGTGCTCGGGTCGCTGCGTGAATGGTCCGATGATGCGGGCCTGGCGTTGAGTTCCATCAAGCCGGATCGCGTGGCGAGCGACCAGGGCTTGCAGGAGATGATCTTTACGGTGGCGGGAAAGGGAACGCTTGAATCCGTCTCGCGATTCCTCTGGGAAATCGAGACGGCGGCACTCCCCGCGAAAATAAGGGATTTGCAGTTGGGTTCGGGCAGTGAATCCGACGGCACGATGTCACTACAGCTGCACTTGTCGGTACTCTATCTGGGTACGCCGAAGGAGACGTCCCATTCCGAGGAACCGGAGGCCAATTATGACGAAGACATTTGACAAATCGATTTCCAACAGCGTGCTGATCGCAGCCGTTTGTCTGGCTGCGTTGTGGTCCGGCATCGGACGCGCCGAAGAGTCGGCCGAGTCGGCCCAGAAATGGGATGCGTACAAGGTCATTGTCCAGCGCAATATGTTCTCCCGCCAGCGCGGCGCCGCTGAGAGACGCCAGCGCCAAGAGGAGCGAGAGGTGGTATCCGTGCCCGATCCGGAATCCTATTACCGGCTCCGAGGCATCGCCCAGGAGAACGGCACGTGCATCGCGTTCATCGAAGACACGCGAACGAATGAGACGCTCAAACTGCGTCAGGGAGCTTCGGTCGCGCGGGGGTCGATCGAGTCGCTCGATCTCGATTCGATCGTCTTTCGCATCGAGGATCGGACGATCACCGTGGCCATTGGACAGGATCTGCTTGGGGGTCAGGGCGCCGTGACGATGAACGAACTGATGCAATGGACCCCCACTTCGACATCAACAACCGGCTCGTCGACGGCGCCGGCCGCTCCGAGCGGTGACGAGGCCGACATTCTCAAGCAGCTTCTGGAGCGGCGAAAGCAGGAATTGGGACAATAGGACAGCGGCAAACAACGTGTCGGGATCATCCGAACTCGAAGGAGACAACTGCAATGCAAATCCTCAGAATCACTCTCGTTGGCGCGATGCTGGCCGGCGTTCTCCTGTTGACCCCCAGCCACAGCGGAGCTCAGCCCACCTCCGAAACACCCCAGGTGGCCGAACCGGTGGAAGTCGTACAGACCAATGGCGACGTGAAAATCAAACTCAACTTTCAGGACACGCCTCTCCAGGCTGTTCTGGAATACCTTTCTGAAAAGGCCGGCTTGACGGTGGTTTCGGACGAGCCTATCTCTGACGGCCGGATGACGGTGATCAGCCGCCAGCCGATTTCCCTGGATCATGCGTTGTCCCTGATCAACTCGATCCTCAAGGAGAGAGGGCTGACCACCATCCTGGTGGGCAAGACGTTGAAGGTCGTCACCCTTGCCAATGCCAAGCAACAGAACATCCCGGTGATGACCGGAAGCGACCCGAAGGCCATCGAGCCCAGTGACAACGTCGTCACCTATGTGATTCCGGTCAGTCACGTGACCGCCGAGGCACTGAAAGAGAACCTGACGCCGCTAATTCCGGAATACGCCAGCATCGAGGCCAACGAGGATGGCAACGCGCTGATCGTTACTGACACGGCGGCCAACATCAAAAGGCTCATGGAGATTATCCAGGCGCTGGATACGCATATGTCCAGCGTGGCCGAGATCCGCGTTTTCCGCCTGATCAACGCCGACGCGAGCAGTGCTGCAACCCTGATCAACACGATCTTCCAGCAGCAAAGCAGTTCCTCCAATCGATCGGGCCCTCGTAACCCCATGGAAATGATGATGCAGATGCGTGGCGGACCAGGCGGTCGCGGGGGGTTCGGCGGCCGAGGTGGAGACCGCGGCAACAATGGCAATTCGCCACAGGGCGGCTCCACGGTGAATGTGCAGGTCGTTGCGGCGGCCGACGCGCGGACGAATGCGGTGGTCGTCCGAGGGCCGGCCGAGATCCTGGACCTCGTGGACGGCATGATCGCATCGCTGGACGACCGCACCACGAAGGTCGCGGGCGTGAAGGTATTCCAGCTTCGTTATGCCGACGCGATGAACACGGCCGACGTTATCAACAAACTCTTCGGAGAGGACCAGAGTTCATCGCAATCCGGCCAGGGCGGGCCTACGATGTTCCGTAGTCCATTCGGACGGGGCGGCAGATCGGATGCCCAGCAGGAGGGTTCCGGTAGCGCCACGTCTCAGGTCGTTGCCGCTGCTGATAGTCAGACGAATACTGTCGTGGTGACCGGTCCAGACCAGCTTCTCGAGGTTGTCGCTGAAGTGGTGAAGAACCTCGACGCGCAGGTTCCGAATGTTGCCGACGTGAAGGTGTTCCACCTGGAATATGCGGACGCCCAGGATACGGCCGAGCTGATCAACGACGTTTTCGGAGAAACCGGCACTTCGTCGCGACGCACCAGTTCACGCAACCAGCAGAACCAGCAGGTCCGATTCCAGAGGGGCGGATTCCCGGGCATGCAACAGCAGACCACCCAGAGTAGCGGCGCCTCCGACGTGACCGTGACCGCTTCCGCCGATTCGAGAACGAACTCGGTGGTGGTCAGTGGGCCGCCGGCGACGCTGGAGATCATCGCTCAGATCATCAAGGATCTGGACGAGAACCCCGAGCAGGAACGCCGGATCTTCGTCTATCCGCTCAAGAACGCCACGGCGTCGAACCTGATGGAAGTGCTGAACAACCTATTTGCCGAGATCCAGGCACTGAATCAGGCCAGCACCAGCGGCACCGGTCAGCAATTCCAGGGTGGTGGACGACAGGCCGCACCGCAGGCCGCCAGCTCGACGAGCAGCAGTAGCAGCAACAACGACCTCTCCGAGGATACCTACTTCGAAGCGGAAACCGAGACCAACTCGCTGCTCATCCTGACCTCTACGAAGAACTATGAGAAGATCCAGCCGATTATCGAGGAGCTGGATAAGCCGGTCGGTCAGGTGCTGATCAAGTGTCTGTTCGCTGAGATTACGTACAACAACAGTGTGGACTTCGGCACAGAGTTCTCGATGTTGAATCTTCGCAGCGACGGCACCAGCACGACGACCAGCACGGTCTTTGGAGAACCGCTGCAGGGCTTGTTCGTGAATAACGTTTCCGGCGATGTGGATGTAACACTGCACGCCTTGCAGGAGGCAGGCAAGCTGAACATCCTGTCGCGGCCGTACATTCTGACGAGCAACAACCAGGCGGCCACGATCACCGTCGGTTCCCAGGTACCCTTTGCGACGGGCGAGACGACGTCGAATGTCGGAACCCAGACGACTACGGAATACCGGGACATCGGTATCATTCTGGAGGTCACACCTTCGATCAACCCCGATGGACTGGTCAACATGACGGTGCGTCCGGAGATATCGTCCCTGAGTGGCGAGAGCGTTCAGATCTCCGAGAAACTCGATTTGCCCGTCTTCACCACGCGTTCGTCCGAGACGAAGGTGGCTGTCCGAAATGGCCAGACCATTGTCATCGGTGGGCTTATCCAGGACGAGCTTCGCGATACCATTCGGAAGGTTCCGCTGCTGGGTGACGTCCCGATATTGGGACACCTTTTCAAGCGGACGGAGAAATCCAAGGCCAAAACCGAGCTGTTGATCTTCCTGACCCCGCATGTGGCACAGGACGCTTTGGCGCTAACGCCGATCTCCGACAAGGTGCGGGCACGCAGCAATCTCAAGAACGACAGAACCTCGGCCGAGCTGTTCCGCCAGCACATCGAGGCTATGGAGGAATCTCCTGCCGAGCCGAACCAGCCCTAATCAGTCCACAGGTCCAATGCGTTGCGCTCGTGGACACGCCGGGTGCAGCGCGTTGCGTCTGGGGTCTGTTATGATCAACGCGAGGCCTGTCGGTACTGCGTGGGTGTCACACCTGTTCTCTTCTTGAACTGCCGGTGAAAGTAGTACACGTTGGGATAACCTATGCGCTGGGCGATTTCGTAGCATCGCAGAGATGTGAAGCGGAGCAGCCGCTGTGCTGCCTCGAAGCGAAGGTCCTGCTGATAAGCCAGCGGGGAGACGCGAAACGACTTCTTAAAGGTGCGGAACAGGTGGCCCCTTGAGCAGTGGGCCATCGACGCCAACTCCTCGGCCGTGATGGCGTCGGCATAGTGGTCGTCGATGTGCCGCTTGACTTGCAGGATGGCGTTATCCCGGCCGGGGGGCGATCCCGGGATCTTCTCCGCATAGCAGTGAGCAACGATCACGTCGAAGACGTTGGCCAACGCCCGGTGTGCATAATAGTCCGACATGGATGAGGGGCTTTGGAGATAGTCCATGATCTGGATCATGAGCATCACAAGCTCCTGTGTCGTGTCTCGCGACAGGCAAGGCTCGTCTTTGAGCTGGCCGGCGATTCCCGTGTAGGCGTTGAGGATATGTCCGAAGGGCAGTGTCAACGTCTTGGCCGTTTCCGTCTCGAAGGCAAACGTGATCTCCGAATAGACGCTCGATGCCCGATGGCTCACGAAATCGTGGGATTGGCCGGGCGAGACGATGACCAGCGTCCCCGGTTCGGCCCGATATCTTTGGCCTGATTTGACGTAGTAGCCGGTCGATCGGGTATATAGCACGATGTGGTACAGGTCGTGCGTGTGCTCGTGAAAGGTCCGCGCCTCCCCCATAGGGCGATCCTGGTCCACTGCCGCATGCGCGAAAGGCCGGAAAGTAGGCCTCATTCTCATGGAGAATCACCAGAGCCCGGGGTCTCGACTTGCTTCGATTGGCCTGCAGGTATCGGAGCATATGTTACCAAAGTGCAATAGAATATCACTTTTATGCATTTTGGAGCCCGTTACTAAGTACGATAATACAATATGGGTCTGTGTGTGTAAATAGGCAATGTGCGGCTGACACGGGCCCGTTCGGGCGACGCGGCGTATGGCCGGATGGCCAGGAAGTGATGGCTTCACACGCAGCCCTGAGAGACGAGAGAGGAGAGTAGTGCGCGTGATGGCCCTCTTTCTGCGGTTGGCGTGGTTTCATCTCTCCAGGTGCCGGACGGAACGGCGCGCCGGTGCGCTGGCTCGAAGAGCTTTCAAACGGAGATCATCCAGACAACGTTCACAGCAATAACATGTGACATTCACATCTGATGGAAAGGAGAGCATGATGAAAAACCCCGCGATTCTGATGTTACTCTGTCTCCTGATGGGTGCCGCTGCGGCCCAGGCACAGTTGAAGATCGATTTCTCCCAGACAGGAGGTGCCGTGGAGGATGGCTACCAGGCCTATGTGGCCGACCACGAGGTAGCCAACACATTTACTTCGCAGACCTTTGCTGCCTTCGGGACGAACGTGACGATCACGCCGACCTGGGCACCCAATGCCGCGGCCGCCGCGATGCAGATGATCGACCGTACCGATCGCAACGCTTATACGGGAATCCATACCGACCTGCTCGTCGATTGGATTGGCACCGACACGCGTCAGGTGGGCGATCCGATGACGTTGACGATCAGCGGACTGCCTCAGGGCACCTATTCGTGGCTGTCATACCATCACGATGTCGCGGACCAGACAGGAACGTTTTCCGTGACCGTCAACGATGCCTCCGGGTCGACAACGACTACGGACATCAACGCCACGGATTCGGAAGGGACTGAAGAAGGGGCGGTGGACTTCGAATCCATTACCACCTTCAGCACGACCATCAAGTCGGATGGGACCAGCGACGTCACTCTGGTGTTCGACCTGACCACTGGGACCGATCCGGTGGCCTATGCTTTCTTCTTCATGAACGGCTTCGACCTGGAACGCCAGATTACCGTCGGGGCCTCCAGCCCGAGCCCCGCCGATGGGGCGACGGATGTCCCGACGGACACTACCCTGAGCTGGGTGCCCGGAATGTTCGCGGCGACGCACGACATCTACTTCGGCGCGTCGCTTGACGACGTCGAAAATGCGAGTGTGGCTGATCCGCGCGGTGTCCTCGTCGCTCAGGGGCAGACGGCGGAAAGCTACGATCCCGGGCCACTGGAACTGGAGACGACTTACTACTGGCGCATCGATGAAGTCAACGCGCCTCCGGATTCTACCGTCCACAAAGGGACGGTCTGGAGCTTTGCGACCGAGCCGGTAGCGTATCCGGTTCCGAACGTGGTCGCCACCAGTAACGGCATTTCCGAGGCGGGCTTCGGGCCGGAGAACACGGTCAATGGATCCGGGCTCAACGCCGACGACCAGCATTCGACTGACGGTGAAGACATGTGGCAGGCTGCATCGCCTGCTGACGAGACGTTGTACATCCAGTTCGAGCTGGATCAGGTGTACAAACTCCATCAGATGCTAGTCTGGAACTACAACGTGCGATTCGAACCGGTCCTCGGTTTTGGGCTCAAAGACGTGACCGTCGAGTATTCCACCGACGGAACGGATTGGATGACGCTGGGCGATGTGACGTTGGCGCAGGCTACGGCCCTGGCCACCTACACAGCCAACTCGACGGTTGACCTCGGTGGCGTGGCGGCCAAGTACGTCCGGCTGACGGTTCTGAGTGGCTACGGTCTCATGGGGCAGTACGGTCTCAGCGAGGTACGCTTCCTCTATATTCCGGTTCAGGCACGCGAGCCACAGCCTGAAGTGGGAGCGGTCGACGTCGGCCCGGATGCCGTTTTGAGCTGGCGCGGGGCGTGAGGCGGTCGTCCATGAGGTGTATCTCAGTACGGACGAACAGGCCGTGGTTGACGGCTCGGCCCTGGTCGATACCGTCAGTGAGCCTACCTTCAATGCCGATGGTTCGCTTGAATTGGGCAAGACCTACTATTGGAAGGTCAACGAGACCAACGCTGATGAGACGCCCAGTGCATGGGAAGGGCAGGTCTGGAACTTCTCCACGCAACCGTCCATCGTGGTCGAAGATTTCGAGGAGTACAACGACGACATCGACGCCGCGACGACCATTTTTGATACCTGGATCGATGGCTGGATGAATGGAACGGGGTCGGTGGTCGGCTATATGGATGCGCCGTTTGCCGAGCAGGCCATCGTCCATGGCGGCAAGCAGTCGATGCCCTTGGCCTATGGCACCACATCGGCCACCGTCTCGGAGGCGACGCGGACGTTTGAGGAACCCCAGGACTGGACGCAATACGGTGTCAAGGCCCTGACGCTGTGGTTCTACGGTGACCCGGCCAATACCGGAGGGCAACTGTATGTCGCCGTTGATGGCAGCAGAGTGAACTATGGCGGAGACGCCGGGAACCTTCTGACCAAGCCATGGCAGTTCTGGTATATTGACTTGGCCGATTTCGCTGGGGCTGATCTGCGCAATGTCAGAGAGCTGACCGTCGGGGTCGAAGGCGGAAGTGGTTTCCTGCTCATTGACGATATCGCACTGTCTCCCCTCGATCGTCAATCGATCGTTCCGACGGAACCCGATTCGGCGAACCTCGTGGGGTATTTCGCCTTGGACGGCAATGCGGATGACAGCGCGGGAGCTCAGAACGGGACCATCGTTGGATCGCCGACGTTTGGCGCCGGTCATGCCGGCCAGGCGATTCAACTCGATGGTATCGCGGATTACGTTCGCGTCGAAGGCTCCTACGATCTGCCGACGTACTCCGCCTCGCTGTGGTTCCGCGTCGATGGCGGCACGGCCGAGCGGGATATTCTGTCAATCTATGATTCAAATGGCGATCATGGGATTCTGCTGGAGCTCCGCGGGGATGGCACGTTGCGGTATCTGCATCGCGCGCCTCTGGGCACGTCGGGAGGAACGGACATTTACAGCGTTGCGACGACCGACGACGGCGCCTGGTATCACGCGGGCCTCGTTAAAACGGCCGAGAGCACCACATTGTACATCAATGGCGAACTGGCCGGAACGGCTGATGATACGGCCGAGTTTGGCCAGCCTCTGCAAAACGTGACCATCGGCGTACTCAAGCACGATAACCTGACTCGGTACTTCCCCGGTGCCATTGATGAGGTTCGTCTGTACGACCGGGCTCTGTCTCATGGCGAAATGGCATGGCTCGCCGGACGTACGAACCCATTTGATACGCCATAGTAGGGATGGGTTGAATTACCGGTACGGTATCTCTTACAATGAGAGTATGGATGAGGCTCGCGCTGCTGAAGCGCGAGCCTCACTTGGCCGTACGTCGCTGGCTGGGGAGGCCGTGCTCGCGCACGTGCCGGAGTGGCACGGATTGCGACTCTGAACACGAAACGCCAATTCGGAATCGGAAAGGCGGAAAGATGAAGACACGAGCTTTCACCCTGATCGAACTGCTGGTTGTCATCGCGATCATTGCCCTCCTGATGGCGATTATCATGCCCGCGCTGAGTTTGGCCAAGAAGAAGGCGGCCACGACGGGGTGTCTGAGCAACACCAAGAACCTCTCTCTGGGTTGGTATATGTACATGGGAGACAACGACGGCCGCATCATGAGTTGTGAGGACAACGCGACCGCCAATGGCTCATTCGTCGGGTGGTGCGGCATACCTCGCGACGAGAACGGCACGCTGTTGAGCAATACGCAGGCCGAACCTCCTGTGACCGACGAAGACGAGATTCGCGGAATCCGCGAAGGCAAGTTGTTTCCGTATGTCAAGAACCCGGATGTTTACCATTGCCAGGGTGACACCGCTCGCAAGAGTATGTATGATAACACGCGCGTCTTCGTCACCTATTCAATCCCTCGATGCCTCTACTGGATCACGAACAAGAGCAGTCCGGAGTACAAGCTCCAGATCAGACGGTACGACGAAATCACCTCGCCCACGACGCGGTACGTGTTTGTCGAAAGTGGGGAGACGCGAAACTGGAATTCCAGCCACCATTTCGTTATCGGCGCGCCCGAGTATACCCAACTATCCGAGTGGGGCTGGTGGGGACCGATGGCGGTCAACCATGGAGACAGTAGTGTTCTCGGATTTTGCGATGGGCATTCGGAGGTCCGCAAGTGGCGCGACCCCTATACGATCGATCGCGTGGAAAAGCTGCTGGTCGAAGGGGTGTCCACCTACGGCATCGAATATCCTCCGGACGGACAGACCTCAGACATCGACTACATGGCGGCCGGATGGGCGTACCGCTACAAGAGGTAGGAAGCGGAAGTGCCCGATGATCAGAGCCGCAATCATTCTATTTGGGCTGGCGAGCTTGCTGTCGTCCGCCCGATGCGAAGCCGCGTCGCTGAAGGTCGACTTCACGCGCAGAGGCGGTCCGGTTGAGATCGGTTTCCAGGCGTACTACGCAGATCACGAATCAGCCGCAACCTTCAGGAACAATCCTTCTCCGCTTTCGGTTCGACGATTGCGCTGATGCCGATCTGGCCGAACGACCCGGCGCCGCAGGCCATGCAGATGATCGAACGGTCCAGCGGTTCCCCCTTGGCGGTAGACTGGATCGGAACCGATGCCCGCGTCACCAACGGCGATCCCTTGGTCCTGGCGATCGATGGTTTACCTGCCGGTCGCTATGCCTGGACTTCGTATCACCACGATCCTCAGGACCAGACGGGACTCTTCGACGTGACAGTCACGGACGCGACTGGTTCAAGTGTCACCGCCGGTGTGGACATCTCGAACGGCTCTGCCTCCTTCGCCGACATGACCACGTTTGAGACTGTGATCGAATCCGATGGCATCCAGATCATCACTCTATCGTTCCAGAACCAAGGCTATACGAACGTTTCCGAGGCATTCTTCGTCATGAATGGGTTTGTCCTGGAGACGCTCGATTCCGACGATGACGACGCAGCTTCCGACGACGACCCACCCGCAACGTCCCTCGTGATCAGCGAGTTTGTCGCCTCCAACCGAGCATCCTTGCTCGACGGAGACGGAGAGACGTCGGACTGGATCGAGCTATACAACGGCAGTGGGCAATCCGCCTTTTTGAGTGGATGGTACCTGACCGACGACAAGGACGATCTCTGCAAGTGGACTTTCCCCCCGGGCGTCATTCTGCCTGCCGGCGAGTATCTTGTGGTCTTTGCTTCAGGCCAATCCACCGCTGACTACGTCGACAAGGCGGGCTATCTGCATACGAACTTCGCGCTCGATAAGGACGGAGAATACCTCGCTCTGGTCGATCCGTTGGGAAACGTCGTGCATGAGTTCGCTCCTTCGTATCCACCTCAGGAGCCCGACGTGTCCTATGGCATGTGGCTGGATGAGTGTCGTTACTTCGCGATTCCCACCCCGGGACGGGGAAACCAGCGGGCCTTCCCCGGGTTCGTTGAGAAAGCTAGTGCACAGCGAGCAACGCGGGTTCTACGACGATGCCTTCGATCTGGAGCTTTTCTGTGAGACTCCCGAGGCGTCCATCCGATACACGCTGGATGGCTCGGAGCCGACCGAGCAGAAAGGCCTGCTGTACGATCCGCAGAGGCCCATCCATATCGCGACTACGACGCAGGTTCGTTCGATCGCCTTCAGGCCTGGGTGGGTGCCTCGCGGCGTGACGACGCACACGTATATTTTCGTCGACGACGTCGCCCGCCAGCCGACCGATCCTCCTGGCTGGCCGACGGACTGGGGATACGATTCTGAGGTGGGCGGCATCGTACCGGCCGACTATGAGATGGACCCTCGCGTCGTCGACAACACGGTGCCCGGATACTCGGTGCCGCGAGGCGCTACTCGATATCCCGACGATGTCGATCTCGATGGAGCCCGACGATTTCATCAGCGATGCCAGTGGCATCTATGCCAATCCGCTGAGTCGCTGGGAACGCAAATGTGCGGTCGAGTACATTCTTCCGGATGGAGTCCCAGGATTCCAGGAAGACTGCAAGATCGAAATCCACGGCAATTCCAGCCGGCGTCCCTGGCGCATGCAGAAGCATTCGATGCGGCTGACCTTCACGAGCCAGTATGGTCCGTCGAAGCTGAGGTATCCGCTGTTCCCTGACTCGGAGGTGGACAAGTTCAATCAACTCGTCTTAAGGGCCTGTTTCACCGATTCCTGGGGACTCGTTTCGTGGACGTCGTCCCGCTACCGTCCCAACGATTCGCAGTACATCCGCGACGTCTGGATGAAGGAGAGCCTGCGCGAGATGGGCCAGCCTTCCAGCCGGGGATGTTTCGTCCATCTTTACGTCAACGGGCTCTATTTCGGGATCTTCAACCTGACCGAAAGGGTCGGAGAGGACTTCTTTGCCGAGCATCTTGGAGGACGGCCGGAGGACTGGGAGGTGAACAACGATCTGTCGCAGCCTGGCACGCGCTGGCGGGCCATGATGGCCATCGATCCGTCCACGCCGCGCCGGATATGCGCAGATCCAGGAGTATCTCGACGTCGAAGATTTCGCCGACTACATGCTGCTGCACTTCTATGCCGATGCGGAAGATTGGCCTCACCATAATGGATACGCCGCCGCCAATGCCGTCAGTGGCGATGGCAAGTTCCGCTTCTTCGTCTGGGACCAGGAGATCGTGCTCGACTATCACGGACGCGCTGCGTCGCGCGTCAACAGCACGGGCGGTGTTGGTGACGTCTTCCAGAAGCTGCGTAAGAGTGACGAGTTTCGCCTTCTGTTCGCAGACCGGGTCTTCAAGCATTGCTTCAGCGACGGTGCTCTAAGTCTCGCCGCCTCGCAAGCTCGCTATCTCCGGGTGGCCGGTTGGATCGACAAAGCGATCGTTGCCGAATCGGCGCGGTGGGGCGATACGCAGATGAGCACGCCGTATGGCAATACGATCGAGCAGCCAAGTCCTTTGACCAATGTCGACCACGATCTCTATCCACCCGCGCCGCATGGACCCGACTACTACTTCACGCGAGAGGATTCCTGGGCTGTGGAACGCGATCACGTGGTTAACAGCTATATCCCGGCCATCCACGATACGGCCAACTCGTTCGCCCTGATCAACGTTCTGCGTTCGAGGAACCTCTATCCGGATATCGATCCGCCACAGTTTCGTATCAATGGGAGCGATCAGCATGGTGGTCCCGTCTCGTCTGGTGACGAACTAACCATGACCAATCCCAATGGCGCCGGAACGATCTATTTCACGCTCGATGGCACCGATCCTCGCCAGCCGTCGGCAGGTGGTCAGCAGAACTCGCTAACGCTGGTTCCGGAGAACGCGCCGAAGGCGGTCTGGGTGCCGACTCAAGACATCGGATTGTCCTGGACGGGCGGCGCCGAGCCCTTCGATGACTCGGCGTGGAGGGACGGAAGGCCCGCGACTCCTCAAACCTCGGGTGGAGTCGGGTATGAACGCAGTACTGGATACGAGAACCACATCACCTATGAGGTCGGGTCACACATGTACGGGCGTGTGGAAGCTTGCTATGTCCGAGTTCCTTTTGCGGTGAGTGCGGCTCAACTCGCAGACCTCAACTACATGACGCTGCGCCTGCGTTACGACGATGGATTCGTCGCGTACCTCAATGGTGTGAAGATCGCATCGGCCAACGCCCCGGCGTCGCCCGCCTGGAATGACGGGGCGGCCACGAGCCACGACGATCTCTCTGCGATGTCCTTTCAGGACTTCGATTGTTCGGCATTCCTCGACCGGCTTCGGCCGGGCGACAATGTTCTGGCGATTCACGGGATGAACGCCGGGCTGACCAGTTCGGACTTCCTCATCTCGACCGAGCTGATTGTCGGTGAAGATGCGAACGCGGGGCTTCTCTCGCCATCCGCCCGTGTGTACACTGATCCCACACCATTGGAAGAGAATGTACAGGTCAAGACGCGTGTCTGGGGCAATGGACAATGGAGCGCACTGAACGAGGCCATCTACACAGTCGAGCCGGCCAGGTAGGGCGCTTTGCGGAGCCGGACCAATAGAGAAAAGGGTAGATATGGAGATCTTCTCACTCGCCGATGAGCGAGCGATAGTCACCGGGGGCGGCAGCGGATTGGGGGCGGCGATTGCCGAATGCCTGATCGCTGCCGGGGCACGAGTGGTGATCTGCGGCCGCCGGGAGGGTGTCCTGAAGGAGACCTGCCAGCGATTGGGCGAGCGGGCCTCCTATGTGGTGCACGACGTTTCGGACTCGTCCAAAGCAGATCAACTGGTAGTCGCCGCGGCTCGTGCCAATGGTGGGCCCGCCACAATCCTCGTCAATAACGCAGGGATTCACCTCAAGAAGTCGTCGCTTGACGAGACAGCCGAGGACGAGCAGGACATGTTTGACGTCCATGTGCTTCGGAGCAATGGCTCTGACGCGTGCCGTCGCCTCTGGCATGATCGAACGCGGTAGCGGTTCGATCATCTTCATCACCTCGATGGCGGCGTTGTTTGGCATCCCCGAAGTGGCGGCATATTCGGCAGCCAAGTCCGCCACGCTTGGGCTCGTCCGTTCGCTGGCGGTCGAATGGTCTCCACGCGGTGTGCGCGTCAATGCCATCGCGCCCGGATGGATCGAGACGCCCATGTCGCATCAGGCTTTGGATAATGATCCAGACCGCAAGCAGAAAGATCCTCGCGCGAACTCCGATAGGCCGGCTGGGCACACCGGAGGATATTGGCTGGGCGGCGGTCTACCTCTGCTCTTCACAGGCGAAGTTTGTCACGGGACAACAACTGGTAGTGGATGGAGGCGTGAGCATCGGATTCTGATGAAGATCGGACTCGGACTATATCGGCATCAGCTCAACCGCGAACACTACGACTTTGCGCGGCAATGTGGAGCCACGCATCTCGTCGTGCACTTGGTCGACTATTTTCGACAGAGCGGCCGCAATCCCAAAAGCAATCAGCCGACAGGTGACGTTCGCGGCTGGGGCCTGGCGGGCGATCCCGATCAACTCTGGAGTGTCGAAGAACTCAGTTCCCTCAAAGAGGACATCAATGCGGCCGGGCTGAACTCGAAGCCATCGAGAACTTCGATCCGGCCCACTGGTACGACGTTTTGCTCGATGGGCCCAAGAAGGACCAGCAGCTTGAGAACCTCGGGACGATCATCCGTCGCGTGGGCGAGGTCGGGATTCCGGTGATGGGATACAATTTCAGCATCGCGGGTGTTGCGAGCCGTGTCACGGGGCCCTTCGCGAGGGGCGGCGCGACCTCGGTTGGCATGAACGGGGTCGACGATACCCCTGTTCCATCGGGAATGGTCTGGAACATGGTCTACGATCCATCGGCTGAGAGTGATGTTCTGCCCGAGATCAGTCATGACGAGTTGTGGAGACGACTGGAGGATTTCCTGAAGGCGATCCTGCCGGTCGCCCAGGAAGCGGGCGTTACGCTGGCTGCGCATCCGGATGATCCACCCGTGTCTCGTTTGCGTCGCCAGCCCAGGCTCGTTTATCAACCGCACATGTACAGGCGGCTGATCGGCATCGATTCCAGCCCGGCCAATCAACTCGAATTCTGCGTCGGTACGCTGGCCGAGATGACCGAAGGCGATATCTACGAGGTGGTCGACGAATACAGCCGGGAAGGGCGGATCGCCTACGTGCATTTGCGCAATGTCACCGGAAAGGCCCCGCGCTATCGCGAAACCTTCATCGACGATGGCGACGTGGACATCGCGAGAGTGTTGAGAATTCTCCATCGCAATGGATTCGACGGGGTGGTGATTCCGGACCACACGCCCCAGATGACATGCCAAGCCCCCTGGCACGCGGGCATGGCCCACGCCATCGGTTTTGTTGAAGGTGTCTTGAAAGCGATCTGACTTGCTCAGGCAATCGATGTAGGACGGGCGTTGAGTTGAATCACGAAGACGGAATCGAGATCTGATTCGGGGTGAGACTATGAATTGTACCGCGAAAACCTGGCTCATCGTTTTGATTGGCGCGATTGTTGCTTTAGCGATATCTCCTGCCGCAGTGCTGGCTATCGGCCAGACACCTTGTGTGGAATTCGTGGCGCAGTCAGGGCAGCTTTCAACTCGCACAGGGAGATGATCTTGCGACGCTCTACGTTGATGCGCGGGACCATGCCGGCGTCGTCCGTGCGGCGAAGGATCTGCAGGCCGATATCGCACGCGTCACGAATCGCACACCGGAGTTGAGGACGGAGCCAGCCGATCTCGGGGCCAATGTGGTGCTCATCGGTACGGTCGGCAAGAGCACGATCATCGACCGTCTGATCCGCGCGGGCAAGATCGACGCGTCGCAGATCGAAGGCCAGTGGGAGTCGTTTTTGATTCAGGTGGTGCCCGAACCCGTTCCTGGCGTTGCGAATGGGCTCGTGATCGCCGGCAGCGACAAGCGGGGCACGATCTTCGGCATCTACGATCTGTCCGAGCAGATTGGCGTCTCGCCCTGGTACTGGTGGGCGGATGTGCCTGCTAAGCATAGAGAATCGCTCTTCGTCAAAGCCGGTACGTATGTGGAAGGACCACCCGCTGTGCAGTATCGCGGCATCTTCCTCAACGACGAAGCGCCGGCGCTGAGCGGTTGGGTGCACGAGAAGTTCGGCGACTACAACCACGAGTTCTATACGAAGGTCTTCGAGCTGATCCTTCGTATGAAAGGCAATTTCCTCTGGCCCGCGATGTGGAATAACTCGTTCAACACGGATGATCCGCTGAATCCGAAGCTTGCCGACGAGTACGGGATCGTGATGAGCACATCCCACCACGAGCCGATGATGCGGGCGTGGAAGGAATGGGGAAGGCTGGGGAACCCGCGGGGCAGTTGGGATTATTCCAAGAACCCCGAGGCGTTGCGGGCCTTCTGGACCGAGGGTATCGAACGCACCAAGGACTATGAGAAGATCATCACCCTGGCCATGCGTGGGGATGGCGATGAACCGATGTCGCAAGAGGCCAACATCGCCCTGCTCGAGAAGATCGTCGCCGATCAGCGGAGGATCATCGCAGAAGTCATCGATCCGAATCTCGCCGCGGTGCCCCAGGTCTGGGCGCTCTACAAGGAGGTCCAGGGCTACTATGAGAGGGGCATGCGCGTGCCCGACGATGTGATCCTGCTCTGGTGCGACGACAACTGGGGCAACCTTAGGCGGCTGCCCACGGCCCAGGAGCGCCGGCGCAGCGGCGGGGCGGGCATCTACTACCACTTCGATTATGTGGGCGGGCCGCGCTGCTACAGATGGATCAACACGGTCCCGATCACCAAGGTCTGGGAACAGATGAACCTCGCGTATCACCACGACGCCAATCGCATCTGGGTGGTCAACGTGGGCGATCTCAAGCCAATGGAATTTCCTATCGAGTTCTTCCTGACGCTGGCCTGGGATCCGCAGCGCTGGCCCAAGGAGAAGATCGATGACTATACTCCGGCGTGGGCGGAGCGAGAATTTGGCCCGGGGCATGCGGCCGAGATCGCCGATATTGTCGCCAAGTACACCAAGTACAACGGCCGGCGCAAGCCCGAACTGATCGACCCAACGACGTTCAGTCTGGTGAATTACCAGGAGGCAGACCGAGTGCTGGCCGAATGGCAGGCGATTGTCGCCAAGGCCCAGAGTATCTATGAGACGCTGCCAGACAACGCCCGCGATGCGTTCTATCAACTCGTCCTTCATCCGACCAAGGCCAGTGCCCTCGTTACGGAGCTCTACATCACGGCCGGACTGAACCGTTTGTATGCCGAGCAGAAACGTGCCGGTACAAATGACCTGGCCCAGAAGGTTCGAGATTTGTTCCAGCAGGATGCCGATCTGTCCCGCTACTACAATCAGGAGATGGCCGACGGCAAATGGAATCACATGATGGACCAGACGCACATCGGCTACACCAACTGGCAGGAGCCGCGTCGGAACAACATGCCTGCGGTCAGGGAGATCGACGTGCCCGGGCCGGCTCAGATGGCCATCGCGGTGGAAGGTTCGGCTTCTGCCTGGCCTGGATCTCCCGATGATCCGGCACTTCCCGCGTTCGACACGTTCAATCGGCAGCGGCGCTGCATCGAGGTATTCAACCGAGGACAGACGGCGTTCGAATTTACGGCGACGGCCAGTGATCCGTGGATCGTACTGAGTGCGACACAGGGGAAGGTCGAGAAGGAACAGCGGATATGGGTCAGTGTGGATTGGGACAAGGCCCCTTGGGGCTCTGCAAGCGGAAGCGTGAAGATCGCTTGCGGTAGTGGTGACCCGATCAGTGTGGCCGTCCAGGCGTTCCATCCCGTCGAACCGACGAGGGATTCTCTCAAGGGTTTCGTCGAGGCCAATGGCTACGTCTCGATCGAGGCAGAGCATTACACGGAGAAGACGGATGCAGGCTCGGTTCGCTGGGAGAAGATCAACGACTACGGACGCACGGGATCGTCCATGACGATCTTCCCTATGACGGCCAAGAGCGTGGAGCCACCTCAGAATTCGTCTTGTCTGGAATACCAGATGTATCTGTTCAGCGCCGGTCCGGTCGAGGTTACGTCGGTCCTGGCCCCCTCGTTGAACTTTGTGCCCGACCGGGGCCTGCGCTTCGCGGTCTCGTTCGATGAGGAAGCACCTCAGGTCGTTACCGTCGTGCCCCAGGGCTACTTTGTGGACAACGGCAACCGTGACTGGGAGGCTTCCGTGCGAGACAATTGTCGGCAGGTCAAATCGACGCACAGGATCGACAAGCCGGGCTATCACACGCTGAAAATATGGATGGTCGACCCGGCCGTTGTGCTCCAGAAACTCCTCGTCGATACTGGTGGCCTCAAACCGAGCTATCTCGGTCCGCCCGAGAGTTATCACAGTGATTGAGATGGATCGTAGTCGGAGCTTTCCGATGCGAAATGCCACCTGGATTCGGCGGTGCGAACGAGCGTGAACGCGCCATGGAGGATGGTCCCGTTCAGGACAAGCACCAGCCGATCATCTCGCCATTCGGTGCAGTGATAGGTTCCGCGTTCGACGATGTGAACGCGGCCCGTTCCCTTCTGCACGGGGCCTTCATAGGTGAGGAACCGCAGGGGGTGGTCGAAAATCTTTTCCGCTCGGATGGGATGTGCGAGGGCCTGCTCAGGCCTCTCCACCAGTCGAAACGTGGTCATTATCTCGCCCCGTTCGAGCATGAGGTCCCAGTGGATGCCCTCGGGCGTCTCGTGTTCCTGAATCACGAATCTGTTGTTCTTCATACGGCTTACTCTTCGGGTCGGGCAGACTCTTGCCAAGATCAACGAACCGTGGTATCATACGTCGAGTAGTCAAAGAGAGCCAGGGGAGCCATGAATCCTGATGGATATCGGGGTTCGCAGGCTGAGAGATCGCAACGGCGCGATGACCCTTGGAACCTGATCAGGTTAGAACCTGCGAAGGGAGGCTTATGGCAGTCCAAGAGCACTTCCTTTGTGGGAGTGCTTTTTTTTGTGGGGTACCGCAAGTGAAATCACTGACAATCAACGGGGTCCAGAGGCGGTTCGCTCCGGAGGCCATGCCCAGGACGTTGTCCGATTTGCTCGATGCGTTGGGTGTAGCGGCGGCGACGGTCGTGGCTGAGATCGACGGCAGCATTGTTGCTTCCGAGCAGTTCGGGGCCACCGAACTCGAAGATGGGCAGCGCATCGAACTGATCAAATTCATGGGAGGTGGCTGAGATCATGGACGCATTGACCATTGCGGGCAGGTCGTTCGATTCACGGCTACTGGTGGGCACGGGCAAATTCGCATCGCCCCAAGCTATGGCGCAGGCACTCGAGGCTTCAGGAGCGGATATTGTGACCGTGGCGCTGCGTCGCGTCGACATCGACAATCCAGGCGACGACACGCTCCGTGAGATCGACCGCGACCGATATCAGCTCCTGCCAAACACGTCCGGAGCCCGGAGTGCGGAAGAGGCGATTCGCCTGTCTCGCCTGGCGCGGGCGGCCACCGGGATCGAGTGGGTCAAGCTCGAAGTGACGCCTGATCCATATTATCTGCTGCCCGACCCGATCGAAACGCTCAAGGCGGCCGAGACGCTGGTGGCCGAGGGCTTTGTCGTGCTACCCTATATCAACGCCGACCCGATTCTTGCCAAGAGGCTGGAGGATTGCGGCACAGCAACGGTCATGCCCTTGGGCAGTCCCATCGGATCGAATCAGGGGATCAAGACGCGGGCGGCGCTGGAGATCATCATCGAGCAAGCCAACGTGCCCGTCGTGGTAGATGCCGGGCTGGGGCTCCCGTCGCACGCCGCTGAGGCAATGGAGATCGGGGCGGACGCGGTGCTGGTCAACACGGCGATCGCTACGGCGGAAGACCCACAGGAAATGGCGGTGGCGTTCAAGTTGGCCGTCGAAGCCGGACGCAAGGCCCACAATTCCGGGCCGCGAGCCGCGGTGCGACAGGCTCAGGCGTCGAGCCCACTGACGGGATTCCTAAGGGACTAGGTGATAAGACCGATGGCCCAAATGCACATGGGCAATTCGATCGGAGAGATTCTTGAGAGGCTCGATCTCGACAGTGATCGAGAGCAGTGGCAGCAGCGTTTGCGCGAAGTCACGGCACACGACGTCGAGGCCGCTCTGGCGACACGTCCGGGCTCGTATCAGTTGGCAAAGCTGCTGGCATTGGTCTCTCCGGCCGCTGAGGCGTATCTCGAAGAGATGGCCAGGCAATCCCAGGCGTTGACGAGGCAGCGTTTCGGGCGAACGATTAAGCTCTATGCGCCGCTCTACCTATCGAGCTTCTGCGTGAACCGATGTCGTTACTGTGGGTTCAATGTGGAGAATCGCTTCGAGCGGACACGGCTGACGATCGATGAGGCCCTGGCCGACGCGGAGATGATTGCTCGCGAAGGATTCCGCGATCTTCTGCTGGTCAGCAGTGAGGATACGACTTTCATCACGACGGATTATCTTGCGGAACTGGCGGCGAAGCTGCGTGAGCGATTCAGCTTCATCGGCGTCGAGATCTATCAGATGTCGGCCGCCGACTATCGCCGGCTCTTTGATGCGGGCGTGGAAGGCGTCACGCTGTACCAGGAGACTTACGATCGCGACGAATACGCTCGCTACCATCTGGGCGGTCCAAAGGCCGATTACGATTTCCGACTTCGGGGCCCTGACGATATGGCTCAGGCGGGCATGCGCGAGATCGGGCTCGGTGTCCTGCTGGGCTTAGCTGACTGGCGGATCGAGACGCTGGCTCTGGGGGAACACGCATCGCACCTGATCCGGCGCTACTGGCAGTCGCACGTCTCCTTCTCGTTCCCTCGATTGAGGCCCGCCTGTGGCGTGACACGCGAGGAGTTCCCGCATCTGCTCACGGACACGAATCTCGTCCAGATGATGCTGGCGTTGCGGCTGTGCTTTGCCGATGCGGGACTCGTGCTTTCGACGCGCGAAGACGCTCAGTTCCGCGATCACGTTGTCTCACTCGGTCCGACGCGCATTAGTGCGGGCAGCCGGACCGATCCGGGAGGGTACTCAAAGGTGGAAGCCGACGAGCATCACGATTCCGAGCAATTCGAGGTCAGCGATCAGCGCAGCCCGCACGAAGTTGCAGCGATGCTCGCGAATCACGGGCTCGAACCCGTCTGGAAGGACTGGGATTCCGGCTTCCTCGATACGTAGGACGAGCGTCCCCGCTCGTCTCCCACAAGGACGAAGCTGCAATCTGAGATGGGAGATCACGGTGTCACTTACCCCGCAACAAGCCGAACGATACGCGCGAAACATCATGCTCGAAGCCAATCGGTGCGGCTGGCCAGGAGAAGCTGCTGGCCTCGAGTGTGCTGATCGTCGGAGTCGGAGGGCTGGGCTCTCCGGCTGCTCTCTATCTGGCAGCGGCGGGTGTGGGAACGATCGGCCTTCTCGATGGCGATGTGGTCAATCTGAGCAATCTCCAGAGACAGATCGCGCACAGCACTGCCGACGTGGGCAGGAGAAAGGTCGTCTCGGCGAAAGAGACAATCGAGGCGATCAATCCAAACGTGATTGTTCGCATGTATGATCAGTGGGCGACGGCCGATACTCTCGGTGAGATTATCGCGGGATATGACTTCGTGATTGATGCGGTGGACAACTTCGCCACCAAGTTCCTGATCAACGACGCCTGCTGCTGCCAGCGAATTGCATTTTCGCACGCAGGTATCCTGGAATTCGAAGGGCAGTTGATGACGGTCCTGCCCGGGAAGACGGCCTGTTATCGCTGCGTTTTCGGAGAGCCGCCATCATCTGATTCAGTGCCGCCGCCAAGCCAGGCAGGAGTGCTCGGCGTTCTGCCCGGTGTCATCGGGACGCTCCAGGCGACGGAGGCGATCAAATCCATCCTTGGGGTCGGGAACCTGCTGACCAATTCGATTCTCACCTACGACGCCTTGACGATGCAGTTCCGAAAGATACCCGTCAGACGCAACTCTGATTGTCCCCAATGCGGGGGCGAGTGACGATTCGCCGCAATTGTGTCGCTGTAAGCGCAAAAGAAAAGGGTGAGGCGCTTGGCCTCACCCTTGAGTGATTAGCGAAGAATCCGGTGTTTCCCGTATCTCGGCTTAGCCGTCGAGAGGCCAGCCGTCGCGGTACTTGCGGCTGAGGTACTCGTTGGCTTTGGCGTCGTTGGTGACACGACCCTTGGCGCCGTCGTATTCGAGCTTCTTGCCCGCGCGATAGGCCACCAGGCCCAGCAGCATCGTCTCGATGAGGTCGCCACTGTATTTGAAGTCGCACGAGGTCTTCAGGTCGCCTTTGCAGGCGTTGGTCCATTCCTTCTGGAAATGGCCCAGATCCGGAATCATCTCGTCCTTGTCACGCCTGTTGTAGTAACTCATGTCCGCGTCGTTGCCCCACGGGATGATCAGACGCGAGCTGAAATCGGCGATGAGGAAGCCCTTGTCGCCCTTGAACATGGCGCCGTGCCCGATCTTGTTCAGATCGACGCAATCCTTGGGCGTGCGCGGCATCGCGCCGCCCTGGTACCAACCGACGCGGATGGCAGGCCGCCAGTCGTTGGCCGGGCATGCTCGAAGGTGCGTCTCCAGCTCGACGGGCGTCACGTCGGGATTGAACGGCTCGCCCTTGGCTTCGGCAGCGGTGGGCAGTGTCGGCGTCGATCGCGTTCCAGGCCAGGTCCATCGTGTGGCTGCCCATGTCGCCGACCTGACCGCTGCCGAAGTCCCAGTACATGTTCCAGCTCAGGCAGTTCATGCACCGGGACCGCCGGAGAAGTACCCCGGGTTGTAGGGATGGAACGGCGAGGGGCCGATCCAGAGGTCGTAGTGCAGCGTTGGCGGGCGGCTCGCCCTGGGCCGGCAGGTAGCCAGGCGCGGCGGAGCTGGCGGTTGCCCCAGACATAGACAGTTTGCAGTCGTACCGATGGCGCCGTCCTTGAATCAGCTCGCGCACGCGGTTGAAGTTGGGGATCGCGTGCCGCTGCGTGCCGACCTGCGTGGCCAGCTTGTTCTTCTTCTCCATCCATTTCGCCCGGAGCCAGACGAACCTCTTCAACGGTGTTGCCCAGGGGCTTTTCCATGTAGCACGTGCAGGTCGCGATTCAGCGCCCAGTTGGCGATGTGACCATGGGTGTGGTCCGGTCGTGCAGCAGAGCACGGCGTCCAGACCTTTCTGGTCGAGGCACTTACGCCAATCGACATACGTCTTGGCCTTCGGGAACCGTTCGGCGCCGTGTGCGAGATGCTTCTCGTCCACGTCGCACAAGGCCACGACATTCTCGCTGGAGATCGCGTCGAAGTGGGCGTCGGCCCGGCCCCAGGTGCCGATGATGGCGACGTTGAGCTTGTTGCTCGGCGCGTTGGCCCCGGAGAGCACGCCGCTGGGCAGGATGGTCAATCCGGCCCCGAGGGTCGCTGCGGATTTGAGGAATTGGCGTCGTTGCATGGTGACATTCTCCTTTCGCCGGTTGGACACTGGTTGTACCTGAGAATCTACACTGCCATCATAGCGGGGATGTCGGCTTCGTTCAAGCATTCCTTGGGCTGTCTTGGGAGCAAAGAAGCAGCGGCTGGTGGTTGGCCGCGACCGGTACTTGTGATAGCATTGCGGCCTATGCTTGGCGAATTCGGCATTCTCAATACGGCGATCCTCATCACCTATCTGGCGGGCATGGTCGCGATCGGGCTGGCTCTGGCCGGGCGGCAGAAGACGACCGAGGACTATTTCCTGGCGGGGCGGAATATGCCCTGGCTGGCGGTAGGAATGAGCATGTTCGCTTCACTGACCAGCGCTACCACGTATATGGGGGTGCCGGGTTTTGCGTACGGCCAGAATATCGCCATGATCTTCGGTGTTGCCATGAGCCTGGTCGCAGCGCCGATCCTGGCCAGGCTGTTCTATCCTGTCTATCGGAAGCATCGCGTCACCACGAGCTACGAGTTCATTCTTCTTCGCTACGGGCCCAGCACGCGCGTTGCGCGGTCTCGGCCCTGTTCGTGCTCAATCGGCTCGGATGGCTGGGCATCGTGATCTACGCTCCGGCTAAGGCGATGTCGGTCGCCTCGGGGATGCCTCTGACTCTGGCTATCGCGGCGATGGGCCTCCTGGCCGTGACCTACACGGTACTGGGGGGCCTCTCGGCAGTGATTTGGACGGATGTCGTACAATTCGTCATCCTGTTTGGCGGGGCGGTCTGGCTGGCGGGCACGCTCGTCGTTCACGTGCCGGGCGGGGTGTCGCAGATTGCACACGTGGCGGCCGAGGCGGGCAAGTTCGACGTCTTCGACTGGACCGACCTGGGCAAGCTCACGATCTTGTCGGCCATGATTGGCTGGTTCTTCGTTTTCCTGAATGACTACGGCACCGACCAGGTGACCGTCCAGCGTCTCCTGGCCGTTCGGACCGACAAGGGCGTTGTCAAGGCCATCACATTTAACGCGGTCAACGATCTGGTCATCAACAGCCTGCTGATCTTCATCGGCATCGGCATGTTCGCCTACTTCAAGGCCTTTCCCAACCGGCTTGATCCCGATATCGGGACTGATGGCATTCTCCCCTTCTACATCATGCATATCCTTCCGCAAGGGGTATCGGGACTGCTCGTGACCGCGATTTTTGCCGCCGCCATGTCCAGCGTCGACTCAGGGATCAACTCGCTGTCGACGGTGATCGTCAACGATTGGGTCAAGCCGTTGCGGCGTCAAAACCAGGTTCATACACATGACGTTGCCCTGGCTCGATGGTTGACGGTGATCCTGGGCATCCTGGCGACGCTGGCTGCGGTATACGCGTCGCGGATCGGCAACATCGTGCAGATGTGGATGAACGTCATGGGGCTCTTCGCCGCTCCTGTATTGGGCATCTTCGTGCTGGGCATCCTCACGCGTCGGGCACGCTTTCGGGGCTGGCTCGTTGGAGCGGGCTGTGCAATTGCCCTGACGGCACTGCTGCAAAGACGCTACGCCGATTGGCTCATGCCGATGTGGTACTTCCCGATCTCGTTCTTCATCACCGCGACGATCGGATACATCGTCAGTCTGGTCTGGCCAGGCGCAGCTTCTTCGCGATCCGGTTGACCCAGATAATGGCGGTCGCACCGGCCAGAATGTTGGCCAGCGACAAGCCGCAATAGACGCCTCCAATCTGGGCGAGATCGAGCGCCGACAAACGCCAGGGGTATCCAGAGCCCGAAGGCGAGCAGGAATTCGAGAAAGAGGGCATCGTAGGGACGGCCGAGCACGTTCAGTGACGTCCAGATCACCTGATGGATGCCCCGAAGTCCCAGGCTCACCGAGACCACCCAGAGGTACAGACTGGCGGCCTGAATGACCGTGGGATTGCTATTGAAGTATGTCGCCATGGACCGGCCGAAGAGCAGGAACACAATCGCCAGAAGAACACCCCAGGCCAGGCAGAAGGCTTCGGCGAAATGCAAACCTCGCTCGATGCGATCGATTCGGCCGGCCCCGTAATTCTGACCGACGAACGGGCTGATGCCCGACGAAAGTGCGTAGATCAGCGCCAGCCCAAAGCCTTCGACACGCGTGGCGACGCCGAATCCGGCCACCGCCTCGGCGCCGAACTGCGTGACGATCCGCGTGACCAGACCCAGCGCAATGGGGATGATCGCGTTGGATACCGCCACCGGGAGTCCGGTGCCCAGCAGGGTTTTCCAGGATGCGATCAGGGCCCGGCCGCCCGGCCAGGGCGATGTAAGCAGGTGTTCTCGGAAGTGCAGAACCAACAGCGCCACGACCAGCGTCAGCGCCCGGGCCACCACGGTGGCAATTGCCGCCCCTGAGATTCCCAGGGCCGGCACCGGGCCCAGGCCAAAGATGAGGAGCGGGTCGAGCACGGCGTTGATCGCCACCCCCACGATCATGACAATGCTGGGCGTGGTGGTGTCACCCGTGGCGCGGATGATGTTGTTGCCGATGATCGGGACGACGTAGAAGACCATCCCCGGATACCAGATGACCATATACTGTTTCACGAAGGGCATCATCGCGTCGCTCGCACCGAGCAGGCGAAACAGCGGCTCCAGCGTGAGCAGCCCGATGGCGGTCAGCAAGGCCACACACAATCCTGCCAGCGTTAGCGCGTTGGTGGCGCACCGGCGCATCCGCGTGCCATCGCCTGCTCCGATGCCCTGGGAGATGATGGCCATGGCGCCGACGCCGAGACCGAGAGTGAACGTCCCGACGACCATCACCACGGGGAACGTCAGCGTCATGGCTGCCAGAGGCAGTGTCCCCAGGCGGCTGACAAAGAAGGTATCCACGACGTTGAAGGCCATCATCGCCAGGATGCCGATCAACATGGGAGCCGAGAGCCGGATCAGCGTGGCCCCGATAGGGCCTGAGGTCAGTTTGGCTGAGGAGGATTGACTGCGCATCGGTGCGGCGTTCCTAACAGCATCCGATGTGCGCGTGTATTGTCATGTTCTTGAACGAAACGTCCATCATGCGTCAGCTCTTTCGCAGGTAATCGCCCCGGATGGGCATCGATCGGATGCGCACGCCCGTCGCGGCGAACACGGCGTTGGCGACGGCCGGAGCGACCGCGATAATCGGAGTCTCCCCACCACCGGCTGACGGAATATCCGTCTTGTTGACCAGATGGACGCCGATTTTGGGCACATCCTTGAAGCGGGGCACCTCGTAGCCGGCGAAACTGGCATTGAGAATGCGTCGATTCTGGAACTGCATTTCTTCGGTCAGCGCGCCGCCCAGTCCCATCATGATGCAGCCCTGTACCTGCGATGTCAGATTGTCGGGATTGACGACGGGGCCACACTCGAAGGCTTCGCAGACTTCACGTACTTTGATTTCGCCTCGCTTGCGGTCGACAGCTACCTCCACACACGCCGCGACGACGGAATTCTTCTCTGTTCCGCAAGCCAGACCTACGCCCAATTCGGGAGTGACCTTCTTGATGCGCTCGGACCAGTTGAACTGCCTGGCTGCTTCCTCCAACACCGTTCGTATTCGTTCGTTGTTCAGATGGGCCAATCGGAAGGCCAATGGATCGATTCCCGCCGCAGCGGACAGTTCGTCTATAAACGATTCGCGTGCGAAATTGTTGCCGGTCGCCGCAAGGCAGCGGTAGGCGCCCTGTCGGAGAGGAGAATCGGAACCGGCAGACAGTATCCTGGTATTGGCCACGCGATAGGGCGCAGCAATGCCCGCGCCGCCTGCGTTGATGTTGGTGAAGTCCCAGGCCACCAGCGTTCCGTTGTTGTCCAGTCCGCCTTTGCACTCGATGACGGCGGCGGGGCGGAAATAGGCCCAAGTAAATTCTTCAGGCCGTGTCCAGTGAACGGCGACCGGCCGTCCGGTGGCTTTGGCCAGTTTTGCGGCTTCTTCAGCAGCTTCCGGGCGTGTGCTTGCCTCCGAATCCACCGCCCATATCGGGCACGATAACCCGCACCTGATCGGTCGAAATCCCGAACGCGTTGGCCAGATCTCTCTGCGCCCGCTGCGGCCAATCGACACCCGCCCACACGGTCAGCTTGCCATCGGTCCATTCGGCGGTGGCCGCCCTGGGCTCCATCGGCGTGTGCTGGATATAAGCGATTTGATAAGTCGCACTGAGAACTTTGGATGCGTCGGCCAGTGCGGTCTCGACTGAGCCGGTCGTGTTGGGACGCGACCGACCTCCCGGTTGCATGTGTCCCTTGAGATACGTGTGGACCTCCCGACTCGATGGTTGATCGGGGTCCATCTTCCACTTGGCCGATCGTGACAGGACCTTCAACGCCTGCGTCGCGCGATACTTGGACGGTGCCGCGCAACCAACGAACTGCCCATCCCGCACGACGATCACACCCTCCATGGCTTGGGCTTCGCTCAGGTCGATGGATTCGAGCGTTGCGCCGTAGGCGGATGGACGGAGGACCTTCCCATACAGCATTTTGGGACGCACGATGTCCGAAGGGTAATGATGTGCGCCGGTCACAAGGTCACGGATATTGGGTCTGGGTACGGAGTTGCCCATGGTTTCCCATCTATCGACGGCGGCGACCGTCACGTCCGGTGGAATCGCCTGTTTGAACGTCTCCGCCACGTCCTTGGATTTGGCCAGGTCCGCGTAGGTAATGGTCTGTTTGGTGGTCGGATTCGTGATGGCTCCTTCGTGCACCTTCAGCATACTCGGCGCCACCTGCCATTGTTCGGCAGCCAGGCGCACCAGGAGTTGGCATGCGGTCGCACAGCCTTCGCGCACCGCAGGGACCGTGTAGGGCGTCGTGCGACTGCCGGCGGTGATCCCATCGTCAGGTACGAGGGCCGTATCCGCCATCACGAGTTGAATCTTTTCGACGGGGACGCGCAGTTCCTCGGCGGCCGCCTGCGTCAGTTCGGCGCGAGCGCCCTGGCCCTCCTCGACTTTGCCCGTCATGACCGTGAATGTCCCATCGAGATTGATGTGCAATCGCGCGGCCACAGCAGCGGACTGTCGATTGCGGCCACCCATTCGCTGAGCGATTGACGGTCCTTCCGTTACGGTGATCAGGAGTCCGACGCCGGCCAGTTGGACGAAAGAGCGACGGCTCAGTTGAACATTGCTCCCAGGCTCTTCCGATTCGATCGGACCGAACGGCTCGGACATCTCGGCGGTATTGTCTCTGATCATGACTTTGCTCCCTGCATAGTCTTGGCGGCGCGGCGAACGGCGCTGATGATCTTGACTATCCGTTGCACGGCGATATTCCCGTTCATCTCAGTGACGATTTCTTCGTCGGCGGGATTCGGATTCCTTCCCAGAAGCGCTACCGCTGTCAGGATCATCCCCGAGGTGCAATACCCGCACTGCATGGCGCCCTCCGCAAGGAAAGCTTCCTGTATCGGGTGCAACGTATCGCCCTGCGCGAGTCCTTCAATGGTAGTGATAACTCTCATGTTTGCCAGGGACACCGGCGTCGAGCACGAAAGAACGCGCCTGCCGTCCATCAGAACGCTGCACGCCCCGCACCGGCCTTCGCCGCAGCCGTACTTCGTACCGGTCAGGTGAAAGTCCTCGCGGAGTACATCGAGGAGTGGTCGCTGGGGATCGGTGGTGATGGTCTTCTCTATTCCGTTGACGGTCAGAGTGAACTCCATGTCCATAAACAGCCTCCATCAATTCGAGAGTTCACAGTCTGTGGTATGCATCTCAAGTCCCATCGATTTTCAAAACCGATGGGCACGCTATGCGTTACCTTCTGTCGAACGCATTGTATCAGTGTCGACGCGCTTCGAAGAAGCACTTTCTTGGAGGAAATCACGTGGCATGGAACCTGTTGGTCCCGATACGATGGGGATGACGTCGAACGGAGATCGGATCGCGTCTTCTCTCATTCGTGGCCGCCGCCTCGCAGCATATCGATGGCGTGGGGCAGGACCGGCAAGATCGCTCCCAGACACTCGCGGACCGCCTTAGCGCTGCCGGGCAGGTTGATGATGAGCGTGTTCTTGCGAATTCCCGCCACGGCCCGGGAGAGGATCGCGTTGGGCGTTTTCTTTAGACCCTCAGCTCTCATCAGTTCGCCAAAGCCCGGAGCCATTCGTTTACAGACTGCCGCCGTAGCTTCCGGCGTGACATCGCGCGGACCGAAGCCGGTGCCGCCGGTGGTCAGCACCAGGTCCACGCCCCCACGATCCGAGAACTCCGCCAGGCGCTCGACGATCTCATTCATTTCATCCGGAACAATCACTCTCTCGCAGACCTCAAACGCGTTGTCGGGCAACATCTCTTCCATTGCCGGACCGCTGAGGTTCTCGCGCTCGTTCTGTGCACAACGGTCACTGATCGTCAGGATCGCAACTCTAACCATGCTCAACCTCTATGACGTCACCCACACGAACTGAGCCACCTTGCGTCACCCGTACGAAAACGCCTTCTCGTGGCATGATGCACTCGCCTAACCGTTCAAACACGCCGCAACGGCTATGGCACTTCTTGCCTCGTTGCGTGATTTCGAGCCGGATCTGGCCGCCGATCTTGAGGACATCGCGAACTTGAAGCATCTGCATGTCCAGGCCCTGTGTTGTGATGTTCTCTGCAAAATCGCCCGCAGCGACGTTCAGGCCCTTTGCCTGAAGCTCTTCGATCGACTCGGCCGACAGCAGGCTGATCTGCCGAGTGTCCCGGTCCGGCGTGCGCATCGCCCACAATCCCGTGCTCGACCTCGAGAAGAGCCTCCGCCACGTTGTTTTTGGGCACGCCTTTTCGTTCGGAAACGGATATCGCATTAATCCGACCTTTGGTAATCGCCACTCTGTCCCCCCGTCTTCTCGGTCAGTCGTACCTTTTCGATGGTCATCGCCTTGCCCGTATATTTGAGCATGTCATAGATCGTCAGGCACGCGGCTGCGACACCGGTTAGTGCCTCCATCTCGACACCCGTCTTGCCTGATGACTTCACGCGGACCGTTACATCGACCGCATGCCGGCTCTCATCGAGGGCGAAATCCACCTCGATCCCTTCGACGAGGATCGGATGGCACATCGGCACGAGAGTCGGGGTTGCCTTGACCGCCTGGATCGCCGCGACCTTCGCGGTTGTCAGCACGTCGCCTTTGGGACAGGTGCCTTGCAGCAGCGCAGTGAAGGCCCCGGCACCGAGTAACACAGAGCCGGCAGCAGTCGCGGTTCGCACCGTGACATTCTTGTCGCCGATATCGATCATGCCTTTGGAGTCACTCACTTCGCATCAACCTCCGATATTCTGCATCAGGAAATCCTCGGGAGAAGTGGTCAGCCTCGTATATCGATGCTTCTCTCGCATGATTGCCTGTAGCAGGTCCAAGAGATCGCGATCATCGGTGCCGTTTCGCAGGAGCTTTCTCAGATCGTAACGGCAAGAGGAATGCAGACAGGGCATCATCTGCCCATCGGCGGTCAATCGCAACCGGTTGCAGCGCCCACAGAAGATTGACGATCTACTGCTGATGAAGCCAATCGTTCCGATGGCGCCGGGGATTCTATAGTAAATCGCAGGCCCGCCTCCGGCCGGTACGACCACGCTGGAAAGCACGCCGAACTGTGATTCCAGGCGGGCACGGATTTCACTGTTGGGTACGTAGCCAGCCATCTGTCTCGTGCGTTGATCGGTCGGGCTATACTCGATGAACCGCACTGCAACCGGCAGGCAAATGCTCATTTCCGCCAGAGAAACAACCTGGGCGAAATTGACGTCTTTGACCACGACGCAATTGACCCGGACCGGCGTTAGACCCACGTCGATTGCCCTATCGATACCTGCCATGACGTGAGGTAACGCATCGGTTCCCGTGATCTGCTCGAAGCACGGGCGTTCGGTCGCATCGAGGCTGACGTTCACCCGTGTCAGTCCTGCATCTTTGAGCCCGGTGGCGAGCGATGCCAGCAGAACGCCGTTGGTGGTCAAAGCCAGTTCATCGATGCCGCTGATGTGAGCGAGTTGCTGCACCAGATCAGGGATGTTCTCTCGCAGCAGCGGTTCGCCTCCGGTCAGACGGACCTTCGTGACGCCGCATTTTGCGCAAAGCCGAACCACGCGGCATATCTCATCGAAGCTCAGGACGTCGTCATGCGCACCGCTGCCGCCGAGCGGGTTGCAGTAGATGCACCGCAGATTGCATTGCTCCGTCACTGAGATTCGCAGGTAATCGACGCTCACAGGTGACACCATTCTGATTGCCGGCTTGTTCAGATCAATCGGACTCGGACGGTAGACCCTCTTTCAACGTGCGCAACGCCAACGTCCATACAAATCAACCCGTCCGCCTGGCACAGTGCCAGAATGTGGGCTGATCCATGGTATTCTACGGGCTTGACGGCGTCTTGGCTCGTCTGCTGCACCGGAATCCAACTCTGCCTTTCAGTATCCTTTGCGCGATGGATTCGTCCAGACGCATTCGCACGGAAACAGGTGAATAGTCATACCCCATCAGTTTGTAGAGGAAAGGCCGGACCAGCAGTTCGAAGATGGTGAAGGTCGAAACTGGATTGCCGGGGAGTCCGAAGCAATACGCCTGCTCGGAGAGCCCGAAGACCGTTGGCTTTCCCGGCTTGACGGCGAGCTTCTCGAACAGGAACTTGACGTTGTTCTGCTTGAGGATTTGCGGCACCAGGTCGAAGTCGCCCATGGAGACCCCACCCGAGATCAGTACGACATCGCTGTCGATCAGTCCCGCCTGTAAGACGCGCTCAATGTCAGCGGCATTGTCCTGCATCGTACCACAGTTCTTCGGCGTGATGCCAAGTCTCATGATTTGGGCGGCCAGTTGCGGGCCGTTACTGTCTCGGATCTGGAATGGGTCCGGTTTGCTTTCGGGAGGAACCAGTTCATCGCCTCCCGTGACGATCGCCACTTTTGGCTTTCGGGCCACGAGTGGCTGGGCTTGTCCGACCGAGGCCAGCACCGCGATGTGCGGTGACCCGATCAGCGTCCCTTTCCTCATGACGACCTGTCCGGCTCGAATGTCCTCCGCTTGTCGACAGATATGATGACGCGAGTCTGCTCGCCCGTAAATCGAATCCGGTTTTCCGCTGTCTTCTGCGTCTGCTCAACCATAACGACGCAGTCGGCTCCCTTCGGGATGGCGGCGCCGGTCATGATCTTCGCATTGACTTGGGCCAATCGTCTTTGAGGGCGTCGCACCGGCCTGGATCGTCTCGACGACTTGAGTTTCTGGCCTAAGTCCATTCGGCGGCAGGCGTAGCCGTCCATCTGCGACTTGTCGAAAGGGGGCATATCAACGTCCGACGCGACGTCTTCGGCTAGTACGCGGTTCAACGCATCGGCCAGATCGACACGCTCACTGTCCAGCGGACGGGCCGATTTCAGAACGATTTCCAGGGCCTTATCGAAAGGGATCATGATTCCTCACGCAACGCGTGGGCCAGGGACCCACCCTACGGGGCCAGTCCAAAATGGGATCTGTATTCCTCCGGCGTATCGATCTTCGCCAGAATGGTGTCATCGGACATCTCGACCTCGACGATTCGATCTTCGTGTGCATGGACGACGTGCCTTGCGCCCATGTCCGTGGGAGCGTTGCGAAGATCGTCGAACAGCAGTTTCGAGAAGAGCGCTGGATGACCTCGTTTGCCGCCGAACGTTGGAAGCACGATGGGACTTTGGGTTTGTTTGAAGACCTCGATGATTCGGTCGACGATCTCCGGCGTGATCAGGGGATTGTCCACGAGGCACAGGACAATGGCCTCTGTGTCAGCAGGAGTCTTCTTCAGCCCCGCGATCAGCGACGACAATTGCCCCTGGCGATAGTCTGTATTGACGACCACACGGGCTTTGGACAGATCGACCGAATCGGCGATCATCTCCGCCTTCGCGCCGAGTACGACGGTGATCCGATCGACCGTCGAGCGCCTGAGAACGGAGATGATCTGCTCCAGGAAGGTGGCGCTCCCGAACCGCAGAAGGGGCTTGGGCTTTTCCATTCTCCGCGATTCGCCTGCCGCTAGTACGATGGCCTCAATCATAACTGGTCCTTGGAGGATTCTTTCGAGTGCGGCAGCGTCATATGGCCAACCGGTGCCTCGAATCCCAGCCGTCTTATCTTCACCAGTTCGGCCACGATGCTCAGCGCAATCTCCTGAGGCGTCACAGCGCCGATGGAAATGCCGATGGGGGAGTAGACCCGAGCGAGTGTTTCGCGGCGGATTCCCTTCGCGGAGCTTGTCGATAAGTGTTTGGGTCTTTCGCCTGCTGCCGATCATCCCGATGTACCGCGCATCCGTGTTCAGGGCTTGCTCCAGAACGATCTGGTCGCACTTGTGCCCGCGCGTGACGATCACGATGTATGAATGGGCATCGATTCGCAGCGTCTTGAAGACTCGATTGAAATCCTCCACCACGATCTCATCGGCGTCGGGAAATCTCTCTGCGTTGGCGTATTCCGCGCGATCGTCGCAGACCGCGACCTTGAAATGCACCGTCTTCGCGTATCGCGCGATGCAGGTGGCCAGATGACCGGCCCCGAACAGAATGGCCATAGGTGATTTCGTCAGGCTTTCGATGAAGACGTCCAGCCCTTCGGTGGAGACCTTCTTCGCGCCATGTCCTGCTGCCACGACATCTTCGATGGCTGTGACAATCTCGGGTGCGAATCCGGATGATGTCGTATTGTCGATTGCGGCGACATCCTGCAACAGGATCTTACGCGGCAACCCATCGGGCCAGACCATGGAGACCAGGATACCTCCGGTATCGCTAAGGGCCGCCGCCGACAGTTCTTCGAACAAGGGCAGGGCACTTGCATCGAACGTCTCGACGAGCAGCTCGATCGCGCCCCCGCAGATCCCTTTTTCGTCGTCGGGGGTTTCGCCCAGTTCGAAACGAAATATCTGGCAGCCGGGTTTGCCCAGCATGCGCGGGCCTCTTCAATCACCTTCGCTTCGACGAAGCCACCTCCGACGGTTCCGACGAGGTCTTCGCTCTCTGAAGCGACCAGCATCTTGTAGCCCACCTTGCCAGGGGTCGATCCCCGGGTGGCGATCACCGTTGCCAGAGCGATGTTTCGCCCGCTTTCAAGGGCTTGGCTTACACGCTCGAATATCTTCGGATTATCCATAGCCTTCCATGTGGTTCAACGGTCTTTCAACCAGACCGATGAACTGAGCGGCCGGCGACGTCGCCCGCGGGCGATGCTGCGTTGCTCGTCACCACCGTTGGCAGCCCCGGTACCCCGATTATCGCGGGCGTAGTAGGGGATAGCCGTCATGGCTGACCCGTCGGCCCAGGTTCCCTTGATGACCGTCACGCCGTGGAGCAGATCACTCTCCCACTCGGTAGTCAAGGCCGACGTCGGGCTCAGCACATTGTCCACCTTCTGATCCACCGTCTCGGCGCAATAAATCAACGGGCCATCGCGCAGCGCCACGCGCGCCTCGCGTCGCCTCGATCTTGTCGCTGGCCTCGATCCTCTGGATTTTCATCGGCAGTGTCAGTGCGATCTTGTCGCCAGCTTTCCACTGGCGGGTAATGATGGCGTAGCCTTTCTCGATAGCCGGCGCGATCTTGGTGCCGTTGACGGAGATGGCCACGATGCCA
>CAVSCO010000033.1:0-12759 GCA_963726475.1 uncultured Phycisphaerae bacterium | reverse complement strand
GACTCTCCACCCTCAAGGATACGATGCCATGACAGACGGGTCAGAGAAGACGGTCACATTGGGGAATGGAAAGCGGTGCCCCGGTTCTTCCCAACGACGGACCGGCGTGAGAAGAGTATTCGCATATCTCCATCTTCTGTACATTGCAGGAGTCAGCATCACGCTGGCGCTCTCGGTGTATCACGGCTCATTCCGAGATTTCTTTGTCTATCCAATGTGTTGGGCCTGTCACACCATCGTGAGTATAGCCCTCGTCCTCGTCGGTATTGCCGTGACTATTGGCATGTTCCTGAAACCGTCGATTGTGTACAGGCTCCTGCTGCTATGGTGGATTCCACAGCTTATTAGCGCCGATCTCTGGCATTTTTCTCCGGACAAGTCTCAGGCTGTATCTCAGGCGTTGTGGCACATACCCTCCGGCATCGTGTATAGCCTGCGACTCGGCTGGGAGGTGGGCCCGGATGAACTCTTGTTTGTGAAGTTTAATGTGATTGCGGTCGTAGGAATCATCGTGACCGTCCTCACATCCCCGCCTCGGCAGTCGCCAGCGGAGGCAACGAGAGTGTGCGGCGCTGCGACCACCGACCTTGGAGGAGGAAGCGGTGGAATAGAAATCTGCTCTCCGATACGATTGAGGCCAGTGGAACAGGTACGGTCATGTTGCATGCAGACCGAGACCGTGCCCCTTCTGCCGCAATCTCATCGATGTCCATCCCTTGGCAACATGGTATGATGGATAGAGACCGTCGATTCGCGGCTGTTCCCTGTAGAGCCAACTGCATGGAGACTCCATGGCGAAGAGCAGACGACGTTTGTTGATGATAGTAGTGGGCGCCGGAGTTCTTGCCATCGGTATTTGGGCCACGAGTTTCTGGTATTTCCGGCTGAAGCCATGGTTTATACTCGAGAAGGCTCGCTATGGGAACATGATGGACATTGTCTTCGGTGTGAGTGAGTATGTCTCTGATCGGCGGGAGATGCCGACGGACTTGGAGGGTGTCGTCCGGGAGGGCTTTCTGCCCGAGCATTCCCCGATCTATCGCTGTCCGTTGCTCCACAACTCTCTCGGAGATGAGTCGATTCCCTACACGGCCTGTGAATATGAGATCCTATTTGAGCCGAATGAGGTGATCGTTCGTCTACCACGGGCTGTCATAGAGGAATTTGCTCTCAGTACCGTGCCGGCCTATCGCGTGGAGTGTGGCATAGACCGTTCAGGTCACATCGTATGGCCCGCGTCGTCCCTGGCGAAACCGAAGGAGCCGAATGAGTGATGGGCAAACAGCGAACTCACACGTATTGGAGAGTCTTTGGGGTGCCGCTGACGGCTATGGCGGTCGTCGTCGTGGCCGCGTCGTGCGTGTTCCAGCACGTCTATCTGGCGTCCGCGGTGGCCCAGAGTGATTCGTTTCGCTCGGTGAGTTCAGACATCTATTGTCTCGTTGTCTTCGGCACGTTACTGCTGACGTTGTGGCTGATCTCCTCCAGACATCGCGTCGTGCTCGGGGCGAGCCCGCCGAGACCGGTTCGAATCGTGTTCGCAGTTCTTACGCCTTCTCGCTCTTCTTCATGGTTCTCGGGGGCTTCTCGCTTCTAATCCATGTTCTTCTTCCCGTTTGATTTGTCTTGGAGTGGAGAGGTGCTTCCCTGGCTATGTTGAGGAGTTGATCGCGATGGTGATTATGTCCAATCAAGTCAGACCTCGAAAAGGACTCGTGCATCATGCTGTCGCGTCTGTGCTCATGGTCTCTTTTCTGCTTCATGGGTGCGCCCACAGGGACGCTGCGCTGCTGCGGCCGCTGGTCGAGGATGGAACGTCGGTGCCTTTGGAAGAAGCTACCCCTGGGAGTCAAGCCGGGACCGAGGCGGTGCGTGCTGTGGTTGTCCAGCATGGCCAGGGACTCTCGGCTGACGAGAAGGAAACGATACTCACGACGGAGCCCGAAACCGGATTGTATAGAATGGGGCCGACTCTGGGTGAGTACTACTGGTCGTGGCGATTGTCCTCAGGACGCACTGCGGCCGTACGCTATCTCGGACACCGAGATCTGCCCATTGATCCCAGGAACGTCTATCTCCAGATTACTGAGCAGAGCGGAAAGGGCCCCTAATAGACCAGGTCGGAGGTATCGATTTTGCCGCTGAAGAGGCGGTAGGCCCAGAGCTGGTAGAGGATGACGAGTGGGACGAAGAGCAGGACGACGCCGAGCATGATCTTCAGGGTCATCGGACTGGAGGACCCGTTGGTCAGCGTGATGCTGTTGGCTGCCGGGTCGATGGTCGATGGGAGCATGTTCGGGTAGAGCCCGATGATGCCGAAGAAGGTCACGGCCACGATGGTGCCGGCCGAGGCCAGCCAGGCCGACCAGAGGCGTCCTTTGCCCAGGAAGAGCTTCACGCCGACCAGGGCCGCTACGGCCAGCAACGGAACGATCCACAGCAGAGGCTGGCTGAGATAGTTGTTATAGAGTTGCGTCGCGAAGGCGGTGTAGATGAGGAAGACCACGGCCAGGACGAGCACAACGACCCAGAGGCCCGACGCGGTGCGAAGCGAACGGGTGTGAAACTCCCCTGTGGTGCGAATCGCCAGCCATAGAGCCCCGTGGAGCAGGAAGACGGCCAGGAAGAAAATGCCGCCGGCGATTGCGTAGGGATTCAGCAGTGCCAGGAAGGTGCCCTGATGAACGCCGTTGACGATCGGCACGCCCTTGAAGATGTTCCCGAAGGCGACACCGAGCAGAATGGCGGTCAAGGCACTGCCCAGGAACTGGCACGCATCACAGAGCCGGCGCCAGGCGGGCGAGTCCATCTGGCCCCGAAACTCGAACGACAGACCCCGCACGATCAGAGCCAGTAGCAGCAACGTGAAGGCTTCGTGGAAAGTGCTGAACAGGACCGCGTAGGTTCGAGGAAACGCGGCGAACGTCACACCTCCGGCCGTGATGAGCCAGACCTCGTTGCCGTCCCACAAAGGCCCCGTGGCGTTGTACATCGTGCGTCGCTCCGCCTCGTCGCGGGCGAGAAACGGCAGCAGCGTTCCAACGCCCAGATCGAAGCCGTCGGTCATGAAGTAGATGGCCCAAAGCAGACCCCAGATGAAGAACCATACGATCGCCAGTGTCATGTGTCGCTCCAGAATTTAGCGGGCGGAATCGGTTTCGAGTTATTGCTCCTTGCGGCCTTCGCTGCCGGCCGGGCCGCGTCGCGCGTGCTGCACGATCAGGGTCGCGGTCGCCACCGTCACGAGCACCAGCAGCACCGTCAGTGAGATCACAGAGAATCCCACCTGGTGGATCCGAAGGCCTTCGGTCACGCCGTCGCTGGTGCGCATCACGTTGTAGACGATCCAGGGTTGCCGGCCCACCTCGGTCAGTATCCAACCGATGTTGCAGGCGAGGAAGGGCAGCGGGATGAACCAGATCAACGCGGTCAGAAGCAGAGGCGTTTCCCGGAGCTTGCGCCGGCGCCACCACGTCAGCGCCAGCAGACCGAGCATGGCCATGCCGATGGCGACCATCAGGCGGAAGCTCACTAGCGTGATCGCGACGGGAGGGCGATCTTCACGCGGGAAGTCGCGAAGGCCGACCACTTCATGGTCGATGTCCTTAAAAGCCAGGAGACTGAGCAGTCCCGGGATGCGGCCAAACTCGATGGCGTTGGTCTCCTTCTTCTCATCGGGCCAGACGAAGACCGTCATGGGCGCCCGCTTGCTCGTCTCCCAATGCGATTCCATCGCGGCCAGCTTGGCCGGTTGGAACCTGGCGACGTTGGTGCCGAGAGAGTCGCCCACGCCGATGACGGCGATGGTGAAGATGGTCCCGGTGACCAGAGCGATGCGGAACGACTTGCCGAAGAAATCGACTTCGCGTCCGGCCTTGAGATGATAGGCGCAGATGCCCATCACGAAGAACGCGCTCAGAGCGATCGACGCGGTGACGGTGTGGATGATCGAGTACACTGCGGCAGGGTTAGTCACGACCGCCCAGAAGTCGACCAGTTCGGCCCGGCCGTTGCGAATCTCGTAGCCGACGGGGTGCTGCATCCAGGCGTTGGCCGTGAGGATCCAGAAGGCCGATCCGCAGGCGGCGATTGCCACCAGCCACATCACGATCGCGTGTGCCCGGGGCGAGAGTCGCTTCCAGCCGAAGATCCAGATGCCGATCATCGTCGATTCGAGGAAGAAGAAGCCCGTTGCCTCAATGGCCAGCAGTGAACCGAAGATGTCGCCCACATAGACCGAATACCGGGCCCAGTTGGTGCCGAACTGAAACTCCAGGACGATGCCCGTGACGATGCCGGCCGCGAAGTTGATCAGGAACAGCTTGCCCCAGAACTTGGCCATCCGCTGATACTCGGCGTTGCCCGTGCGCGCGTAGATCGTCTCCATCAGCGCGATCATCAGACCCAGCCCGATGGTCACGGGAACGAAGAGGAAATGAATGAACGGGGTGATCGCGAACTGAAGTCGTGAAAGAAACAGTGCATCCACTGGTCCATCTCCTGTGCCGTTTCATCCTGTGTCGGCCGTCCGTGGCCTTATCCGAGGCATTGTAGTGGACCGGACGAGGGAGGGCAAAGAGTTTTGCCGTTCGTCCGGAGCGATGCCCGCAATATCCTGAATAATGCGGGGGAATGCCGCAAGAGGAAATTCGTCGCCGCGTTGCGGCGTTTGTGAGCGGCGAAGCGACCCCAACGTGCTCCTGGTCCGGCAACTCTTTGAACCACCCCCCCCAATGATTGAGACAGGGCAGCCCTCCGCTATTTGGCGATATTCTCTTCGGGGATCTCGCAGCTTTGGAGACGAGCGCTGACGATCCACTTGTTCAGAGGCGTCGTGCTGTCGCCCTTGGTGAAGTACTTGAGCGTCGTGTAGAAGATGTAGTGGGCGTCCTCGACGGGCTCGGCGGTAGCGACCTGGAACTCGTCCCACTCGTAGGAGTACGTCGTCCGGGTGCCCGTCAGGGTCACGGTGCCGCTGAGGCTGACGTCGACGTCGTCGTATTCGTCCTCGCTGGTCTCTTTGCTGCGGTGCACCTTCTTGGTGTTGACGACCAGACGCTTGATATCCCCGACGTAATCGTAATTCGCCAGCGTCTTCCGCGCGATGTCCACGAGTTCGGGATCGTCCGTCGCCGCCTCGGGCATTCGGACCAGCCGACGCGCCTTCTGGTAATTGGCCTCGTAGAGCGCTGTGACCGCTTCGATCTCCTTGACCAGCGTCAGACGCTCACGATAGACCGGATCGAGTTCGGCCTTCTTGTCTTCGGAAGCCTGGGCTTTGGGTTTGGTTTGCCCGAAGGCAGGAAGTTGGCCGACGCCGGCGGTCTGGACAGGGGCGGTGCCCGCCTTGGCGGCGGTGGACGGCGCGTTGGGCTCGGACGCTGACGGAGCCGTCTTCACCAGGCCCAGACGCTGCTTGACCGACGGATCGCTGATGAGCCTGGCGTATTGCGCTGCTTCGATGGCGGTCTGCCTGTCTTCTGCGAGCTGCGCGAATCTCGTCGGCTTTGCCGGCCGACAGAAAGTGTTTGGCCTGATCGGATGGGTCCGTCGGATCGAACTCCTGATAGTAGGCTAATCCCGCCTTCAAATTAGTCAGGCCGAAATCAAGCTGTTCCCCGAAGGCCTTCACGTCCTTGTCGATGTTGTTGATGAGATCGACCAGGCTGCGCTCTAGACGATTGGCATCCTGCATATCGTACGGGCCGCCTTGTTCGACCGTCAGCCGGTTGTTGGGCAAATACGCCCGCTGTTTGATCTCTGGCAAGGGCTTGAGCGTTTCGAAGGCCTGTGTGCGCACGTTCGCCATTTGTGTGAGCCACTGTTGCAGTTCACCGGCTTCGTAAGGTTCCTGCGGCGCAGGCGGTCGCTTCAATTGCCGGATGTGCTGGTCGATGGCCCGCAAACGCCCCTGCACATCACCGAGTTCGGCCATCTCCTTGGCTGCGTAGTCCCGGCCGAATGCGATCATCCGCTCGAACTTGACCAGGAGTTGGACGGTCGTCACGACGTCCGGATCGTCCTGGTAGTCGGCGAACTTGCCCAGACTCTCCCGGAATCGCTGGGCGGCCTGCTGGAACTTGGCGACATACTCCGGGTCTTGGAAGGGCTTTACTCCGCCGGTGTCCATCGTATTCATCCGGCTCTGGATGTCGCGGGCGAGCTTCTTGATCTGCACGCGGTAGTGGGAAATCATCTGCTTGGGGGCAGCGGAGGTCGAAGTCCCTGAGCCAGGGGGGGCTTGCTGCGTGTTGGCCTCGCCGGACGATGTTTGCGTGTCCTGTGATTCCTTCGGAGCCAGGAACGCGTTCAGCCGGGCCACCAGCGCTTTTATAGCGCTTGTCCGCATCGATCCAGGATTCATGGGACTTGTTCTCGGAACTGTCGAGCCGCTGTCGCGTCAGGGCCAGCAGCTTGAGCGTCCGCTTGACCGTGCTCGCGTTGGCCGAAGTCTTGCCGGCGAATTGCTTCTCGTACCGCTCGATGTCCGCCAACGCGCCTTTGACGTGATTATCGACGGGTTCAGCCGCCAGGCTCCATCCCGCGCTGAATACCCCATAGACCATAACGGCAATGAGTCGCTTCTTCATCGTCAGCACCCCTTCATTGAGGTTGGCTTGGAACCTCTCCCTACTGCCCCCGCCACCGGACGGTTCATTCCACATGTGCGAGTTCGCCTCCTGCGCAAAAAAACTCGCCTACCCTTGAGGCCCGCCAATCCACCGTGGAGTCTCCGGACGCTGTACCGACCCGAATCTCGGTCGCTTGACATGAGGGCCGTGGCACGCTATGATTGGATTCGTGGCACGGTTGGCGAGAGTTGCAGTTGCGGACATTTCCCCTCGTGTGACACAGTGGCGCAACAGTCGTCCGGAGGCTGTCTCGAATTGCTGTCCTTCTGGTTCTCTCTGGAGCACTGATATGCGATTGACGCACAGATTGCTTCTCTTGGTCTTGTTGTCTCTGTCTCTCATGGGAAGATGCGTTTCTGTGCGAGGTGGGACAGGCGAAGACCCATCAGGTGACTCCGCTGGCGGTAATCCACTGGAAATCCTGCCCTGTGCGGAGCAGTCCTGGCACTGTGGCCAGTGGAAGCGGCCGGCCCAGCCCTGGGACCCGCGGACCTGTCTACGTGTGGCCGTGGCCTGACCCCCGACGGAGCAACTCTGGCCCTGTCTGTCTGCGAGTCCTGCGGCAGCCTTAGAATCATTGATCTCAATGGCGGCAAGGAGCGCATCCTGAGTTCTGTACGTGCGCCAAAGTCAGGAGTGTGAACACAAATGGGATTCAGCATTTCACACCGAATCCATCGATCCCGTCCGGGTCGGCGACCTGTTGCTCATTGCATATCGTGCACGTCTATACATTCTGGCCGTCGACGAGATACTGCCAGATCTGCGGTACCGCATCGCTTCGATGGCAATTGGCGACTCTCTGCCGTCAGCTATTGACCTTAAATCACTTCGCTGGCGGGAAGAACGGGGCGATAATGACATACGATTCGGAGAAAGGCGTATCTTCGTCCATAGGTATGTGCCGGAAGACGCCATCGCCATTACGTACGACTACTACTATGGCTATACTGCGAAGGAGACTCGATCTCGACGACGAACATACCGCCTTTATAGCCATAGCTCCACAAGTCCGACCTGCCGGACGCAAACATGGTCGAGCCTGGCAGATTTAGCTTCAAGACCTGGGAAGACGGCCTTGGCAATTTGTGTCCGCCCAGTTCACAGAACGTAGCTGCGACTGAGAAGGAGGAGACGGCAGGCTCCGTCGCAGCCGATGTGAACGACCTCATCCTCCGTGTGCCGCCACCGCGAGACAACGCCCAGACGACCTACCTGGAACTACATCATGGCCCGATCTATGGCATTGACTGTCCTGCCGATGGCGCCTACATCGTGACGGGCGGGTTTGACGGCACGGTGGTCATCGCCTATCTCGACAGACGCGTCCGGACCGTGGTCGGACCGATGGACAGACTGGACAAGTTCTTCTGCGTCAGTGCGAGCAAGGATGGCAACACCATCGTGGCGGGTGGGATGTTGGGCACCGAGCAGTCGATTCTCAAGATCAGTCTTCCCGATGCGGTTTCGGAGAGAGTGGCACTGCCTCGTGCAACGGGGCGGATGTACGACATTCGCTTTTGCCGAGGGGACAGTTCCATCGCATGTCTGACCGGTCCAATGAAGGAGACCATCGGTCCGCGAGAAGCTCTCCAGCATTTCACATCCCCAGCGCAAGTGCTTTTGCTGGATCGCGTGGCACGACAGCCAGCCGAGGGTTGTCAACTTGCTCTACGATCATAGCATCTACCACGGCCTCCTGTCTCCCGACTGTGGCTTCTGCGCCTTGCTGGGTTCGATGAAACGGCCTGAAGGCGGAAACGCCTATGGCCCTCTTGTCTTCGATAGCAATGGCCACGAGGTGCTGCACTACATGACCAATCCAGCTAATCCGCTGGCAGGCAGGATCGTTTTTCTTGCTGAGGATCGACTGGCATTGTGCATGCCGTCTGGCGTCCTTGTCGAATGGAGGCTTCTGTCGCATCAGGCAGATGGCAATTCCAGAGGTTACAGCGGATCGCCGAAGGGCCCTTTTCGGCCGCCTTGGTCTCAAGCGATGCGGGCTCTCTCTGGCTGGCGCGCGACAACGTCGTTCTTCGAAGTTGGTCTAGCCGCGGCGAGACGATCCGTGAGATCACCCTGACGGTCGGTGAGGCCCCGGACATGAGGCATTTCCCTCAGACTCCCGTGCCAGCGGTGCTCAATATGGTTCTCGTGCCAGGCCGTAGACTGATGGCGGCGGCTCTCCGGGATGGCTGTGTTGCCCTTGTCTCGCTCGCTGAGCAGCCAGCGAGCCGATAGAGAAATCCTGAGCCGCCGTTCGTCATTGTCCCTCGCTGGGGAAATCTGGTACAATGACCCGGAGAATGATCCAACGGCATCCCGGCGGCGACCCCGGCACGCGGGATCGTACGTATCTTCATGGAGCAAGGCGATTCCATGAGCGAGAGTATCATCGACATCCACGCAGACATTGTCCCGGACCGAGGGCTTGGCGGGTTCGAGCTGCGCAGAAACACACGGCCGTTCTTCATATATAGAGAACTGCGGGACATCACGGCATGATGCGAGACAGACTATGGACAGCGTGGCGCGTTGCATGGCCTCTCATCGTGTGGTGGATTGCGAGCGGTCTTGCGGCGGTGGCCTTGGATCATACCGGCTACTGCGGTCCATCCTATGTCACCGAGCGCGTCTCCATGGCTGACGTAATCAGTGCGGCTTTCGACTTGTGCGTGTTGACCGCGTACGTCGTGGCGTCGCTTGCCGTCAGAAGGAGGTACATACGTTTCGTCGGAAAGCCGGTGTCCAGGATAATCAAGGCGTGTCTCTACTTTCTGTTGGGTCTTGGGATCGTTGGCATGTGCGCCTCTGTCGTGACGCTTGTCTTGTTTGTTGTTGTTCTCTGCACACGGCATTGAGCGAGAAGCTGAGAGCTCAATTCGGGGATCGCATCAAGACAGATGAGCCAGGCACGGAGAAGCAGGGCGTGTGGCAGCCTCAAGGCGTAGCCTTGGGGATGGCGCATGCAGTTTGGGCATACGTGCCGAGCGACACCCACGCACTCGACCATCCCCAAACGCCAAGGCATTTGAGGCTGCCACCCAGGCGCTTCGCCACCCTGGAGATCACACTCAAGAAGCTGCACAGACGCGCGCGGGTGCGTTCGCTCTATTTGCATTGGCAATCCTGCAGGGGGCGGCGTATACTCGTTTATGGTCGGTGTTTGTGCCGGTGTGTTGCTGCTGGGCTGCTGCGCGACTTCTGTGATTCGCGTGCGGCTGTTGATATTGAGAGTACGAAGGAGAAGGTTCATGGTTAGAGACGTTTTGCGGGCTGGCCTCTTGCTGGCTCTTGTCACGATGAGTGTCGCGAGCGCTGCGACGGCGCCGGAGCCGTTCGGGCCGCTGCCGAGCGAGCGGCAGTTGCGCTGGCACGAGATGGAATACTACGGGTTCCTCCATTTCACCGTCAACACGTTCACCGACCGAGAGTGGGGGCTTGGCGGCGAGGACCCGGCCATCTTCAACCCCACCGCGATGGATATCCGCCAGTGGGCCCGCGTCGCCCGCGACGCCGGCATGAAGGGCCTGATTATCACGGCCAAGCACCACGACGGCTTCTGCCTCTGGCCCAGCGCCTACACCGAGCACTCGGTCAAACACTCGCCCTGGAAGGACGGCAAAGGCGACGTCGTGGGCGAGCTGGCCGCCGCGTGCCGTGAGTATGGCTTGCGGATGGGCGTGTACCTGTCCCCCTGGGACCGCAACAGTGCTGTGTACGGCACGCCTGAATACCTGACCTACTACCGCAGCCAGTTGCGCGAACTGCTGACGACCTACGGTGACATCTTCGAAGTCTGGTACGACGGCGCCAACGGTGGCTCGGGCTATTACGGCGGCGCGAACGAAGAACGCCGCATCGATCGCGAGACCTACTATGAATGGCCCAAGATGCACCAGATCGTGCGCGAGCTCCAGCCGATGGCGATGATGTTCAGCGACGCCGGGCCCGACACGCGATGGGTTGGCAACGAGCACGGATTTGGCAACGAGACCAACTACGCCACACTGAAACGCGACGAACTCTATCCGGGCACGCCGCGTTCGCGCGAACTGCCCCAGGGCCACCGCGATGGCGACTACTGGGTGCCCGCCGAGGCGGACGTCTCGATCCGGCCCGGTTGGTTCTACCACGCCAAGGAAGACGACCGCGTCAAATCGCTCGACCAGATGCTGGAGATCTACTACCGCAGCGTGGGCATGGGCTGCAATCTCCTGCTCAACATCCCGCCCGACCGGCGCGGCCTGATCCACGAGAACGACGTCGCCCGGCTGATGGAACTACGCAAGGTCCTCGACCTCACCTTCAACGAAGACCTCGCCCAGGGCAAATCAGCCCAAGCGTCCAACGTGCGGGGCAACGATTCGCAATTCGGCCCCGCCAAGCTCACCGATGGCGACCGCGATACGTATTGGGCCACCGATGACGATGTCACCGAGGCTCAGGCGACGATCGATCTGGGCGAGGTGATGCTGTTCAATCGCGTCCGCGTCCAGGAGTACATTGCCCTGGGGCAGCGCGTCGAAGGCTTCGCGATCGACGCCTATATCGATGCTGCGTGGAGAGAGATCGCCACCGGGACGACCATCGGACCTCGCCGCATCCTGCGTCTCGACGGTGTGATGACCGACCGGGTCCGCCTGCGCATCACCAGTTCCCGCGCCTGTCCGACCATTTCCACGCTGGAGCTGTACTTGGCGCCGGCCCGCGTGACGGTCGAGCCGGACGTGTCGGTCTTCATGGACAGCCAGAAGGTGACGCTCACCAGCGACATACCGGGCGCGACGATCTACTACACGCTCGATGGCTCCGAGCCGACGCCTCAGTCCAAGCGCTACACGGGGCCGTTCGGGTTGACGGAGACCGCGACCGTCAAGGCCTCCGCCTGGGTGGATGACACCCCAGGCTATCCGATTGCAGAGAAGTCGTATGAATGCCGCAAAGCGAGCGATCTACAAGCCGCGATCGATGCCGCGGGCGACCTCGAACCAGGCCTGAAGTATTCCTACTACGAGGGGGGCTGGCAGACGCTCGGCCAGATGGCGGGCCGTCAGCCGAAGGGCCATGGCGTGACAAAGACGTTCGATATCGGCTTGCGGAAGCGGGATGAGCACTTCGCGCTGCGATTCGAAGGCCTGATTGACGTCCCGGCCGCCGGGCTCTATGAGTTCTTCACCGAGTCCGATGACGGCAGTGCCCTCTACATCGATGGCAAGCAGGTGGTCGACAACAACGCCCTCCAGGGCATGACCGAACGCAGTGGCCAGATCGCCCTGCAAAAGGGCCTGCACCACATCGAAGTCCAGTACTTCAACGCCTCCGGCGGCATGGGCCTCGCCGTCCGCTGGTCGGGACCCACCGTCTCCAAAGCCAAGATCCCCGCCTCGGTCCTCAAACACAAACCTTAGCAGTAGAATGCCCCCGGCTCGCGCCCCCCAAAGGCGCGGGCCAGTTTTCTTTCTCTCCTTGGTACGTCGTGCGCTGCACCTACTGCGTCACCATCCCGTAGGGTGGGCTACGAGACTTCGGCGCTCCCTCACCTATGACCCTTGCTGATTCGATCCAGAAACTGAATGCAGTCGTCCCTTCTCCAGTGCCGCTGGGCTACAAGGCTCCACCTCTCAAGCTTCGCATTCCCCCAGAAGCCTGGGCATATTGACACTGACGATTGTTGTGCTAGCATAATGTCGTATAGACTTGCATGCTCGGGACTAGAAGCCTCAGAGAATAGTCTGAAGATACACTACGAATTCGACTCTGATACCAGGGAATTCACGTGTCGAAAGGACATGGTCATGTGTACTCAAGGGGCACGGTATTGCTGGAACTATCTTATTTCGCTTGGGAGCATCGTGTGGATAGGTCCATTTGTGATGTCGAAGTACATCGAATGTGCCGGAATGGGGGAATTCATGGTCGATATGCAAGTTGCTATGCACGGTGCCCCCAAGGTTAGCGAACCCGCTGTTCATATTGCCTTTTATCCCTTCTTGCTGGGTTCTATACTCTTGGCTACCATACTCTTCCTTTGGGTCCGTTTTCTGACATTCAGATTGTGGCCGGTGAAGAACGAGGGGTCGGTGGAAAACGAAGGGAATTGATGCGAGAAAACGGGGACAGTCAC
>CAVSCO010000032.1:0-7190 GCA_963726475.1 uncultured Phycisphaerae bacterium | reverse complement strand
GTCCGGTTGCTCGGATTCGCCCACAGGCAGCAGGGCCATCGCACTGTCTGCGTCGGCCATGGGAACGTACTGTGTGTACGACTGGGCTCGTTGCGAGAGAATGGTGCCTCCTTCGATGCACGTCAGAGCAGGGTACGTGATGTCCTTCTCCTCATCCAGTGAATCGAATCCATCCAGGGTCGACATGTAGGGCAGTCGCGTTTCGAGCAATCCGGTGCGAGCTTTCTCGTTCCATTGCGCGGGATCGTCGCCGTAGTTGGCTTTGCCATATCGCCAAGCGGCCCTCAGAATCAGGTTCACGTAGTCCGCTTCTTCGTCCGTCAGCATGGCATTGGGATTCTCTGCGATTCGGGCGTCGAGGGTCTGAAGCATGTTGCAAAGACCCGAAACGCCACCGCCGTAGATGGTCGCGGCCGCAAAGTTCTGACGGAAAGCCATGGGCATCAGATTAAGGATCTCGGTGCCTTTGATCCCCATCTCGGACCGGTACCCCGCGTCTCGCCACTCCTCCAGATAGTCCAACGCCAGCAGCGTTTCTTCCTCCAGCGGATACTGCTGGATGTCACGCAGGTGATAGCCCAGCTTGACCAGATTGCGCTTGATCGGCGCGATGGTGTCGTAGTGGATATCGAGCACATCATTCGGTTCGAACGTCTCCTTGGCTCGGACACGTTCTTTCAGTCGCCAGGACCGGTCGGTGTCGCCCAGGCTGCCCGTCGAGATGCCCATGGAGATCGGGTAGAACGACGCGATGGGCCGATGGTTGGCGCTGACCAGCCAGCCGTTCTTCGGATTGATCACCTGAGGCAGCAATTCGTGGGGCAACATGCCTTGCCAGTCGTTGGCGCTGTCCCATCCTTCGTGTGCGGCCCGTTCGTCGAGCAGGGCATTTGGCGAGCGGATCGGCAAAGCCAGAATCGTCTTGTAGCCTATGTTGCCCTGGCTGGTCGCCAAAGACGCAGTTAGCGCTGGGAAACGTCCACTGCCCGGCCGCCTCCTGAAACTCGTAAACGTCCCTGGCTCGTATCATGGCCAGCGCACCGGCAAACGTATCATGCTGTGGATCGCAGATCGGAATGCGCTTGAGCGCCACTTCATCACCTCTGCGCACGCCCATCGCCAGCGATGTGACCACAGGCCCGAGATGTGTTTGGCGGACCCTGAGTGTTCGCGGTTCCGCGCCTTTGATGCGAATCGTCTCGGCTCGCACCTCCATGTCCCGCCACTGGCCATCATAAAGGTATTGGTCAGGATGGTTCGGTTCGGTCTTGAGCAGGAACAGATCCGCCTGGTCGGCGCCGAGTGCGGTCAGGCCCCATGTGACATTTGGCGTAAAACCGATCAGGATGTTGGGGCTGCCCGGGACACCGATGCCGCGGGCGTTGAACGTCTTGCCAATGATGTGGAATTCGTGAAAGAGTGACGGGTTGCGGACGGGCGTCTGCGGATCGCTGACCAGTACGGCAGAGCCATTCGTTGTCCTCGTCTTGCCTACCACCCAGGCATGGCTGAATTTCGGTCCGGCCGGGATGCGCCGCTGCATCGGGGTCACGTCGATCTTCCGCGTCAGGTTGTGTTCTTTCGCGTAATCCATTACGGCTCCGACCCACTCGTCGCTGACGTCATTTCGCTGGATCACCGAGGCATCGTCCCGAACGTGCCGACCCTCAATCGCCATCAGACCTTCGCTATTATCGGGGGCGAAGGAACGCACCTGCCGCCGTCCGTCCTTGATGTCGTAGTAGGCAGCCATTTCGCGCAGCCCGTCGCCCGAGAAGAACAGACTCAGCCTCCACCAGGATGCGATGCACGCCGCAGGTGTCCACGGTTCCGGCTCGAGATTGTACTTCTCGAAAAGATATGTCAGGTCGTCCCGATGGTCGCGGATGTAGTCGTTAACACCCTGGCTGTAGGCTTCGAGCAGGTTTCGCAATTCGGGGTCGAGAAGGCGGGCAGTCTCTTCGGCCGCCCGAAAGTAGCCGATCGTTCGCATCTTGACATCGCTGCGAACGGCTGATGTCCTGCCCTGAGGCCGCCGGCGAGTGACGCCGACCTTGACGTCGCCAACCAGTTCGGCCAGCCGGCCCTGGATGATCCGCAGGTTGTAATACATCTGGAACGCCCGGTCCTGCGCCGTGGCATAGCCCAGCCCGTACATTGCTCCCGCATCGGTCGAGGCAAATACGTGGGGCACACCCCAGCGATCCCGCAACAGCTCGACTTTCCCGTAGGAACCTTCACGATGCTCTCGCGGGGGCACCGCAACCCGAGAGCAGCAGAATCGCATGGATGAGACAGAACAACGAAAGGCAGTATCTTCTTCGGTGTCGCCAGCATGCTGCCGTACCTCCTTGAGTTTATCTTGCAGTGAACCGGCCGAGCAGACCCGGATCGCAAACCAAACACCAGTCAGACGTCCGAGATGTCCTCCGTATTGCCTTCGAATTCCGCACCGGCGATGACGATGACGTATTCACCTTTAGGCGTTTCGGGCAGATCATCGAGCAGTTGCGAGAGCCGGCCTCGTGTGACGCGTTCGTACATTTTGGTCAGCTCCTTGCAGACGGCGGCGTGGCGATTGCCGAAGACCTCCAACGCCTCGATGAGGAATTTCCGCAAGCGATAGGGGCTCTCGTAATAGATCAGCGTGTGGGGCGAGTCCTTGTCCATCTCCAGGAACTTGCGGCGTTTGCCCGGCTTGTGGGGTGGGAAGCCGCGGAACGTGAAACTGTAGACGGGCATCCCCGAAAGGACGAGAGCCGGGACGAAGGCGGTAGCACCCGGGATCGCGGTCACCTCGATGCCCTCGGTGACGGCCTCCCACAATGCGACGAATCCGGGATCGGAGATGCTGGGCGTGCCCGCGCTGGTCACGACGGCGATCGATTTGCCTTCGTGGAGCAGGGCGATGATTCTCCCGATGACGCGCTGCTCGTTGTGCTCGTGGAATGAGATCTGGGGCTTCTTGATGTCGAAGTGCTTCAGCAGAAGCCCCGTCCGGCGGGTGTCTTCGCTGGCCACATAGTCCACCGAGCGCAGCGTCTCCAGCGCCCGCAGGGTGATGTCACCGAGATTGCCTATCGGCGTCGAGACAAGATAGAGCATATCATCTTCTCTTACTCCTACCATTTACCCACTTTCCCTTTAAAAACCAACTATTTTCATTGCTGTGCCGCTTAATCATTGTGCAGTCCGAGGCATAATACTCTCTTTTCCACTGCGCCAACTCTCACAATCCTCCGAGCTCTATCGAAGTGTTCAGACCGACTCAGCCGCGAAGAACTACGTACAACATCACCGCTAGGTCTTGTTCGTTCCTATTGTCGGTTGATTTGCCCATTCTTCTCCAATCCCTCGCGATATCCTGCGAATCTTCTTGCTGCCTCAGTTTCCTGCTCCAAGTAGGAGCAAGGCAACATCTGTATTCTGGCAGAACCAGCTTACGTTGCCAATCCAAACAGAACCCTCCCATTTTTACGTACCAGCTCGAATCCTGTGCTGAGCCTCATGGAAAACAGGTCGAAGAACTTCCGAGGGCCTATCCCTACTAATGGCTCAAACCGGACGAGATCACAACTGGATACTTCACCTGGGTGATGGCATCATCATGAAACTCCAGAGCCTTGCTTTTCGGGTAGGGTTCCACATAGACAACGCGTGCGATTCCCGACGCAATGATGTGCTTCGCCAATTGTGACAGGGGAACGTGGTCGTATACAAGGTTGCCCGTCGAGCATCTACCGCGTTTCGCGCAGAAGAGCAGGGCTTCCATTTCTGCGTGGACAACGCGTCCATATTCCGTTAGGTCCCCTATTCTGCTCTTCAAGCAGCGCGCTCTCAACACTTGGTTTATCGATGTCTGGCCCAAGTCGTTGCAGAATCTCCTCGACCATTTTCTGCTGTTCTCTCTTGTTTGAGTCTTCGCCTCGTTTGAAATCTCGCCCCTTCTCCTCATCGACGTACTCGGCTTTTTGGGAATCGTATACGGGCCAGTACAATCCACCACCAGGCTTGGGACAATCGTTCGCTCCGGTGGCGATGATCTCGTTGTCGCGGGCGATCACCGCTCCGATCTGGCGTGAGAGGTCGGCCGATCTTAAGGCCGAGGCAAACGCCATGAACATCGCGTACTCGTCGAAGCTGGGAGTGATGTACGGATTTCCGAAAATCAGGTCGAGGATACGCCAGAGGCTGTGCTTCCATGCGGCTTCATTGCCACCCAGATGGACGAAGAAATCCGCGAGGTGAAAGGTGTCACGTTCATGTTGACCGTGACCTTCTACTTCATCCTCGTCTCGCCGGATCAACTCGTCGGCCTTATTGGGGGCCATGCCTTTGTCTTATCAGGTACTCGCGACGTGTTTCCTTGTCGGCGTATACCCCAATGAGTAGAAACCGTCCGAATAACCCGCAGTCCTCACCTCTTCTGGATGCTTCAGTGAATTAACTATATAGGCGATCCGTTTTACTGGTTTACTGTTGCGATGTTCATCGACTCTCTCTCACGGAATATCTCCGAGCAGACCCCGAGTGCAAGAATGGAGTTGTCGCCGGAAGATTGCCTTGCGTGGTTGCCTCGATCAATGTAGGCGGTTACCCGCTCGAATTCTGAAGGAAACTCCGTCGAAAGTGTGCGCCGGAGAGGGTCTATTCGACCTTTGCCGCTTCGTAGCGATCCAGGGCCTTCTTCAGACCCTCTTTCGCCTCGGCGTTTTCCGTCAGTTCCACGGCCTTCTTTTGCATCACGACCGCCTGGTTGACATACTTCTTGCCCTGTTCGTACAGCGCCAGGGCATACGTGTCGAGGACCGACGGGTTCTTCTCTTCGGTCATCTGCACGGCTTTGGCGGCAGCCTTAAGGGCCAGTTCCAGATCCCGTTGTTGCTCGGGAACGCGCGTCAGAATGGTCCAGGCCAGCGAGTTGAGCATGCCGGAATCGGGGGACTCCGCAACGACCTTCTGGCCGATAGCCTGCGCTTCGTCGGGGTTTGACGTGACCTTGTCGAAGTAGTCCTTGTAGAGTTGAACCAGGCGGGCCCACTCTTCCTCCTGGGCGGCCTTTTTCTTGGCGTAGGTGGCCGCGTCGAACTGCCCGGCGACGACCTCCGTCAGGACCTCGTCCATCTTGTCCATGGGGTGTCCGTGCCAGACAATGTTGCCGTCTTTGCCCACGATGAAGGCGTGGGGAATGCCTCGGACGCCGAACGCTTCCATGTAGTTCTTCGAGACTTGACCATCACGGTCGATCGCGACCGTGTAGTCCATCTTCTCGCCCATCTCGGTCACGAACGGTTTGACTGTTTCGGGCGCCTCATCGGAGACCCCAACGATGGTGACGCCCTTGTCCTTGAACTCGTGATGGAGCTCCGTCAGATGTGGGATGCTTGCCCGACACGGCGGGCACCACGTCGCCCAGAACTCGACGACGTAGACGGAGCCCTTCTCGATCTTCACGGGCCCGCCTTTGACCCACTCCAGTCCAGTCAGCGGCGGTGCCGGCTGGCCGAGTTGGCCCGTTACGGCATTGGACGAGTCTTTCTCTGCGGCATGGACCAATACCACGCAAGCCAGCAACGCTGCGATACCCAGACACAAACCAACTTTGCTTTTCATAATCGCTCCCTTCTGCTTGTTGGGCAGGCTCGCAGAGATTGACAAGCGCCGCCTCCGGGTTTCCGAAACGTTCGATTTTGCCCATGATACCATTCTGCCCCCATATAATGCGATCTGAAACCGCTTGGATTCGAACGTTACCGTCAGGATTCCATTTCACCCAATTCGAACAACACCAGGGCCGGCACAACGAGGGCGGCGGTTTCGGTTCGCAGGATGCGGGGGCCCAGATTCACCGGGATGGCTCCGTTTTCGCAGGCCTGGGCGGTCTCTTCATTGCTGAAACCGCCCTCGGGGCCGATCAGGATGGCTACCGAGGTCGGGGGCGTGGCGCTTTCTGCGAGAGCGTCTGGGAGCGTCTTGATCTGACGTGACGTCGATGCGACGAGGGCCCTGTCAAAATCACCAAGCTGCGATAATGCCTGGGCGAATGTGACAGGCGTCTCGATCTGTGGGATGCGGCCTCGGTGAGATTGCTCAGCGGCTTCGGTGACGATCTTCTGCCAGCGAGCCATCTTCTTCGAGTCGATCTGCCTGGCTCGCAAGAGCGTCCGCTCCGTCTGGACCGGGACGAATCGAGAAACGCCGACTTCGGTACCTTTCTGGAGCACCCACTCAAACTTCTCTCTCGTCAGCAGGCTCTGAAAGAGGGTGATTCGCACCTTGGGCTCGCCCATTGCCTCGCGCTTGCCCACAATCCGGCCGACCGCGTCTCGGCCGCTGGCGGCCGTCAGCTTCACGTCATATTCTGTTCCGGTGCCGTCAAGAACGACGATCGCGTCGCCCACGCGCAGCCTGAGCACGTGGCAGACCTGATGTGCCTGCTCGCCACTGAGCCGGACGAAGTCGCCTTCAAAACCCGATTCTGATATAAAGAAGCGGTTGGCACTCATAGGATTGGGTATCCTATTATACTTTCATTCAATTTGCCGGGGCTTAATTGTAGTTTCGAGCCGAAAAGTTTGACAACGCGGGGCATCCGCCCGGGGGCGATCCTTGACAACAATTCCCATTCTCTACGAGGACGATGATATCCTGGCCGTGGATAAGCCGGAAGGTCTGGCGGCTATCCCCGAACGGAACGGGCAGGGTAATTCGCTGTTCGAGACGCTCTGCGACCGACGAGATGAGAAGCTCTACATCGTCCATCGGATTGACAAGGACACCAGCGGGGTCATTCTCTTCGCCCGCAACGCGGGGATGCACCGCTGGCTCAACCAGCAGTTCGAGGCGCGTGCCGTCGGCAAGACGTATCTTGCGCTGGTGCATGGGGTCATCGCCGATGATCGTGGGACGATCGATCAGCCGCTCAGACAGTTCGGTTCGGGCCGGGTGGCGGTCGATCCCCAGCGGGGCAAACCCAGCACGACAGAGTTCTCCGTCGTCAAGCGATTCAAAGGCCACACACTGGTCGAGGCGAAGCCGAGAACAGGCCGGCGACACCAGATCCGGGTGCATCTCTATCATCTTGGCTACCCCATCGTGGGTGATCCCCTGTATGGCGACAAGGTTACCCAGCAGGAGTTTGGCCGGTTGATGCTCCACGCCTGGAAGCTGGCTATGCCTTTGCCTTCAGG
>CAVSCO010000031.1:0-58462 GCA_963726475.1 uncultured Phycisphaerae bacterium | reverse complement strand
GGTGACGGTGGGCGAGCCAAACGACTTTTCGAGGATCACGTTTCTGCCGCAGGGCCCGAGCGTAATCTTGACGGCGCCGGCCAGCTTCTTGACGCCTTCGCGGATAGCCCCGCGTGCATCGGTGCCGTAAGCGATTTTCTTAGCAGCCATATCCTTCTTTCTCCTTCATCTCATGTCGATCCGAATGCATGAAAGCCTGTTTCGTTGCCTTCGGGCGAGTTATTTCTCGATTACGGCCATGATGTCCGACTCGTCCATGATCAGGTACTCGTTCCCGTCGACCTTGATCTCGGTGCCGGCGTAGCTGGTGAACAGTACCAGATCGCCTTTCTTGAGCTGGACCTCTCTGCGGGTGCCGTCTTCGAGCAGCTTGCCTTCACCGACGTTGACCACTTTGCCTCTTTGGGGCTTCTCCTTGGCCGTATCCGGCAGGACAATCCCGCCGGCCGTCTTGGACTCCGCCTCAACGCGCTCAACCAGCACCTTGTCCGCCAATGGTCGAATGTTCATCTGTCCTTACTCCTTTCCACTACATTGCATAGGGTTGACCGTATCGTCGTATCCGAATCCGCGTTTTCGCGTAACATCCAATCCCTGCAGCACTTACTCGATCATGATGCGAAGATATCACTGTTGTATTTCTTCAGAAAGAGCCGGTTCAGGAGCTGGTGGAGCACCTCCATGTTCACCGGCTTGCCGATCACACCGAAGACATCGAGCTGGAGGGCCTTACCCAGCACATCCTGGTCGACCCGGCTGGTCAGCAGAATACAGGGCAGCAAGGGAAAATCCATGCGGATGATCTTGATGGTAGCCAACGCGCTGGATCGCTCGGAATCCATATCCACGATGGTTGCGTGGACGCGGGTCCGGCCGAGGATATGGACGAAGTCGCCCGCATTCTCAGCGACCATCAGGTTGATGCCCCGGGGCTTGAACAGACTGCGCAGCGCCTCCGGCCAAGCCCAGCTCGCCGCACTGGCCAGGACGTTCACGTCAGCAAGTTGTGATCGTTGTGCCACCATAGTCATTCCACCGTTGCTCCAAGTTGCAAATACTGTGCCAACGACCGAAGGCAACGCAAGTTAACCCTTAAGCCATTTCCTTGAAATGAGTTATATAGATACGCTCCACCAAGCCCTGCTCTGGCAAAATTGCAGCCCGTCCGCATCGCCCTGCCACCCTGGCAGCCGGCGACTCTCGCGTCCCAGCAAGAACCGACCGCTGACACCCGCCACGAATCTCAAAATGGCTTTCTCCAACTGTGGTTGCCCGCAAAGACCGGATTGTTAGATCGCTTCAAGGACTGAAGTCCGGGTCGATTTCCGTCGATACCTGCAATGAATCTTTCGATAGACCGTATGTGTTGACAAGGAAGACGGTTATGTCCAGGAACGGGACGATCGGCAGGATCGACAATGAGTTCTTCGGGGAGTTCTACGTCGGGACCGAACCCGTCCCGGTGCCCGGAGCGATGCTGCTGGGCTTGGGCGCTGCGGGCATAAGATTGCGAAAGCGTGCATAGGGACCTGGGCAACCGGTGAGCCTTGTGGGCGGCCGGGAGGTTCCTGACACGTATAGGGAAATGGGGCTGCGAACCTCAGCTCGCAGCCCTCTCTCTTGCGCTGGAATTGTCGATATCACGCCGGAGCGAGACTCAGCGAATCAACTTGATGATCTCGGCCAGATCGTTCGGGGCCTCGACGGGGGCGTTGCTGAATTCGCCCTGGTTGTCCTTGTGGTAGTTGACGGTGACGTTCGGGTCCTTCAGCACGTGGCCCGTCAGGACGCACGCGACGCGCTCGTCTTTGCCGATGGTCCCATCGGCCAGCAGGTGCTTGAGGCCGGCAATCGTGGCGGCCGAGGCCGGCTCGCAACCGAGGCCGTACTTGCCGATCAGGGCCTTGGCGTCGCAGATCTCCTCATCGGTGACTGCCAGGACGACGCCGTCGCAGACGTCGATCGCGCGGAGGCACTTCTTGAGATTCACCGGTCGGGAGATTTCGATGGCTGAGGCGCATGTGTGCGGCGAGAAGTTCCGCGCCGTCAGGTCGGCGTAGTAGTCGTCGATGATCTTGCTGGTCGACGTGGCCGCCGTTCCAGACGAAGCTTCTTGTTGTTGACCAGGTCGGTCAGCGTGTCGGCGCCGGTGGCGTTGATGATCGCCAGACGCGGGACGCGGTCGATCAGGCCGAGTTGCTTCAGCTCGCATGAACGCCTTGCCGAACGCGCTGGAGTTGCCGAGGTTGCCGCCGGGCACGACGATCCAGTCGGGCACCTCCCAGCCGAGGGCCTCGATGATGCGGTACATGATCGTCTTCTGGCCTTCGAGCCGGAACGGGTTGAGCGAGTTGAGCAGGTAGAGCCCCAGCTCGGTGCAGACGTCCTGCACCTGCCTCATGCAGTCGTCGAAATCGCCGGCGATCTGGATCGTCTGGGCGCCGTAGTCCATCGCCTGGCTGAGCTTGCCGAACGCGATCCGCCCGGAGCCGATGAAGACGGTGCACTTCAGGCCGCAACTGTGGGCGTACAGCGCCACCGAGGCCGACGTGTTGCCCGTCGAGGCGCACGCGCACGAGGTCGCGCCGACCATCATCGCGTGGCTGAACGCGGCGGTCATGCCGTTGTCCTTGAACGAGCCCGAGGGGTTGAGCCCTTCGTATTGCAGGTGCAGCACGTCCGGCTTCATCCCCAAATGCTGGGCGATCGCGCAGTTCTGCTGCAGGATCGTCTGGCCCTCGCCGATGCTGACCTTGTGCTCGTCGGGGCAGAAATCCAGCAGCTCGCGGAACCGCCAGACGCCCGAGAAATCCAGCCGCTGGTCGCGCGTCGCCCACCGCTTGCCGAAGTCGCTCAGCTTGCTCGGGACGGGCACCCTGTCCCAGTCGTACTGGGCATCGAGCAGGTCCCCGCACTCGGGGCACTTGAAGATCGCCTGGCCGCAATCGAACTGGGCGGCACACGCCGGGTTGATACACCTCTGAAACGCCACATCAGCCATATCCATCTCTCCAAACCAACGATAGACCCGGCATTATAGCCCATGCCGGCAGCCTCCGCCACCCGCCATTCGTGACGCCTCGTCATCGTGGCATCTCGTATCTCGCCGAGCGAGCCGGGCTCGCGTAGAAGGGTAGAAGCGTAGATGGCTAAATGCGATGCCACGCCGGGCATCCGCCCGCAGTTTCAGCCGTGCCAGCCGGAGACGGGAGGCCATAGACCGAAAGCTGGAGCACACAGCCGAGCGCACCAGCGTGCTCCTTTGGGTAAAGACGGGACAGTCAAAACTGAACCCCCTTCCGATATACATGCAATGGTCGCAAAGGCCGCATGGATATCAAGCCGTATCTCCTAGCGAACCCGCAGGCGGCGGAACTGGTAGAATCAACTGAGTGTCCGCTCAACGACCCAGCGAAAGACGCCCAGGTCGCTGCCATGGTCCGTCTGGGGAGGCGGGCGATGTGCGGTGTGATCCCAATGGATACCGGAGCTTCTCGGTGAGGATCCGAGTCATAGGCGCGATCGGCAATCAACTCATCGAAACGATACTGTGGGCGGCTGCCGTAGCATCCAGGAAGAACAGGCAGCCCCGACGTTCGGCATGAGGAAAGGACGCAGACATGAGAATCAACGTAAAAGCTTTCGCCCTGACGTGCGGCATCGTGTGGGGGTTCGGCCTGTTCGCGCTGACGTGGTGGGTCATCGCCTTCGACGGCATCACGCATGAAACAACGCTCATCGGCCAATTTACAGGGGGTACAATATCAGTCCCCTCGGAAGCCTTGTGGGCCTCGTGTGGGCGTTCTTCGATGCCCTGATCGGCGGCACAATAGGCGCATGGCTGTATAACTTCATCGCCACACGCTTCGAAAGCAAAAAGGGGTAGCTGCGAACGTACCCAGCGCACCGCGTCTGACGCCCCATCCAGGACGAGTCCGCCCCTCGGGTTCGGCCCACGGGCGAATTTCCCCCTTGCCCCACCACGCCCGGCAGCGCGGCCGTCCGTATCTGCTCTGACCAGATCCCCACGCATCTACGCTTCTACCCATCTACCCGTCTACGCAAAATGCCCTTGCCCCACCGCGCCGCTTTCTGCTATCCTATCGATACGGTGCAAACGAGGAAGACATGACAGGAGAGGCTTCCACAATTCGGACCACCAACTCGACACCCATTTCATGGGCCCAAGACCGGCCCAACCTCGAAACCGCTGACCACGCTGGTGCTGGACAGATCGCGAGGAAGCTATGGTGCGTCTTTGCTTCGAATTGACGCAATCCTGAAATGAGAGGGAAGTCAACTATGGACGAGCGTCCCGTGATCGGAATCGTCGGTGGTATCAGACAGGAAACTCTCAAAGAAATCACAAAGGACGAGTTCGACAAGAACATTGAAGGCTACCGTAAGGCCTGTCAGGCTCTGGGGGACTCGCTGGCGAAGGCGCAGATGCGCCTTCTGGTCTGGTCCAGTGATCCGCAATTCATTGAGATTGAGGTTGTGAAGGGCTATCTAGCGACAGAGAACGTGCTTAAGCATTCTGTCCTCTGTGTATGGAACAGAGACTACGCACCGTCGTTCCCTCATCAACACGCTGAGAACAACGCGATCCAGTTGAAGCAATCGCACCACAACGACTGGGAGATCGGATTCTACGAGTCGATCAAACAAGAGGCTGATGGTGTTGTCCTGCTGGGGGGAGGAACAACCACGCTGGTTGCAGGTCTCGTAGCGGCATCTTGGGGCAAAGCACTCTTCACTACCCCCCACTTTCACGGCAAGGCTGCGATGCTCTACAGATGGATGCACACGAATTCGAGCGTGGTCGCTTCTTCCCCGGTAGCTGGCGAGGATATCGATTCAATGTCCCAACCGTGGGATCCACAAGCCTGCGTGGAGTCATTGAGACGGCAGTTCTCCGTAATCGAAAGCCGCAAGGCTCAGCACGAGAACAAACAGCAGCACTATTCTTCTATTGAGCGGCGATTTGAAAGGATGCAATCTGCGCAACGACGTGCGGTCGCGGTTGCCGTAGCCATATTGGCATTCGTTGCATCCATGGTAGCAGCGATAGCGATCCCAACCGGGATCGCGGATTTTGTCTCCTTCTTTCTTGTCCTCATCTCCGGCGGAGCGCTAGGATCTTCTCTGAATCTTCTCGGAACGCAGCGAGATTCTGTTTTGCCAATCAGCGGGACCCTCGCAATCGGTGCCGGTATCGGGATCATCGTCGGAGTGGTGCAAGTATCTCCGAACATCCCGCAGGTGTTCAGGAACGAATGCCCCTCGCGGTTGACGGCCCACTGGTCTTTTCCAGTGCGGTCTTTGCCCTGTTAGGCGGGTTGGCTTTCGAATCAACGCTTCGGAATCTCGTAGCGAAAGCCAAGAGTATCTGCAGGGAGGATTAGACGCCTGCGGTACACTTCTTGGCGTGACGGAGCAGAGAGTGGCTGATCGCGATGGCCACGTTTGTTGTTTGGAGTGATGACGATGGTGAAGGTCATGGTGGTGATGTGGACGATGGTGGGGGTTGTGGTGTTGGGCGGGTGCGGGGAGAGGGACGGCGGGGCTCGGTTTGGGGGGCGGGTGGTTTCGCATGTGGATGCGTATGGGTCGGGGACGGGGAGCGAAGCGAATCTGGATGGGGAAGGCTCGCTGAAGAGTGGATTCGAGTATGGTGACGCGTCGAAGACGGATTGGACGTCGGAGATCAAGTGGCGCTTTCTTCGCCAAGATGGCGACAATGACGTCTACCGAGTCGACTGGACGTTTCGGCTGAAAGGCGGGACACCTGTGTCCGACACGAAGGACGTGGCCTTCGATGGACAGAAATCGGTGAAGGTCTTCAGCAACGAATGGCAGGTCGTATCGATCGAACCGGGAGCAATGTAGGGTGGGCCTTGGCCCACCTTCCTGGACACATCCGATATGGCACGGCAACAATGGATGGAGGTGGTGGGGCGAGCCCCACCCTACGTGTCGGAGGGCGAGGGGGAGATTCGCAGTTCGACCCATACGAGCGATTGGGGCGGGGCCCCGGGTGACTGTTGGATGTGTATGGCGTTGTAGCCATCACGAACGGCCGTAGGTGGACAGGCGAAGCGAAGAACGCGGGCCGCGTCATCGCCGATGCCGGTCGTGTCGGTGAGGTCATCGGCGACGTGGGTGGGCATGTCATTGAGCTCGGCGTGAAACGTCGCGTCGGACAAACCTTCACGTTGGGCCAGGCCCACGATCAACTCGACACGGCCCGAAGCCGGCGCCGGGCCGATGTGAATACGAAAGGTACGACCGTCCGGCCCTTCGACCGGCAGCCTTACGTTGTCGGGAAAACCGTGCGGGACCGTGTCGCGATAGCAGATCGGATGGCGACGCATCGCTCGGTTCACGACGTCAGCCGCGAGACCACTCTCGACCAGCCGACGATACGATTCAGCCGCCACGGGCCGCGTTCCCGAGTCCATCCAGTTGAACAGATACAGCGCATCGGCTTGACGAGCCCAGGCGGAGGCCGCAAAACCGTAGACCGATGCCAGCGTATTGGCGGCGGGCTTGCCTCCCGGCCAGGGCCGGGCGTTGTATTCCAGCCCCGGAGCGACCACGACCGACGCGGCAGCCGACCCCAGGCGTTCCTTCCACAACTCCACGGGAATGTCAAAATCGGAGGACGCCCAGAACGGACAGGGAACCAGCACATCGACCAGACCCTCTCGGGCCCATCGCACGCCGTCCATCCCCAGCAGCGCGGCCGCCTCCGGATGCGCGGGGACACGGACGCCGAGCAGAATGGGATGCCCGCGCCGCTGCCCCCATGCCTTCACCTCAGCACGGACGTCGCGCACGAATCGGTCAGGTAGTGCCCTTCCTGCTCTTCCTGTCCCGGCGTGCAGATGCCAGCCGAAGCGCATCCAGTCCAATTCCAAACCGTCGGGATCGTAGCGTTCGAGCAATTCGCGGACGAAGGCCATCTGATAAACCCGGACGGCCTCGTGGGCATAGTTCATCGCCCGATTCTGCCAGGGCGAGGCCGATCCTCCCGGCACGCGCCAGAACTCCGGGTGCTGTCGCCAGAAAGACGAGTGCATGAAGTTGTCGGTCTCGTTGACGCTGTGGATGTCGTTCATGCGCATCGACAGCCAGGGCGAAATCCCCTTCTCACGGCAGCGTGCGATCCACACGGCATACGGATCCAACCCGCGCTCGTGGAGCAGGCGGGCGTTGTCCGGCCAACGACTCGAATGGGACCGCCCTTCGACCGGGTCCCAGATCGCCTCGCGCGTCCGACTGCGAAAGCTCGCCCGCATCGCGTTCGGGCAGAGAAACAGATGCGTCACGGCCGTATCCGCATACTGATCGACAAAGGCCTCGAGCCCGGCTCGGGTCATGTCCTCGGCCTCGCGCGATCCGAAGAAATGGCTGTTGTCCTCGTTGATGATCATCGCGCCGCGAAACGCCTGCACGTGCCGGCGCAGCCCCCAGCACCGAGACCAGCCCCCCCACCACCGCGAGCGTCCAACAGAACCGACCCAGTATCCCACTGCCCATATCGTTGCGCCTCCGACTGCGATCGCGGCTTCTTGCATGAAACGAGAGCTGTTATTATGCCCCAATCGCCGGCGAGCCGCAAGGCAGCAATCCTGCAGTGACCGTCCCAGGGCCCGTGCCCTTTCGGCACGCAGAAAGGGGTGGACCGGGGCGCTCATTCAGATTACGGTGGTCAGCATGGACAACAATCCATTCGACTTCGCTCGGAGTATGGTTGCCCATCCTACAACGAGCGGGAAGGTCGCTTCCGACACGAAGGAAGTGGCGTTCGATGGACATAAATCGACGAGGTGAAGGTCTTCAGCGTGGCAGGTGGTGTCGATTGAACCGGGAGGCGCTGGCTGGGACGTGCAATTGACGGCGTCGCGATATCTTCATAGGCTATATCTTGGCGTGGGCATGGCAAGGTCGCGGGTCAGATTAACGACGTTCCGTGCCTGTCTGTCGCGATGCGGGGCACGGCTGAGATTGGCCCCTCTTTCCTGAGATCAGGCGGAGGTCGCGTTTTGAGAATGGCGAGCGAGAGAGCGATGCAGCGGATGGGTTTGATCGGGTTGGTGCTCTTGCCACTGGCACATGCGGTATCGGCACAGCCCGTCTGGCGAGCGGTCTATGATGTGAACCGCCCTGAGGATTCTCATCCGCAACAGGTGGCGCAGCTCGAGATCGCTGTCAGTCGCGTCCATCGGACAGGCTGGCCGTCGTTGGTATCGACTCATCGCCGACAAGGTCAATGGCAGCCAAGTGACGTTCTGGTTTCGAACGGATGCGAACCCGTTCGGCCCCCAGGCAGCCGAGACAATCGATATCGATCGATACATCCTCCAGGAGAGCGGTCAACCTCCGACCGAGTACGTTGACCAGCGGACGGGCGAGGCTCTTCTGCCGGCGTTCGGCTTCGTCGACAGGCTGTTGCCTCGTGCCGACACCTCCACCGGGACCGCGCCGTTCGAGAGCGGGACGTACCTGGGCCAATCGCTGAGACTCCGAAGCGGCCTCGAACCCGAAGATGCCTCGCCTCCATCGGAGATAAGGCGGCTCGTGCTGCGTAGCGATCTGATCATCGGCACCAGCCGGAACTTCCGTGACGACGGTAAGGGACGCAAAGACCGAAAGAGCAACTACACCTATATCCCTTTCACGAAGGCGGACTACGACGAGATGATCGCGGCGGGGATCAACTACTTCACCGCTCGCGACGAACAGGTCGGATGGATTTGCCACCGTCCCGTCTTCTACGATGGGCACACTTCGGACATCGCATTTCCGGAGGAGTTGTATCGTCCGAATTTTCTCGGCTGCGCATGTTCATCGACGAGCCGGCCTGCCGCCTGGCGGGTAAGTACCCTCCGAATGCGTCATTGGCACAGGCGGTGCAGATGATTCACGAGCACATCGCCGAGAAACTCAACTCGACCGAGTATCACCAATGGCTTCTCAAACACGGCATCGACCTCGGCACGCTGACGCTGACCGAACCCGCCCTGCCCATCTGGGAAACCTACATCGAGACGAGCTATTACCAGTTGGAGGCCAACCCATACGGGATCGTGCAGGAGTGCCGCTGGCGAATCGATCCGAACACCGACTCGGAACAGATCCTGATGCTCCAGCGGATCAACGAGACGTTCGACGTCGAGATCCCCGTCACGCCGGAAAACCTTTTCATGTGGTCCTATGCACAGATGCGCGGCGCGGCCCGGGTATTCGGCTCCAAGTGGGGCATGAGCATTTATGGTCAGGCCGAACCACCACTGCGTCTGCCGTCGATGAAACTGGCGTACGATCTCGGCGCCGAATTCATCTGGTTCTGGACATCAGACCACGATCATCACGTTCCGTACGTCGAACAGCTTCGCCTCGCCAGAGAAATCACCGACTACGCAGAGAACCGCCCGACTCGTGACCTGGACGCGCTGCGGCGGGCTGCCACGACGGCCATTGTCATCCCCTATAGCTACAGCCTGCCCACCTGTTGGCAGATGTTCACGTGGGGCACGCACATCTATCCGCTCGACCGCAAGAATGACCATGACCTGACGTATCAGGAGGTCCTGACGCCCGCCGTCCGGGAAATCGCACACTGTCTTCGCGAGGGCATCCCTTACGACGTCGTGCCTTCGGGCGACGCCTTCGATCCGAGCGGTTACGAACGCATTATCCGGACGACGGAGGACGGCCAGGTGTCGGAACAAAAACCATAGCATTGGACAACGTTAACTCGTGGAGGTGACAAATGGATGGGAGAGCCTGCTTCATCTACATGGTTGTTATTGCAGTTCTGGCCAGTGCACAATCGATGGCCCGCGGCGCGACCGAAACAGATCCGCCGCAAGTGCAAAATTCGCCTGAGCCTGACGTTACGGTGACACTGGCCCTCGAGGGCACGACGGTTGAAGGGACGCCTGTGGTCGCATCGGCGGAGAACACTGCCCGCGCGCTTTATCTCGTCAATCCCTCTTCGCCCGACTTCATCGCGGTTGAAGAGACTGGGCATAATCAGTGGACGTGTACGCTCAAGTCCGGCAAGCGCTACGTCGTCGGCTGGATATCGGAGAAGATGTACGGATACTTGTCCGAGCCCTTCCTCGCAAAGGAAGGACTTCGCATTTCCTTCTCCCCGGGATTCCGACGACGTTCGAATACGACTTGCGTCATCCACCGAAGGACGTCGAGACCATCCCGGCCCAAGTGATGCTGCTGAGAGAGATCATCAGTGATGGCAAACGAACGTTCCTCTCCTGGGCGATGCCCAACAAGGTGAAGAAGCCGAGCATCGTGAAGGTCGAAGGACTGGCAGCAGGCACCTACCAGATATCGGCCCGCACGGCGGATGCCTCGAAGCACTTCAAGAACCACACGCCCATGCTGTACGAGGATCGCGTCGTGGAGATCAGGCCTGCCACGGTCAACCGCTTCGAGCCGAACTATCCCGAAATCGATACCACCGTCGAGCCGGGCGACCTGACTGTCCGAGGCGTGGCATATGATGCCAAAGGCAAACCGCTAAGACGAAAGACCGTCTGCCTGACACCGAGTCCCGAGAAGCGATTGGATCTAAAGCTGTACTACCCTGCCACCAGGACCGACCGCGAGGGTCGGTTCGAGTTCACAGGCATCCGTCCGAACATGGGCATAGTCCTCTGGTGCAGCGAGAGTCCCCTGATGCTGCGTCCCGAATGGGCGGGCGACGATGCGACGATCTCTGTGGACTTTGTGGTGGGCCGTCAGAGAATGAACATCGAGGTCGGCGAGCCCATCGGTCAGCATCACCATCGACTGGCGAAACGGTCAGGTCGGTCGACTCTCCGATCTGAAAGGAAGGGTCGTAATCCTGGACTTCTGGGCGAGCTGGTGCGGTCCCTGCATCCGCTCGCTGCCCGACCTGAACGCGCTCGCAGACAAGTATGCGAATCGACAGGACATCGTATTCGTTGCTCTCAGCGTCGACTACCTCCCCGAGGTCTGGGAGAAGAAGGTCGACACGTCCGGCTGGACCGCCCTTCGTCACGGATGGCAGGACCGGCAGAAGAACCCCGTCGGATACCAGGGCGGCATTCCCTACTGTGTCGTCATCGATCAGGATGGAGTCGTCCGCGCCGCCGGCCACTTCCTCGAACTGCAATCCGAATTGGATCGGCTCCTTGGAACCGTCGAGCATCCATAGAACGATGATGTGGAATGTCGACCCCAGAAGACTAGCCGTGAGCAGACAACGGCGTTAGAATAGTCGACGGGACCGGCACGATTTCTGGAACGCAGAAGGCGAGTGCGCGAGACTCCGGATATGAATCGTAGAGATGCTCGAAACACGTTGAGGAGTTGTGTCATGTCAGGACGTTCGGCCATCCTTTCACTCGTCGCGGTCTTTGTACTTCTTAGCTCGGGGGCTCTTGGCGCGAACCGCGATCCGGGTGAAATCGAAAGCTGGGTGACGACACCGGACCGATTGGCGCTATTTGAAAGACAGCCTGAAACGAGTCGCTTTCGCAACGAGAGCCGAGGACGTGGCGTCACCATCGTGGTCGATGACCGTCAGGCGTATCAGACGATGGACGGTTTTGGATTTGCGTTGACCGGAGGCAGTGCCGAACACCTGGTCAAGATGAGCGCCGAGGCCCGTGCCAAGCTGCTGTTCGAATTGTTCGGCACCGATGCCGACGGCATCGGCATCAGCTACCTCCGCCTGACGATCGGCTCCTCGGATCTCAACAGCTTCGTATTCTCCTACGACGACCTGCCCGAAGGCCAGGCCGATTACGAGCTGAAGCAGTTCGACCTGGGCCAGGACAAGAAAGACCTGATCCCGGTGATGAAGCAAATCCTGGCGATCAACCCCAACGTCACGATCATGGCCTCGCCGTGGTCGGCCCCCGTTTGGATGAAAACGAACCAGAACATTCGTAGTGGTCACCTGAAGAAGGAATGCTACGGCGTCTACGCGCTGTACTTCGTCAAGTACATCCAGGCCATGAAGGCTGAGGGCATCACGATCGACGCGATCACGATTCAGAACGAGCCACTGAATTCGAAGAATACGCCGAGCATGCCTTGGTTTTTGTCGGAACAGCGTGAGTTCATCCGAGATCATCTGATTCCCGCTTTCAAGAAAGCGAATCTGACCACGAAGCTGATTCTCTTCGATCACAACTGTGACCGCTTCGACTATCCGCTCGCGTTGCTGAGCGATCCCGCCATCTCGGCCTTTGCCGATGGCTCGGGCTTCCACCATTACGGAGGCAACCTGGGCGCGATGAGCATCGTACATATGGCGAGACCCGACAAGAATCTGTATTTCACGGAGCAGATGGTCGTCGAACGACCGGGCAGTTCGGAGATCGCCATCGCTGCGAGTGTCAAACGCATGATTGTGGATGTCACGCGCAACTGGAGTCGCAACGTGATCCTCTGGAACCTGGCAGCCGATCCGCTCAACGACCCGCACACCGACAACGGAGGCTGCTCGATGTGCCAAGGGGCTGTCACGCTCGACGGTGACGAAGTGACCCGCAACATCGCGTACTACACCATCGCACACGCGTCGAAGTTCGTTCGGCCCGGATCCGTTCGCATCGCCTCGACGAATACGAATGACCCGACCGTCAGCCTGACGGAAGATGAAGAGCGGCCGGGCCTGATCCGCGCCACGGTCATCGAGCACACGCAGGTACTTCCGAACGTGGCGTTCAGGACACCGGAAGGTGAGATCGTCCTGATCGTCGCCAACACGACCTGGTCGACGCGATCCTTCCGGATTCAGCACGACGGCCGATACGCCGGCATCCGCCTCCAGCCCGGCGCCGTGGGCACCTATATTTGGGGTCTATAGGCTGGGACATCTCGGACGAGATCCTTTACGACGAAGACGACACGGAGTCTTACGCCTGCTGCGACGAGGAAGCCGGTGGCTGGTCTTGCACTCGTTTGTCGCCTTTGCCCTCCTGACGGCCTACAAGATGATCCAGGGCTACAGGCAACCGAGGGATTCTCCTCAGGACGAGAATGAGCCTCTCGGCCGCGGGCACTGAAGGCAGATTCGAGACGCTCGCGGTGATGAGTCATCCCGCCACCGCTGCACGTCATATGAATCAGGAGCAGGCGCCAGACTGAAACAGCCTGGCCTTTAGACAGGCATGCTACGACCTGATCCACCACTGATCCGATGATAGAGTTCGTCAGACCTGCCATATCGGCCGGACACGGGCTGGCGATCCCCCTGCTCAGTCCGATCTGCCCGGGCCCCACCGATCAGCACGCTCAGCTCGCCAACCATTTCGTTAAGCGCGTCCCGCCTGACTGCTCAACTGCTCGGAGGCACTGGCACTCTCCTCGGCATTGGCCGCATTCTGTTGAGTCACCTTGTCCATCTGCCCGACGGCGCTGTTGATCTGGTCGACGCCTTGCGCCTGCTCCTGCGACGTGGTCGCAATCTCACCGATCAGCTCTGTGGTTCGGGTGACACCCTGAACGATATCGCTAAGGACCTTGGTGACCTTATCCGCAATACTCACCCCGTTCTGCGCATTCTGAACGGATTCCTCTATCATGTCGGAGGTAGTCCGGGCCGCCTCGGCCGAACGCATCGCCAGATTGCGGACTTCTTCGGCCACGACGGCGAATCCCTTGCCGGCCTCGCCGGCGCGTGCCGCTTCCACCGCCGCGTTGAGCGCCAACAGGTTGGTCTGGAACGCGATATCATCGATGACCTTGATGATTTTCGCTGTCTCGTCGGAACTGCTCTGAATCTGCCCAATCGCCTCGTTGAGATGAGACATGGCATCCGCGCCGGCGTCGGCAGACTTGCGAGCCTCAAATGACAGCGTCTTGGCTTCCTGCGCGTTGTCGGCGTTGTGCTTCGTCATCGAGGTCATCTCCTCGATACTGGAAGAGGTTTGCTGGAGCCCTGCCGCCTGCTCGGTGGCCCCTTCGGCCAAGGACTGTGACGCGGCCGAAACCTGCCCCGAAGCGGCCGCCACCTGCTCGGCCCCTTTGGAGAGTCGCGCGACGATGCCGTGGAGGCATCCCGCAATGCCGCCAGCAGCGAAAAACCAGACACCCGTCGTGACGAGCAATGTCACGACCCCCAACACGATGAGGACAACGGTGCTGGTCGCGCCGATCCGGGCGATGCGCGTCCGGGCGGCATACACTTCGTCCTCGTACGCGCCGGCGCCGATCACCCAATCCCACGGCTCGAAGTACATGAGCCGCGCGATCTTGAGTCGCGGCGCCGCCTCCCCGGCGTTTTGCCAGGGATACTGCTGTTCGGCAATCTGTCCTGGTTCGAGCGCCGTGGCTTTGGCACAGATTTCTTGAATGAAGTAGTTGCCGTCGGCGTCCTTGGCCTCCCAGATGCTCTCACCATCCCGCGTGCCGTCTTTGGAAACCACGTACGTACCGTCCGAGTTCAAGATGTAAGCGTAACCGGTCTGACCGATCAGGATCTCGCCGATATTGCGCCGCAGTCCTTTCGTGTTCTCTGCTTCCGGGACGCCGACATAGAGCATCCCGACGATCCCCTCGGCCGCGTCATGGATCGGTTTGTAGGCGGTGATGTACCACTGATTGACAACAAACGCACGGCCTCGATACGTCTTACCTTTAAGCACGCTCGACAGCACCGGGTTTGCCTTGCCGTTGGGATTGGTCCTGGGGATATAGGTGCCGATCGCCCGCGATCCATCCAATCTCCGGACGTTCGTACTGACGCGCAGCATGTCACCGGCGTCGTTCATCCTCTGGAAGATCGTGCAGGTCCCTCCGACGAGATTCTGTACCGAGTCCACAACCGGCGCCATCTCATCAGCACTGGCAATCTTGCCCAGCCATGTCTCTCCGACCAACATCTTGGGAAGGTTCATCCGCCACGACTGCTTCGTGTACTGATTGACCGCATTCCACGGCACAGTCTCGTCCGCAAACCCTACAGCGCCGGCGTTAGTCAACACCCCGCTGGCCACATTCAAACAGGAATTGACGTAGTTCTGAAGCACCTCCTGATGGGCGTCGCACATTGCATGGACCCCCTGCACGAGATGATCCAGATCCGTCAGCGCCAGCTCCGTCGTTTCCTTGTCGACAGCCGACGACATCCTGGCATTCTGAAGAAGCACGACCGCCGAGGCGACCGCCAGCGGCAGCGCCGTCAGAGAGATTCCCATCACCATCAGCTTCGTTCTGAGTTTGGCGTTGTTCAACATGGTAGCCCCTTGCTTCTGCCTGAAGTGAGCACGTACGATCCGGCTTCATCCACCAATCCGTCGGACCACTGTTCCTTTCCAACCGTGTGGCACCGTTTGGACAACGCGCTGGGTACGTCGACCCTCTCCGGAGTATTCGCGAGGTTCCCTTTGAGACAAGTGAATCGTTGCGATGTCCTCCGCGATCCTCCAGGGGATTCCCCCGGAGTGTCAGGGCGCCTGCATGAATGTGTCGACCCAATATCAGGTGGACTTTATCAACATCAGGTTAGAATTGCATGATGCCACACTGTCTGTGCAGTGACAGTGACAGTAACGTGACAGTCACTCTGTTCGCAGCCGGAGCCGATATCGAAACCCGTACGCATTTCGGAACGCTCTGAACCAGAGGACGAACAAACCAAGAACGTATCGCCCATGGTGCAGTCAAACCGAATTCTGCACTGTCGACGCAGCCGTGAACAGGCAGAGATCCCCCTCACATCACCCGCTCATACCCCCCCGGCCGGGACGTGGGCAGCTGACCTTGGTGTGATCGACGTAGCTTGCCCCAGCGGCGGCCTCGGCAGGACTGTGACGGCGCCACATCGTCGACGCCGGGCCTCATAAGGTTCTGACGCGGTCTGGCTGGGCCGTGAACTTGCGATTTCTCCTTCATTCTTGCTAAGCGATGAGGATTATGGGGCTGTGGGATGCGTTCCCTCAGCCCCAAACTCTCTGCTCAATCCATTGTATCCCCTCGACCCACGACGCCGAAGGGACAGCGTTCCGCACCGGCCATCTGGTCCCGACCCGCCGCGGTAGAACTGCGTCCCATCGCGTCTCACTTCTCCTTTTGCATTTCCCTCGCCTGCGTTTAAGATAGGACTCGGATACCGTGCCGATGTCGCAGAGATCCAACGAAGCGATCGGGGTCGGGGTGCGAGGGCCGGAAGATATGCGAACGAAAGGAGCGGCGATCACCATGCGAAGAACAGGTCTGATTCTGGTGCTGGTTCTGGTCTCAACCGTCCCGGCGGGGCGCAGCGGCGCCGAATGATGCAGGATTCCAACGATATCGTTCACCTCTCGGAAATCCACATGCGAGACGTGTGCATCCTGCCCGATCCCGGCAGTCAGACCTACTACATGATCGGCCCCGGGTGGAACAGTGTCCGGGCCTACACCAGCAGAGACCTCAAGATGTGGCAAGGCCCGAAGACAATCTTCCGGACGCCCGAAGATATCTGGGGTGACATCCGCGTCATCAACATCTGGGCGCCGGAAATGCACCGGTACAAAGACCGATACTACCTGTTCCTGACGTTCGACACCCGCAACCGATTCCCCGAGCAATGGCGCGACTGGTTGCCCCGCGTGACGCGCGGCTCCCAAATCCTGGGTTCGGACCAGCCGACCGGCCCCTTCACCCCTTTCGCCAATCACTCGACCCTGCCGACCGACATGATGACGCTCGATGGCACGTTATGGGTCGAGGGTGGAACACCCTACATGGTCTTCTGCCACGAATGGGTACAGATCAAGGACGGGACGGTCGAATACGTCCAGCTCAAAGACGACCTCTCGGAGACCGTGGGCGAGCCCAAACGTCTGTTCCACGGCAGCGACGCCAAGTGGAGCCGCAAATCGGATCAGTATGGATGCCATGTCACGGACGGCCCGTACTTGTACACGAGCAAGTCGGGCAAGCTCTTCATGATCTGGACCAGTGGTGGCTATACGGGCTACACGACAGGGATCGCCATCTCCGACTCGGGCAAACTCGCCGGGCCCTGGCGGCAGCAGGATGAACCGATCTACGCCAAGGATGGCGGCCATGGCATGCTCTTCACCACGTTCGAAGGGACGCTGATGATGGTGCTGCACTCGCCCAATAACCGCGACGCCCAGCCCCACATCTTCGAGATGCAGGACACGGGCAAGACTCTCAAAGTCGTCCGCGAATTTACCGGACGGTAGTCGCTGACTTGCCCACCCCCGGAGGCCATGTCATCATGTCCCGCCAGAAACAGATGGTTGTCGTAGGTGTCGACCTGGCAGGATCGCCTCGTCGGGCGACGGGCGTGTGTGTGCTAACGGGTCTAAAGGCGAAAGCGCAGATAGCACATGGTGATGATGAGATTCTCGCCATCATCGAGCAAGCGAAGCCCGATCTGGTCCCGATCGACGCGCCGCTGAGTCTGCCGCCCGGACGCAAGACGATTCACGACCGCCAGGGCGAGCATCTGCGCGAATGCGATCGCGAATTGCAGAATCGCAAGATTCGATTCTTCCCTATCACCCTGGGCCCGATGCGCATGCTGACCGAACGGGGCCTGGCGCTGAAGGCGAAGATTGAAGCCCAGGGCTATCCTGTGGTCGAATGCTATCCCGGGAGCAGCGCAGGACATCTGGCAGCATCCCTCGTCAGCATCGAGACCGGGCGGGTCTGCTGCGTGGCCTTGAAGACCTTGGCGTCAAGGGCCTGAAGATCGAGATGACGGGGGATGAACTCGACGCCGTGACCGCCGCCCTGACCGGACGCTGGTTCCTCACAGGCAAAGGCGAAATGCTCGGAGGCGAGCAGGGCATCCTTGTCCCGCAAAGCCAGCGCGTAGATTAAGAATCCACCCTACGGATTGTCGAGAGACTGAGAACCGCCGTTTGCCGTTCTGATCGGATTCCGGGGCCTGCAAGGCGCGAGTGCGGGCGTCGACGGTGCGGGGGACGTCGAGATCGGGGCCGCCGGCGGCGCCGAGTTCCTTGAACTTGCGAGCGGAGACGAGAACACGGCTCTCCATCGAGCCGACCGCCTTGTTGTACGCCTCGGCGGCGCGATCGATGTTTCTGCCAATGTCGTCGAAGTGCCCGGCGAGCACGCGAATCCGATCGTACAGTTCCTTGCCCAGATCGCTGATAACCTGGGCGTTCTCTGCAATCCGCTGCTGCTGCCAGCCATAGGAGACGGCGCGGAGCAAGGCGATCAACGTCGTCGGTGTCGCGAGGATGACCTTCTTCTCGACACCCATCTCGATCAGCCGCGGCTCCTGCTCCAGCGCCGCGCCGAAGAACATCTCGCCAGGCAGGAACATCACGACAAACTCCGGCGCCTGGGCGAACTGGTCCCAGTAGGCCTTGGCGCCAAGGTTCTGCATCTGGGTGAGCACATGCCCGGCGTGCCGCTTGAGCTGCTCTTTGCGCGTCACCTCGTCCACCGCCTCGATCGACGCGAGGTAGGCATCGAGGGGCGTCTTGGAATCCACTACCACGATGCGATCGTTGGGCAGCTTTACGATCATGTCGGGCCGGATGCGTCCCGTGCCAACGGAAGCGGACTCCTGTGTCGTGAAATCGCAGTACTCCACCATACCCGCGATTTCCACCACGCGTTTGAGTTGAATCTCGCCCCAGCGTCCGCGCACATCGGGCCGGCGCAACGCCGTCACGAGGTTGCCCGTCTCTTTTCGCAGCTTCTCCTCCGATTCCACCATCGCCCGCATGCGGTCGGCCAGCTTCTCATAGTCCGTCGCGCGGGCCTTCTCGACCAGCCCGAGCTTCTCATCGACTTTCGTCAGCGAGTCTTTCAGCGGCTTGACCAGTTCATCGATGGCCTTCTGTCGTTTCTCCAACTCGCTCTTGGCCCCTTCCTGGTACTTGTCGAGATTGGTCTTGGCCAGCTCCAGGAACTGCGTGCTGTTGCTCTTGAGCGCCTCCTGCGAGAGGGCCTTGAACGCGTCGGAGAGCTTATTCTTGGCCTCTTCCAGCAAGGCGAGCTTCTCTTTGGTCGCCTTTTCCTGCTCTTCGAGTTTCGTCATCAACCCGGTGCGTTCAGGCGCAACGCCGAACATTCTTGTTGAAGATCGGTGATCTGACCCTCGCGAGTCGTGATCTGCAACTCCAGTTCAGGAATCCGGGCGCTGCGCTGCTCGGCAATGATCCGCGCCTCCGTTTCGGTCGAATGCTGCTGCTCGAGCGCACCGATCCTGCGACGAGAGACGCCGTAAACGGCCAGCGCCGCCCCGGCGGCGCCGACAATAACACTTGCGATAGCTATCAGAACATATTCCATAGGAAGACCTGCATCGTGAACCCGGTTCGCCCGCGATTATAAGGGGCAACGGCACGCCGTCACAAGGACGGCCTCCCGCAGAGACGAGAAATCTGTTGATCTGCGATTGCCCGGCTTGTATCGTCCGGTTACAGGCGGTGCGGAGTTCGCCTCGCGAGCGATTGGTCCAAGTGGCGTCGCCAGGGGCGATTCCTCCGTTCTGATATCTGCATTTTGACGCTTGATCTGATCTTGGTGTTTGATGGAACAAATCGAGGCAATTCTATTCGATTGGGGCGGTGTACTGATCGACAACCCCGCACCTGGCCTGATGTCGCATTGCGCCGACGCGCTGGGGGTCAGCGTCGCCGACTACCAGCAGGCTCACAACCGGCATGGCGACCCCTTCCAGAAAGGCCAGATTCCCGAGAACGAGTTTTGGCAACGGGTTTGCGCCGACCTGAATCGTCCGACGCCGGAGATTCCGTCCCTGTGGGGCCAGGCCTTCCGCACGGTCTACTCGCCCAGACGGGAAGTCTTCGACTGGGCCGGTCAACTGCGCAGGGATGGATACAAGACCGCCCTGCTGTCGAACACGGAAGCAGCCGCGATGGAGTTCTTCCTGGAATTGCAGTACGACGAGTTCGATGCAGCGATCTTCTCCTGCGCCGAAGGGACATTCAAGCCTGAACGGCAGATCTATGAAACCGCCGCAACCAGGCTTGGCGTGTCCCCGTCACGATGCGCGTTCATCGACGACAAACAGATCTTCGTCGACGGCGCGGTCGAAGCCGGAATGAAAGCGGTCCTGTACGAAAATCTCGACCAGATCAAGCGTGCGATCCAGGCCATGGGCGTCTCGAGCAATACGTAGAGCGTCACTGAGAAACGGAGGGATGGCTGTGAGCTTCCTGAACCTGCTGAAGAGCAAGTCCGTCGTCCTGCTGGATGGGGCCATGGGCACGGAACTGGACAAGAAAGGGCTCATGGGTCGAGGACAGGCGAACCTCGAATCGCCCGATGCCGTCCTCAAAATCCATCAGGCCTACTCCTGTTGCGGCTGCGATCTCCTGACGACCAACACGCTGACGATGAACGGCATCTACATCGAGACGCACCACGTCGACGTGTCCGTCGAAGAGGTCAACCGCGCCGGCGCCAAGCTGGCGGATCAGGCGACCGGTTGCGGCCAATACGTCCTGGGCAACATGAGTTCGACAGGTCAGCTTCTCCAGCCGTATGGCACATACAGCGAGACGCAATTCTGTGAGACCTTTCGGGAACAGGCCCAGATTCTGGCCGATGCGGGAATCGATGGCTTCCTCATCGAGACCGTGTTCGACCTGCGGGAGGCGGTCGTGGCGGTGCACGCATGTAAGGAGATTTCTTCGCTGCCCGTGATTGCCTCCATCGCATTCCAGACCGAGGACAAAGGCGGCCGGACCATGATGGGTGACACCGCAGAGCAATGCGCCACGCAACTGACCGAGGCCGGAGCCGATGTCGTCGGAGCCAATTGCGGTGATCTCGATCCAGATCAAATGGCCACGATCGTTGCGCTGCTAAAGGAAGCCATCGACAAGCCGATCCTCGCTCAACCCAACGCAGGCAAGCCCAAACTCGTCGGCGACCAGACAGTCTTCGACATGGGACCCGAGCCATTCGCGGAAGGCATCGCAAAGTGCATTCGCGCCGGCGCTCAGATCGTCGGCGGCTGTTGCGGCACGGGTCCCGAACACATCCGGGCCGTGGCCAGGATGATTCGAACGATGTGATCACAGGAAGCGAATTGTGGATTATCACCTGGTCATCTTGAAGAAACCTTATCTGGAGATGATCCTGCGGGGGGAGAAGACCATCGAATCACGCCTGACCCGCGCCAAGACACCCGCGTTCGGGCGGGTCCACGCAGGCGACTTCCTATTCCTCAAGGTCAGCGGAGGCCCCGTCTGCGCGACGGCAACGGTGGCGGACGTGAAGTGCTATCACGATCTGACACCCGAGCGAATCACCGAAATCAAGCAGAAGTATGGCCACGCCATCGGAGGCAGCGACACCGTCTGGGCCGAGATGATCGACCGCAAATGCGGATTTCTCGTCTGGCTCGCCGATGTGCAACGGACCGAGCCCGTGCGCATCGAGAAGAAGGACTGGCGAGGCTGGGTCGTGCTCACCAGGGAAAAGGACTTCGGGCTTCTGAGCCACTTCGGGAAAGCATAGTAACCTCCCTCGCTCCCTACCCACTACACGGGTGAACGTCGTAGCGGTCGGGGTGCGGACACTTCCGGCCGACAATGCCAAGGACGAACCCCCTGGAAAGGAGCGAGAAACATTTCGAGACGAATGGCACTCGGTTTGACGGGAGCGACATTGTTGATTGCCACCGGACTGCTCGTGGCCCAGCCCGACCGCGGAGGCCGGCGTCGGCCCGGAGGCCCGCCGTTTGGCCCCGGCGGCAGAGGTATGAGCATGCAAAACGAACCGCCAAAGGCCAAAGGCCCGGTTGAGCAGAAGATTCTCGACGTGCTGGACGACATGGATCGCAACCAGAGTGCAGGCAATATGAACGTGCCCATCGCCGATGGACGGCTGCTGAGACTGCTGGCCGAATCCATCGACGCCAGGCAGATCGTCGAGATCGGCACTTCGAACGGCTATTCAGGAATCTGGCAGGCCCTGGCGTTGAAGGCCACCAAGGGCAAGCTCATGACGTTCGAGATCGACGAGGGTCGAGCCGCGATGGCGCGTGAAAACTTCAAACGAGCGGGCGTCGACGACATCATCACAATCGTGATGGGAGATGCCCACCAGAAGGTGGCGGAGGTCGCCGGGTCGATCGATATGGTCTTCATCGACGCCGACAAGGAAGGCTATCTGGACTATTTGAACAAGCTGCTCCCCAAGGTCCGACCTGGCGGCTTGATCGTCGCGCACAACATCACCCCGGGCATGGCCGACCCCGAATACATCAAGGCCATCACGACCAGCCCCGACCTCGAAACCGTTTTCTATAGCGAAGGTGGCGGTGTAAGCATTACACTCAAGAAGCGGACCATAGAGTAGAATCGCCTCGCCGCAGAGGAACGGTCCGCGATCGAACGGATGCTGTCGAATGGATTCTGGAGCGAACAGTCTATGCGTGTAGCGCCGAAACAGGAACTGTCGCTCTTTGACTCGACGTGCATCATCGTCGGCATCATCATCGGCGCGGGCATTTACCAGATGGCCCCCGATGTGGCCAAAGGCGCCGGCTCCACGTGGGGCGTGCTCGCCATCTGGACCATCGGAGGTCTTCTGTCGCTCTGCGGGGCGCTGGGCTACGCAGAACTGGCCACGGCGTATCCGCAGGAAGGAGGCGACTACGTCTACCTGAGCAAGGCCTATGGGCGCTGGGCCGGGTTCCTGTTCGGGTGGGCCCAGCTCACCGTGGTCCGGCCGAGCGATATTGCCGTGATGGCCTTTGCCTTCGCCACCTATGGCCGGGCGATCTACGATCCGCTGGCGGCGCACCCGCAGATCAGTCAACGGGTCCTGGCCGGGTCGGCCGTGGTCGTGCTGACGCTGATCAACATCGCGGGCGTCAAGCTGGGCAAGTGGACACAGAATCTTCTGACGACCGTCAAGGCAATCGGGCTTTTGGCCATTGTCGCCATCGCTCTGGTCGGCCCGGGCAAGGCGGAGTCCGCCGTCGAGGTGACTCCCCTGCCGGCCAGCCTGGCGTTGATCTTCGTGCTCTTCGTCTATGGCGGCTGGAACGAGATGGCCTACGTCGCCGCCGAGGTGAAGAACCCGCGTAAGAACATCGTTCGCGCTTTGGTGGCGGGCACGGTCGCCGTCATGACGCTGTACCTGCTGGTCAACGGCGCCTTCATCTACAGCCTGGGCTACAAAGGCCTGGCCACCTCTCAGGCGGTCGCCAGTGAGAGCGTATCGACGGTCTTTCCGACGATCGGGTCGAGGCTGATCAGCGCATTGGTTTGCATCTCCGCGCTGGGCGCCGTCAATGGCCTGGTCTTCACCGGCGCCCGGATCAGCTACGCCCTCGGCGCCGACCATCGCCTGTTCCGAGCACTGGGCAACTGGCACGCACGCACGGGAACGCCCATACCAGCACTGGCAGTGCAGGGTGCAATCGCATTGTGCCTGATCCTGATCTTCGGGGATTACATCCAGGCGATTCTGTACATGGCCGTAGCGGTCTACGGGTTCTACCTGGCCACATCGCTGTCGGTGATCGTTCTGCGCATCAAGGAGCCGCGGATCGAGCGCCCCTACCGCGTCATCGGCTATCCCGTCACACCTCTGATCTTCAGCGCCGTCTGCCTGCTGCTGATCCACAGCGCAATCAAATACGCGGTTGCAGACGCAGACCGCCGGATCAGCTTGGTCGTCATGGTCGCCACGCTTGCCCTGGGGCTGATAATCTACCGGTTTTCCGATAGACATTCGACCCGGTAGAGTATGCATCGTACACCGATTCCCGGGACAAGATCAGACAGGGACCTGCCAAGGTTGATTCGACAGGCAGGGTGGATTGTAACGCGAGGGGGAAGTATTTACTGGCAGTCGCGAGGAAGGTAAACCGCGTCGGGCGAGATTTCGAACTTGCGGCACAGCGATTCGAGCAGCGTTTCCAGCCGCTTGAGCTGGTAGTCGGTCGGCAGCGACGAGACACCGTTTCCGATGACGCAGACACGAATCGTGTGGTCATCGCCCTGCCCATCGGCAACAGGACGGATCGCTCGCTGGCTCAACCAGCTTTCGGTGGTCTGGATTTCACCGTCGTTGGCGCCGACCCCGTTGCCCACGACGAAATGGCAATCGAGATTAGCCGAGTCGGCCAGTCCTTTGGCCGCCGCCAAGCGTTGAATGTTGCCACCCTTGGTGCCGCTGAACGCGATTTCAATACTATGCCAATGGCGGAGCGTCGGATCCATCCGGCTGCGCAACGCATGGTCGACGGAATCGAGACGATAATAAGCGGAAAGACAAAATGGACCTGCGGAAGGGGGATTATCTCCCAGCGCCATCAACACGACGGCTCCAGTCGTCATGGAGATTAGCAGTGCTGCCAAAACCTTAACTACCCTTGGCTGGTTCGACATCCGTTTTCGATTACTTCCCATATTGCCTCAGGGGTACTGCGCCCCACACCTTGCAGATTCAATAGGTTTCCAAAAGGGCCTGCCTTTTATATACCACTACATCGACGCTTACCAGTGTGTACCTTCAAAATTTGTTGGAATTTGCCTAAGCTAAACCGACGTGACATTCCTCCCTTCAATCCATGCGATAATTCTATACGATAACCTTGTCCAACCGTGCGTTCGAGTGAACATCCTGGCCTTTTTTGCCGACGAAACTATGGTACGCGGGTTCCAGTATGCGCCCGGCTCGACTTTGCGGCGTCACGTAACGCTCGTGGTGCCGCCCTCAACACAGAGAAAGGAGCGTCACAGTGTCGCACTGGCGATCTTTATCGGCCGGAGAGATCTCCCAGCTCACCAGCCAGGGATGTCTCTGTGCGGACTGGTCGCGTCTTCAAGTGGCCGAAAAGTTCTGCGCGCAGCGCGTGGCCCACGCGAATTTTTCTGGCGACGTTAAACTCGGACGCTTCGACACGCACATCAGCTTCTTCGGAGGTGTAACAAAGCCAACGGGCATCTACCACGCCACGCTTCACAACTGCACCGTTGGCGACAACGCGTACATCGGTCACGCCCGCAGCTACATCGCCAACTACGTCATCGAGGCCGATGCGGTGATCGACAACATCGATCTGCTCGCCGTCGAAGGGCCCTGCTCGTTCGGCAACGGCAAGGAAGTTCCCGTCGTCAACGAAGGTGGCGGGCGCGAGATTCCCATCTACGATCGCCTCTCGGCACACACGGGCTACGTTCTCGCCTTCTATCGCCACCGGCCCGTGGTGATCGAGAAGCTCAAAGGGATGATTGCCAACTACGCCGCCTCAGTGACATCGTCCATGGGGTGGATCGGCCAGGGCGCCCGCATCACGAACTGCGGTATGCTCAAGAACGTCAGGATCGGGCCCGCCGCGGTCGTCGAGGGCGTCAATCGACTCGAAAACGGATCGATCAACAGCAGCCCGGAAGACCCGGTTTATATCGGACCCGGGGTCTACGCCGAGGATTTCATCGTCTCCAGCGGGTCGCGAATCACCGATGGCACCATCATCTATGATTGCTTCATCGGGCAGGGTTCCGTGCTGGCCAAGGAATACTCGGCCGAGCATTCGGTGTTCTTCGCCAACTGCGGCGGCTTCCATGGCGAGGCCTGTTCGATTTTCGCCGGACCTTATACGGTGACGCACCACAAATCCACACTGCTGATCGCCGGGCTGTTCTCGTTCGTCAACGCGGGCAGCGGAACCAACCAGAGCAACCATCGCTACAAGCTCGGGCCCGTTCATCAGGGCGTCGTCGAGCGGGGCTGCAAGACGGGAAGTGATTCCTACATGCTCTGGCCCGCCAAGGTCGGCGCCTTCACTGCGGTCATGGGCAGGCACTACCGCAACTCCGACACCTCGGACCTGCCCTTCAGCTACCTGATCGAGCACGAGGATCAGAGCGTACTGGCGCCGGGTGTCAATCTGCGCAGCGTCGGAACCGTCCGCGATGCCCGCAAGTGGCCCCAACGGGACCGCCGCAAGGACTCGAAAAAGCTGGACCACATCAATTTCAAGCTGCTCAGCCCGTACACCATTCAGAAAATGACCAACGGGCGCGATCTGCTCAGCCGGCTCAAGGAGACTTCCGGACCGACCAGCGACTACTTTGCCTACCACAGCGTCAAGATCCCCAGCACCGCCCTTGAACGCGGGATCAAGCTCTACCAGACAGGCATCGACAAGTTCCTCGGGAACTGCCTGCTCAGTCGTCTCGAGGGCAAGGAACTGAATTCCCTTGCCGATCTACGCGCCGCGCTGCAGCCTGAGACCGACATCGGACCGGGCACCTGGATCGACCTGGCGGGCATGTTCGTCCCAGAGGTGACGGTTGAGCATCTGCTCGACGATATCGAGAACGGCTCGATCGACACGCTCGAAAAGTTGGAAGCCCGATTCGCGTCGATGCACGAAACCTATCCGGCCTACGAGTGGGCCTGGGCGGCCGACGCCATCGCCACGCAGCTCGGCAAAGCGATCCACGAGATTGAGGCCGAAGACATCATCGACCTGACGAATCGGTGGCGAAAGGCCGTGCTAGACCTCGACAATCAGCTCCACGCCGATGCGAAGAAGGAATTCGCCCCGACGGCACAAATAGGTTTCGGGCTCGACGGAGATACCGAGCGCGTCTCGAGGATTTCGAGGCGGTACGGGGCTCATTTGAAAGTGACGCCTTCGTGGCGGAAATTGAGAAGCACATCGCCGCCAAGAGCACTCTGGCCGATGAGATGATTCGCCGGGTCGAACCGTTGCTGGGCCGGGCGTGACCGTTCGCCTTGCGGCGTTTCCAGTATTGAAACCTCGGAAATGAAGCAGGGAGCCCCCTTCGATCGGAGGAGGCTCCCTGTCTGATATTCAACCGGATCGATTCGCGATGGCGGTTAGTTCCCTGACGAACTCGCATTCGGCGCGATCGTCATCGGGGCCCCGGCCGGTGCGGCGGGCGCCGGTTCGAAACCAGGAGCGTAGACGATCGTCGCCTTGTCCTTGAGTCCCTGGAGAAACCCCTCAACGACCTGCTGCTGCTTCATTCTGGTGAGCTTCGCAACGATACCCTCTTTCGCGTCCTCCAGGGAGGTCGTCTTAGCATCCTGGTGCTCGGTCACCTTGATGATGTGGTAGCCAAACCGCGTTTCGACCACGTCGCTGACTTCGCCGGGGGCCAGGGCGAAGGCCGCCTCTTCGAACGGCGGAACCATCTGCTTTCGACCGAACGTGCCCAGGTCGCCGCCTCGTGCCTTTGATGGACAATCGGAATTGGCCTTGGCCAGTTCCGCGAAATCGGCGCCGCCCTTGATCTGCTTGAGCAGGTCTTCGGCTTTGGCTTTGGCGACCGCCTTGGCCTCGTTCGGATCGGCGGCGTTCGGATCGGGGGTAATCAGGATATGACTGGCGTGAACCTGTTCGGGTTCCTCGAATTCGGTAGGATGGCCTTCGTAGTAAGCCTGTACCTCGGCGTCGTTGACGTCGATCTTGCCTGCCCACTGGGTTTCCATAAACTTCTGGCGTGCCAGACCCTCGCGGTACTGCTCCTTGAATTCCGCGAAGTTACCGCCCTGGGATTCCACCATCTGCTTGAGCGTATCGATGGTGATCGGCGGATTCTGCTGGGCGCCCTTTTCCTCGATCGACGCGATGGCCTCTTCGTCCGTCACCACGACATTCGCGGCCTTGAGTTCCTGGTCGAGCAGCGCTTGATCGACGAGCGAACCCAGAATCCTCTTGCTTATCTGCTTCTTGAACTGGGCGAGATATTGCGGAGGCAGATTTCCCATTTGAGCGCCGGCCATTTGCATCTGGCGATCCACCGCCTCATCCAGCCGTCCTTGAGTAACCTCTTCGCCATTGATCGTCACGATCACGGCGTTCGGGTCCGGCGCCGGCTCGGGTTCGGGCTGAGCCATCAGGGCCGCGGCGGCATTCGGCTCGGGTGACGTCGACATCTCATTGGTGGCGCCAGCCGCAGGCTGATTCGCGTCCACCGCACCGGAGTCCTTCTTGGCGCAACCGATGCCCAGGACCAGAAGGATCGCCAGGCATCCCGCCAAAGCGACGAGACCGAGGTTCTTGTGGCTTCTCGCTCGTTTCATAAACATCTCCAAGACTAAGATCGTTGTTAATTTCGATTTGTGATGGCGACAGGTTCCACACCCGCCAAGGAAGGCCATGGGCGGCATTATTCCACAGGCCAACGGGCAAGTCAAGGAATTCACCCCCTGCCGGACTACCCCCACGCCGGACGAGTCTTCCAGTACTACGTTGCCGACCGCCTTTTCGTTCGATCTCCGCTCAGCCTGATGGCCCCCGTATCGACCGATATACGGCGTGGCTGGCCCGCCCTCATCGTGCGCTCATGGCATCTGAAGGAGCCCAACGACAAGTGGTGGCTTGTAAAGCACGACGGCATATTCTACCATCTCTACCATGCTGTGGAGAGGCCGGACGACCACTGAATCGCTACGTCAGTGGCCGGAAGGCTGCCACCAGGCCAAAGGAGAGAAAACATATTCCCGGTTGGAAGCCGACGCCGGGTCTGGACTGCCTCCGTGGCGCAGATCCGCCGGCGAGGCATACAACCCACAGGAGAATCGAATGGCGAGGAACATCTATACGTTGACGACGCTTGCTTTTCTGGTGTGTGGTGCGACCGGGCTTTGGGCTCAGGAGGGCCCCCCGCCGGTGCCGGAGAAGGACCTTGTGGCCTATCTTTTCGCCTATTTCACGGGCAACGGCCCTGGCCAGGAGCAGATCCATTTCGCCATCAGTGCCGATGGATTCAACTACAAAGCCCTGAACGGGAACAAGCCCATACTCGATTCGAAAACCGTCAGCTCTACAGGCGGTCTGCGCGATCCCCACATCTTGCGTGCCGAGGACGGCGAGACCTTCTATATGGTGGCCACGGACCTGTACGTGCCGGATATGGGATGGAACAACTATGCCCTGGTCCTGATGAGGTCCACGGATCTGGTGCACTGGAGGTCCACGGTGGTGAACATCCCCGAGACCTATCCGGACGAATTCGGCAGGGTCCATCGCGTGTGGGCGCCGCAGACCGTTTACGATCCCCAGGCCGACAAGTATATGGTCTATTTCTCGATGAAGCAGGGACGCGATCCGGACACGATCTACTACGCCTATGCGAACGAGGATTTCACCGGATTCGAAGCCGCACCCAAACAGCTTTACTATCCGCCCGCCGAGAGCAACACCCGGGCCTGCATCGATGGCGACATCATCTACAAAGACGGCAAGTACCATCTGTTCTACAAAGCGGAAGATGGCGATCCGGGAATCAAGCTGGCCATCTCGGATCGATTGACCTCAGGCTACACGTTGCACGGCCCGAGCCGGATGGATCGGTCACGCAACCCTGTGGAGGGCTCCTGCATATTCAAACTGAATCATCGAGACGAATGGATTTTGATGTACGATGTGTACACTCGGGGCCGCTATCAATTCACCAGGAGCAGCGATCTGCTGGACTTCGAAGTCATCGACGATGACATCTCCATGGACTTCCACCCCCGTCACGGCACGATCCTGCCGATCACGCGGGCCGAGCTCAAGACCGTGACAGAAGAATGGGGCATGCCGGAAGGATTTCCCGCCATCAAAAACAACCCCGTGCTGGCGGGGTACTATGCCGACCCGGACATTATCTACTCGCACAAGACCAAGAAGTATTACCTGTATCCCACGAGCGATGGTTTCACCGGGTGGTCGGGCACGTACTTCAAGACCTTCTCGTCCACGGATCTCGTGGATTGGACTGATGAGGGCATCATCCTCAATCTCAAAACCGATGTGACCTGGTCGGATCGCAATGCGTGGGCCCCTTGTTGCATCGAGAAGAAGCAGGGCAACGCTTACAAATACTACTATTACTTCACCGCATCTCAACGGGTCGGCGTGGCTGTCGCGGACGCCCCAGCCGGGCCCTTCAAGGATTCGGGCAAGCCTCTGATCGACAAGAGGCCACCCGGTGTTCGAGGAGGCCAGGAGATCGATCCGGCCGTGTTTCACGATCCGGTCAGTGGCAAGGACTATCTCTATTGGGGCAATGGCTACATGGCCGTGGTGGAACTGAACGACGACATGGTGTCGTATGATCCCGACACGCTCAAGGTCATCACGCCGGACCGCACCTTCCGCGAGGGCACGTGCGTCTTCTACCGCCAGGGGACCTATTACTTCCTCTGGTCCGAAGACGACACGCGCAGTCCGAACTATCGCGTGCGGTACGGCACCTCGGATTCTCCGGTCGGACCGATCACCGTGCCGGAAGAGAACCTGGTGATCGCCAAAGATCCGGACCAGGGCATCTACGGGACGGGGCACAACTCCGTCCTTCAGATTCCAGGCAGGGATGAGTGGTACATCGTCTATCACCGATTCAACTATCCCAACGGCATCAACATGGGACGTGCGGCCGGATATCATCGCGAGGTTTGCATCGATAAGCTGGCGTTCGACGAAAACGGCGCGATCCTCAGGACGCAACCGACGCATCGGGGTGTTGCTTTGGAACGGGCCGCAGATTCGTCCGCGACTCGCCAAAAGACCGGCCCGGTGGCGCAGTCCTTCCCTTTACAGCAGGTGCGACTGCTGGACGGGCGCTTTCAAGCACGCCCAGGATCTGAATCTGGAGCATCTGCTTCAATACGACGTCGATCGTCTGATGGCCCCTTTCTTGAAAGAAGCCGGATTGCCTTCCAAGGCCGAACCCTTCCCCAACTGGAGTGGTCTGGACGGTCACGTGGCAGGTCACTACCTCAGCGCCATGGCCATGTATGTCGCGACCACGGGAAACGAAGAATGTCGGCGACGCATGGATCAGATGGTGGAGCAGTTGGCCCAATGCCAGGAGGCCCATGGCAATGGCTACGTCGGCGGCGTCCCCAACGGTCGCGCCATTTGGGAGCAGTTGGCCCAGGGGAATATTCGCCCGCTGCACCGCGCCTGGGTACCCTGGTACAACCTGCACAAGACCTTTGCCGGTCTGCGGGACGCCTGGATCTACGCCGGCAATGCCCAGGCCAGGAACGTCCTGATCAGACTGTCGGACTGGTGCGAGACGGTGGTCGCCAACCTCTCCGACGAGCAAATGCAGCGCATGCTGGATCAGGAACATGGCGGCATGAACGAAGTTCTGGCCGATGTCAGTGCGATCGCGGGCGACCCGAAATATCTCGCCCTGGCCAAACGCTTCTCTCACCGACAACTACTCGATCCCATGTCAGAAGGTCGTGACACGCTCGACAACAAGCACGCCAACACCCAGGTGCCCAAGGCTGTGGGCTTTCAACGGATTGCCGAGCTCGATGGCGATCCGCAATACGCCCGGGCGGCTCAATTCTTCTGGGGCACCGTGGTGCACAACCGCAGCCTGGCCTTTGGCGGCAACAGTCGACGCGAGCACTTTCCCAGTGCCGACGCCTGTAGCGACTTCGTGGAGGAACGAGAAGGGCCGGAAACCTGCAATACCTACAACATGCTCAAGCTGACCGAGGGACTGCACCGCACCAATCCCCTGGCCGCCTACGCGGACTATTACGAGCGAGCTTTGTACAATCACATCCTCTCGACGCAACATCCCGAACAAGGTGGCTATGTGTATTTCACCCCGGCCCGCCCGCGTCACTACCGCGTCTACTCCGCTCCGAACCAGGCCATGTGGTGCTGCGTGGGATCGGGTATGGAAAACCATGCCAAATACGGCGAGTTCATCTACAGTCACGAGGGCAACGACACGCTGTACGTGAACCTCTTCATCGCTTCGGAATTGAACTGGCAAGAGAAAGGCATCCGGGTACGCCAGGAGACGGCGTTCCCCGAGGAGGCCAAGACCCGACTGACCGTGTCGACCGATGGGCCTGTGCACCTAACACTGAAGGTCCGTTATCCCGGCTGGGTGCGTCCGGGGGCCCTGACCCTGAAACTGGATGGCAAGACGTGGCAGCCGAAGGCACAACCATCGTCGTATGTCACGATCGAACGAACCTGGAACGACGGGGACTGCCTGGAAGTAACCCTGCCCATGCACACGACCTTGGAACCCATGCCCAACGTGCCGGATTATGTGGCCGTATTGCACGGGCCAATCGTCCTGGCAGCCAAGACCGGCACCGAGGACTTGCAGGGCCTGATTGCGGACGACACCCGCTGGGCCCACATCGCCCATGGCGAACTGCTGCCCCTGGAAGAGGCTCCGATGTTTGTCGGTGATGGCGACTCCATCGTCGATAAGATTACCCCCGTTGAAGGCCGGCCCCTGCACTTCAAAGCGCGCGCGTTGATCCAGCCGGAGCGCTATCAGGATGTGACACTGGAACCATTCTATGGCGTTCATGATACCCGCTACATGATGTACTGGCGCGTAGTCAAGCCAGAGGCTTATCAAGACATCCTGGCTTCTATCAAGCAGGCGCAACAAGCCAAGCTGCTGCTGGACCGACGCACCATTGACCGGGTCATTCCAGGCGAACAACAACCTGAGGCGGACCATAACCTGCAACATGAACGTTCGCGAAGCGGCGTCTACCGCAATCGCTCGCTGCGGCACGTGGTGTCTCCGGGGTGGTTCAGCTACGATCTCAAGGTCGATCCCGACAAGTCACTGGCCCTCTATGTTCTGTATTGGGGCAATGAACGAGGCCGCCGAACCGTGGATATCCTCGTCGATGGACAACGATTAGCCACCGAGAATCCGGTCGGCCGGTGGAACGAGGACGATTTTGTCGCCGTGCAATACCCTCTGCCCGCCGATTGGCTGTCGGGCAAGACCAGGATCACAGTGCGTTTCGCCCCCCATCGCGGTCATACGGCCGGCGGGATATTCGATGTGCGCATCCTGGAAGCAAAGTAAAGAGCGACGACGGCCCGGCGAGACTCTGGCATGCCCGTGCCCGACGCTCCATGCAACTCAACCAATAAGGAGCATCCTCGTGAGAAGACATTCTCATCCATCAAGATCACGCATAGGGACACGGGTAAAGGCCGCAATGCTTGTCGGCATTATGTGCCTGGTCGTTTCGCCGATACGCGTCAATGCCGCCAACCTGACGATTCAGGCGGGGCAACCCGGAAACCCGATCAGCCCGGACCTTGTGGGCGTCTTCTTCGAAGATCTCAATTACGCTGCGGATGGGGGTTTGTACGCCGAACTGATCCAGAACCGCTCGTTCGAATACAACCCGACCGAGCAGCCGGACTGGCATCCGCTCAAGTTCTGGGAACTCCAGAAACGCGGCGGAGGCGACGGTTCGGTCACGGTGGCAAACATGCGACCCGTCCACCGAAACAACCCGCATTACGTGTTGCTGACGGTGCGCACGGCCGGTGACGGCGTGGGCCTTGCCAATAGCGGATTCGACGGCATCCCTCTTCAGGCGGGCGAAAGCTACGAGGTGTCCTTCTGGGCCTATCAGGCGTTCATGGGACAGATGTGGGGACGTGGCGACAACAGCAAGCCCATGCCCGTGACTTTGCGACTCGAAAGCAAGACGGGGGACGTGCTGGCCCAGACCTCGATGGAGATCAAGGGTCGTACGTGGACAAAGCATAGCGCGACACTTGTCGCCCCACGCACCGTGCGCGATGCGCGACTGGTCCTGCTGGCCCACGACAGGGGCGGCATCTGTATGGACATGATTTCGTTGTTCCCGAAGAAGACCTTTCGCAACCGCCCGAACGGCCTGCGTGCGGACCTGGCCCAGACGATCGCAGACATCCAGCCCAAGTTCATTCGCTTTCCAGGTGGCTGTCTGGTTCACGGCCAGGGCATTCACCAGTATTACGACTGGAAGGACAGCATCGGCCCGGTGGAACAGCGTCGTAATGGCCGCAACCTGTGGGGCTACGACCAGACGCGGGGCCTTGGCTATTTCGAGCTTTTCCAGTTCTGTGAGGACATCGGGGCCAAGCCTCTTCCGGTAGTGACCGCCGGCGTGTGTTGTCAACATGCGGGTAATTCTCCGAACCGCGGGCAGGAGGGTCTGCCCCTCGACGAGATGCCAACCTACATCCAGGATGTGCTCGATCTGGTCGAGTGGGCCAACGGGCCGGCGACATCAACGTGGGGTGCCAAACGCGCTGCGGCCGGTCATCCTGAACCGTTCGGCCTGAAATACCTCGGCGTGGGCAATGAAGACGCGATCACGCCCATCTTCAAAGAGCGGTTCAAGATGATTTACGACGTACTGAAGGAAAAGCATCCCGAGATCGTGGTCGTCGGGACGGTCGGTCCCTTTGCCGGCGGGGAAGACTATGACAATGGGTGGGCCTTCGCCACCGAACTCAAGCTGCCGATAGTTGATGAACACTACTATGTCAGCCCGCAGTGGTTCTGGGACAATCTCGGCCGGTATGACAGCTATCGGCGTGGGGCCACGACGGTCTACGTGGGCGAATACGCCGCCCACGATCGAGGCCGCCGCAACACGCTGCGATCGGCCCTGGCCGAGGCGGCGGGCTTAACCAGCTTTGAACGCAATGGCGATGTGGTTCAGTTCGCATCCTATGCGCCGTTGCTGGCCCGCCGAGGTCACACGCAGTGGCACCCGGACACTGATCTACTTCGATGGCACGAACGTGTATCGGACGGCCAATTACTACGTCCAACAACTCTTCGGGCAAAACAGTGGCGATCGCTATCTTGAGACCACCCTGGACGCAAACGGCGCAGCCAAACTGGCCGCCTCGTCGGTCCTCGATTCCAGGACTGGGGATCTGATCGTCAAGATCGTCAATGGCGATGACGAACAGGCGGACATCAACATTCGACTGGCCGGACTCCCTTCCGATGTCACCATGAAGGCGACCAAGACCGTACTAACCGGTCCTGATGCCAATGCCGTCAACGAAGATGGAAAGGCCCCGGTAGTCAAGCCACAAGAGTCAACGGAGTCAGTCAAGCCGGCATTCACATACACCGCACCTGCAAACTCACTGACAATCTACCGTATCGATCGCTAGCCCGGCGGAGAAGTCATCATGAAGAGAAGCACATTATCCATTATCGTGACACTGCTGAGTTGTCTGACTCCGGTTCGGGTTCAGGCCGGGCCGGCGCGGAATCCCATCATCTGGGCCGATGTGCCCGACGTTGCGGTCATTCGCGTAGGCGACACCTACTACATGAGCAGCACCACCATGCACATGAGTCCGGGACTGCCCATCATGAAGTCCAAGGATCTGGTCAACTGGAATCTGATCGGCTACGCCTACGACCGGCTCGTCGAAAACGATGCGATGAACCTGGAGAATGGCAAGAACTGCTATGGGCAGGGCTCCTGGGCCAGCAGCTTGCGATATCACAACGGTACTTACTACGTATCCACATTTTCCAGCACGAGCGGCAAGACCCACATCTACACCACCAAGGACATCGAAAGGGGCGATTGGAAAGAGACTTCATTTGCACCGCCGCTGCACGACCATTCGCTATTCTTCGACGACGACGGCCGCGTCTACATGCTCTACGGCGTCGGCAACTGACCTGCCCTACGGATGGTGGGCGCGGGGCGAGCTTGATAGACTGGGCTGCCATAGATACGAAAGGGATTTTCTATGGCAGACAAGAGTACACGATCGAAACGCTACAGTGAGGAGTTCCGGCTCCAGGCCGCCAAGCTCATCGTCGAGGGCGGCTATACCTATCATCAGGCCGCCGAGCAGTTGGGCGTCAGCGACTGGGCCCTGCGGTGCTGGGTCAAGGCCTTCCGGGCCTCCGGTCACCTGCCGCCCAAGGGGCAGGTGGTCCCGCTGGCCGAAGAACTCAAGGCGGCCCGTCGGGAACTGGCCCAACTGCGTCAGGAGAACGAGATCTTAAAAAAAGCGGCGGCGTACTTCGCCAAGGAGTCCCTGTGAGGTACGCCTGGATCGAGACGCAACGGGACTTCTATCCGCTGGGCCGGCTGTGCCGGGTCCTGCAGGTCGCACGCAGCGGCTACTACGCCTGGCGTCGACGCGAGCCCTCGGCAACGGCTCAGCGTCGCGTCAGAGATCGCCCAGGCCGCGCAACAGTCTCACGGCGATTCGCACGGGACCTATGGCTATCGACGCGTGCATCGGGACCTGATCGAGGACTACGAGATCGCCTGCGGCCGCGAGACGGTGCGTCAGGTCATGGCCGAATTGGGCCTTTGCGGCCGACCCAAACGGCGTTTCGTCAAGACGACCGATTCGAATCATGCCGAGCCGGTCGCGGCGAATCGGCTGCAACGTGACTTCACCGCCACGCGGCCGGATCAGAAGTGGCTGGCGGATATCACGTATCTTCGTTTGGCCGAAGGCTGGCTGTACCTGGCGGTGATCCTGGACTGCTTCTCGCGTCGGATCGTGGGCTGGAGCCTGAGCCGAAGCATCGACGCGGAGCTGGTCTGTGCGGCGTTGGAGATGGCGTTGTCTCGGCGGTGCCCGTCCAGCGATCTGGTGCACCATTCCGACCGCGGCGTTCAGTATGCGTCCCGATCTCTGCGGAAGCGTTTAGCCGACGCGGGCTTGACGATGAGCATGTCCCGCAAAGGGAACCCGTGGGACAATGCCATGATGGAGAGCTTCTTCGGCTCGCTCAAGACTGAGTGGGACGCCCGCGATTATGCCACGGAAGCCCAAGCCCGGATGGAGGTATTCAAGTACATTGAGATGTTCTATAATCCCACACGACGCCACAGTGCCCTGGGCTATCTGAGCCCGGCCGAATACGAACGACGTTACGACGCAGGACAGTTACCCATGAATTAGGCGGCCCGGCGAAAGCGGTTCCCGCGCCCACTATCCGTGGGGCAGGTCAGCCTCGTAAGATCGCCGTGGCCACGGTCTTGGGGTTGTCCCACCAAACCTCCAACGCCACACAACCGAAGAAGGCAAAGCCCTCGACCATCCCGGCCAGAATCGCCTCCGTTCGCTCGCTCGGCAACGCCACCGCGAAACGAAAACCTGAGTAGCTCCACGTCAAGATCAGGACCGAGACCTGACGACGTCCATCTGGAAAGTCAACGTAGATGTGCCCGAAATCGCCCTCCAAACGCCGACCCGGCGGGTGCGTCAGGGGAATGAACGTCTCGCGTCGGTCCCGACGATGCTTGCCTACGTAACGGCGGACTTGGTCATACCCGCCCACGTAGCCCTCTTCATCACGCAGACGCCGATAGAGCTTCGCTGCCGTATAACGCTGTTTACGGGGGGCCTGCTCATCATCGGCCAGGATCTGATCGATCAGCGTCTTATAGGGACCCAGACGCGGAGCCGGTCGTCCTGTCCGCAGCGTATAGGGACGTGGCTCGCTCTCGCCGAGCACCTGGCGAATCTTCCGCCGCGAATGACCATACCGTCGGGCGATCTGCCGAATGCTCATCCCATCCCGATGAGCGATCCGGATCCTGCCATACTCTTCCACCGTCAGCATCCTTTCTCCCCGTCAAACTGAAAGGCTCCTTCAAAAAAGCCTCCAGCGTACGGAGTCTGCTACGGTGGGTCCCTTTTGCATGCCGATTTCCACTGGATCGAGGCACGAGCCGTCCTGCCAAAGTGTCCGCTACCACTACTTAGGCAGATTCACGGTGAGACTCTTGTCGTGTTTGATGCTCTTCATCCGTCTGGTCCGGCTGTGCCGGGGCAAGCCGAGAAAGCTGACCCCAGAGCCGCGGTCGTTTGTCTCCCCTGCTGACGAACCGAGTATAACAGAGCGGGTGGATCCGGAGCACCTCATGTTCAGTATTCGAAGTATGGGACACCGTTGCCATCGGTGCCGGGCCAGTCGATCCGGACGGTCAGGGTGGCCGGCTGGTAGATCCACCCGTGCTCTCCTGTCGCTTCGGACGGGAAGGCCTGGCTGTTATCGACTATCAGAATTGAATCCCGATGGTTGAACGGGTTCAGAGGCATCTTTCGAAGGTAGCCCTCCTGCTGGATGGTCTGGGCGCGGAAGTACTTCTCTTTCGGTTTCTTGTCGGGGTCGTTGCCCTTGTATCCCGGTGCGACATTGCCATGGCGGGTGGCGTACAACTCGATCGTGTTGCGCAGCAAGCGCAGGTCTTCCTTGGCCGCTGCTGCTTTGGCGGTCGTCGCCTGGTTCTGCATGTATGGCATTACCAGCGCGGCCAGGATGCCGATAACGGCCGTAATGATAACCAGTTCTGCGATAGAAAAGGCACGCCTCAGGGCCGAATTCTCCTCCAGACTTCGAACCCATCTTCTCTCCATGAACTAGTATTTCCCCTCACCGGCACGTTTCTTTTGAACCACCGAAGCCACAATCAACATCTACAGTTTGCCCGTACGGAGTATTGTCTCATGTTTCGAGGATATGTGGTCCTAGCCAAGCGGCCTTTGAATCCTCCGGTGGTGCTGTCGTTCGATGCATCGTTGCACATTCACGGTCTTCTCGTGTTGTGGCCATCCAGGACACGTTCTACTCCAACTCGAGAAGGATGCGAAAACCGATCCGACAGTCACCGAAATGTGGATTATATGCGTAGTGCGCGGCGGATCGGCAGTTCTTCGAGGAACTGTTCCAGGAACCTCCGCGAACCTGCGCGGCGGGTCCCTCGCGACGGACCCGCCGGGGATGTGGAAGGGCTGGTCTTATAGTAGCGTGGATTGTAGTGATCGAGACACCACTCAAGGACGTTCCCATGCATGTCGTAGAACCCATACCCGTTGGCCATCTTCTCTCCCACCGGGTGGCTTTTGCCCGAGCTGTTGTCGAAGTACCAGGCGTAGTCCTGAAGGCGGAGACACTCTGCATCATCGCCGTAAAAGTAGCGAGTCTGGGTTCCAGAGCGACAGGCAAATTCCCATTCAGCTTCGGTCGGCAGGCGGAAGACACGGGCGTACCTAGCACTGAGTCTTCGGCAAAACTCCATGGCGGCTTCCCACGAAACGTTCTCCACCGGGTGCTGTGTCCCCTTGAAGGAGCTTGGATTATCCGTCATGACGGCAGTATACTGCTCCTGTGTCACCTCGTATTTGCTCATGCAAAACGGTTTGGCGATTCGGATTAATCGGATAGGGCCTTCGTCACTTTCTCGGCCTCTCTCACTGAGTGGAGAGCCTCTCTGGAACTCTCCGCGCGGAACGACCACGAACTCCATTTCTACTCCGCCCAGGTCAATGGCCCGTCTTCCGGCAAAACCGACATCACCCCATGATTCCACATCGAGATCTTCTGCAATGGTTCCAGCCTCCATCCATTCCAGACCTGAGGTGGCAAAATAGGAGTGCCCCCCGTCGGCCGTCGGCGGAGCTTCTTTAGAACGACCTCTGCCGACATGGTTATTGACGGTGGCTGATCCGACATAAGTTTCGGGGGCAGGAGGCGGCCCTATCGCCTCTGCAAGGGACGGATTGATGGTGGGACCGACCGTGGGAGACTCGACTGCACTTGCCGATCGAGCCATATCCAGCGGATCTGCCAAGACTCCTGCAGGCATCCCGGGAGTCGCCGGTGCGGGGTAGAGCGAATACGACGGGGCCGAACTATCCGGTGATGTCGGTGGATCAGATGTCACCCATGGGGGTGTTGTCCGCCCGGGCAAGGTCGCAGGAGGACTCTCCGAACGGGCAACCATAGACGTTGAATCCGAAGTCATCTCAGAGATAGACATCTCGAAATCGTCCCTCCGTGCGGGGCTCTCTGCGAATCTGGGGGGGGCAGTCGTTGGCTTGCGATTCGCGCGTTGAATCCCATCTTGTGCCACCCCGAGCTGTGACTCACCACCTTTGAGGTGGAGCTCGAGTCGCTTGCGAAATTGACTGAGGTTGTCACCTGCCCGATACTGATAACCTTTGGGCAACTGGAATCCCCATAGAGCCACTTCGTTGGTAGAAGCACCAACCTGTAAGTCCATCGCGCGCACGTATTCAGCTTCAGAACTGAAGGTGGTGTGCACCGCCTTGGACTGGATCGTGGTAGAGTCCTGGGCATTTATCGTCGCTTCTGGAATCACCAGGGAGAAGAAGATATACCCGGGTTCTATGCCCGCTCTCGCGGCTGGCGAATCGGGTGCGACTGCCGTGACGATCAGACTGCCGTAAGAAATGGTTTGCGCCAGCGGCCCCGGAAGCTTCCAAAGTCGATTCGCCTCTCTGGGGGTCAACTTCTTCACCGCAATTCCCAGGCGATCCGCTGAGGCGCGTCGCTGTATTATGTCGATCACCGGCGGTTGTGTGGCGGGCCAGCTTCCGGAATCCTGAGGTGCTATAGATGAACGGGATGGACGTTTTGATGCCACGGCGCCATGCTCGCTTTGCCTCACTGGCGCAGTGCACGGCGAGTGTCGGGACTGAATGAAGCACTTAGAATCAAAGTATCACCGGGGATGCTCCGTGTGTTGGGCAGTTTCCGAATGCGTTCGATTGCCACATCGTCGCAGAGATATACTCGCCACGCGCCGCTCAGGACCAAAGCCGGTCCGAATGTATGACGCTGCTCCGGGGAAGAGCCCTCAAGCAGCACACGATCGCGGAGACGACGGACTCTGTCAAGGAACTCTATTTGCTTCAGAGGCTCCAAGCAGAACTCCCAGAAGTTGAGGCCACTGTCGACGAGAGCTGACTGTTCCACTATCACTGTCGTTTGCTCTGGATCGTTCCGTTGAACAGGGCTGGACGTGAAGGAGTGGTCGGAACGCTCCGATTGCCAGCGGGACATACGGGTGCAGTCTATCGGGATCTCACGAGAGTGGTAGTCGGGATGGTTAACACAGATGCTCTCAACGCACTCGGCGACATCCAGTGGACAGAGGCGAAAGGCCGCCTTACTCATCAGATGAGCCGAAGGGGAGAACCCCTTATAGCGATCATTTCGAAGACCATGAAAGACGAAGAGTGCTACACCTTCAGCATCTGTCGTTGCCGTCTGCGCGGCCTGAGTCTGTGCTGCGTCCAGGCGTGCGCGCTCGATTGCGGAGCAATCTCCCGTTTCCTCAAGAGGTCTGAGGCATAGAGCAAGACGTGCGCCCTCGACGGGCTTCCACGTCTCACCGTCGACAACTGCAACCCGAATGATCAACGTCTGCGGATTGGCCAACGATGTCACACTGCCGGCGTGAGTTCGGCCATGCGGCTCGATGGCGGCGCTCAGGACCGGTCGTGAAGGTACGGTCAGGAGCACAGCCATAAGAAGGATTTCTCGAATAGACATTGCTGTCGTCCCCAATCACGGGTCCATTGCAGGCGAATATTCGATTCGATTGAGCTCGAGTTACGAACGGAGTGACGGCACGGTTGCGCGATCGCAGTACTCTTGCACGCACCTGAGGCTTTCTCTGAACGCATCTGCGTCCAGAGTCTTGACGATATACTTTGTGGCTCCTCGTTCAAGACTCTCTATCCTGTCGAGTTCAGAGGTCGACGTCGTCAGGACCAACACCGGAATACGCTTTAACCTCACATACGACTGAGCACAGTGAAGAAACTCGAAACCGTCCATCCTCGGCATGTTCAGATCGAGAAGGATGGCGCACGGCAGATCGGAAGAACGCGTGAAAAGGTACTCCAAGGCTTCCTCGCCATCCTTCGCATGGACCAATTCGCATCGGATCTCCAACTCACGTAGGCTTCGCTTTACAATCAAAGCGTCCAGGTCGTCGTCTTCAACAAGCAGCAGTAGCGGGAGTCTTGCAGATTCCATCGCCCTCCTCCGTCTTGACCATAGGCAGTGTGAAGAAGAACGTTGCTCCTTCGCCAGATTTCGATTTAACCCAGATCTCTCCTCCGTGCGATTCGACGATCTTCTTGGCCACCGCCAATCCGACGCCGGTGCTCTCCGTTTCGTCCTTTGGTGCGAGAGTCTGGAATAGTTGAAAGATGCGCTCAAAATACTGGCTTGGAATCCCCGGGCCGTTGTCGGAGACAGAGAACCGCCAGTGGTCCTCGTCTCGATCGCAACCAATTTCGATACGCCCCTCTTCCTTGTCCATGTATTTGATGGCGTTGCTAATCAGGTTCTGAAAGAGTTGTGTTAACCGTGTCGCTTCGCCCCAGACGACCGGGAGGCCGTTGTCTGCGACGATGGATATGTGCTCAGGCGGGGCGAGGCTGTCGATAATGCCGGCAACGCAGTTGTTGAGATCGACCTTGTTGTGCTTTTCGTTGGAGCGCGATACCCGGGAATACTCAAGGATGCCGTTAATCAGGTTGTGCATGCGATCCACGCGACCGACCAGAAGTTCAAGGTGTTCCTGGCTCTCCTCGCTCAAGCGATTATCGGTATCGGCCAAGAGCCAATCGGCCAGAGTTCGAATGCCTCGCAGCGGCGCTTTAAGGTCGTGGGATGTAACATAGGCAAAATCCTCAAGCTCGCGGTTGATCGCTTTCATCTGCCCCAAGAGTTCGGCCTGTCGCTGTTCGGCGACCTTGCGTCCGCTGATATCCAACGCATACAGATTCACGTATCCCCGGTCCGGCACGGGGGCAAGGGTGATGGAATAGGTCTTGTGCTCGCAGCCAAACTCCGTACGCGTGACCTCTCGCGCATTGAAGATTGCTTCAATGGACCTGCCCCATTCCGGGGGTAGCGAATCACCGATTTCCGTCTCGAAGACCTCCAGAAGAGGCTGCGAGGCTCGGTTGGCGTAGAGAATCGTCCCATCATTCTTAACGCGGAGAACCGGGCATGGGTTTTCTTCCGTGAATCTGGCCAGATCAGCGATCTCCTCCTGAGCTTGTTTGCGTTCGGTGATGTCCGTGTAGATCCCGAGAACCCCCACCACCGCGCCGGACGGATCCCTGAGTGGCACCTTGCTGGTCAAAAGAGTGATCTGACCGCCCTCTGCCGTGGTCTGTGTCTCCTCGAAGGCCAGGAGCGGTTCTCCGCTCTCCATGACCCGTTTATCGTCCTGCTGATAGGCTTCAGCGTCATCCCTCCAGACCAGATCACAGTCTGTCTTGCCCACGATGTTCTCGGATCGGTCAACTCCCGCCGATCGGGCGAAGTTGTCGTTGCATCCGAGGTAGACGCAGCCCCTGTCTTTCCAGAAGACAAAAGCAGGGATATTGGCCAGGACATGTGAGAGAAGGTCCTTCTGGGTCCGCAGTTCATCTTCGACCGCCTTGCGTTCAGTGATATCGGAGATGACGCCGACCAATCCGCGTACGGTCCCTTCGACCGTAAACGTTGCCTTGTCGAACATGACCTCGCGAGCCTCTCCGGCCGCGTTGCTGCACCTGCCACTCGTAATGCTGGACGCCCGGGTGAGTGAAGAGCTCAAGGTCCTGCCGGTGGTATTTCTCGGCCAGGTCGGCGGGGGCGATGTCAAAGGCCGTCTTTCCCACGATGTCTGACTCCGGACATCCGACAAATTCGGCAAATGCTTTGTTTGCGCCAAGATACCGGCCCTGGCAATCCTTGTAGTATACCGGCGTGGGAATCGTGTCCAGCAAGGTCTTGGTGAAGGCCAGTTGCTCGGCGACCTGCTGTTCCGCCCGTTTCCGGTCCGTGATATTGAGGATACTGACCAGCACCATCCACTCGTCTTGGAGGCGCACTCTGGCCGTCGAAAGAAGAACCGCCAGTTCCTGCCTGTCTCCATCGATGCTGAAGGGCAAACGTGCCTCAACCTGGACGTGATTCTCGCCGGTCTCCAGGGTATCAGTCACGGTGCGACGGACGATGCAGTCCGCGCAAGCCGGTCCGAAGCCGCACCCTCCTGGATCGTCGAGGCTGTTGAGACAGCCCAGTGCGTCTCCGCCGCAGTGTCCGAGTATGTCGTTTTCCGGGCGTCCCGCGAATTCAACGGCAAATCGATTCACTTTCCGAATTCGCGTCTCAGTGTCCACCAACATCATGACCAGTGGCGCGTTGTCATAGATGGCGGTCAATTCCTCTGCATGTTCCCGCTGAATCTTCTCGATCTGCTTGCGCATCTGTGACGTCGAAATGGTACTCGATGACCTCGGAAACCTCCCCGGAGTCATCCAGGACGGGATAACCGTGCACCTCAATGGTGCGCAGCGCGCCTTGCCGATCCCTCGTCTGTACTCGTCGATCACACAAGTGTCGGCAGGAGTCCCTTACAGTGTTGACGGCTGCAGGGCCCAATCGTCTTCGCTGCAAGGGCTGCTCCGTCCGTGAATGATTTCATGGCATTTTGGGCCCGTGTTGCCATCCGCAGATAGTCGGAACTTGGTTGCCTAGCTTAATGGTCAAGTTCTTCGCGTCGATCACGTACAGTGGATGCGTTATAGAAGTCATGATATGGTGCAGGAAACTGTTTCGTTGCTCTTCAGGTTCGGCTCTGCTTCTGTCTCCAATTCACGTGTCTTCTCGGCCACAAGACGTTGTATCCTCTCGTAGCGTGCGTGATAGTTTCGGACATACAATGTCACAAGGCACGTTACTCCAAGGCCGACGGCCAGACTTGCGAGGGATAGAAGGGAGCTTCCTGTTCCTCCGTAGCCAGGCGCGGCAACGCAGCGAATCATCAGCCGTTCTCCTGCAATGCCCAGTGGAGTCTCAAAGGCCAGCGCGTTGCGATGACGACGAGCAGCATGGTCTGACTGGGAGAGACTCAATGCGTCAGCCGTACGGGGGTAGAGGTATCGAGGCTCTCCTTGGGTCATGTCCAGGAGCTCAATATCTATCTTCTCGGAAGCTAGAGACGCCGATGCAGATTCGGCGATCATGCCAAGGTTGAGGATGCCTATGATAAAGCCCTGCAGGTTCGCCTGCCGATCCGCCCCGGTGAGTATCAAACGATCGTGCCGATAGATTGCCTGGATCACGGGAAGCAGCTCCACGTCAGTCTCATAGCCGGGAAGATGCATCTGGGCTGCGGCCGTCATCTGACCAGTCACCGCAGCTTGGTCCAAGATGTCCCTCCAGGATGGATCGGAGCCAAGGTCGAGTCCGAGAGCCTGCGAATTGTCCATCAGTGGTTCGATATAGTAGATTGGAAAGTACGTAAGACGCTCGGTTGGTGAATCCAGATCGCTCATCGCGTCGGCAATGTGATATCTCTCTATTCCATCACGCCTTGCTTGTTGCTCATGTTGACATCGGGTCTCTGTTGGCACGCGGGGCACCCACAGTACGGCCTTTACCCCCGAATATCGTAGAGCTGATCTCTCGACGAAGGTGTGAAATTCGTCGCGATTAACAACGTCTGAACTCGCGTATAGCGCGGCACACGGAGTCTATCACACTCAGTCGATCCTGGATCATTGAAGTCCACGTATTCATGTGTTGATCGACCTGGCGTAGAAAGGTCTGCTTCAGCGACCGTCGTTCGAGCGCCGCGATCTGGGCGAAGACGGTTGCCGTGATGAGCAGGCCCGCGCTAATCGTCAAGAGGATGGCCGCATGACGGTGTGCGAACTTACGCTGTGGTTGGCTTGGTGTCGGTTCCATGTGACTACTCTCCTGCAACGAGCTGCGCCGTGTCCAACACTCCGACCGGGAGCGTGATCCCAAGTTGGTGAGCTGTTGCTTCATTGATCATCGAGTAGCCCTCCGTAGCGGTGACTACAGGTATTTGGCAGGGCTTTCGCCCACCCAATATCTCCAGGGCAATTTGTCCAGCCTTGAACCCATGCTCGGTGCCTGACTCGATGTGGCCGCACAGGGCACCATCGTCCACTGAGAAGGTGAAGAAACCTACTATGGGGATTTGACTGTTTGCTAACGTCCACGCCAGGACATCCTCCGGCTCCATGCTCTGGTCACGACCACGGAGCTTGACCGTGTGATACATATACACGGCGATCGCATCCGCCCGATCCTGTGCCCGCTGCACGGCGGACTGCCACGCTGCGAATGTGTGCGGTCTTTCGCAGGACACGATTTGCCACGGGGATGGCGGGTCGGTCATGTATGAAACTGTCCCCGTGGAGGTCGCGGAGTCATCGGTCACGATGGCGACGCGCCTTGCCTGAGGCAGCAACTGCCCGAGCAAGCGCAAGCTCTCTGTAAAGTGTGGCCGCTCGAGAATGCCGGTCACATTCGGGCTGGGATATCCATATGCCGCCGGTTCGGCGTTCACCCCGCAGAAGACTATGGCAGGCCTGTTCGCGTCGACATAGTCTCTGGCGAAATACTGCTGCGCATTGTCATCGGCTGCAATCACGACGTTTGGCTGCCAGTGCTCGACGATTTCGCTGGCCTTTCTGCCGGCCCGTTGTTTCCAGGCCGAATCCGTGTGGCGCTTGGTGTCCATATAGAAGACCTTGAGTTCAACGTGTCGGCCTCCCAAGGCCATGTGTACACCGCGCGTGATGGAATCGACCCACGGATAACCCGCATGGTAACTGTGAACGAGTAGAATCTTCCCGATCGGATCTGGTGTCGGATTGGCATGAACCTCGATTCGCTCGTCGGATCTTGCCTCGATGGCTCCCATGTCGAATGACCGTATGATGATACACACAGCCAACACCAGGAAGACGACGGCAAGAAGAAGTCCTCGGTCTTGCCCAACATAGTCTCGTTTTCCGTGGTTGATCGTCATTCTTTTCATCTCCGTGTGCTTCGTACGGAACCTCGCCGTCACTAGCGCACGTCGGCGTAATCTGCAAGCGACATCACGAGCATATGACTCCTCCCGCGTACAGAAGGCGCTCGTTCGCCAAGGTGTTTCCTGGGGTAGCCAGGGCAGGAGGAGTCGGGATGGCGGCCATTGTGGACTCAAAACAATCGCGCGTGCAATTGCCATTGGGGGAGACGCCGCCATCCCGACGAGCAGCGGGACTGCGCAGGTGTGGAGCTGTAGGCAAATGCCCTCTACCTGCTCGGAAGTGTAGTCTGAGAATATCTCTTTTCAACCTAGCCACTTGATCTCCATTGCCTCGACCCGAACCTTGGATCGATCGGGCGTTTGTATCTTTGTCTCGGTGCTGTTTCCAGCGGTCCAGCCGATTGAGAACAAAGGTTTCCTCGACCATTTTGGTTGTCTCAATCATCAGGTAATCTCTGGAGGACCAACCGGGTTTTTCCTGGCCACCACGAAGCATATGAGGAAGGCTGGCCTCGCGTCAGCAAGGCGAAACAAGGTGGCAGGGCCCGAATAAGCTCTCTTCGAAACGCCGCCGGTTGCTGGGCCAGGCCAAGAGCGAAGTGGACAAGATGGTTCCCAAAATGCTTCCAGGTGGTTACAGTGTCTTGCGTCCGGGAACACGAACGGTCCCGTATAAGGAGATCGGGTCATGGAGCGTCGGAACACTACGGGAGAAGAGGCGAACCGCAGAGCACAGAAGCAGGCCCGTGCGATACAGCCGATAGAGGGGGCGAAGGCGAGAAACCGGGCTGCTCTGCCCACGGACAGCGCGGGAGTCCTCTTCCAGCGTGTGTTTGAAAGCTCGCGCGACGCGGCGCTGATTTGCGACGAAACGCTGAAGATCGTTGCCGCTACTCGGGCCGCAATCGAGATGGTGGGATACACGAAAGAACAGATCCTGGCCATGCGCCTGGTGGATCTGTGTGAGGGCCCGATTTCAGGCCTGTCCGAGTTGCTTGACAGCAGAGACTCTTCACTGGACGAGTCTTCTGCGTCGATGGTCTTGGTCGGCAGAGACGGCAACTCGATCGAGACCCAGTTTTCGTGCCGGCGTCTGATTGTCGACGCAAGGACGTACCTTCACATCATGGTCGAACAGACGGCCTATTCCAAATGTACACAGGGGGAGCACGAGAGGGACGAACTCCGGGCGTATTCGAGAGCACTGAGGATCTGATCTGCTATCGGGATCGCAACTTTCGCCTGGTGACCTTCAACTCAGCCTTCGCGGACCTTGTCCAAGAGCTATTTGGTGTCGAAGCCAGACCGGGGCTCAAGACAACCGAGTACCTTCCGCCGGACCGGCGCGCCTATTGGGAAAACGTCTTGAATCATGTTCTGCAAGGCCGCCGCCATTGCGAAGAATTCTCATGGTGTTTTGACAACGGTGATATTCGGTTCTACGAGTTGGTGCTCTACCCGATTCGTGCGGGTGATGGAGTCTCAGGCATAGGTGAGTTTACGCGAGATATCACCGCGTACAAGAAAGCAGAGACGGCTGCCGAGCAGAGTCGAGCCCGCTACGCGCGAGCCGCGAGGATCGCACACTTGGGCCACTGGGAACGTGATTTCACGGAAGATGCAGCCGTATGGTCGGATGAGATCTATGACATCTTTGGGATTACCCCGGGACAATTCGACTCCTCCTACGAATCCTTCTTGCGCATCGTCCATCCCGACGATCGACAACGCCTGACAGACGCGGTCCAGTCAGCATTGACGACCCACAAATCCCTCGACATCGAATATCGGGTACGGCGTCCGGACGGAACCGAGCGACTGGTACATTCCATGGCTGAGGTCGTTGAGGACGAGAGCGGTCGCGTCAGAGGATTCGCCGGCACGCTCCAAGACATCACCGGACTTAGACGATTGGAAGAAGCTCTGAGAGAATCCGAGGAGTTGTACCGTGTCACCATGGAAAGCGGTTCCGATCTGGTCTTTCTAACGGATGATGCAGGCCATCTCACCTTCGTGTGTGCCAATGTGAAACGCATCCTCGGCTACGCGATACAGGAGTTGGAGACGATGGGAGGGCTCGCCAGTCTGATCGGAGACAACGCGTTCGACCCAAGGGAACTTGAGCGAGCCGGAGAGCTCCGAGGTCTCGAATTCACTATCACCGACAAACAGGGGCGGGCGCGGGTCTTTCTTACAACGGTTCGGGGGGTGTCCATCCAGGGCGGCACCGTTCTCTACGTGTGTCGGGATATCACCGATCGTAGGAAGGCCCAGCAAGAATTGCGGGCCAGTGACGACCGCTTCCGGCTGTTCCACGAGTCTTCACCGCTTGGTTATCAGTCGCTCGACGCCAACGGTCGTCTCCTCGGCGTCAACCCGGCGTGGCTGGAGATGTTGGGCTACAGACAGGAGCATGTTCTCGGCCGTCCATTTGCCGATTTTCTCGCGCCGCCGTCCCGACAGCTCTTTCCCGAGCGATTCGCACGCTTCAAGGAGACCGGGCGAGTCGTCGGCGCCGAATGGGAGATGATCTGCCAGGATGGGCGGACGATCAGCGTCGAGTTGGATGGACGGACGTCGCAGGACGAGAGTGGAGAGTTTCTGCTGTCGCACTGCGTGCTGAGAGATATCACCGTGCGAAAGCGTGACGAACGCGTCATGCGTATGCTGGCCAATGCCACCATGGAACTGGTCGAGCTGCCCATGGAGGCGGACCTCTTCCGGTTCGTGGCCGAGAAGATCCGGGCTCTGGTGGAAAAGGCGATTGTCTCTGCCAATTCCATTGAAGGCACCAAGCTGACGGTGCGCCACGTGACCGGCGCCACCAACGCGGCCCTGAAGCTGGCGGAGCGACTGATGGGGGGCAGCGTGATCGACATGCCGTTTGAGGAGGTCCATGAAGAGGCCCGGCAGCAACTGCTGACCGGACGCCTGGCTCGGGTGGAAGGAGGATTGTACGAGCTGTTCTTCCGCACGGTACCGTGGCCGGTCTGCTGGACTCTGGAGAAGGCCATTGGCTTGAAGGAGTGTTATTCGATCGGGATACGGCATGGCGAGAACCTGCTGGGCAACGTGACCATACTGACCCAGAACGGAACGCAGTTGAACGCGGAGAGTATCGAGGCCTTTGTGCACGAGGCCTCAATTGCTTTGGAGCGAAGAATCGCCTTGGAAGCGTTGCGAGCGAGCGAGGAGAAACACCGCCTCCTGCTGACTCATGCGCCTTTGGGCATCGGCTACTTCGATTTGGAGGGCCGGGTTATCCTGTTCAATGAGGCCGCAGCAGCACACCTGGGCGGGAAGCCGAACGAGTTCACCGGCAAATCGCTTTGTCGATCTCTTTGGACCACAGCGTGGGGTCGCGTACTTGCAGCGAATCCATGTGGCGGCCGATAGAAAGCAGAGTCACAGCTATGTCGATCAGGCACAACTCCCTTCTGGTGAGAAATGGTTTCGCTCGACCTACTCACCCATGCTGGGAGCGGCTGATCAGGTTCTCGGTATACAGGTTATCTCCGACGACATCACCGAACTGAAGCGAGCCGAACGAGAGCTGCAGACCGCCCATCAGTTCCTCCGAACGGTTCTCGATTCCTTTCCAGGAAATGTCGCGGTTCTGGCGCAAGATGGCACGGTCAGGATGGTCAACGATTCCTGGTTGGAGTTTGGCAAGGCCAATGGGCTTTCGCCCGAGTTCCTACGGACGGGTATTAATTGCCTCGATATCTGCCGGCAGGCGACGGGGCCCTGGAGTGAAGAGGCTCCGGAGGTATTGCGCGCCGTCGAGGCCGTGCTGGCCGGACACTGCCAGGGTTTCGAGATTGAATACCCCTGCCACAGTCCGGACGAACAGCGTTGGTTCAATCTCCAGGCTCGGGGATTCACATACCGGAACGAAAACTGGGCGGTTCTAGCTCACATCAATATCACCGAGCGCAAACAAGCCGAGCAGGCATTGATCGAGAGCGAACGGAAGTTCCGGCTTGTCACCGAAACGATTGAAGACGTATTCTGGATCAGCACCCGAGGGGTCGGCAGAACGGTCTATATCAGCCCGGCCTACGAGACGCTGTGGGAAAGGTCGGCCGAGAGCCTCTACCAATCACCCACCTCCTACCTAGAGACGGTGCACCCCGACGACTTGGAAGGTCTCCTCAAGGTCGTCAAGGATTATCACAGTAACGGCATTTCGTACGAGTGTGAATACCGAATCATACGGACGAACGGAGACGTTCGCTGGATCCGCGAGAGAGGCTATCCCGTGCCGCAATCGGAGCACGGAGATCAGCTCATGGCCGGAGTGTGTACAGACGTCACCGGACAGAAGCGGGCCCAGGATCAGTTGGAGGAAAGTCAGGAACAGCTCAAGGCCATCTTCGACAACAGCCTCAACGGCATCGTGGTGGCGGACGACCAAGGCCATTACCTGGCGGCAAATCAAGCGGCGGCACAGATCCTCGGCTACCCTGTCAGTCAGTTGCTTACGATGAAGCTGAATGACCTGAGGACGCCGACCGGCTCCAATGCCAGAAAGCTATACGGCGATTGCCTGGAGAAGGGCCACCATGTAGGGGATTTCAGTTTTGTGCGTCAGGATGGTGAAATCCGAGTAGCCGAATTCCACGCCGTCCGCGTACGTAACGATTTCAATTTGAGTATCCTCTCGGATGTCACGGAGTGCAGGCGGGCCGCAGAGGTACTGCGGCAGAGCGAGGAGAAGTATCGAACCGTCGTCGAGAACGCCAAAGAAGGAATCGTCGTCATCCAGCAGAGCAGACGGGTCTACCATAACCCGCGCTGGCTGGAGATCACGGGATATTCTGAGACAGACTACCAGAGGCATCCTTTCATGTCGCTGGTTCATCCCGACGACCACGGGGTCCTGAGGAAGACCTACGAAGATTTCGTCAGCGGTCACGATCTTGAGGATGTGGTGGAATTCAGACTCATCTCTCGAGAGGAAGGCGTGAAATGGCTGAGCACCAGAGTCTCGCGAATCGAGTGGAACGGCCGGCCCGCCGCGATGATTTTCGCAGAAGACATCACGCGGCGTAAGGCGGTTGAAAGCCATCTCCTCGAATACCAGAATCAGCTCCGTTCTCTCTCGTCCGAACTGGCGCTGGCAGAAGAGCGGGAACGACGGCGCATCGGCTTGGGGCTGCACGATCACGTGGCGCAGTCGCTGGCCATGATCAAGTTTGCATTACAGTCTCTTGGCGAGACCGCTAACGATGCCACGGGAGAGGCGCTGGACCGGACTTGCGGTGAAATCGACGGGCTGGTCGATACCCTCCGCTCGCTTAGTTTTGAACTCAGTGATAGCATCCTCTACACGCTCGGCTTGAAAGAAGCGGTTGAGGCTTATCTGGCGAGAGTGATTCAGCAGAAACACGGCCTGGCATACCGACTGGATGCTCAGGCCGATTTTCCCCGGCTTTCGGAAGAAGTCCGGATCGTCCTCTTTCGGAATCTGAGAGAACTGCTCACAAACGTGGTGAAGCACGCAAAGGCTGGGCAAGTCGATATCACGTTGACGGCGACGAAAGACATCCTTAAGATTGAGGTCAGGGATGATGGAGTTGGTTTCGATCCCGCTGCTGTGGATGAGGCATGCAGTGAGAAGCACTTTGGGATTTTCAGCGTACGGGAGCAGTTGGCCCATCTCGGCGGTCGGATGGAGATTCGCTCTGCCCCAGGTCGCGGTGCGTGCGTGACGATGATGCTGCCGAGACCAGACGAACGCTGATCGATGAGGGAAGCCATATGAGGATCTTGATTGCCGACGACCACGGCATCGTGCGTCAGGGGTTGCGGTCTTTGATTGAGAAGAACTCTGAGATGGAGATCGTTGGCGAGGCGGAAGACGGTGTTGCCGCCATCACGCTGGCTCAGGAGCTCTGCCCCGATATCGTGATTATGGACATCACCATGCCCAGACTCAACGGTGTCGAAGCAACGCGCGAGATCACCCAGAAGACCTCGGGTACCAAGGTCATTGCGCTATCCATGCACGCCGAAGGCCACACTGCTAAGGCGGCTCTTGACGCCGGGGCGTCGGGCTATATCCTTAAATCCTATATGTTTGATGAGTTATCCCGGGCGATTGTCGCGGTGGCCGCGGGAGGACGTTATCTGAGCCCTCGCGTTACGGACATTCTTCTCCAGGGATGGCTCCGGGACAGCGGAGCGCCGGTCAAGCATGCTGTGGAGGAGTTGACCGCCCGGGAACGCCAGATTTTCCAGCTCACAGCCGAAGGCAAGACCGTCAAGGAAATCGCAAGGGTGTTGCACGTCAGTTCGAAGACGGTGCATAACAACCGTCATACGTTGATGGTGAAGCTCAATGTCTCAACCGTTGCGGAGTTGACCAAGTACGCGATCAGCGAAGGACTGACTTCCGTCGAGTTCTGAAGACTCCGGCCCATTCCTCTTCCGTCGAGCGTCAAGACCGGCGTTCTGCATCACTTCTGCCGATGGAACGTGAAATAGCGATTCGCTCACGGCAACCCATGTCATGGCTTGCATCGTTGCAGCTTTTGGCTTGTCTGGTGGCGTAATAGGATCGCGCCGCCGGGAGTCCTTCCCGGAGAAAATGAGGGAAGTTCGCGTTGAGCTCAAGATCAATTCCCTTGGGTTGATCGGGAGCTATGGCCGATGTGAACGGTGTCCCATAAGACTCAGAGTCGGCGGCTCGTCGTTGCGCCCTGCCAGGGGCATGGAGGCTCCGAAGGAGGTGTATGTGGCAACGATTGCCGGGGGGGCGGGCCGCCGGCCTGAGGCCGGTTCGTGTCGATCGAAACAGATCGATCGACTGTATCCAGGTTTTGCCAGGAGGAGATTTTGGACGGGGAATGCCGCCTCTGACCGGCGGTCGATCGGAGACACTAAGGTCAGCAGTAGGAGTCAACTATGAGAACGAGACTGCTCGTTGCCGAGGGCCATGCCGTCTTCCGGGAGGCCATCTCTATCTGGCTCAGCCAGAACGGTGAGTTCGATGTGCTGACCCCCGCCGAGGACGGGTGCAGCGCCGTCGCTTTGGCCCGCCAGTTGCGGCCGGACGTTGTCCTCATGGACGCAATCCTGCCCCGTCTCAACGGGGCGGACGCCGCACGTCAAATCGTGAAAGAAGTTCCCGAAACGAAGGTAATCATCTTCTCTGAGACGGTCAGCAGCCGGTCCGTACGTAGCGCGCTGGAGGGAGGAGCCGTCGGGTATTTGTCCAAGTACTGCTCCTCGGACGAACTGGTCCGGGCTATCCGTGACGTCGTATTCGAAGGCACCTATCTCTGTCCGGCCGCCAGCACATTCGTCGTGCAGCACTATCTGTGTGGGCATCCCGACCAGGATGTTTCAGCGAGTGAGCGTCTGACTCCGAGGCAACGCCAGATCGTCCAACGAATTGCGGAGGGACAGAGTGTCAAAGAGATAGCACGAGAGTTGGAACTGAGCCCGAAGACGGTTGACTGGCACAAGGTGCAGGCTATGAGGAAACTCGGTATCGACAGCACGGCTGGATTGGTCAGATACGCCATCGCCGAAGGTCTTGCCCCCGGTGCTTTGATGCCTGTAGGCGCCAACTGAAGGACGTGGATGTTGTCATCCGCCTGTGGCCAGATATAGGGGACATCAGCACAATTCTCGCAGTAGACTACCTTCCGGATATCCCAAGTACTCTGGCTTCACCAAGCTGGCGAAACTGACGTTCGTATCCAACAAGACCGTCATAGCGTATACGCAGTAGAGCCCGCAATGAGGATGTGACGGTCTGCGTCTCTCGGACCTGGCATCGCCTTCGTAGCTGGCTATTTCCTTTTCGACTTTGAGGTGCTCTGTTGGCTCAGGATCACCTCGGTCGCGTTTGCGGGACAACGAATCGGAAGGCCTTTCAGGAAGATCCAATGCGTTCGGATCATCTGCCTCACGTTCTAAGCTCTGCACCATCTCTGAGATGGGATCACCCGAACTCAATGGGGCTGCCGGTTGCAGACCCTTCATTATTTTACGGATATTGTCGATGGCGTTTGTATCAAACTGAGGCAAGAACTCGCCATCTGGCCATGTATACTTAATCTGGTGGTGTGGTACGATCCAACCCCAGGTATCATTTCCGACGTCATCGCGCACAAAGGAACCAAGCGTCTCGTGGTCGGGATTCAAAACGATGTCGGCAATGCATACACGAGTCGTACCACCTTCGAGAACACTGTTCGGCAGAGCGTGCCACATCTCCCAGATACCCTCCATGGAGAGCCGCACGCCATCGATCTTCTCTAACCGTGAGACGTTAAGGTGGAATGACACATCGTCTTGGGCGGGACGGTCCAGGTTCTCCAAGGTCAGCCTGTCGGGCAACAAGGCAGGTTCGCTGGCCCCGGTGTGCAGGGCAGACGCCTGTTCGTAGTATCGTCGGAGGGCCTCCTGTTTGTCCCGGCCAAAGTAGTTGTATCTTGCCTCGGATCTTCTTGCAAAACTGCCCCGTCGGGTGTAGTGTAAGCGGGAATTTACGTGCCCGCTTTCCGGCACCAGTCCTTCGTTTGGCGGGTGCTCGGGCGGGACCTTGCGATTCCAGGGCTCGCTTTGTCATGTTGGCTACTCTCATTACCTTCGGCTGCCTTACCCATCCTGCCAACGGTGCGGCCCATGAGAATGGTTGTAGTCGCGGTGGCAAAGCTCGATCTGTTGCCCACCGCGGCTTAACACAAGCCGTTAAAAAATAAATACTTACGCCAACGTAGCTCAACGGTAGAGCTCTGGTTTTGTAAACCAGGGGTTGACGGTTCGAATCCGTCCGTTGGCTTTCCTTCATCCTCACTGACTGTACGTGTCGGCCAGGTGCTCATCACGATCCCAGCAGTTCCGCTCTTCTATGAGTTGTACGCCCTTGGTGTTCCGTGGTTGTCGCGGTGCCATCCGTAGCCAACCGCGAACATTCCCGAGAAAGCCGCAGGTGTCGATTGAGGTGTCAACTGGGGTGTCGATTTCTCGTCGCCGCATCCCGGCATTCTGGAAACGGCCTCCAGCACCTTCCCATCGGTTCCCGTAGCGATGGCCTGCTGGGCCTCGGTGTTGGACAAAGACAAACTCGGCAATCTCTTCACCGCTTCGGCTTCCTGACCTCGGAGCGTATGAGTGTATCTCGCCATAGTCAGGTTGATGTCTGAATGCCGCATGACCGCCTGGGCCACTTCGGATCAACTGCATCGCTGCCAGCCAACTTCCGGTTGTGTGTCTTAGCGCATGGAAATCGGCGTATCGCTCTGCCTTATCCACATAGGGAATGCCGACTGCGGCAGCAGTGGGCTGAAGCGTCTGGCCGGTTTGCTTGGCACCTTGAAGGCCTTGGCCTCAGGATGCTTGCCCGATAGAAACTCACGCAATTCTGCCGCTGTATCGGGTCGAAGCGGCACAGTGTCTTCACGCTTGCGTTTGCTGTACCCCGCTCGTACCGTGACAATGCCATGGTCAAGGTCGAACGACGAGACCTTTAGACTACGGAGTTCGTTTGCCCGCAGGCCCGTCTCTACAGCCACGCGATACAACATGGCCCGCTGCTGTCCGGTTGCGCCGAATCGCCTCGGCGCGGTAGCGGTCGACTTTTAGGAGCATTCTCACCTCGGCTGGTTCAAGCACCGGCGGTCATGACGCCTGTCAAGTTCGAACGTTTACACCCTTCAAATGGCTCACGGGCGATTCACTGGCTCGCTGGTCTTGCACCATCCACTTGCAGAACTGCTTGATGGCTTGCAGATAGAAATTGAACGTCTGGGCCGATATACCGTCTGTTCCTTCGCGAAGCCCTGCAAGATATCGTTGGACCTGACTCGCCTGAATCTCATTCCAGAGGCTGAACTTGCAGCCCGCTATGATTCGGCTCAGTCTCGCAATGATCGTATCGACGTATCCCTTGGTATTGCCTTTGGCCAGCAAGGACTGCCGGAAGTCTTCGACATGTTCTTTAAGTGGTCTGGTCCGATGCTCTTTGTAACGGTCAACGACACCCTCCTGAGCAAGGGCAGATTCTTTTTCGAGACGAGCGGCCATTTGCCTTGTGGCTTCCTTGTCTGGGTAGCCTTTAACACGTTTTTCTATGCCTTCACTGTTCCGGTACTTCACATACCAGCACTTCGACTGCTTCTTGACCTTCTTGCCTTTTACGGTCTTGTTGTATTTTCGCTTGAATACTGATGCCATCACCTACCTACCTTTCTTGATCCGGACGAGCTCCAACCCCAATATGGCCGTGATTCTTTTCGGCCGTACGTAGGGTCAGACTCCGCTTACCTTGCATGAAATAACATATCTGGGCCGGATCAACGCCGGCAAGGATAACATCAATTGTCGCTGACTCATGCCGGACTCGGCCATGGCCTGTCGCAACGGCGATTTCAAGACCGTTTGTTGTCTTTGTCTTCCTCATAGCCATAGACTACCATTCCTGAAATACGGCATGTCAATTGCCAATAGCGGAATTTCCTTGCCGTCCTGAGGTTCTCTGAGTGTTACCCACACCCCTCTGGGAACAGGCACAATGGGCACAACAGACACCGGCTAGGTGCCGATCACTGCTACGTGTTGCCAGTAGTCTCGCCATCAGGCTCATTCAGTTCAAAGTCAATTCCATAGGAATCCTCGATGGCCCTCCATTTCTTCTCATCCGGACGGAAGTACCTCCTTCCGCCGCTTGGGCGACTCTTGATGTCGTAGCGATTGAACACAGCACCGATCCCTCGGGACGTATACCGGGCAAACAGTGCTGGCTCCTCCTCCTTGGCGACTTGAAGAACCTCACCGGCTGTGACACCCCAGGGCCTATCCGCCATCATCTGGCGAAGCAGTCGTAAGAGAATCTCGTCCACCTCTGGGACGGTATCCTCCTGGACTAGCGCAATGGACCGGAGGGCATAGCGCTCCACGGTCTCGACGAGACCACCCATACCTGCCTCCTCGACGAACTTAGCCATGCCCGCAGGATGGGCTGCCATAGTTCAAGTGTCCGTCCATTGAGGTCATCGCAGTCGGGTAGCCAATCGGACATTCGGACGAAGGCCGCACCATGGGCGAGGGCCATGCCGTGTAAGTCATCCCGTAGTTGACGCCATATGAGTGCCCTTGGATCGATACGACATTTGGGCACCAGCGACTTCTTTCCCGCACGAAACATCAAGATGCGGATGCATCTCGACGCTAAGGCAGGGGCAGATTCGCGATCCCTGCAAGGGCCTTCGGACCATAGACCTCGAAAGAAGCCGGTTTGAAATCATCACCTGATCGCTCCAGCCGGCTGGCTTGACCACCTCGTTTGTATCCGGCCAGGAGAATGCTTCGCAGTTCGCCCGCATCGGGTGTGCGATCGCTGAGTCTCTCAGCTTCATCCAGCAGCACGGTCCCACCTTGGGTATGCAGGGTGCGAAAGAGACACGGTGCCGTCAGGTTGGAAGATTGCAGCGGATTCCACACGAGGAGCGACAACACCTCGAAGACTCGGCTTTTGCCGCTTCCTAGCGGTCCTCCGATCGATAGGTAAGGTACGGCCGACCACGCGGGATAGGCATACGTCAATATCGTCCACAACGACAACGTGGATGCGATGCCCATTCTGTCGTCTGGGGCAAATTCCAGGTAGGTGAGGAACTGCTCGACCAGAAGTTGGAAGGTCACCTTGACATCGAGTTGATATCCCTGGAGCCACTTCTCTCTTCCTGCCCTTGACCATGCCGAGATGCTCGTTGGGAGCGGGGCTGGCGGTTTCGGGTTGAACCAGATCCGGTCCGCTCCATCGACATCGAGATAGTCTCCCGAGGTGGTGCACTCACGCTTGCCATCAGCCCACTGGGTGAATAACAGGTACTTTCCCTCGATACAGCCGCCAGCTTGGGCCTGAGTCACAGGGACCAACAAGCCGGACACCTCCGGCAAGTGGAATAGGTGTGGCCGGACAATCCGACTGACATTCAATTCCGTCGGTGCTTGGGCATCTGACTCCACGTTGGCTTCTGAGGCACGCCGTACTTCCTCCAGCATGCGCTGCTGCACAAGTTCCGTGTCGAGA
>CAVSCO010000030.1:0-13814 GCA_963726475.1 uncultured Phycisphaerae bacterium | reverse complement strand
CCTTTTGGTACAATAGACTCGTTGTCAATCGCAGATGGACGGTGCCGATCGTGGAACCAGACATGGCCGTCTGCAAGACAAATCGATAGTCATCCGATTGGGAGGCAACGGCGATGTATAAATTGAACCCAAACGTCGATACACACGGCACCGACGGTCTGGCACTCTTCGAATTCCCACCTATTGGTCTCGTCGAGCTCTTTGGCGATGCCTGCGACAGCGACGGTTACAAGGTCTCGCGCAAGCACGTTTTCACCAGCGACCGGGGCGATGTCTTCACGGTCTACGACTGGAAGCAGACCACGCTCTACCGGGGCGAAAACAGCGGTGCGCCTACCCCTGATGAATTCTGGCACAGCCGGGAGTTGAAGATCCTCCGCGTTGGTGGCCGCATTGGCAGCAATCCGAGGCCCTTCCTCAAGTGGCTCCAGGCTCAATACGAGCTCCGCACCGCCACGCGTGGAATACGCTACTCCTCCGATCTCGAACGCTCTTAGCGTCCCGAAGGCCCCACTGGCATTGGGGGGGTGGGGCCTTCTCCCGGCTTGATCGAGCCCTGCACTTGAGTTGCATCAATCCACTGTTGCCTCTGTTCACGAGATATGCGGCACAGACGAAGCCGACCGGCGCACAAACTTCTCGAATTGTGGAATGCCGAATAGCAGGTTGCCCCCGATGAACCATAGCCAGCCGAGTGTCAGAAAGCCGGCCAGCAGCACCTTGGGAAAGAAGCCGATCAGCAATCCCAACCCGCCCTGACCCCAATCGTCACGGTGGCGCGGACGACCAACGAAAAAAGGCTCAATCGATATCGAATCTTCCGGGCGGTGGCATCCACCTCCAAGAGGCCTGAGCCGAACGGTGCCAGGGCATTCCATCCGCCGAACATGGTGTCCAGCCGCTCTTGAACGTTACGGTGTCGCCCTCGACATCCACGCGTTCGGTCCCAAAGTCGCGAAAGCCCGCTGCCACACGCGAGGCTGCCCCTGGCAATAACTCGCCCTCACCGAAAGCGATGCTCCCGCAATAGACCCATCGCATCCAATCGGTTTCTTCACGACGCAGCACTCAAGACCCTACAACGATGCGTTCCAAGGGCGATTCGTGGGGAGAGGAATCAAATCGACTTCCCCCGGCGTGCGGCGGATCTCCGATCCAGAATCGAATAGACTACGGAGCCCGCGATCACGGGCGGTCCCAAAAATGGGAACAGACCGACGAGCGGGCCCGTGTAACGCAGAATCGGGATCGCCACAACCAGGAATGTCCATGCGACGAATACCAAGGTTGATGCCAAGAGAACCGCCAGATGCACGGTGACCGGCGCCGCCCACCACGATCGGCCGGCAACGAGCAGGGCGAGAACCGGGGCGACAACGAGGGCGTTCAGTATCCCCGCTGGAATCGCACAAACCGAAGTGACTATGAGCAAAACGCCGATACCCATGGGATTATCGACCGGCCCCTGGTTCAAACGGATTGCCACCAGCCCGAGGAACCACGCCGGAACGGCTAAGGTGGTCGTCAACGCAGAGGACCGCCGGCCAACGTGATGTGATGTTTTGCTCAGGCGAGCCCGCCACCGGCGGCTCCAAACACACGTCCATTTCTCGTCTCCACCTCCCGCTATGGGTGAATACCGCAATCGAAGCTCTTCGCGAAGGGCAAGGGGATGATCGACCGCATTTCGGAGCCTCTCCACGTATGGCCTCCGCACGCATATTCCAAGTGTAGCCTATTGGAGAATCGCGTCAGTGTCAATCTCTTCAGCGCGAACGTGGAGTGTCTGTTGAGATTTTAGGGCAGCACCGCTTTGAGGTCGCAGACAGCCAGGGGTGGCAGCCTCAAGCGCCTTGGCGTTTGGGGATGGGGCCCGGCGCAGGGGCCTTTCCATACGTACGTGCCACCCACATGCGCCATCCCCAAAGCTCCGTTTCAGTTCTCATGGATTAGTAGCACGGACACCTCGGTCCTTCTTGGCGTCGCTTGCCCTTGACGCAGGCGTGCGTTGAAGATATCATTCTCTACGTGCGGACGACAGACTGGGAAAGGGCCATGCGATGCGGAATCATACCGGGTTGCTCATGCTGGTGTTGGTGCTTGGATTCCTGGGTGTGCTGTGGGTCGTGTCTCACCGGCAGGTCTGCGGCCCCTGGGGCGATATTCGTCAGTTGGCGCAGTTGCGTTCGATGGAGCCGGCGCTGGAGCTGTTCTCGAATGAGTTCAACAGCTACCCACCCTCGGATGCGAACGATCCGACGGGTGCGCCCTACTGCGGAGCGATGAAGCTGGCCGAGGCGGTTATGGGCAAGGATCTTGTCGGTTGTCACTCCTGGTCGGTCTTTCGGGCTGACGGTCTTGATCCGAACGGCGAGATGACGCTCTATCCCAAGAAGCCTGACAAGGAAAACCTCAAGTTTCGGAAGGGGCCTTATCTTCAACGTGAGAACGCCAGTGCGTATCGGCTGGCCGATGTCTATGGCGCGGGCCACACGGGGCCGTTCGACGAGAATCTCTTCGTCCTGTGCGACACGAACATACAGAAGCGTCCCAGCGGGAAGAAGACGGGGATGCCGATTCTGTACTACCGAGCCAATCGCGATGGGACGACCCACGATGTGAACGACCCTGACAATCCGGCGAATATCTACGACTATCGAGACAATCAGAGGCTTGTCGATCTGGGCGTGCCCGGTGATCCCAACGCCGTGCATCCGTTGTCCGATCCGAGGCGGTTCTATATGAACATCATGAACGACAAGTCACCCGCGTCAAGTCAGCCCCATCGCGCCGATTCCTTCATCCTCATCAGCGCCGGATACGATGGCCTGTACGGCACGGCCGATGACATCTGCAACTTCCAGTGGAAGTATCGCGAGTGACGAGTTGGTCCTGAGGCGGCGCAAAAAAACAGGCGAGCGTCGAAACGGACCGCCCACCTTATGTCTATCACCTCTCCTGTCGCGCTGATTAACTATGCGCATGATATGGGACCCCTGTTAGTCGAGGATTAGTGATTTGTCATAATTCTGTTAATGTTCGCCGACTGGGCCGAATTCACACTGTGAGGTTCTGATCGCGAGCGAGTACAGGCTGGAATTGACAGGGCGGCCCTCCCTGGTTCTAATGCGCTGCGAATGAGTTGAAGTATGATTGTCGTCAATGGGGTCTCGGATGCCACAGAACGAATTTCAAAACGTTTCGATTATCGGCGACGGCGGAATGGGAACCGTCCTGGCCATCTTGCTGTGTGAGAAGGGGATCTCCACGCGGATGTGGGGTCACGACGCCGGGCAGCTTGCGGAGATCGAGCGAAATCACGAAAATGTAAGATTCCTGCCCGGATATGGGCTTCCTCCCTCTCTGGTGTTCGAGTCGGGAGACGAGAAGGCTATGGTCGGCGCCGACCTGGTCGTCTCAGCGATTCCATGCCAGTACATGCGTCCCGTCTGGACTCGTCTGAAACCCCATATGCCATCAGACGTTCCAGTGGTGTCGGTCGCCAAAGGCATCGAGAATGGTACACTACTCCGTCCGACGGAGATTCTTTGCGAACTGCTGGGCGAGGAGACCCCCGCAGCGGTTCTGAGCGGCCCCACGATCGCCGACGAACTGGCGCGGAAGCTGCCGGCGACGGCCTGCGCTGCCTCGACAGATGAGACGCTCGCTATACGCCTGCAACGCACCTTCACATGTCCGTGGTTGCGCGTCTACACGAATTCGGACGTTGTGGGAGTCGAGCTGGCCGGTGCGATGAAGAATGTCATTGCGATCGCGGCCGGCATTATCGATGGGGTCCGTGCGGGCGACAACGCCAAAGCCGCTCTGCTGGCGCGTGGACTGGCGGAGATTAGCCGACTGGGACTGGCCATGGGAGCCACTGAGCAGACCTTTGCCGGGCTGACCGGGCTGGGAGACCTGGTGACGACCTGCATCTCGCCTTCGGGACGCAACCGGTCCTTTGGCGAGCGAATCGGACAGGGGCAGACGCTCGAAGAGGCACAGGGTGCCACGGACTCCGTCGTGGAAGGCATCGCAACGTGCGAGTCGGTTGCGGAACTGGCATCGAAGTACGGTGTGGACATGCCGATAACTCGGGCCGTGTATGAGGTCCTCTTCGAGAACAAGCCCGTTCAGTCGGCGATCGAAGACCTGATGAGCCGCCGTCTCAAAGCGGAATGAGAAGGTCTCAATGGTTGCGTAACCGACGGTAACCGTCGGCATATCTACATATCTCCTGAAGGTTCTTTTCATCGGTGTGCTTGGGCTGCGTGCACTTAAGCCGCTGAGTTATAAGACGTGGTGAGTCCTGCCCGGCCCACGCGACCCGCCTGAAACACCAATATCCTCGGTCGGTTTTTGTCGCGCGAAGTTCGGTTGATATATTTTAAGTGGCGCGACACGGATGGCCGAAGTAGTACTGCCGGAAAACGGGCATCGCAGCAACTGAAGACGGAAACCAAGGGGGACATGGAAGGCCACGCTGAATCGCATGCCGGCAGTCATGATAGGAAAAGCATCGTCAACCCGTTTTTAAGGTAGGCCACACTGGTATGTTTGGACTCTTGAAAAAACGCTCGCATTTCATTGGGGTCGACTTGGGCAATGATTGCCTGAAGCTCGCACAACTGACAAACGGCACCGAAGAAGCGGTATTGCTGGCCGGTCAGTACGTCAATCGTCCGGCGGAAATCGTCGCCGGGACGGCCCGTTGGCAGCGATGGGCCATCGACGTCATGCGCGAAGCGACCGCCAACGGTCATTTCAAGGGCAAAGAGGTGATCGCGGCGCTGCCGGCCAACGAGGTCTTCGTCGATCACATTCGCTGGCCGAAGAAGTTCGACGGGAAGATCGAGGATGCCATCTTCTCCAAGATCAAACAGAAGCTGCCGTTCGAGCCGATTCAGAAGAACACTCTGATCAAGTACATCCCGACCGAACAAGACAACGTCATGGTGCTGGCGACGGAGCGGACCGTGATCGACCGACACCTGGCGATCTATGAGCGAGCCGGTCTGGCGATCCAATCCATCGGTGTTTGGCCGATGGCGCTGGCGACCTGCTATGCGCATTTCTTTGGGCGGCGCAAGACCGATCTGGATGCCATCGTTATGCTGCTGGACATCCAGCCGGACTGCACCAACATGGTGATCTGCCGTCACAAGAATCCGCTCTATGCGTGTTCGGTGCCGATCGGTTCGAAGTCCCTCAAGGAAGAACCGATGGTGGGCCGGCTGGTGATGGAACTGACCGCCAACCGACGGCAATTCCTTGCCAGCTACAAGAACGCTCAGATCGAACGTCTGATCTTCCTGTCGGGACTTGCGGTGGAGCCGGATATCTATCGCACCATCGCCAGGCAACTGGAGGTCCAGGCGCAGATGGGGGACTGCATGGCGGCCACGACCGTGAGCGATCCCGATCGATTTGGTCTGGACCGGAGAAGCGATAAGGTCAGTTGGGCGCTGGCTTTTGGTTTGAGCCTGTGCTGAGGTGTGTGACAAAAAGTGAGAGCTCCGTAGACTTAGGTGGATAGAGACAATGTCGAACATAAACTTCGTACCGGATGATTACGTGCAGAGCAATGAGTCGCGCAGAGCCAATCTGATGTGCCTCGTTCTCTTCTCTGTGGTGATGGCCGCCCTCGGGGGCTCCTTTGTCACGATCAAAATCCGGCAGCGGGCCTGCGGCGCCGAAGAATCGCTGGTCAACGCGAAGATGGCGAGAATGCAGGCCTCGATCAAGAAATTCGAGGAACTGCAAACCAAGCGCAAAGAGATGATGAAGACGGCCTTGACGACGGCCGAGCTGATCGAACCGGTGCCGCGCAGCGTGCTGCTGGCCTCATTGACGAACATGCTGCCGGCGGGGGTCTCTCTGGTCAAACTCAACGTCGTTCAAAAGGAGCCGTCGAACAACGCGTCACGCAGTCGGTCCTCCAGGAGTCGGTACGATGCTGCCAGGAACAAGAAGGGGGCGGACTCCACGGGAAGACTCTCGGCTGAGGAGCAGTTGGACACCCTCATGGATATCGAAGGGATGGCCCCCAGTGACATCCAGGTGGCGGAATACATCAAACGTCTGGGCAACTCCGCTTTGCTGAACAACGTCGCGCTGGTGGAGTCAGCCGAGAAGCAGATCGATGGGACGCCATTCCGGCACTTCAAGCTCAAGGCCATGCTGGCCGAGGAAGTGCATCTGACCAAGGAAGACGTGGACGAGATTCGGTCGCGAGCCGAACACTCAGTCTATCAGTTTTAGTTCAACCCCGCGTGGCAATGGATCCTGGCGAATCGCCAGCATGAGCATCCTCAGGGCAGGAGCAGGATTATGACCAGTGGCTTCAGAAAAGCAGTGTTCTTCGTATTGTTGGTCGGTGTCGCGGCTGCGGGATACCAGTTCATGATCAAGCCCGCTAATCAACACCTGGCCACAGCGCGACAGCGGGTAGATGGCAAGCGAGCCAAGCTGGCGGAGTTTGAGGAGGCGACGGCCAAGGCCGAGGACCTTAACAAACAGCTTGGTCAATTGGAGGAAGCGATTCGCTTCTTCGAGAGCAAATTGCCACCGACCAGTGAGATCCACAAGGTGCTCCAACAGGTCACCGTCATCGCACAGAAGCAGGGCCTTCAGCCCAAGACGATCCGCACGCTGGTTCGTAAGGACAACAGCGGATACGTGGAGCAGCCTTTGACCATGAAACTGGTAGGCAACTTCAACTCGTTCTATTCATTCCTCCTGGAGATCGAGAAACTGCCTCGAATCATGAAGCTTCGAGAGCTCAATCTTCAGAAGGACAAAGATGGGGACGGGGAAATCGGTGCTGAGTTCATTCTGAGCATCTTCTTCCAGAACAAGACCGTGTGATCCGGGTGCCCATTCTGCGATGCGTCTGCAGGGGTACAGTCGAGATCGGGAATTGATGGAGTGAGATTATGTTGTCTTTTCTGCGTGAACAAGGTTCCGGAGACCTACCGGGCAATGAGGGCGCCGGTCCGGGCCAGCAAGATGCAAACATGCCGGGCAGCGGCGAGGCCCAGGAATATCTGACGGTCGCCGCCAACAGCAAAAATCTCCGCAGGAGCACGATTCTGGTGGCCATTCTGGTGGCCATCGGTCTGGTGGGGCTCGGATACATGATTCGCAAGAGTCAACCCCAGGCGGCATCTGCTCGCACCAATAATGAGGAGGAGACCAAGATCGAGGCCGCCATCGGTCGGTTGACGGGGGTCAGCTCGGAGATGGTCAGCCGCATGGATGAGATCGTCGACAAGTTCTATGAGTTCTCCGATGTCTTCCAGGTCGGCGTGACCGAACTGGTGAAGAATCCGTTCCAGGTCGAAGCGTTCATGGGGGCCGTCAAGGACCAGGGCGCTTCAGAGCGGGATGAGAAGGCCAGAGCAGCCTTGATTCGACGGGAAATGATCAAGAAGCGGGCGGCCAACCTGGCTCTGCTCAGTGTAATGCGATCCGAAGATGGCAACGCTTGTATGATCAACGATCGAATTCTGCGACAAGGCGATACCATCGAGGGATTCGTGATCATGGAGATTGCCGCCAATTCTGTCAAATTGGCCTGGCAAAGCGAGGACGCCGATCTCGGCGCAGGAACCGAAGATTCGACCATCCAATTGAAATTGGCCCAATGATGCTACGATTTCTATCCAACGCCAAATCGAGTGCTCCGGCGGCGCCGAGCTTGAACCCCGAGGCCCACACGTCAGCCCCGGCGGCCTTCGCCGACGATGATGAAGTGCGCGGTCTCAGTGATCTCTACTCCCCCGAGCCGAGCAGTCAGACCCATGTGCGTGATGCGGCTGACATTCTGCTGGAAATGGGGAAGATCACGGACGAGCAATACGGACGCCTGCGTCGGGAGCTGATGAATCGTCCCGGTATTGATGTCACGACGTGGCTACTCAAGGAAGGTTGGGTCGAGTCCGACGACGTCTTGCACGCCAAGGCAAAGCTCGGAGGGCTGGAATTCCGGCGTGTCTCCTCGGAAGTGGTGGAGAAGGAAGCCTTCGAGAAGCTGGACATCGCCTTCATTCAGCGCAGCAATGTCGTGCCCATTGCTCTCGAGGAGGACGTGCTGCTCGTCGCGACCAGCGAGCCGGCGAACGTTTTTGCCATTGAAGATGTCAAACGGCAAACCGGGATGGATGTGCGCGTGGTCGTCTGCAGCCCCGACGACATTGTCGCCATCTGCGATGCGTTCAAGGTCCAGGAGAACACCGTCAACTACAGTCTGGACGATATCATCAATGATATGACAGAAGTTGAGGTCGTCCAGGATGAAGAGGACGATTCCGAAGATCTCGAATCGATGGCGGGACAATCGCCCGTCATCAAATTCGTCAACTATCTGATCAGTAACGCGATCCGGGAGGGCGCCAGCGACATTCACATCGAGCCCAAGGAGACGAAGACCAGGATTCGCTATCGCATCGACGGCATTCTGTTCGAGGCGATGCAGGCCCCTAACAAGATGCATCCGGCGATCGTTTCGCGTATCAAGATCATGGCGAATCTTGATATTTCCGAGCGGCGTCTGCCGCAGGACGGCAAGGTCTCTGCCATCGTTGGCGGAAGGGCCATCGACCTGCGTGTGTCCACACTACCGACCAATCGCGGAGAAAAGACGGTTATTCGTGTTCTCGACAGCCAGTCCATCGTTCGCGGTCTCGAGCACGTCGGTATGGAGGCGGATGTATGCCAGGCATTTGCCCAACAGGTGGCCATGCCTCACGGCATCCTCCTGGTCACCGGACCGACGGGATCAGGCAAGAGCACGACGCTGTACTCGGCGCTCTGCGAAATGGATGGCGACAAGCTGAATGTCTCCACGGTTGAAGATCCGGTCGAGTACGAGCTGGAATTTTGTAATCAGGTCCACGTCAATGAGAAGGCCGGGCTGACATTCGCGTCGGCGCTGCGGAGTCTGTTGCGACAGGACCCGGACGTCATCATGATCGGTGAAATTCGTGACAACGAGACGGCCCGAATCGCTGTTCAGGCTGCGTTGACCGGCCACATGGTGCTTTCCACTCTGCATACGAATGATGCGGCCAGCAGTGTCACGCGACTGGTCAACATCGGAATTGACCCGTATCTGATTGCAGCGTCCTTGAATGCGGCGGTTGCCCAGAGACTGGTGCGGAAGATCTGCTCCAAGTGCAAGGAATCGTACAGTCTGCCGGATCGCCTTCGCAAGTACGCCGAGCGCATCGGCGCCAATCCGAACGAATTGGTGCATGGTGCGGGGTGTGAAGCCTGCCGAGGCTCCGGCTACGCCGGGCGAGTCGGCATCTTCGAGATGCTGGTGGTCGACGACGTATTCCGAGGCATCATCAACCAGGATGCTTCTGTGGCGAATATGCGCCGTGCGTTCCTGGAGAGCGGCCAGGCGTCGCTGTTCGACGACGGCATGAAGAAAGTCAAGAAGGGCCTGACCACGGTCGAAGAGGTGCTCCGCGTCACGGAGGTGTACGGACACACCGAAGAAGAAGTGTTCGTGGAAAACCTGGATTGATCCAGTTGAACTACAAAACTCTTTGCAGGATGGGGTTATGATCGATATCAAGGATATTCTCGCACTGGCCATTGAGAATCGCGCCAGTGACGTCCACATCAACGTAGGGATGCCTCCGGTACTGCGGCGCGATACGGATCTGATCGATATGGACGCTCCGCCCGTGACCGATCAGGATGCCAGAGCCATGGTCTTGGCCATGGTCGGCCCGGAGAAGATGAAGAAATTCGAGGAACACCGGGACCTGGACTTCTCAACCGAGATCAAGGGTGGGCACCGGTTTCGTGTCAACGCCCACTTCCAACGGGACACGGTGGCCATCAGCTTCCGCGTGATTCCCAATCAAGTACACAATATTGATGATCTGCATTTGGCGCCGATCGTCAAAGAACTGACGGATTTGCCTCGAGGACTTGTGTTGGTGACGGGTCATACCGGTTCCGGCAAGAGTACCTCGCTGGCGGCCATGATCGGCTTGATCAACTCGAGATACAGCAAGCGTATTATTACGCTGGAAGATCCCGTCGAATACCTGATCGAAAACGATCGGTGCATGATCGAGCAGCGAGAAATCGGGTCGGACTGTCCCAACTTTGCCTCGGGACTCCGCCATGCCCTTCGGCAGGATCCCGACATCATCATGGTTGGTGAAATGCGAGACCTCGAGACCACCAGCTTCACGATCACGGCGGCAGAGACCGGGCACCTGGTCTTCAGCACTCTGCACACGATCAACGCGCCGCAGAGTATCGAGCGTATCGTGGACATTTATCCAGCCGGTCAACAGAATCAGATTCGAACCATGCTGGCCAACACGTTGCAGGCGGTCATCTCTCAGACGTTGTTCCGCCGTATTGACGAGCCGGGTATGGTGCCGTGCACGGAGATTCTCCTCTGCACCTCAGCCACGCGAAACTGCATTCGTGAAAACCGAATCTACGAGATTCCGAACATTATCGAAACGTCGCGCCGCCTGGGCATGCAGAGCATGGATCACAGTATTGCCGAGATGTATTTCAAAGGATTCATCGATCGAGACGAGGCTATCGTTCGTTCGAGCAATCCCGGGAAGATGGAGAAGATACTGGTTCCGACCGGTAGGCCGGAAAACGCTGCTGAGTTGGCGGGGGCCGGTGCAGATAATTAGGCGAGGGTAAGATGGCGCTACAGACTGCTCAAGACTATGAGAGCCGTACGGCTGCCTCCGAGGACTGGCAGGGCAGAGAATCTTCAGGCGCAAGCAGCCGGCGCAGCTACAGCCAGGGGCCCAGTTCCGGTGACGAAGGGTCACTGGTCAACCGGATGCGAGGCTTCCGAATTGAATTTGGACCAAGCCGCAAGGACATTCTGCATTTCACCAGCCAGTTGGCGGTCATGGTCCGAGCCGGCATCAGCCTACAGGATGCGCTCGACGGCATCTGTGAGCAATCCGACAACGCCAAGTTCCGGGCGGTGCTTCGTGACTTGAAGTTGCGCATCGAAGAAGGCAACAGCTTTTCTCAGGCGTTGGCTGAGCACCCGCAGATTTTCACCAATCTTTACGTGAACATGGTGGCGGCGGCCGAAGCCTCGGGCTCTCTCAGTGACATGCTTCAGAAGCTTGCCGAGTATCTGGACCAGGAGGCAGAGACTCGGTCGCAGGTCAAGAGTGCGATGGTCTATCCGATCATCATCGCGGTCATGGCAGTCGGAGTCACCACCTTCCTGCTGTGTTTCGTATTGCCTCGGTTCACGAATATCTTCGCGGGCAAAGAGCATCTTTTGCCCATGCCGACGATCTTGCTGATGGCGACCAGTCATTTCCTGCGGACCCGATGGTATGTGCTGATCCCCGCGATCGGCGCGGTCTTCTGGGCGTTCCATTACTTTGTCGGCACCACCACAGGGCGACTCTGGTGGGACAAAACCAAGCTCGTGCTGCCGCTGATCCGCACATTATGTCGCAGCCTGTACATCACCCGCAGCCTACACACGATGAGTGTGCTGACCCGCGCGGGTGTCCCGATTCTCAATACGCTATCAATTACGGCCCACATCTCGGGCAATGCACTCTACAAGGACATGTGGCTGGGGGTTTACGAAGAAGTACGGCAGGGCAAGAAGATTGCCGCGAGTCTGGCTCGCTACAAGCTGATGCCCAGCAGCGTCGTTCAGATGGTTCGAAGTGGTGAGGACTCCGGAAACATGGCGGAGGTCCTCGGTGACATCGCCGGTTTCTATGGACGCGAACTGAGGGCCGTCATCAAGATGGTGACGTCGATGATTGAGCCGATCATGATTTGCATCATGGGTGTGCTCGTGGGTTTCATTGCCATGAGTATCATCCTTCCAATCTTCAAGATGTCGAATCTGGTCACCGGAAAGTAAGCCATTCGGCATGCAAGGGGGGTGTGGTATGAAGGAGTCGAGACACAGGAAGGGATTCTCACTCGTGGAGATCATGATTTCGATCGTTCTGGTGGGACTGTCCATCACGGCACTGGTCGTGGCCAGTAACTCTTTCACGCAGGCCAATGGGGCCGGAGCGGATATTTCGACCGCCGAGTTCCTCATCGAGCAGATTCGTGAACTGACCACATTGTTGTCGGTGGTCGATCCGGACACGACGACGGCGACCTTTGGACCCGAGACCGGGGAGACCTCGGTGAGCGCGTACAACGACCTCGATGATTTCAACGATGTCACATTTTCGCCGCCGATCGATGCCGGTCGCACGGCGTTGACCGCACTGTCGAGTTTCAGCCAGTATGTGCGCGTGGAGAACGTCGATCAGGCCAATTTCGACAATGTGGTCGGGCCCCATGCAAGTAACTTTGTCAGGGTGACGGTAAGCGTCGCACTAAACGGGCGAGAGATCAGTTCCGCCAGTTGGATTCGTGCACGATACTGATGGGTAACTGACGGGGGTCAAACGCTCACGAGCGTCCCGGGGGGACGGAGAGATGAAACGCAGATATGCTCATCGTAGTCATGCGGCCGCCTTCACGGTCGCGGAGTGCCTGATTAGTCTGGCCATCTCCGCGCTCTTGATGACCGCGGTTGCTGTGGCGTTCAACGCCTCGCTGGTCAACTTCCGCGAAAACGAGGAGATGTTCGAGTCGATCAACCACGCTCGCCAGGCGCTGTCTCGGATGACGAGCCAGCTTCGTACCGGGCAGTACATCGATCCGAACGCGGCCAGCACGGAATGCAGCTTCTACACGTCCGGCAATGAAGATATCACCTACGAATACCGAGCCGCCGACAAGAAGCTCTACCTGATCACCAATAGCGATGGAAGCGAATACACTCTTTGTGACGACGTCACGGCCGCCAGTTTCTCCCGCACGCCTACGGCCGACAATACGGACTGCAAGAGCGTCCTGATTTCGCTGACCGTCCAGTGTGGTAACAGCACGCGTACTCTGTCGGCCGCGGCGGTGATCAGGCGTAACCTGGGGCTCTGATTGTAGACTCTCGGATCGCGTTGTCCGCACCTCGCAGGCCCGCTTTCTGCGCGTTCAGCAACAATTCGCAGAACTTTTTCAAAATCCCTTGCCTTTTCGTTCCGAGGACTCTAATATACCGCTTTGCCAGTTAGGGGCGGTTAGCTCAGTCGGCTAGAGCGCCTGCTCGACACGCAGGAGGTCACAAGTTCAAGTCTTGTACCGCCCATTATCGTAAGCCCTTGACAGCGAGATGTTTGCGGTAGATCGTTCCCGCGTAATCCTCTTCGGCGAGTGCTGTGCTACACTTCTGACTACACTTATAGAGGTAGTACGGAGGTATGCGCTATGCCGAGGAGTAGACCAGCGTCAAATCCAGTTTCGTACCACAAGCACACAAGGCAGTACTATGTGACCAAAGGCGGCAAACGGATCTACCTGGGCACGGACAAGGAAGAGGCCGTCCGACGATACCATGAGATGGGTTTGGGGTACGAGATTCGGTCCGCAGAGCCCGCAGAGTCGGTCTCCCTGACGGCAAAGGAACTGGCCAATCGTTTCTTGGCTGCCCAGCGGGCCAACTGGCGGAACCCTGAGGCCACCTTGAAATCCTATAAGGACTGGCTGGGGCGGTTCTTGGCCGATCATCCACGGCTCAAAGCGGTGGATTTCACCGCAGAAGCATTTGCAAACTGGAAGCTCTCTCTGAAGAGACGCGGCTATTCGGCTGAGTCGATCAACCACTACCTTAGTGCTGTTCGGGCCATGTTCAGGTTTGCCGAAGATGCAGAGCTTATCGCGAAGCCGCCAAAGTTAAGGCGGGTACGCAACGAACCAAGAAAGGGCGGAGACAGCAA
>CAVSCO010000029.1:0-44570 GCA_963726475.1 uncultured Phycisphaerae bacterium | reverse complement strand
AGGCCATTACCATTGCCACGTATTGCTAGAAGTTTCGATGGCTCCAAGGCAGGGATTAAACATAGCAGCAAACGGGTCAATGTTTATGGCTTTTCCATTAACCCAATCAAACCCGGTTGGCGCGTTCATCCAGGCATTGGCAGTAACAACAAAAATCCCGGAAAGCACTCCTGTTATTCCAACCATCAAACCAGAAAACCAATGCACATACGGATTCATCCTATCCCATCCGTAAAGAAATAACCCAATGCAAATTGCTTCAACAAAAAATGCAGTTCCTTCCCAGCTAAAAGGCATTCCGATTATTGCTCCGGCGTATTTCATAAATCCCGGCCATAAAATTCCAAGTTCAAATGAAAGAGCAGTGCCGGAAACTGCGCCGATTGCAAAAAATATAGCAACTCCTTTAGACCAGGTTTTTGTAAGCTTCAAATAGATTTCATCTTTTCGTTTTAAATAAAGCCAATGCGAAACAACCATTAGGAAAGGCATAGTCATACCAATGCAGGCGAAGATAATGTGAAACCCGAGAGACAAAGCCATTGTGGAACGGGCAGCGAGAAGATTGTCCATAAATATTATTAATAAATTCAAAAGTTTAGTGGTACTAAACTATAAAATATTTAGTTAATGTTCAGTGCTGTTAATAAATAGGAATTTTGATGTGATGGAACTGTTTTTTTAATAGAAAACATATATCTAATAAAAAAGCCTTCGAAAATTAATTCAAAGGCTTTTAAAGCTAAAAATATTTTATAACTACCAGATTTTTACAACTTCACTATCAGGCCTTCTCATTGGGTCTCCTTCTTTTACATTAAATGCGGTCCAGAATGCTGACAAATTACTAAATGGCCCATTAACTCTTTGTTTATTTGGAGAATGAGGATCTGTTTTTAATCTTAGCATTAGATCTTTATCTCGAATATTATTTCTCCAAACTTGGGCCCATGACAAGAAAAATCTTTGGGCAGGAGTAAAGCCATCGATCTTTTTATTTGTAGCAATATGCTAACTGATGAAATAAATATAAATAAACCATTACCATTGATATTGTTCCGAAATCTGCCATCTTCCGGAAATATCATTATTAAGAAAGGTCTTACATATAACAGGTAGGGACCGGATTCATTAGAAATGTATAGATAGTTGATTTCCATCAGGGGAAACTCTTGCATTATAATCATCGTTTTTAGTAAAAGAAAATCTATAGGTTTACTGTTTTTCTTTAATCGGGGTATTAAAGATTAGTTTGATTATTTGTAGTCAGATTTTCTAAAATCAGCTTTACTCATCTTTTGTATAGTCATCTACATAAAGCCTGTTAGATTGCCTGTAAATTTCACATGTGTCTCTTTCCCAGTTCCTCTTGTTAGATGATTTTATGAATATTCCGGACTCTTTATCATTGATTAACTTAGAATAGGCTATCTCATTACCGTCTGGTGACCATTGTGCTGTTGTGGTTCTCCCTCCAAAAGTAAGTTTACTGCAGAAGTTCTTCTGTTAATATCAAAAATCCAGATACTCAGGTTTGATTATCGGTCTAAACAAGTGCTATTTTCTTGTTATCCGGGGAAATTGCAGCCTCTATAAAAACGTGCTGACTTGAATCAATAGTTGTCATATTTCCTTTCATATCAATTCTTACAATATTTCTGTTGGTGTATTCAGAAGATCCTTTGATAAAAGCAAGTGACTCATTATCAAGAAAAAACGGGTAATAATTTGCAACACCTGGAGTCAGTCCACCGGATACATCCCGCAAAACCGGAATTGGCTGACCTTTATTTTCCAGACTATTACAGTTGAAGAGGAAGCAGCGTACACAGATACCTGACCTGGAATAAGTCTAGGTAACCGGGCTCATATACCTCGCTGCTGGCACATGGCAAAATATTTTTCTCTTACCAGCATTAAATATCAACAACGTCTATATCGGCATTCTCCACAGACGAATACCAACCGTAACTGAGTAGTATGATAATAGGCGCAACGTATTGCTCGTTAAATCTGATATTTTTTTATTAGTCAAATAATCTTTTAACTTATCGCTTAGTATTATTTCCAATGTCATAACTCTATTTATCCTATTCTTTCTCTGTATTCATCAGCTGTAATAAATTTGATTTTGTCTCCTAACATTTCTCTTGAATAAAAATATTTGATCCATCAAGCTTTTTAGTTAATTTCTCCAATTTTTTCAATGCTACAGTATAATTATATCATATTAATTATGTACAATTTAATAAAAATCGGATGAAATTTCCACATATATTATTTAATAATGCCTCATTGGAGCTAATTTTTATTGTCTTCTCAGTGCTTCAACAGGTGGTATTGATGAAGCTGAAATTGCAGGGTACACACCGAAAGAAGTCCAGATGCTAACGCTACGACGGAGGCAATCTTTATTGCTTAAAGCTCACAACCGTATGGAATCCAAACAAGTCTTCAAATATGCTTATACCCCAGTTCCTGTAGCTATTCCGCCAAATAACAAGGTCATAACCCTGTTGGCTTTATCTGCCTCTTGCACTAACTGATTTAAATTAGTTACGGTAATTAATGATTCTCCACTAGTTGGGTGTATAGGTCCTGAGTTTTTAGTTGGTACCGGTATTATAAAAACGAATAATTGTTGTATTTTGTTCCTAGAAATATATAAAGATGCAGAAAAAAATACTATAGATAATAATTCTATAGTATATTCTTCTTTCCTTTTCACTTTCTTGTGAAAAATATATTAAATTTTTCTTAATAGATCTAATATGATTCAAGATTCTCTAGAAGCTTATCTAAAACCTCTTTGTATTAGCAATAGGTAACTGAGCCAAGTAGTATAATAAAAAAAAAATCCCCTCCAGTAAAATAAGCTCTTGAAACTGCATTCTTGTTGAATGGCTACTATATTCGCAATTTCATCTTCTGTTACTTCTTCTCTTAATAATCTTTCTCCTTGTTCCCCATTTACTTCTGCTTCCATTTGTTGAAGCTCTTTTTCAAGGGCAGGAATCTCACCATGCCGAAGTTCGGCAGCTCTATTTAAGTCATATTCATTTTCTGCCTTTGAACTCCTACGAAATTTTTCACAATTTCACGTTTTTCCTGTACTTTTTGAATTCCTTCCTTTTCAAATTCTGCCATTTGGCTCTCATCGTATTAGCTTGATCGCGAAATTCAGCCAATTCTTTTTGTGAGGTTGATCAGTCTTTCTTTACTTGCTTCATCAGTTTCCTTCGCTAATGCAGCCTCTTCAATTTCTAATTGCATCACTTTCTTGTCACTTCATCTAATTCTGATGGCATCGAGTCGATTTCTGTTCGAATCATCGCGCATGCCTCATCCATTAAATCAATCGCTTTATCTGGTAAGAAACGATCGGTAATATATCGATCAGAAGAGATGATGAATGACAAGAACATGGCCGATTGCTGGAACAAGTCCGGGAGATGTTCCTTAGCTGGATCGAAGAGAAGGAGTGACGAGAGACGTGGCACTGACGGGGAAACAAAAAGCCGCCCTCCTCCTGACCAGCCTCGACGTGGCGACCGCCGCCGAGATGCTCAAAGGGGTGGATCCAAGAATGGTTCAGGAACTGGCCGTGGAGTTGAGTTACCTCGACGCCGCCGGCCATCGCAACGCCAAGCAGACCGCCGAGGTCGCCCGGCAATTCTGCCAATCGCTGGAGGGCGAGTCCGGATTTCAGTTCAAGAACTTCCTGCGCGAGGTTCTCAAAAACACGGTGGGTGAAGATAAGGCTCAGCAGGTTCAACAGGAGATCCAGGATCTCCTTCAGAAGCGTGATCCGTTCATGACGATCCGCTCAACCGATCAACAAAAGCTGGCGATGGTGTTGGAAACCGAACATCCTCAGGCCGTGGCGGTGGTTCTATCCGAGCTGCCCCCGAAGAAGGGTTCGGAAATCCTGGGGCTGCTGGGCGAGGGGATGCGCGTCAGCGCGATCAGCCGCATGACCGCCATCGGCAGCGTCACCCCCGAAGCCAAAGCCAGAATCGCCCAGATGGTGCGCAAACGCGTGGAGTCTCTGGGCTCAACCCAGCAAATCGGCGGCGCCGTGCAGGCCCACCCGGAGGAATCGCTCCGCAAGGTCGCCATCATCGTGCGGAATCTCGAAAAAGAGGTCCGCGACGGCGTCCTCGAGGCCATCCAGCAAAAGGACAGTGAGGCTGGAGAGAAGGTGATGAACCTGATGGTGGTCTGGGATGACATCCCACAAATCGGTGGCCGCTCGCTTCAGCAGGCCCTTCGCGGCGTCGATGAGCAACAGTTGGCGTTGGCCTTGCACGAGGCGCCTGACGAGGTCGCCGAGAAGATCAAATCAAACATCTCCGAACGTGCGGCCGCGATGGTGAACGAAGAGGCGGGCCTGATGTCAGCACCGAAGAAAGAGGACATCCGCCAGGCCCGTGACAAGATCGTCAACGCGTTGCGGGAACTCAACGCCAAGGGCGAGCTGACCTTCGAGGAAGAATAGCGCGATGTCTGAAGCCCTGACCATCAATCTTCCGAAACCCGTTGCAGGCCTTCGCCTGATCGAAGAGCCCGGCTGCGAAGGGGTGGCGCAAACGCCGCCGATGCCGGTGGAGGTCCCGCCGGCGCAGACCGGCATGACACAAGCCGATGAACAACGTGTTTCAGAGGCGATGAAGAAACAACGGGACGATCTGGTGCAGTTGTGCCAGACCGTCAACGGTCTCGCGACCAAGTTAAATGACTTGCATCAGCAGACGATTGCTCAACACCGCGGCGATATCGCCAAGCTCGCGGTGGAAATCGCCAGAAAGATACTGACACACAAGGTGAACAAAGGCGAATACGACATTCAGGCCATTGTTGAAGAGGCGCTGAAACGGGCGCCGACGCGTCAGAACCTCGTGGTTCGCGTCAACCCGGAAGATCTGGCCACCTGCCAGCAGTGCCAGCAGGAAAATCCAGGCACGCAGTTTGCAGAACTGGATGTGGTTGCCGACTGGGGTATCGCCCGTGCCGACTGCCTGGTGGAGACCCCGAAAGGGATCGTCAAGTCGTTCGTCGAGGAGCATCTTGCCCGAATCGGAGAAGCACTTGAGAAAGCGCAATAATCTATGATCAATCACAACTGCCCCACCATTGATTTTGACAAATACCACTCGGCCCTCGAGACGGTGGACCTTGTGGACTGCCAGGGCTACGTCGTTCGTGTTTCGGGCTCCACCATCGAATCGGCCGGCCCGGCGATCGGTCTGGGAGAACTGGCCGGTATCCACATCGGTCAGGATCGACGCGTCCTGGCCGAGGTCGTGGGATTCCGCCACGATCACGTCATCCTGTTGCCCCTGGAGCACATTGAAGGCGTTGCGCCGGGCGATGTCGTCACGGCGCGGACCACACCGAGACATATCCTGCTGAGCCAGAATGTCCTGGGACGCGTCTTCAACGGCCTGGGCGAGCCCATCGACAATAAGGGCCCCCTCGTCGGAGGCGAGAAGAGGCCGTTGGACGTGAGCAGTCCACCGCCTTTGAGCCGCGAGAAGATCACCAAGCCGCTTTCTCTCGGCATCCGCTCGATCGACGGCGTCCTGACCTGCGCTCAAGGCCAGCGTGTCGGGATCTTCGCCGGCAGTGGCGTCGGTAAGAGCGTTCTGCTTGGCGATATCGCCAACGGCAGCGATGCCGAGGTCAACGTGGTCGCACTGATCGGCGAGCGCGGACGCGAAGTCCGTGAATTTCTCGAAGAGAACCTGGGCCCCGAGGGTCTGGCCCGCAGCGTAATCGTCGTCGCCACGTCGGACGCTCCGCCGATCCAGCGCGTCAAGGCCGCTTTTGTGGCCGTTACCATCGCGGAGTACTTCCGAGACAAGTCCAGGAATGTCCTGTTCATGATGGATTCGCTGACGCGGTTCGCTCAGGCACAGCGCGAGATCGGACTGGCTGCCGGTGAGCCGCCGGCCACGAAGGGCTACTGTCCGAGCGTCTTCTCTCTGATGCCCCGGCTCATCGAACGCCTCGGCTGTTCCAATACAGCCAGCATCACCGGGATCCTGACGGTTCTCGTAGAGAACGACGACCTGACCGACCCGGTCGCCGATAGCGCGCGCAGTCTCCTGGACGGCCACATCGTTCTCTCGCGAAAACTGGCCGGTCGCGGTCATTACCCGGCCGTGGACATCTCGCAGAGTGTCAGCCGGCTGATGTCGGCGGTGGTCGGCGACGAGCATCGCGCTGCCGCCCAGAAACTCAGGGAAATCTATGCGACGTACGCCGATGCAGAAGACCTGATCAACATCGGGGCCTTCTCTCCCGGCAGCAACCGGCGCATCGACGGGGCCATCAGCCTGATCGATCGCATCAATGATTTCCTCGTACAGCCGGTCCGCCAGAGAACCCCGTTCGAGGAGACTGTCCGTCAGTTGACCGACATCCGCCGCACGTGGGACCAACTGCTGAGCCCGGACGGACGTCGCGAATAGAAGCGGTACGGCGATGAAACGATTCGTGTGGCGCCTCCAGAAGGTGCTGGACATCAAAACCAAAGAAGAGCAGCTCAAGCGTATGGAGCTGTTCCGAGTGACAGAAGCACTGGCCATGAAACGCAGTGAGTTGCTCATGCGTCAACGCGTCTTGAGGGAGCTCATGGCCGAGATTACCCGGGACCGGTCGGCCGGGCGCCTGGGGATGCAGGAGTTCTTCCTGAACAACGCGAACACCGATGACCAGATCATCCGCAGATTGATCGGCGAGATCCATGATCTGGAGGTCAAGCAGAAGGAGAAGACCGCGGAAGTGCTGGCCGCCAAGCGTTTCAAGGAAGGCTTGGAGAAGCTGCGAGCCGAAGCCAAGACGCGGTTCATTGAAGAGCAGGAACGACTCGAACAGAAAGAGCTGGACGACAGGACTACCGTCGCTTTCGCTCGAAACGAAAGCCTGAGGCTGTGAGAGAACGAATTGCGTCGTGCCATGGGTCTGGCATGGATACGAATTGGGAGCAGAAGCCGTGAATAAGAAGATCATCCTGATCACCGTTGCAGCGGGATTGCTCAGCTTTCTCGGCGCCTTTGGCGCTGCGTGGTTCACCCGACCGGCCTCGGTCAAGGGGGCAGCCCCCAACGAGCCAGAGGCGCAGGCGGCCGCAGTTGCCCGAACGCCACCGCAGATGCTGACGCCGACGTCAACGCCCACTGACGACAGCGCCAACACCCGCGCAATGACAGAAGAACAACTCAAAGAGCTGATCTTCGAAGTCCGAGAAAAGATCACGGAGTACAACACCAAGATCCAGAACCTGGACAAAGAAAAGCAGCGTCTGGTCGTCGCGCAGCAAACCCTACAAACGGACATCGCGGAACTCAACAGTTTGCGCGTGGACCTCGCGGCAACGGTGGCCAATCTCCGTAACGAGCGCGACATGCTGCAGAAGACGCGTGTGGAAGTCGAGCAGGCGGAAAAAGGGAATCTGATGGCGATCGCCGCCGCGTACGACAAGATGGACCCCGTTCGCGCCGGTGAAATCCTCAGCAACATGGCCATGTCGCAGTCCCAGAACGGCGGGGCCAATCGCAGCGCCAATATCGACGACGCCGTCAAGATCCTCTTCTACATGCAGGAGCGAACGAAAGCCAAGGTCCTGGCCGAGTTGGCCACCACCGAGCCGGCCCTGGCGGCCCTGCTGTGCCAGAAGCTCAAACAGGTCAAGGGAGGTTAGTGCGTCCATGGACATCGCAACCATCATCGGAACACTCCTTGGCTTCGGCGTGGTCGTCGGATCCATCGTCATGGGCGGTGGCGCGGCCATGTTCTTTCACATTCCATCGCTGTGCATCACGATCGGCGGAATGTTGTGCGCCACGATGATCCACTTTTCACTCCCGCAGTTCCTCAGCATCTTTTCGATCATTAAGAAGACGATCGTCGCCAAGATTCCCGCGCAGTCTGAATTGGTCCAGAAGATGGTCAATTTCGCCGCCATCAATCGCCGCGACGGAACGCTGGCCCTGGAGCCGGAAATCGGCAAGCTTAGCGACCACTTCTTTGCCAAAGGCCTTCAACTGCTGGTGGACGGACAGGATTCCGAGGCCATCCGGGATATGTTGGAGCCGGAGATTCAGTATCTCCAGGAACGCCATGCCGGAGGCAAGAAGATTCTCGAATTCATGGGGGCTGCCGGCCCGGCTTTCGGCATGATCGGGACCCTCATCGGTCTGGTTCAGATGCTTCGAAACCTCAGCTCGCCCGACCAGATCGGCCAAGGTATGGCCGTGGCCCTCCTGACGACGTTCTATGGGGCCTTTGCCGCCAACCTCATCTTCATTCCCCTGGCCGGCAAGTTGGGTATCTACTCCAAAGAGGAATCGCTGGCCATGGAGATGATCCTGGAAGGGGTGTGCTCCATCGCCCAGGGTGACAATCCGACCATCGTCAGGGAGAGAATGCAGGCGTTTGTTTCCCACAGCCGGCGCACGGAGATCAAGGCAACCGTCTGATGGCCGCGAAAGGTAGACAGAAACCGCTGGATGATGATCCGGGCGCCCCGGAATGGATGGTCACCTTCAGTGACTGCATGACCCTTCTGCTAACGTTCTTCGTGCTGCTGCTCAGTTTCTCTTCGTTCGACGACAAGGTCTTTCCGAAGATGGAATCGGCATTTAACGAAGGGCTCTCATCAATCGGCATACGCACGAACCGGAAGGATGACGCATTCATGCCAACCCCCCGAATCATGTACGACCGTGACCCGGATGAGGGCAGCGAGAAGCCGACCGTGGACGGCCAATACCAGACGAATCCGAAAACCAGCCTGGACTTCATGGATTTCCAGAACCAAAAGGTCTTTCTGGTGCCATCGGAAGATCTGTTTCTGGGGCGGGGCACCCGCACCTCCGGCAGCGGCCGCCAGATGCTGACCGACGTGGCTGCGTTGCTGAAGGCCGTACCGAATCGAGTGATCGTCAGCGAGCACGCACTGGCGACCGATGACACCGTCGCCGACGAGATCGGGCTGACCAGAGCCTGGACGGTCGCCCAGTTCCTCACGGATGGACAGGGCATCGAAAAGACGCGACTGAGTATTACGTCGGCGGCTACGGTGACCGCCGACACACTCCGCGTCAGCGGTCTGGCGGTTGCGAATCCGGGGGCACGCCGAATCGTCGAGATCGTCATTCTGGAACGGAGCACGTACAATTGAGTCCGAGGAACGGGCCACCCGAAGAAGAGAAGCAGAAGGTCCCAGCCTATATCGTCACCTTCTCTGACATGGTGACGCTGCTGCTGACGTTCTTTGTCCTGCTCCTGACCCTGGCCACGGTACAGGACCCGGAACTGTTCCAGCAAGGCCGCGATTCCTTCTGGGAATCGATCCATCTCTGTGGGCTTGGCCTCCTCCTGGGCAATGAACCGGGCCCCGACTTCGATGCCGCCATGACCAAATACCGCACCTCTGACCCGGAAACCACCCAAGATCGGACCATCGACGAGTATCGCGAGAAGCTCCGCCGGATATTCGAGCGTCTCAATGAGTCCATGACCACCCTGCCGTCCCAGATCGTGGGGCAGCGTCTCGACTTCTCGATCACGCCACTCAAATTTGGACGGAGCGAATCCGCTCTCACGGACACCTCTCGTCAATACCTGGCGAAATACTGCCTCGATCTGCGGCAGAACGTCAGCGCAGAGAACTGCACCCTCTATGTGCTCGGCCTGGCCGGCGACGAAGCGACAGAAATGCAGCAGTGGATTCTCTCAGCGCAGCGCGCTCAGGCGGTCGCTCAGTTTCTCCAGAGGCAACTGGCCCAAGGCTCCGGCACACCGACGGCGTTCACATCGAGCGCCAATGCCCCACCATGGCACATTCTGTGGTGGGGAGCCGGCCCGGGCGGCAACTGGGCCGGCCAGGATCGCCCCGATCCCGGGCAGTCTCAAATCCTCATTGCCATGCTCAGATCCGGCGGCTGAGCCGCAATCGTGTCAAGTTTTTCGACAACCTGACCATTCTTCAGTCGTCCCTGCCAACACAGGGGCCGGCGAGACCTGCTTTGAGGCCCCGCAAAGACCCGGTGTCCGTTCCGGCACGCCATTTGCACATTCTCGTTCGATGTTGAGTGTGTATTTGAACGTTTGCGCATCGTACTGCCATTGGCATGCAGATTCATTCGAGCGATGCACCAACAACCGGATGTCGAGGTCCACGTGAGCAACCAGAAAAAGAAGACGGCAATGATGTTCGCAGCGGTCATCGTCGCAGGCGGGCTGATCGGGTTCGCCGCCCGCGCGACCGGTGGAGAAGACGCCGCGCCCCCGACACCGCAGCCGACACAAACGACTCTGTTCGACGACCCCAATCTCGCCCAATCCAGCAATCTGAGCCTTGGAGGCAAAGAGCTCTTCTTCAAGATGATGCTCTCGGTCCTGATCGTGGTCGCCTTGGGGGTCGGCGCCCTGTACCTGTCCAAGAAAGTGCTGCCCAACGTCACCAAGGCCTGTGGCAAGGAGATTCGCGTCGTCGAGACCACCTATCTCGGGCCGCGTAAGGCACTCCATCTGGTCGAGATCGGGGGCCAAAAACTGCTGATCGGCAGCACCAATGAGAGTATCGCCACGCTGGCTCACGTCGGAGACACATGGCTGGATCTGTCCAAGCAAGAAATCGACCATACGGTGGGTGCATAAATGACTCCGATTCGAATCATGTGGGTGGCCCTGTTACTGGTCCTTGCCCCGATGGCCTCGCCGTCCTATGGCCAGATCACCAGTCCGATCGTACCGCCGGAGATGCCACAGATAGACTCTCAGCAAGCCGATGTCCCGGCCCCCGGTAACGTCCCCAGCCTCAATGACCTGGTGACCATGCTCGACAAGGCGACCGCCAAGGAGACCGAAGGCAAGGACTGGTCCACGCCCGTCAAGCTCGCCATCATCTTTACCGGTCTGGCGATTCTGCCCAGCCTGCTGGTCATGATGACCTCGTTCACCCGAATCGTGATCGTGCTGTCGTTCGTGCGGCGTGCCCTGAGCACACAAACCATACCGCCAACGGTGGCCGTCATCGGCCTGGCTTTGTTTCTGACGCTTTACACCATGGCCCCGACCTATTCAAAGGTCAACACGGAGGCGATTCAGCCCTATCTGGCCGACAAGATCACCCTCACGGCCGCGATGGACACGGCGACGGGCTGCCTCAAGGAATTCATGCTGCACCAAAGCCGCCGTAGCGACCTGGCCCTCTTCGTTCAGATGGCCAAGGCCACGCCACCCGCTACGGCGATGGACATTCCGCTGCACATTGTTATTCCGGCGTTCATCATCAGCGAATTCCGGACCGCTTTCGAGATCGGTTGTCTGCTGTTCATCCCCTTCCTGCTGATCGACATGGTGATCGCCAGCATCTTGCTCAGCGCCGGGATGATGATGCTTCCACCGGTGATGATTTCTCTGCCCTTCAAGTTGATCCTGTTCATTCTGGTCGACGGATGGGGCTTGCTGGCCAAGAGCCTCAGTCTCGGGTTCCAATGATGACCTGATGCGCGGCGCCGGCACGGCATACAGTAAGGATTAGAGTCTATGGATAGCAGCTATGTGCTCTACCTGGGAAGACATACGCTGGAAACCGCGCTGCTCCTGGCGGCGCCGATCCTGATCACCTGCATGGTGGTGGGTGTTCTCGTGACACTCATCCAGGCGGTGACGTCCATCCGCGATATGACGCTGACCATCGTCCCCAAGCTGCTGGCCGTCTGCGCGGTCAGTCTGCTGTTCGGCAGTTGGATGCTCCAGGTGGCCCTGCGATTCACCGCCGAGATCTTCGCGCAGATCCAGCACATCAAATACTGATCGCGGAGGCTCCGATGCTTCAAATGCTACTCGCCTTCGCCCTGGTTCTGACGCGCATCTCCGCCTTCTTTCTGGTCCTTCCCGTCTTCGGATGGCAAACCATTCCGGCTCGGATCAAGGTGGCTGCCACCGTGATTCTGGCGGTCTTCTTCACGGGGATAGTGCCGCTCGGGGTCGACGTCGCCCAGGTCTCCACGTTGAAGGCGATTCTGCTGCTGGCCAGCGAAGCGACCTATGGGCTGGCCCTCGGACTGATCATCACGTCGCTGTTCAACGTGGTGAAGCTCAGTGGCCAGCTCATCGAACGTCAGATGGGACTGACGATGGCCCAGATTCTCGATCCGCTGACGGGCGAAAGCGGTCAACCACTCGGGGGCCTGCTCGAGATGATCTTCATCCTGTTGTTCCTGAGCGCCAATGGCCACCATCTGTTTCTCCTGGTCTTGGCGAAGAGCTACGCGGCCTTCCCGGCAGGCACCATCCCGACGGTCAAGATCATGACCGCAGGCGTGCTCACGGCCGGCTCCACGATGCTGATCGCGGGCTTGCGTCTGGCCGCACCGATGATGGCGGCGTTCATGGTCCTGATGGTCGCATTGGCCCTGCTGGCTCGACTGGTCCCGGAGATGAACATCCTCTTCATCAGCATGCCCGTACGTATCGGCCTGGGATTGATCATGGCCGCAACGTTTCTGCCGTTCATCAACGGCTACGTCACGGAACTGGCTAACTGGATGACGAAGCTCCTGCCAATCTGAGAAGAAACAGCGATTGATTGTTGATAATTGCCAATGGCCGAATTGCTCCAGTCGCAACTCATCCGCAGTTGTCACTCATCATCAATCAGTCGTCAATAATCAATAGAGACCGATGGCCGATAAGCCCGCTGCCGAAAAAACAGAACAACCTACACCACGTAAGCTGTCCAAGGCTCGTGAGAAGGGGCAGGTCCCGCAAAGCCAGGACTTGGGCGCCGCCGTCGTGCTCATGGTGCTGTTTCTGAGCGTGGCCCTGCTGGCGCCGGGTCTGTTGCGGTGGTTCAAGGGACAGATTGAATCGAGCGTGTCGGGGGAAATCGCCCCGATGGCCGATCCCCAGACGTTCCTGGCCTACATGAACACGCACGTCATCGATGCCGTGATGGTCATGCTGCCCATTCTGGGTGCTATCAGCGCCGCGAGCATCGCCACCGCCATCGCCGTTGGAGGCGTGTCGTTCAGCACTGGAGCAATTGAATTCAAATGGGATACCATCAATCCTGCCTCGGCGATGCAGAAGCTGGTCAACGTTAAGTCACTCGTCCGGCTGATCAGTTCGATCGCCAAGCTGTTCATCGTAAGCATCGTGGTCTGGTTCTATCTGCGAGATAAACTGGAGGCTCTGGCTGCGCTGCGCTGGACGTGGTCGTCGCAGTTGATCAGCGCCATCGCGTCGATGACATTCGGCCTGGGACTCCGAGTCGGCATTGCCATGATCGTCCTGGGACTGGCCGATGCGCTCTACCAGAAATGGCAATACACCAGCGATTTGAAGATGACCAAGGAGGAGGTCAAACAGGAGCGCAAGGATGGCGAAGGTTCGCCGGAGGTGAAGAATCGAATCCGGCGGATTCAGATGGAAATGTCGATGAAGCGTATGATCCAGGAGGTCCCCAAGGCCAACGTCATCCTGGTGAACCCGACGCACGTGGCCGTCGCGCTGCGGTATGACGCCAAGACCATGGACGCGCCCGTGCTGTTGGCCAAAGGCGCCGACGAAATGGCCCAGAAGATCATCAAGATCGGCCGCTCCTATGGGATTCCCATCGTCAGGCGGCCGGAGGTTGCCCGTGCGATCTATGCCGCCGTCAAGCCAGGCCAACCTATACCCGAAGCGCTGTACGTGGCCGTCGCAGAGGTATTGGCAATGCTCTATCGGCTCCGACAGAGCAAAAAGGCGCAACGATAACAGGACTTCCGGATAGTCATCGTCCTACCGGGTCCAAACGGGGATTAGCTCATCCCAAGCGCCGCCATCTGGTTCTGGAGCAGCGTTAAGGTCTTCTCAAGTCGGGCATACCTGGCGATCAGGCGCTCTTCCACCCGCGAGAGACGGTCCTCTTCTGCGGTGATGCGCGATTCCAGGCTATCGATCCGGGCATCGACCGAATTCTGATCCAGTGTCAACCACCCGTTCGTGGGTTCTACGAACCGCGCGACCGCATCCTCCATCGCACCGGTGAAACCCTGCTTGACACGAACCGTCGCGTTGAACGTGCCGTCCTGGCTCAGATCGACGCTCAGCAGCAGCCCGTTCTCGGCGTACATCGGGTCGCCGTCGTCGGTGAAGGTGCTGTCGCCCGTGACGATGTTGCCGCCAAACGTCGCGTCACGATAGGCGGACTCGTCTTCCAGCTTGATCCTGGCGCCGGTGATGGCTCCGCCTGAAACAGTGACTTCCACGTCGTACGTCCCACCCTCCGTGTAATCACTGGATGCACCGTAGAACCCAATCGTGTTGCTATCCGAGCTGCCGGTTTTGTCGGCCCCGATGAGAGCCAGCACGCCCATGTAGTCTTCCGCAATGGCCTCGTCGAACGCGCTCTCATCCAACGAGAGCATCCCGTCGGAGTCGAGTTCGATCCCCACCTGTCCCGGCATGAGAAACGAGTCGACGTCGATGACGAAGCCGTCGGTCTGCTGTATCAAAGACATGCGCATGTTGTTGCCGATGTTCGACACCGTCGAATCGCCCATCAAGACACCCGCCACCTTCAGCGTGCTGTTGTAGCCGGTATTCTCGGCAAGAAACGTGGTCACACTGTTGTAAGCGTCGATCATCGAAGTGAGCTTCTGCTTGACCGATTCGATGTCGCGGGTCAGGTTCACCTGAACCGTCCCCGTATCGTGCAGGTGCAGCGTCACGCCTTGAAGAACGTCGTCGATGGTGTTCGAACTGCGCGTGATCCACTCGTCGGCACCCGTCGGAAAACCGTCTACCTTGATCTGGGAATCCTGAGCGGACTGCGTCTCGGTGAAATCCACCCCGGTAAATCCGGCCAGGTCGGCCGTCGTGCTGCCCCCTTGTGTGAATTGAGAGACGGTGGGCATGCTCAGTGTCGTGGACCCCGAACCGGGATCGTAGCTGAGGCTCAACTGCATCGAGCTGGCCCCGCTGGTATTGTCGGCCAGGCGGATCTGGCCGTTGACGATGGTCGCGGTAGCGGTCCCTCCGAACGCAGTGTTGATCTCCTCGACCAGGTGGGTCAGCTTGGTGTTCGCGTTGACCGCGAAGCTGTGACTTACCGGTGTCCCATCGTGCTGCTGTCCGGTGATGACGATGGATTCATCCCCTGCGAAAGTCCCACTGAACTGGTCGAGATCCGTGAGCTTCGTAGCCAGTCCGGCATTCTCACTGCCCGAAGTGAAAGACGAGTCAGCCTGCCAGAGTTCGGTATTGCTGGCGTTGATGGAAATCTCATAGTCCGAGCCGGCATCGTTGCCGTTGAGGACCAGATGGTATGCGTTGTTGTAGTGCAGCAGATTGGCCGTGATGCCGGGGTTGTCCGCATCGTTGTTGATGAGTTCGGCCAGTTCCTGCAGCGTCGTATCGGCCGTCGTCGTGACGGCTACTTCCTGGTGGTTGTACGAGTAGATGAAAGTCCCCTCTCCGACCAGGTCTTCGGCGTACGTCATGCCGTTCGTATGCACCCAGCGTTCGGCGTTGGCAAGCTGGTTGATGACGACGGAATGGTTCCCTTCGAACGCGTTGTGGGACGATTCGGCCGTGAGGATATCCGTATCACTGGACGCCGTGGCGTACGCCCGCAACTCGCTGGCATTGGCCAGGCTCGCGGACGCGCTCTTCAGATCGTTGAGCTTGTTCTTCAGCGTGTTGAGAGCATCTTTGCGCTCGTTCCACGTGTCCTGCCGCTGAACGTATTTGTTGAGTCTATGCTTCTCGACCGCCATCAACTGCTGCACCAGCGTCTCGGTGTCAATCCCGGTTGACAACCCTGACAGGCGTAACTCGCCCATGTTTATCGCCCCTTCATCTGCCATCGACAGGTCGGCTTACTACAAAGTGAAGGCCCGTGGAACACACGACCCCGACACTATTATCGTGTCGATCTGCACGGTTCTAAAGTCTGTAGCTTGTTTTTGATTGTCTGAGCCTCATGCTCAAAGGCCTTGCACTTGTCCGGCAGCCTCAGCCGACGCGCCAGTTCACCCAACCGGACCGCCATCGCGTGTTTGGCCGGATCGGTTGTCGTCATGGATCGGTATCTCCCTTCCATGAGGCCGAGCGATTGGGTTTGCCAGTCAGGTTCGGCGATCCGAGACTCGGCCGGCGCCGAAACCGTGGGGACCGCGTCGATCCTGTCAAACGTCAGGACATCTGCATGCGCGGCACACCACTGCTGCACGTCGATCTGAACCTTGCCGTCGAAGGTGGCCTGCCGAAACTGCTCCGCTATCGCATTCTCATGGTTGGCCATCTCACGACGGAGAAACACCTCGCACTGCTCTCTCTGTCCCAGCCCGTAGAACCCGATCGCCCGCAGCAGATCGAAATGCGGGACCTGAGCGGCAATGGCGGGATCCATCGTCTCCAGCCCGTTCAGCATGTGCATACAAGTGACATAGCGCCTGTTCTTGAGCCCTCCCACGATCTCTCGGAGCAAATGGGAGACGATACGGCCATCCAAAGGCGCCTTTTCGGATTCCGCAATCACGGCCTCGAAGCGCTGAAGAAAATCTTCGCATGTGCATTCGCGAAGCGCGTGGGCGAGATCCGTCCCCTCCCCTTGCGCTTTCTGCACGGCCTGCCTTAGTCGAGCCTCGCAGTATTGTCGATATCGCACTCTTCGGCTCCGCGGATCAATCACCGGAAGAACACCGGTCTGCGACCGACCATGCAGCCGCCTCAGCGTGAGAAACTCGGAGAGGTTGGACAGCCGAATTCTCCCGGTGTGGTGGGCATAGGCCGCGGCCTTGCCCAACCAGAAGGAATCGGCGCCGAACGGATTCTCATCGTACAATCCGATCTCATCGAACAGACGGCGTCGAACGATGGCCGAACCATGCCAGCAGTAGTCCCAAATGGACTCGACGCTGTATTGTTGCATGATCTCCTCATGCGTCGTGGCCAGAAGCATGGGCTCCGTACGTGCGATATCCGTCAGTTCATCGAGGAACTTCCGGTAGAACGACCCCACGATCCCAAGACGCTCATCACCGGCAATCGCAGTGTGGAGACGCTGGAGTTTGTCCGGGCACATGATGTCATCGGCATCCTGAATCGTCACGAACGGCGCAGGGCCCGTCGGATGGCGAAGTTACGACGGACGTAGGGTCCGGCGCGATCATCGAAGAAGAACGGTATAATACGACTGCAACGGCCGGCATAGTCCTCGATGATGCGGCGCGTTTCGTCGGTGCTGCCGTCATCGAGCAGCAGCAGCTCCCAATCGGGCATGCTCTGTGTCAGGATGCTGTTCAGACACTCGGGCAGATGCGCTTCCGCGTTGCGGCAGGCCAAGATGATACTGACTTTGGGCTGATCCACAGAGATCGCGACAGAAGTCCGACCCGTGCAGGGCTCATGACGTGCCGCCGCTTCGCTTCCGCCTCGCCGGTCCGAGCGACCTTGGGCATCAGGACACCGGCGTGGCTCGAGCCCGTAGAGGCATGCTCCAGGAGGAACGTGTGGAACGGCGTGTTGAGCTGTCGGTTGACGTCTTCGAGCCATTCCAACCGCATGGCGTACTGCTGATCCAACGATTTCGTTCCACAGTATTCCTTCATGGCGTTGTGGGTGGACTTGCGATAAGGCTTGTCTGCCACCGAACTCCACAGCCGCTCATACTCCAGTTGTTCCTCCCAACTGCCGCATGCGTGCAGTGCGATCACGCTCTGATCTTTCACTACTTTGAATCCCGCCCGCTCCAGGGCAGCTTTAGTGGCCTTGTCCACCATGCCGAGGTAGTCGGCCTTGAACCCCCCGATATGACGCAGGGCCTCCGCGCGGTAGACCTTGACACTCTGCCTGACACGGGACGTCCAGTCCTCCCACAGATGGCAGTAGTAGATCCCCAACTCATCGGGATTCGGGTACTCCAACACCCGTTTTCGCATGTAGGCAACAGCCTTGGGATGCAGGATGAAATCGTCATCGACCTTGAAAAAGTAGGGAGTGTCACACCGCTCGACGCATTCGCGCACCGCGTCCGAGAAATGCATGTCCCGCAACACGACGATCTCCGCCTGCCGGTCCCAGGAATCAGCCAGCGATCGGGCGCTGTACTCATAGGTACTGCGACCGTTGGTGAATGAGAAGATGGTGAAATCCCTGTCCGTGGCACTCTGCGGCCGCCGATTGGTCTGCGAGGGTGCGGGATGTTCGCGGAGGCCTTGCTCCTTGCAATGACTCAGTTGATCGCGCGCCCGCAGGATCTGCTCGCGTTGCTGTTCGGCAAGGTGGACCCAGGAAGCCTCCAGGAGCCGCGTGTAAGTGGCCGCTGCCTGCTCCGGGCGATCGAGCCTCATGTAACATTGTACCAGCGAGACACAGACAGTCTTGTAGCCTTCACCTATCTCCGCACTATTCGAAAATGCTGCGCGCACGCTTTCGGCCTGTCCTGGTCCAAGAAGTGCATCCAGGACGGCCAGCGATTCTTCCCAGCGACATGCGGCCAGATCCAACGCCTCGGCGGCCATCAAGCGTCGAGCCTGCTTGGCCAGCCACTGGATGCGCCGTACCACAAATTCCGTCGAGTTCGATTCCGGCTCCCGCAGTTCAGTCTGGACGAGTCGACGTTCTCCGTCAAGTACCCACGCAGCGCCCGTCGTATACGCATAGTCATCCATCAGCCCGGCCAATGTACGGTTGCACTCGGCCTCTTCTCCGTGCCGTGCTCCAGTGAATCCTCCGGCAACATGGTCATAGGCGTGGTCTTGATGTACCGCCACCACGGCTTCGGTGCCGTCAATCACGGGCACTCGGTTCATGCGTGCGGTTCTGACCATCCAATTGCCCCAGGCCGTTCTGCCAATGGCGAAGGGAGGAATCTCCTGATACAAGTCTCTGGAAAACACGAGATAACTTAGACTGTCTTCGGCATGAAGCATACCTTCCTGGATCGCTTCCCGCCGCAATTCTCCTTGCCAGCCTGGTAAGAAGTCCAGTTCGTCGAGGAGCGTGAAATCCCGATGGCGGCCGACCAGTAAGAACGTGGAAAACTGTTTGCGCACCGCTTGCACGGCTTCGATGAAATCGTCGAAGACAATCAGGTCGGCGTCGACGTAGGCCACCACCCGGTTGGAAGCCAGTCGCTGCGCGGCTTCAAATAGTTCATTGACCAGGGGTGTGCCTAATCTGTTGCGCCCCACGTGAGGTTCATGTCGTGCGCCCACCTCCCGAGCCAATTCCTCAATCCCTGGCTCATCGCCGAAAAGAATGATCTCCGGAGCCGGATCGAGACGCGCCCAACTGCGAATGGCGTTCTTCTGAATGGTGCCGATGTGACCAGAGAAAGCCTTGGGCACAGCGAAAATCGTCAGGCCGTCGCTTGGCGCCGCCAATCGCTGTTCCGCTTGGGCTGTCGGAGCCTGGGTGGCCTCGGGAACCACGGGGTGACAGGCAACGTGCCGCGCGCCGGTTGCCGCACCATCCAACAGCGCGTCAAGCTGGGGCAGAATCACCTCGCTGGACCACCGCTCCTGCACATAAGCACGGTATTGCCCACGATCCAGAGGCACTCCCAGTACCATATCCCGACATTCCGCAGCCGTGTCAAAGACCCATGCGGACGGGTACAGAGATTTGGCACCGGGGAAATTGTGAACGACCGGCTTGAGCCCCTTGGCCATCCCTTCGACAACGTTCACCGGATGACCTTCTCTGATGCTGGTCGACAGGATGAAATCCTTGTCATCCAACCAGGCGCTGACATCTTCTACACGCCCCTCGAAGGTCGCACTCTGCTTGATCCCGAATTCTTCCAGGGCGTGTTTGATATAGTAGAACAACTCCCCCTGGTGCAGAGGAGCGCCAAACAGTTCGCCGGCTACGTGGAGCGAGTATTCCGGATCAGCGGCATGAATCTCCCGGAAACACTGGAGCAACAGAGGAATGTTCTTAGCTGGACGCAGTGCGCCGACGAAGGCAATCCGTTTGCCAAAAGGCTTGTCTTTGAAGTAGAACTTGTCCAGGTCGACACAGTTGGGGATCACGTGCACCCGCGTGAGCTTCTCAATGTCCGGAAAACGATCCGACAGGATGTTGCGAATATGCGGGCTGACGAGGACGAGATCGTCCACGTTGCTCCACTTGATTTCCCCCGGAAAGTCGCGAAAGGCTTCATAGCTGTGCAAACGCACGATTGTCTTGCACTGACGAGGCATGTGTGTCGCCTGGACCGCCCCGGCAGCAGCCCATTCAAACCACATGACATCGGCCGTCATCAGGTTCTCTGCGATCGCCTTCTGGTCCAGACAATCCAGCATTTGAACATCGTGCAGCGTCTGCCAATGCGCGATGATCTCCTTCATGAACGCGTACAGGTTCGCATTCGCCACGACGGCGATCTTCAGTCTTCTGGGCGAGGCGAGGATATGGCCCCCCTCCTGATGCGACACGTTGACATCACAAGACGCCTTCGTCCCCTCCAGCGGGTCCTCTTCTGACGAACGCGCCTGCCGATGGCTTTGAGTTCCTTCGCTCCACAAGGCCCTCTCGTCGGAGCCTATGTCGTCCATGTGCTTCTGTGGCTGATAAACGCGCAGACCTTGTTCTTCCTTCTGAAATAACTCCGATTGGGTGCGATCAACCACAAACAGCGTAACATCCGTAAGAGATTGCGGATCGTCCGTCTGCTGGGCGTTGATAATTGCCCGGCACACGCGCATCACATCCGGATCTTCTGCCTGTCCTGTCAGTTCCTTCAAAAGCGGTAGAACCTGATCCCAACGCCCCTGCCGCGCGTGGGCCACTGCCAGATTGCTGGTGACGTGCACCCTGACGGTCTCTCGGCGGCGCATCTGCTCAAAGACTTCGACCGCAACGGCAGGGTCGGCAAAGCGAGAACGAAGAACTCGCGTCCCAAAATCCAAGCCCGCATGGAAGCGGGCCAACTCCTTATCCCGGCATAGGCGAATCGCCGGATAGAGCTCGTCGAGATCGACCTTGTGGTTTCTCCGTTTCATGGCCTTGTCGAAGACCTTCCGGCTGGCCCGGCACACCTCCTCAGCCATACGCTGTGACATCGTGTCGTCATGCCGTCGATAGTGGTAAAGGACCTGCGGGACATAGACCGGATCGAAATGTTCGAGGATGCGTACCCAGTAATCCCAATCCTCCGCGCACTCGACAGATGGATCATAATAGCCGATCTTCTCCTGACAGGCTCGGCGATACATGAATGAGGCGACCCCCGGATTACCGACCAGAATATCGTGAAAGACCAAGCTCTGGCCTTCCCGAATGCTGATGATATCCCCCTTCCCATCCATATTGGCAAAGGCCGAATAGGCAAAACCCGCCTCCGGATAGGCCTCCAACGCACCGACCAGATGCTGCAGAAAGTCGGGAGCACAGTGGTTGTCCGCCGAAATCCACGTCAGCATCTCTCCCCGCGCCGCGCGAAACCCCGTGTTAAGCGCCTCGGGCAACCTGCGGTTTTCCTGGTGCACGACGCGAATCCGAGGGTCTTGCAGACCGTCGAGGTACTCGCGCGTCCCGTCGGTGGAGCCGTCGTTGACCACGACCAACTCGAAATCCCCGTACGTTTGGGCCAGTACACTCTCGATCGCCTTGGGCAGGAACTGAAGGTGATTGTACGTCGGCAGAACCACCGAGACTCTCGGCACCGGTCCCGATGTGGAGACAGGAGATGCCTGCCCCATCGTTCGCTCGTCGATGCTGTAGCATCTGGCCAGGACCTGAGGGACCTTGACGAAACTCGTTTCCTTCACCATCTGCTTCCACATGCTCCAGCAGGGATGTTTCTCATCAGTAAAACGCTTCGTATTCTCCAGCAGCCGCGTGTGAAACAACACGCAAAGTCCGACGTCGTTCCGCTGGTCCAACTGCAAGGCCGCTCCCTCACCGGCCGTTCGACAAACGCTGGTCCGACCGGTCTGATCTACAGCGATGTAGTCCGAATAAGCCACCCCCCCCTCAGGATGACGGTCGAGCTGCTTCTTGAGCTCATACAGGAAATTCTCTTCATAGACACAATCCGGCCACGTCAAGGCCACATAGCGACCTCTGATATGTTGAATCCCCAGATTCAAAAGATCGTGAAGGCCACCCCCTTCCAGACGGTGATAATGAACGTGGGGATGCGTCCCGTACGCATTCGCGATTTCCAGATGGGTCCGTTCCGTCTCGTCGCCATCGACAACAACCAATTCGAAGTAAGGTCCGACCTGATCGAGCAGCGATTCGATCGTCTCCTTGAGACGAGCGGTTGCTTTCGTCACCGGTAGAATGACACTGATAACCGGCTGGATGTCGCGACGAGAGAATGCTGTTTTGTTCTCGGCGTACAGTTCGAGCGGCTTTTTCGGGTGCTCAATCAGGGTCTCACGAACAGAGCGGCGTAGAACAGCTTCCACTTCCAGGCCTGCGCCGATGAGGTTACGAGCGTAGTCCGGATCCTTCTCCAGATCCATCAGCCATTCACACTCCTTGCGCCACCGGTGCATCACATACTTCCATCGCTCCGTCCTGACTCCCCAGGTGCAAGGCGATTGCGTCCAGGGTGGGTCCTCATATCCGCTGTCCCTGGCCATGAAGATCTCCAGCGGAGCAAGCGTTTTGCCCTCCATGACAGGCAGCAAACTGGCCCCCTGGGCGCCCATCGGTTCTGCGCTGTTATATCCAGAATTGTAGGAGCGATGTCAATGATCCGCACGAGCTTCTCCGCCGTCTGCGAGGGGATGCCTTTCGCGATGAAGCTGCAGAAGATCCTCATGTGATGGTCGTACAGACGAACCCCTTCGGCCCGCGTCCTTTCGCGACGGTTGCAGTCCAAATCCACGCCATGATCGGTCGAAACGACCAGCAGGTCATCCGGTCCAAGCTCGAATTTGCTCATGATCGACGCAACGTCATCACTCTGGCTCTCGATGAACCCTTCGTACATCTCGGACGACCAGTGCAGTCCTCCTTTGTCGCCGGCCAAATCATGAAGCGACAACAGATGAACGTAGGCGAACTTGGGGCCGGCAGTCCGATTATAGCCGTCGATAAACGCATCCCTTTGGGGCACGTCGAACGAGTACTTCGGCGTGTCCTTCAATCTCCGATATCCGCTGTGCTCCCAAACGTCGAAACCCCGTTTGGAAGTGGTATTGCACTCGGGATCGCTCTTGTCACAGTATCGGAAGGTGGTGTAGCCTGCGACAGTTTGAGATGATCGGTCAACGTCAGAACGTTGGGATCGAGGTTCTTCAGGCATGCGATGTCATACCCGTTGACCCCATTGGTGGCTCCATACATCGACGTGAATGCGGCGTGCATGGATGTCTTGGAACAATTGTGGGCGGTGAACATCCGAGTGAACAGAGTCCCGCCAGCCAACAGATCATCGAGAGGTAGTCTGGGACGGTCGGGATTTCCACAGCAGAACAGCTTGTCCGGCCGCAGGCCATCCAGCATCAGCCAGAGGATGTTCCTCTTGCCTTTCCGAGGATCTCGGTCTTCGGCCTTTTGCGATATCGTGGGCATGCTCGTCATCCTCTCCTGTTGCCGGGTTTCGATGAATCGGATGATCTCATCGGCCGCATGTTGAGCTGCGGTTCCGTCGCGATATGAAACGTTCCGATCAGCCCACTGCCGTCGTACGAGTTGATGCTCATCCTTGTCCAGGGCCGACGCCACGAGGGACGGCAGATCCGTCTCTGTTGTGCACACGGGGGCCAGTCTGTGAATCCCCGACGGCTCTATCCATCCGGTCACGTCGTTCGGATTGCTACAAAGACCGACGGCCGGCGTATCCGTCATGATCGATTCAGAGAACGCCGCACTGCGAATGTCCACAAGAGTCAGATCTGCAATCGAGAACAAGGTTGGCAATGCAAAGGCGTCATCCACGACTTTGAGGCCGGACTGCCTGATCCGATCCATACGCTGTGGTTCCATCCTCAGCGTGCAATGATGCGGCTTGACCAGAACGTTGTATTGTCCCGCTAAAGCGGAGATCGTCTCCAGAAAGGCGTCCACGGAGGAATTGCAGTCCCACGTCGGCAAATAGACAATCGTCGGCCGCGATGGATCGATTCCCCATGCAGATCGCACAGAGGCCGCATCGATTCTACCGGCGAAGAAATCATCGTAATATGGGTATCCGACTACACGGAGCTCCCCACCCGATTTCCAGCGACGGAAATAATCTCTGTAAGATGGGCCGTGAACGAGCACCGCATCGAAAGGCTGAGTCGCCTTCTGAGTGAATCCCCATGCCTGCGGATAGACCACCGGACCGTACATCAGCCGAATGTGCGCGCCTGCATAGGACTTGAGAATTTTCTCGTTCTGCGTCGTGATTGCGGCGCATTGATAGTCGGTGTGTGTGATGAAAGGAATCGACCGACGGTCGTAGTATGACTTCAAGCGGTCGAAGTCGAACCAGCCTTGCGAGGCGGCGTTTTCATGGCCAGGCACCGCCACCAGTTGCGCATCGATTCCGGCCTGTCTTAAGGCTCGCCAGATCGGCTCATAATGCACCGCTTCGAAGGCGTCAATGTGATAGAATTCGATTCTCAGGGTCATGACAATCCATCCTGGGTTTCCTCGGAGACCGGCTCGCTCCCGCCAGCGGCAGAGCTGCGCCCTCGGGGCCGGACACGTCCCACGCCTCTTCGTCCGCCAAGTCGGCCCGACGTTCCATCAGGATCTCGTTGATCAACGTAGAGGAAGTACCTGTCGTGTAAGGGAAATAGACGATGCGAACTCCGACCTCGTCGAACCGCTCTTGCATGGCGGCCCATGTCGGTGTCTTGTACCAGTCGTCTCCAACGAACAGGACATCGAAGCGGAGTTTCTCCCAGGCCACAAACTTGTCCATCGTCTCTTGAGCGACGACCACATCCACGCAACGCATGCCACGGAGGATTTCACACCGCTCTGTGAAGGGGATGATCGGCTTCTTGTTCTTGCATTCCATAACAAGCTGATCGCTGGTGATGCCGACAACCAGTCTGTCACACATGGCTCGTGCATTTCGCAGGAGATTCAAATGCCCGATATGAAACAGATCGAATACTCCTGTTGTATAACCGACAATCATGGGATCGTCTCCTTGATCTGCTGCCGATGCGATTCACGGTTCTTCGTTCGGTGAGCGACAAGATTGGGCCAATGGGTGGGCGGTTTGAATCCGAGATAGGAATCGCCGCTGTCGAACAGGTCCTTCAGATCGAACTCTCTGGAACAGGTCTCTATCGTCTCACAAGCGATTTCTCCGGAACTCAGAAAATGGTCGAGATAAGGAATCTGACGAATGTCAAAGCCCATTAGCGCAGAGGCGACGCAATCCACCGAGAGCAGATTCTCTCCCGCCAAGAGCACCTGGCTGTGCTTGGACACCGGACAGAAAGGCCCGTCCCTCTCACCGCCGAGGATGCCGTCGACGATGGAGAGTGTCCTTCGCTGTCGAACCCGATTGAACGCGTGATAGATATCGACGACCATGCGCCAGATCGTATCGTTGCCGTACCAGGCACCGCGGTGTTTGACCTTCTGAAACAGACCTTTGAACCAGCTTGCGAAATCAGGATATTCATCCCCTCCCATGGCGGGCCATCCGACGCGCCAGTGAACCAGGAGATTCTTGGCACTAATCGTGCCCACCAGTCCTTTGAGGTTCAGGGTGGTTCCCGATTTGTGATGGGTTTTCAGTTTGGGCACAGAGATATAGACGTCCGCCTGGGCGATGGAATTGGAGAACGCGTATTCCTGTCGTTTGCCCCAGTGACTGCGGATTGTCTCCCAACGGCTATCGAAAACGCCTCGGAACAATAGTGGATTGACGCCGTAGAAGAGCGAATCCCTGCCGAGATTGACGGCCGTCGCGCCTCGTGGATCGCCCGGCTGCAATTTCATCTTGTGCTTCTTGCCGTAATCTTTGAGGTCGGCGCAACGCAGCGGACGAAGGTCCACCAGATCGCATGGGACGGCATATCGACCGCGCAGGTCCGCGAGATCCAGCATCTCCATCAACCTATCAAAGTCGGCATCGATGGACGGATTGTCCCCGATGATGATCTGCCCGCGTGCGTCAAGAGCTTGAGCCACGTAGTCTGCGAGAACCCGAATCACCATTGGGTGCGTGATCGTCGAATAAACGCTGTCTTGCCGAGGACAGGACTTGCGATACTGGTGAGCCACCCAGTTGGGTTTGATGAAGACCCGGTCGCCAGGCTTGATGAGGTGGCCAAGAGGATTGTCCGCATCGTATCCGAGCAGATCGAACAGCTCGCCGAACGAACGGCGAACCTCCTCTTCCTGATAGCTCTCAGCTTGGGCGACAGCCACTCTCATGGTCGTGACATCACCTCCGACTGCGCCGAAACAGGATCGAAACAGTTCATGAAATTCTCCAGGCAGAACATCAGATACTTCTGATCGCCCGAGAACTTCCCCAGGTCGATGTCTTCCCGGAACTCTGGTCGTTGGGGACCTTCCCAGTCCTTCATCCACTGATCCATCGGTCGGGCGAACGCAATCTTCTGTGGAATCTCCAGATCGCCGTAAAGGTGCAAGAACACGTCTCGCAACAGATACTTGCTCTGACCGTTCCGAATTCGCTCCATGTCCAGGGGTGCGTCCAACACCAGCCGCTCGTAGGGTTCGATGGTCCTGCATCCGGCGGCACCGATTGCGTTGTCGAAAGCCTGGATGACACCAATTCCGTGAAGAACCTTCAGGAATCGTATGACATCGATTCCGTCGCCGATACGGTATGGCTCGTACGCCGGTCTCATCGAAACCGGCTCACGAACCACCGACTGTGGCTCGATAAAAGTATATCGTTTCACGAATTCGCCAAAGGTCCAGTCTCGCGACAACAACTTGTCCAGACCGCCAAAGGTGGAATCCGCACCGTTGCCAACGACGAGATCGCAGACACCGTCGGAGGCTGCCTGAGAAGCGGCTTTGAACAGCCCGACCTCCACGGGATGAAGCGGAGATTTCTTCGCGCGGAACAATGTCGGCGTCAGCTCAAGGTAGTCCAGCCACGTGACGTTCACGACGTGCAAATTCAAACCCCAACATTGAGCGTATCGTTTGGCGGCGACGCTCTCATCGACGGCGCCGTCGGCCGCAAATCGAATCGTATAGGCGTCGGACCCTGTGGGCATCAACGCGGCCAGGATGGCTGAATCGATGCCACCGCTGAGGAGAATCCCCACTTTCCGCGACTCACAACTTTCGCGCATCAGGCGGCGCAGCGTTGCAAGGACTTGCGAGCTGTCGCGAACATGAATCTGCGTTTCTGAGCTTACCTTCGGAAATCGAGGTCGAACGTCGTCCCTCCACGCCAGGTCGGAATCGACAACGTAGCGAAACGCCAGATAAGAGCTGATGCAGAAACGGTCAAACGTCGAATCACTCATACTCTATTTCCCACGGTGCCTGAACGTTCCGAGCGTATCGGTAGAGACAATGGCCGCCCGGACACGGACATGACCCGGCGACCCGGTTGCATAGCCTCTCCGTCGTCCTGGTCAAGCTGTATTCCCGGAGGAATCTTCGGACCGTGAATGCCATTGCAGTAGCGGCACGTCTCCATGAACGGGATCTCCAGCAACGCTTCGAGCCGCCTGCGGAGGGTCATCGGCTCGGATCGAATGGCGACGAAATCCTGTGGGAAGAACTCATGCAGTCCGACCAGATGGCCCATTGGAGACCGCGAGCATCGGGTGAAGAAGCCGTCGCTGACAGTCCAATAGGATCGATAAGGACAAGTTTGATGGATTTGTCCGACCTGCCGATCGTCGGAATTTTTCGGTTGGCCCAACCGTCCAAGCAGATGCCACGTATTATCGCCTGGCGCCATCCGATAGACACTGTGCTGGATTCCATGTTCCACGCACTGCTCGATCAAGGCCGCGGCCTTTTGTTTCCTGGCGCCGTAGTCGGAGATCCGAATGCTGACGCCAAATCTATGACACGCCTCGACGACCTTATCGCTCAGCAGATGAGTGGCGTTGGTCACAATGGTCAGTTGGGAAGCAATTCCGGATCGGACGGCCACCTCGATAACCCGATCCAGGTGAGGATGGAGCAACGGTTCCCCTCCCTGCAGAAGCATGTGCTCTACGTGCATAACTGCAGACAACAGGATCAGATCTGTTTCCATCTCATCGATGCTGAAGAACTTCCGATAGTGCGGCGGAACATACGGGATGAAATTGCCGCAGTCCCGGCATCTCAACGAACATGGATAGTTGGTAATCAGGACCAGAAGACTGCCCGAGATTTTTCTTTGGGAGGAGACGGAGGTACATTGCGAGGTGCGACATACAACGGAATCTTCGTGCATACTCGCGACGTCTCTTGAAGTGAGGTTCGAACCGAGACTGTTCTGTCTGTCACTGTTCACACCGCCTTTTCGGCCGCTCCAGCAGAGGAACAGTCCGTCGGGCTCGGTCACGTTATTGTAACCGACCAACTCAGCCTGCGCGTTCAGCCCGTTCCTACCCATCATATCGAGCAATTCGTCGCGGCTGAACCACTTTTCCCAGGCTGGCATCTTCAGGGCGCCGAGTTTGTCCTTGTTCTTGTCGATGACGATCAGCGTCCCCTGCGGCGCCAGGACCCGAGCCAGTTCCTTCACGCCTTCCTCAATATGAACAACGTGCTCCAGGGCCTCGACGCAAATGACAGCATCGAAAGCACCATCGGGAAAGGGCATATCCAGTATGCCGTGCTGGACGGTGCGTATGCCCTGGGAGACATGGCGGAGCATCGCGGCTGAGATATCCATCGCCGTGATCTGGGCGGAAGGAAAACGCTGCTTGAGGAGGCCTGCATAGCGGCCTTTTCCACATCCGGCGTCAAGAACTCGCTTGCCGGCCAAATCGCCCAGGTGACGACAAATTGCCTGCACGCGACCATCGGTCTCGGGAATCGTGGCTTTGTAGATATCGACGGTCTGATCGAAATGGCTGCAAATCTGTCGCTGTGAAGCCTCGATCGCATATTTGGCGGCCCAGGGAATCTCCTCGGTCGCAAAGTAATTCGCGCCTGGTCCGTAGGAACCGAAGAACCCGCCACTGGGATTCTGCATCGCCGCCAGCGCCATCATTGCGGCGTCGGCGCGTTGGGTCTCCATGAGACGATACCAGACCTGAGCCAGTTGCGCCAGGCCGGTCGAGCAGACCCACGTTACGTCGCTGTATGCGGGCACAGCGCCGCCAGCCTGCTGGCAGACAGCCACTGACGCCATTCCTTTGCGAGCTTCGTCACCACATCCCAGATCAAGCAAGGCTTCCTGAATGTAAGCAAAGAAATGAGTCAACGCATTGGGCTGCCCGAAATCGGTCAGGTTGACATTCTTGAGGTAGTAATCCAGGCTTCTGACGACGAATCGGCTGTAGCGAGGCTCGTTGAGTGTTTCGCCTGCTTGCAGCAACGGTGCCAGAGCATAGAGGTGAATGCCCTCGTTGATCTCCCCGCGTCTGCCCAGACTCCAGAACGATCCGGCGCGCGGCACCGTCAGACGAGCGGTTTGTGGATCGGCAGTCGCGATGAGCCAATCGCAGGCACGACGAAGCGGCCTCTCCAGTTCCGGCAAGTGGCGGAGCATTGCGACCCAACCGCGAATCACCTGGCCTGTGTCGAAGGCGTATCCCTGGGCGTTTCGAGGGGGCGCAAACGAACCATCCGCTTGCTGGGCGTCACAGAGCCAGACTGCGAAGTTCTCCGCTAGCCTCTGCTCGCCACACGAAAGGAGAGTGGGAATCAGGTAGCCTGTCACCTCGGGGTAGGCAATCTTCTTCTGCGAACTGACAGCCGCTCCCTGCCCTTCAATGACATGATCTCTGATCCACTGGAGAGCTTTCTGGATCATACGGTGACCTCCATTCTTCCGGCAACTTCGAGCAGACAGTCACAGATGCGTTCACTGGCGTGGCCGTCTCCATAAGGACTGCCTGCGCTCGTCATCGCGGCGCAAGCGTCGGCGTCTTCAATCAGTGTTTGGACCGCGCGGACGACGTCCTCGGCATGCGTGCCAACGAGCCTGGCGGCGCCTGCGGAAACGGCCTCGGGCCGTTCGGTGACGTTGCGCAGGACAAGGACCGGCTTGCCCAGGCTCGGGGCCTCTTCCTGAAGTCCACCCGAGTCTGTGAGAACGAGATCAGCACGATTCAACAGGTGCGCGAAAGAGCGATAGTCCAACGGCGGTAACAAGGTGATGCCGGGGACGTTCCCCAATCGGCCACGCACCGGACCCGCCACGTTGGGATTCGGGTGTACGGGGTAGACGATATGCCACTGCTCGCCGTAGCGCGCTGCGATACTTTGCAGTGCTTCGCAAATGGACCGTATCGGGGCACCGAAGTTCTCCCGCCGATGTGCCGTCACCAGCAGGACCCGCTTATTGCGAGCGACCGCAGGGAGGATCCCGTCGAGATTGAACGGACAGCGAAGCACATCGAACAGTGCATCGATGACTGGATTGCCCGTGACATGGACTTGGCTCTCGTGGATCCCCTCCCGGAGCAGATTGGCCCGGGCCGTTTCCGTCGGAGCCCAGTGCATATCGGCCACGAGCCCTGCAATGCGACGATTAATCTCCTCTGGAAAGGGCTCATGCTTGTTGTAGGTCCGCAGCCCGGCCTCGACGTGACCCACCTTCGTGGCCCGGTGATACGCCGCCAGGCTGGCGACCATCGCCGTGGTCGTATCGCCCTGCACCAACACCCAATCGGGACGTTCTGTTTCAATGAGGGGATCCAGTCGCAAGAAGATGCGGCCGGCCACCTCTGACGGACTCTGCCCTTTGGTCATCACGTCCAGATCATAATCCGTCTGAAGGCCGAAGACGGTGAGAACCTCGTCCAGCATCGAGCGATGCTGCGCCGTCACACAGAGGCGACAGTCGAACACCTCCGGACGACATCTCATAGCCTTCACAACCGGGGCCATCTTTATGGCTTCCGGTCGCGTTCCAATGACGATCATTACCTTCATAAGTCCAGATTCCAATCGTATCCACAGCGCCCTGCCAATTGAGTGGCAATGAATCGGGTTCGCATCCTGCGCAGAGCGATGGTCATGACTGTTTCTTCCGGTTGTAGGCCCCTACAGCGCGTTTGACTTGTCGCAGTTGCTTGAGCTTGGTCTGTACATCAGCCTGCTCCGCCTGCAGCGCAAAAGCCAGTTGGTCGTACCAACACTTCAACCGGGTCCGTTGGCATTCAGGGATCACCGTTTGATTCGGCCTGTCCTGAACCATGCGGGCAATGACCGCATCAGCTTCGATGCCCAACTGCTCAACCCGAGATATATCGCCGCGTCGTGCCCAAGCAACCTGCTCGGAGAGAATCGCGCAAAGCCGGTCACGAAGATTCTCATCCTCGATCGCCTCCATGCCTCGGTGGTCCGCCATCTCGAACACCTTTCATCCCACTCGAGCCAAACAATGATCCACTTCTTCCAGCAGATTCGTGGCGTCCTCGTTCGCCGGCTCCAGGGCCAACAGATCGAGCAACATGTTCCTGGATTCCTCCGGACGGCCATCCTTCAAATACAGCACCGCCAGGGCAAACATGACCGAGGCGTCGCCCGGATGCATTTGCAGGTATACTTGCAGGTAGTAAATCACCTTGGCAAACGAACCCATCTCGCACGAGACCTGGAACATGCCGAGCAATGCCGTGATGTTGTCGGTGTCGAGTTCGAGCGACTTCATGTAGAGATCGAAGGCCGCGGCAGGCTCTCCGCGCTGCTGGGCGACCATGGCCAGGCCGGTATAGGCTTTGGCACAATCCGGATCCAGGCGACAGGCCACACGAAACGCAATTTCGGCGTCCTCACAGTTGCCGGTCTGGAGTGCAGCGGCCCCCAAACCCACGTACGGCCCAGGCTCATCCGGTCCGATCGACGCGGCCTTTTCATAGCAGCGTTGGGCCTGTGTGTAGTTGCCTACCGTGGTATAGCAGTCGCCAAGCTCCCGCAACACCTCGTAGTGCTGTGTCCTCTTGCGTTCTCAACCTCGTTCATTCGCGCTGTGTCCATACGTGTGTTTCCCCAGTTCTCTGGCCGCCTTGCGCTCAGATCATCGGCGCCCGGGCCGGTGTCGGAAGACGATCATCAAGTCCTCTCAAGGCCTCTTCCAGCAGGCGAATGGCCGTGGTGAGTTTCCGTTTCTGACGGCACGCCTTCGCCTCCAGCAAAAGCGTCTCTACCGTCGCTCGCACCTGATTGACCTCATGACTCAATCGGCCGGCCTCGGCATGATTGCCTGCCTTGAAATACGCGCCGGCCGCCAGTGATTTCATCCACAATTCGTTGCGATGATGCTGTGCCAGGTAGTTGAAGCCCCTCGCCGCCAGGGCCCAATCCCCATCCACCTCGGCCAGCCACGACTGCCGCAACAGTTCGTCGAACTGAAAAGGCAACTCTTCAAGCCTCGGTCCCCGCACTCGGATGCAACAAGCCGTCAGAGATGCCTCCACGGACAGATGGGGGTGCGTCTTGCGGGCTCGTTGAAGATCGGTTCGTCTCAAAACGGCCCCCCACAACCGGGCGTCGGCGCCATCGAGCAGAAAGCCTTCATGCTTTGACTCGTTGTGAATCAGAGCATAGAGCGGATTCTCCACCCACATCTCGTCGATGGGCAGCGTCCCGGGCACGACCGCCACATAGGGGCTGTCGATCCGTTGCAGCGCCGCGTCGAGTCGTTCTTCGCGCGTACTCTGCGAATCGACGGGAACCAGTACCACGTTCGGCATCTCGTTGCTCAACCGCTTGATGTCCTCGGGTGGCATCGGGAGATAGAGCCGATACGGATAAAACGTGTACCGCCAGATGCGTCCACACGTCTCGGCAACGCTCTTGTCCAGTTGGTCGACGAGCAGGATCACGGCCAACTCATCCACCTTCGCCCAGGGCTTGGGTGGAAGCGTCGTGCGAATCGCCAGGACGTTTCTCATGTACTCCCGCGAATCCTTGCGACGCTGGATGGAGATGCGGTCCGACTCCTCCATCGGGCTGTAGAATTCGCCCGTGATCGTGTGGAGATGTTGAAAGTCCGAGAAAAACGCCAGTCGACGGGTCATATCCCAATCGATCAAGATATTGAGGTCTTCGTTGTAAAGGCCCGTTCGATCGAGCAGATCCCGGCGGTGCATCAGCGAGACGTGGAGCGCGTGGTTGAAATACAGCATCAGGAACCGGTCATAATCCCGGCTGATCTCCACATGCTTGCTCAGAATCTCCCGATCCCCATTGGCCCGCACGTTGCAGTACGTCTTATAAAGATCGCTGTAGGCCACCTGGCAGTCGGTCGGCCCTTCCAGGGCGTCGACCAGGGTCTGCACGTGGTGGGGATAGTGGATGTCGTCGTCGTCCAGGTAGGCCACATATTTGCCCTGAGCGCGAGCCAGGGCCTCGTTCAACGAATACGGCTTGCCGCGATTCTCGCGCCGATCGATGAAAGTGATGCGAGGATCGTCGAACGCACGCACGATGTCGCCGACGTCCTCGCCCCCGTCGTTGATCACGAAGATCTCCAGGTTGCGGTAGGTTTGTCGCACCGCACTGGCCAGGGCATAGGGCAGGTAGCGACGCCGGTTGTACGTGGGCAGCAGAACGCTTACCAGGGGACCGCGTCGATGGCGACCGTCCTGAGTCGATGGATGCGATATGTTCTCATGAGCGTCGTTGACCATCAGGCAAGCGTTCGATCTCACGTGCGGCGTTGGCATTACAAATTCGACGTTCTCGCGGGACCACAGGCATGGGACCGATCACTGCGAGCAGCGGAGATCCCGGAAATCCCGATATCGGAGCGGACCGGACCTCCATCGTATCGCTTCGCGTCGATTTCGGTCTCCAGTTGGCTCAGAACGCTGCCAACCTGGCGCAACTGCTCGCGGATCGGATAGCGCTCTTCCACGAATCGGCGATATCCCGAGGGATCGTACTCCTCGTCAAGGGTGCGCTGGCAGAACTCCTCGGCAATGTTGAACAGGTAGTTCGCTGGGAACAGCCGCTCGGCGCCGGCGAAGTTGTGCACCACGGGCTTGAGTCCGCAGGCCATACCCGCCAGCAACGACTCGGTCTGACCCTGTCCGATGCCACTGGAGACGATCAGATGCTTGTCGCCGAGCCAGGCGTTGAGATTGCCCGGATAGGGTTCGAACGATACGACATCCGTCAGGCCGAGCGTCTGGACCATGTGCCGGGTGTATTGTTCGAGCATGGGGCTCTCGAAATCGCCGGCGAAGAACAGCCGGTAGTCCGGATCGATGTAGTGTAGCTTCTGCATGCACTGGAGGAGGAAGGCCGGGTTGGCTTCCATCGACAGTTGGCCCATGCAGGCCAGATTCTTGCCGCGTGTGCGTTGCTGGAAGATGTACCGCTGGGCGTTGGTCCCATTCGGCACCACCACCAGACGCGTGCGGTTTCGAATGTCGGGCACCCACTTCAGCAGCGTGTCCTCGACGGCCGAACTGCCGATCTGGACGAGGATATCGACGTTCTCCCATCGAACATCGCGAACCCAGTCATCCCGGATGTCCGAGCACCGCAGACTGACGATGATCTTGCCCGGGCTGGGCCGTTGCGAAGCCTCCACCACCGTGGGACCACCGCCGTCAAACCAGGCGATGTCGCACCACTGCATCAGTCGAGGCAACTCATCCGGTGTATGGCTCGAGGCGAACTCCGTTTCAAAGCGTTCCCGAACGAAGGCCCACGCCTCGGCCAAAGCGCCGTCGAGACTGCCTCCCACGCGGAACAAGGCCACCTTGGCCCGCTTGCTGCGAATCACGTCGAGGATCGGGTTGAGCACCTCCTGCTCGGGCCACAGGTTGCGAGATCGCAACAGGACTTCAACAGCCTCGCCCTTCTTGCCCTGATCGAGCAGCATGGTGGCCACACGGTTGAGCACGTCGATATTGACGATATCCATCTGCTCCATGGCCTCGAGGAGGGACGCCGCCTCGCTGGCCATTCCGGCCGCCAGGTAGGCTTCCATGAGATTCCAGACGATCTCGCCACTGTCGCGCTGGAGCTTGTGGGCCTGTACCAGATGCGCCACGGCGTCCTCGGAACGACCCAGGCAATGGAGAATCGCCCCGGCATCATTGAGGGCTTGGGCATCTTGCGGCGCGGTCTGCAAGTGCTGTCGAATGCAGCTCAACGCTGCTTCGAATTTGCCGGCCTCGGCCAGTTCCAGCCCACGCTCGTAGGTGTTCGCACCCGTCTGTGTTGTCATTCGTACAGCTCCCTTCTGGCAACGGAATAAACAATGACTCTCCTGCGAATACTGCAAATCGCGTGCCGCAACGCGGAAGCGAGGTTTCCTCCGGCATATGGCCTGCTTGAGGCGGGCGGCTGGATAGAAATCAGACACCGGCGTCTGCAAAACAGCCGCGAATGAGGCCCCCCGGCCGACGATGCGGTCAGCGAATATAGTCCAATAATGACATGCTCATCAGCTTGCCTGCGACCGACAGCGACATCTGATAGAGCATCTCACGGCGCGAAAGATCGATGGTAATCTGGGCAACATCGGCTTCCTGCAGTCTGGTGGTCTCGTCCTGGGTATCGAACTGCATGTTCTCGAGCGTGTCGTTCAGCGTGCTCAAGAATCCGATCTTGGACCCGGTGGAAACGTCGGCCTGGATCAACTGGCCTCGCACCTCTTCTACCGCCGAGACGCACTCGTCCACGTAGCCGAGCAGGTCCTGGAGCGGCAGTTCCCGATCATTGATCAGAATGTCCCGCAGACTGATCAATGTGCTGAAGACATCGTACGTGCCGGGCACCCGGACCAGCTCGACTCCCGTGCTGTCGATCCCGGTGGTATCGACATAGAGCACGCGGCCGGTGCGCGAATCCGTTATGGCCTGGTTGGTCTCGCCTCCCGCCGGCACCGTGACGAACGTCGCTCCGTCGTCGATCGATATCTGATAGTTGCTCCCGTCATGCTCGACCGTCAGCCAGACATCGCCTCGAACGTTCGACGTGCCCGTGCCCACCTGGGCGCCGGTTTTGCCGAGAAAGACCGGCTCTTCCCGCTGATCGGTCCGGAAGATGTCATCGCCAACGGCAAACGCCTCGATATCCACGGCCGAGGCCACGTCGATGCGCCGAGATTCCTCGCTGCCCTGATAGGTCACGTTGACTATCTGCCCCCCTGAATATTCCACCGCGTAGGGGGCCGTGCTGGTCTTGCTTCCAGAGAACAGATACTGACTGGCATGCTTGGTATTGGCCAGAGAAACCAGTTGTTCGAGTGTGCTGTTGATCTTCTCTGCGATGCGCTCCTGCCCCTCGTTGTCGTAGACACCCCCAACAATCTCGGTCAGAACCGTGCGGCTGTTGGCCAGTTCGGAGGCCATGTCCTCGATGATCGTGGAGGAAATCTCCAGCGTGCCAATGAGGTCCTTGACGTTCTCCGTGTAGCCTGTTAGGGAGCGATCCTGCGTGTTCAATCCAAGGATGCGATACGCATCCGATGGACTGTCAGACCCGCGATTGACCCGGTTGCCTGTGGAAGCCTGTTCCTGCAACTGGATGATCGCCCTGGCGTGCAGCGACAAGGCATAACTGACATTCTCATAGATACTGGCTAATGAACCACCCATAATTGCCTCACCATCACTTCCAGGGCACCCCCGGTCCGTCGGCTCAAGGACCCGGTCGGGCTCAATCCACTCAGATCACATCCATCAAGGTCGACAGCATCGTCTGCAGGCTGGTCATATACTTGGCCACCGCCTGGAACATCTTCTCGAAGACGATCAACTGGGCCGCCTCGTCGTTGATGTTGACGCCGCTGAGATCACTCTGCTGCTGCTTCAAGTCCCCAATAACGGCCTCAATGTTGTCCTGTCGCGACTGCTTCAGCGATACTTCCTGTCCGAGGTTTGCGGCCGTGCGTTGGTAGTACTCGTTCGGGGTCATACCGCCGAGATCGTCGACGGCTTCTTCGTGCACCCTCGCCAACCGAAGGGCCCCCACATTGTCGCTGAGATCGCCTCCGATCGCCGCGGCGATCCGGTCGGGATTGTCTGCCACATCCGCGCAGACCCTCATTTCGGAGGCGGAGTTGCCGGAGAAGAAGGTGTTCATGCCCGTCGCGGCCAGAAAGCCGGCGGTGTCGGTCGTACTGAAGGCCTCGACCTCAAACGTGTCGCCATTGTTGAGATCACCCGTATCCAGGGCGACCTTGATCCCGTTCGCCATCTCGATCATATCGCCGGCCGCGTAGCCGGAGCCAATGTTCAACGTGGAGACCACGTCGCCGTCCGTGTCAGTCACCGTCAGTCGAAGGACGCCGTTCCCGACCTTGCCAGTCCCGTCAACCGTGAATGTGAGCGTCTCGTTCGAATCACCCTCATAGATGCCCGAGACCGAAATCGCAGGTGGGATCGCGGCCGTCAGATTGCTGGTCGTCGGCTCGGGCAGAGGCGCAGGGATGAAATCGAATGAATACCCGAGATCAGTCACCACGTGAAGCTTCGAGAAGTTCACCGATGCGTTCAGGCCGTCGATTGCGTCAATCTTGGCGGCAATCGAATCCAGCGTATCCGGGGATGAGCCGGACACATCCACGTCAATCGCATGCCGCTCGATTTCCCCGGTTTCCGTGTTGGTCACTCGGATGTAGAACGTACCATCCGTGATCGGTGGCTCGACCTCGGTCAGATCCTCGCTGTTCATGGTCCAGCCGGTGAGTTCTGAAAACGATCCGTCAAGCCCAACGCCTTGAACGTGATACGCGTTAACCTGGCGAACGATGCCTTTCGCCAACGTGTCGAGGTCCTCTCGGATATTGGGCAGTAATTCGTTCTTAAGAGAAAGCAGTCCTCCAAGGCGCCCGCCCTGTACGGTCAGCCCGTAGCCTTCGCTTCCCGTCGCATGAATCGCGAGCGACTCGTCACTCTGCAAAGAAGCGGCGACTTCAAGCGCAATGGCCCCGGTCACGACCGGAAGTCCGCCAATGGAGACGTCAACCGAGCCGTATTCTCGCGTCTGCGTCTCAATACCGGTCAACTGAGCCAGTTCGACGATCAATTGATCCCGGCTGTCCCGGAGGTTGTTGGCCTGCCCGCCGTTGATTTCCACGGCCTGGATCTTCCCGTTCAGCTCGGCGATCTGCGACGTCATCTGATTGATGGAGTCCGCCGTGTTCTCCGCCTCGACGACGATCTGGTCCTCCAGGCTCTTCACCGAGGCCCCCAGACGCCGTAATTCCGTGGTCAGCACCTGGCCGGAGGTGACCACCTCGTTGCGCCAAATCTGTTCCAGCGGGTTGGCCGCCAGGCCGCGCAACGCATCGAAGAACGCGTCCAGCGTCTCGTTCAGACCACCGGTATCGCCGAATTCTCCGAACGTGGTCTCGATGGAAGACAGGGTGGACAATTCCTGAGAGACCTGCCCATAGGAAGACCCTTGACTGACGATCTCTCGTTCCAGAAGCCCGTCCACCAGGCGCGTGACGCCCGAGACGTCCACACCGGAACCGATCACGACAGGCCCCGACTGGGCCATATCGGTCGGCGTGAGGTCAATGCGTTGTCGGTGGTAGCCTTCCGTCGATGCGTTGGCGATGTTGTTGCCAATCACATCCATCGCCGCATACGCAGCGCTCAGACCACTAAGTCCAATCGAGTAGTTCTGCATGGGTTAACCCTGAACGGCAATCCCACCGTGGCCCCGAAGTGCCCGGGAGTCGCGTTCCCCTACTTCATCAATAGTGCAGGTTCACCAGATTCGTGTCCGTCCGTTGACTCACCGCGCCCCGAGCGTTGTAGGTGGTCTTGTTCTTGACATCCATCCCGAAAAAGACCCGCATCAGCGACCGATTGAAACGAGCACAGTCGACCACCAGTGCCGTGGTCAACGCATACTCTCGTTTCAACTGGGCAATCAGCGACTTGAGACGCGTCTGCCGGTCGGCAATGGCTTGGCGTCGAGGGCCGCTGAGCACGCGCTTCAGAGCCGACAGCGTCACTTTGCCCATGTCACACCCCAGTTCGGCCGCCAATTCCTTTCGGATGGCTTCGCGCCGCTCTATGCCGGTGCTACGGGATTCGCCCTCTTGTCGCAGCCCGTTCAGAAGCTGTTCCAGAGCGGCATCGTCCCGCTTGATGATCAGCGTCCGAAGCTCGTCCAGTCGGGACAGCGTGGCCTCCGTGTTCCGAATATCTTCGTCCAAAGCCGTCAGCAGGGCATCCACCTTGGTTTCTACCTGACTCGATGTCATATTCAGATTTCCTCATTCACGAGTTCACCGCCCTCGTCGGCCCCTTCCATGACCTTGAACTGCTGATAGAGATCCTGCCAGAGGCCGAAGCCCCCTTTGTTCGCTACATCCTGTGCCAGATACGACCAAAACATGCCGTGCACCTGGTCGGCGGCCACGTCGTCGTCAAAGCCCGAATCCTGAATGGATTTCTTGACCTCATCGAACACCCGGGTCAGGAAGACCGCCTCAAAGTCCTTCGCCAGTTGCTTCTTCTTCTCGTCGGATGCGCCTTTGATCGCCTCGAGGTCTATCCCCTCGATGGACCCGGACGTATCCGTCGCCATCTGTTTAATCGCCGCCGGCGGGGTGGCCAGAGGCATTGCGATCGAATCGATACCATCCATTCACATGCCCTTACATGATCACCAGCTTGGCCTGTAAGGCCCCGGCTCGTTTCAATGCGTTGAAGATCGCAATCAAATCGCGAGGGGAGGCCCCGATCGCGTTCAAGGTCTTGGCCAATTCCGAGACGGTGACGGCCCGTTCCAGCGGAATCAGAGAGGCGTTCTGCTCTTCCACGCCCACCATGGTCTCGGGGATAACCTCCGTCGATCCGGCATCGGAGAACGGCGCCGTCGGCTGCGAAACCTGGGCCGTCTCTTTGACCTTCACGACGAGGCTGCCCTGCGAGATAGCCACGGAGGAGATACCCACGTTCTCACCGACGACAATGGTGCCCGTTCGTTCGTTGATCACGACCATGGCCGGCATGTCGACGGTGACTTCCTTCTGGGTGATCTCGTCGAGAAAAGCAATGACGTTGCGTTGGGTGATGTCGGAGGGAACCATCACCTTTACACTGGCCGCGTCGAGAACGACCGCACTGTCGGGGTAAGACTGATTGATGATGTCACAGATGCGCTGTGCCGTCGAGAAATCGCTGTTCCGCAGGCTGAACGTGATGAAGCGCTGCCCCGCCGCCTCTTCGATGAAATCGCCCAATTCCGCCTTCTCGACGATCGCCCCATCTGCGATTCGACCGACCGTCTGATGGTTCTTCGACATCGTCGCCTGCTTGCCCGCGACGGACCATCCTCCTAGTGACATGCCCCCTGCCGCCACCGCATACACCTGACCGTCGAGCCCTTTCATTGGCGTCGGCAACAGCATAGCCCCTTGCAGGCTCTTGGCATCGCCTAGTGCCGAGACGTCCACGTCGATGCGCATTCCCTCTCGATCGAACGGTCCAAGTTCGGCCGTCACCATCACCACCGCAACGTTGCCCCCGGTCAGGTCGGATGGCGACAGCACCAGACCCGATTCTCGAAGGATGTTGGTCAGCATCTGCCGGGACAGCAGCCCGGAGTCGCCGGTGCCGGCCAGGCCGATCACCAGCCCCACTCCGGTCAGAGGGTTGCCCCGGACGCCCTGGATTTCGACGATGTCCTTGATGCGCTCGGCGCGAACCGAGCCGCAGATGACCAGGAGCATCAGGAGCACCGTAAGCGCAACGGCACACCGTGGGACCGTCGCAGATCGGTCGGTTCTTCCGGCCTTGGCGGCCGGCGGCTGTTCGTTTGCGAATCTCATCGTCTTGCTTCTCCTCTGGAGGCTGGACGAAGTCTCATTTACCATGGCCAGATGATGTCGAAGATCCGACCGAGCCATCCCGGTTTGGTGTAGGGACTGGACACGCCGCTGTTCTGACTGACGATGCGGAAATTCGCCACCTGCTCGCTCCTGACCGTGTTGTCGAAAGCAATGTCGCTCGGTCGAACGATGCCGCTGACTTCGATCGTCTGGATGTCACCGGCGATGTTACGGTCACGCGTTCCGATCACCACCAGATTGCCGTTGGGCAGAATGTCCACGACGACCACGCTGACGCTGTCCTCGAAACTCCGCTCGTCCTTGAAATCCGCCTTGCTCTTCAACTCATTCGCGGACGCGGCACTCATCGTGAATCCCGGCATGCTCGGGATCAGGTCCTCAATCTCCAGGCGGCCGTTGAAGTCACTGGAGCGAGCCGTTTCCTTCTGAAGATCGCGTTTGGCCTTGTTGTCCACCTTGCTGTCTTCGATGATCTTGATCGTCAGCACATCGCCGATGTTGCGAGCCACGTCGTCGGCATAGACCGTCTTCATGTTCGCGTCGCGCTTGGCCCAGATCGACCCGGCAAACGAAATGTCCGCGACCCCAAGCGTCAGTACGATCATCCCCAGTGCCACCGTTCTGTTCATATCTCTTCCTTCTCTATTTCGATCGGACCCGCGAATCGGTCCAGCGTTCATTCAAAGCCTTACAGGGCCGGCTCCACCGAACCGTCGGGCATGACCTTGCAGACGATGACACGATGCGAATCGGCGTTGCGTACCTTGACGTACTCCCCGGCCCGGCCTTCCTGAAGCGTGGTCCCCATCGCGGTGATGAGAATGCCCGGACGCTCGATCCGAATCATGACCGTTTCATTGCGACGCACGAACGTGGATGATTGCGGTGCGGTGAGCATGCTCGCGCGGATCTCCGCATTGGCCGCCAGGGTGCGTGTCGCTACGGCCCCGTAAGGCGGCTTCCATCCAGGCGGCTCCGGCTGGTCCGCGACGACGCTTTCGATCTTGACGTTCTCGGGTGTCAGAGGCGCCCCCTCGGCGATCTGCTGAGCCGCCACAATACGATGCGCCTGATATTTGAGGCGGAACGAAACATCCTGAGTCGCGACCTCCTCGCCGTCGGCCATCACCCGGATCCGCACGATGACATACCCCCGGCCCGACCCGCGAACCAACTGCGGGACCAACTGAACCTCTTTCGGTTGCGACGACAGGACCACGTCCTTCGGCCGGGTGACCGGAATGATCTCACACACCGATCGCGATGCCGCGAGCCGGCCAAGATAGTGTTGTCCGGCCTCGACGAAGTCGTCGACCTCAATAATCTGTTGCTGCCGACGCACCGTCACGGCGTCGGCGCCGGTCAGACGCACCTGATCGCCGGAAATACCCGTAGTCGCCAGGCGACTCAGAATGGTGGGACGATCCAGGACCACCTTCTGGCCCGGCGCCGAGAAGTGCCCCAGACGAATCTGCCCGGCCTTGGCAATCATCGGTGCGGTGCCGCGAATGATGCTGATCTTCGCCAGGTTCAACTCATTGCCCTCGACGGTCACGTCGCGAGGCAGATGGATCTGCAGCCGCGTGTCGCCGGCCGAGTCATTGACCGCGACCGACACAGCGCCTGCGACGCCGCAGAGCGACACGAGACAGAGAACGGCGATGCCATACGGAATCCTACGAGTCATTGCCGGCTCCCCTTAGAAGATATTGTTCGTGTTACGAAGCATCTCGTCGCCGGCCTTGATGGCGCGCGAGTTGATCTCATAGGCGCGCTGGGCCGTGATCAGATTGACCAGCTCGTTGACCATGTGTACGTTCGACTTCTCCAGGAAGCCGGATTGGATCGACCCGAAGCCGTCTTGCGCGGGAATGCCGATGATCGCCTCGCCACTGGCGTCGGTAGTTGCATAGAGATTGTCCCCCTGACTGTGCAGACCGGACGGGTTGGGGAAGCGGGCCAGTTGAATCTGGCCGACGACGGAACGAACACCCGCCTGGTCCGTGACGTTGATACCGCCGTCAGGGCCGATGTCAATCGACGCGGCCTCGGTCGGAATCGTCAGGGCCGGTTCAATCGTGTAACCGGTCATGCTGACCACCTGCCCGTTGGCGTTGACCTGCAACGACCCGTCGCGGGTGTAGCGGATATCTCCGTTGGGCATGACGACCTGGAGGAAGCCATCGCCGCGGATGGCAATATCCATGTTTCGCCCGGTATTGCGAAACTCACCCAGGCTGAAGATCTTCAACGTGGAGGCCACGCGGCACGCCACTGCCGATTTCCAGACCGGTCGGGGCGTTGATGCCCGGGGCCACCTCCGTGCCGGCTTCTTTCTGCCTGGCGTACAGAAGATCCTGAAACTCGATCTGGCTTTGCTTGAAGCCGGTCGTGTTGACGTTCGCCAGGTTATTGGCGATCACGTCGACAAGCATCTGCTGGGCCATCATACCGGTAGAGGCCGTGGAGAAGGCTCTTAGCATATGCGACTCTCCTTTGTGGATTTCCTATTTACTATGGATGATCTATGATCCTCACCTGCGCCGTGCGATGCCTCGAAGGCGTCCGTGCTCACCGCCGACACAAATAGAAAAAGAGGGATCATGAATCGTGAATTCCTTTAGCCCATGGCAACGCCGATGACGCTGTTCGTTGTATCCTTCTTGACGTTCACCAATCTCATGTTTGCTTCGTACATCCGGGACACCATAATCATGCCCACCAGCTCATCGATCATCTGGACATTGGAGGCTTCCTGGTAACCCTGTTTGACCACCACCTCCTCGGCGTCCTTGGGCGGAGCTTCCTCCGGAGCCCGATAGCAGCCAAACCCTACCGGTTCAAGCAGGTTCTCCTTGTCCCCGAACTCCACGATTCGGAACTGCCCGACGGCCCCCTCGCCCGCGATGACTCGCCCGTCCTGACTGATGGTGACTTTGGAAACATCGGTGGTGGTAGGAATGGCCAAAGGACCACCCGACCCACCAATCGACCGCCCCTGGAAGTCGACAAGCTGTCCGTTCTCGTTGGCGCGGAACACCCCGTGCCGATCACGACGAGGGCGGCAGCGTCTACAACGCCGCCATCGGCTGCAGCAGCCTGCCCGACTCCGACGGCGACGGCGCGCCGGACTTCCTCGACGCCACGAACGACGTGTTCGACACCGGCGGGCACGTCATCGACACCGCGAGCCTGCCTGGTCCGGGGTGCGCGTGCTCGACGTCGCCGAGCATCCCGGCGAGCGGCACGTGGACGCTGCTCTTCGCCGCCGGTCTGCTCGTCCGCCGCCGGCGCCGCCGCCACGGTGACGACGAGGACGACGCGTAGAACGAACGCGGGGTGCGCCGGGCGGGCCACACGCCTGCCCGGCTCCCCGGTCGCTCACGACGGTGACGCAGCAGCTCGCGTCGCGGAGGCCAGGGCACGCCCCCGGCCGTGATCACGGGGTCAGCGGCGCTTCTTTCGCTCGGCTTCGAAGGCTTCGCGCGCCTCGATCCACATGTGCTCGGCCTGCTGGGCTTCGTGAGGCGTCGGCGTGGCCATCGAGACCTCGGCCGGATCTTCGCGGATCGACTCGTTGGCCTCGAGCGTACTCGGACCGAGCAGCCCGAGGGCCACGGCGACCATGAGCGGGTGCGCGACGATCTTCACGAGGCCTCCATCAGCCTGGCACCGTTCTTCTATGTCGGGGATCGCCCGGCGCCACGGCCAG
>CAVSCO010000028.1:0-24483 GCA_963726475.1 uncultured Phycisphaerae bacterium | reverse complement strand
TGGTGGGGCAAGCGTCCCCGCTCGCCAGGTCGTGCGCGGACGCACGACCTACGGCTGGCTGCCATGGCGCCGACCCCAGGCGATCCGCCCGGTCAAAGGCTCACCCATCGTCTGGAAGGAGCTGTGCCGGCCTCGCCTGGCGAGGAACCGGCGAGGCATCTGTCACCGTGATCCTGATCGGGATCGCCGTCGTGCTGGCGATCGCATCTCTGGTCACGTCGATCTTCTCAATGACAGGACGTTGGTCCCCGACCTGCATGGGGCTGGCGTTTAGTCGCCGGTCTGCTCTTCCTGGTATCGATGTGGCCGTGTCGGCGGCCGGGGCCATTCCGCGCGAGAAAGAGGCCCGTACGCCTGGCCGATCCTGCTGGCCACGGCCTTGGACAACAGTCGACATCGTTCGAGGCAAAGCCATCGGGGCGATCCGCAGGAGTCTGCCTCTGCTGGTGGTCGTCCCCGTACTGATTGCAGTGGCGCTGCTGTTTTCGCACGGGGGGCGAGTCCGTCGGACCGGCGTGTTCTCACGGGGATGCCCTGCCTATCTGGTTGGGAGCGTGGTTTTCCTGGTCGGTCTGGGATTGTACGTGGGCACGAAGGCGAAGACCACCACGGCGGCCGTGGTCACGACGTTGGGAACCTACTTCATCACGCGTATCGCATTCGGGTTTTTGTCTACGGTCGGGATGATGGCTGCGGGCGAGATATTGCGATCGATGGGACGCGATGTCACACTGACCCTGTCCATCGTGACGACGATCCTCTCGACGCTGTTGTACGCCGGGATGGGGCTGCTCTTCGCTCGCCTTGCAGCCAGCCGGTTGAGGCGAAACGTTTTCTCGTAGGGTTTGACGCGATGGCTGCGCCATGACGATACTGGCGAAACAAACCGAATGGCTCCTCAGTCTGAGCTGGCTGGCCGGACCGATCTTCGAGAAGGAACTGCGCGTCTGGAGCCGACGGCGGCGTCTCTACGTGCTTCGCTTCGTATACGTCTGTCTGTTCGCGTGTGGTCGTGGCGTACACCTGGCTGAGCGATGACCAAGCTTGGATGGCGACCTCGGCTCTGGTTCAGGTGTCGCGAATGGCGGAGGTGGGCAAGACCGTTACGGCGGTCGTCGTCTGGTTCCAGTTCATCGCGGCCCCGATTCTGACGGCCGTATTGCTCGGTGGCGCCATGGCGGAGGAGATTCACCAGCGCACGCTCGACGTGCTGTTCACGACGCCGATCAGCAACCTTCAGATCGTGATGGGCAAGATCCTCAGCAAGTTGCTGCAACTGATCCTGCTGCTGGGGATCAGCTGCCGATGCTGGCGATCGTCCGGGTCTTCGGCGGGGTGTCCTGGGGATACCTGCTGTCGAGCCTTTGCATCACTCTGACGGCGGTTTTGCTGGCGGGCTCGCTGAGTCTGGCCTTCTCCATCTACAACCGCCGAGCGTACGCGGTCATCATCAAGACGGTGATCGTGCTGGGAACGGCGTACTTCGTCCTGCCCGTGGCTCTGGCCAGTCTGGCGCAGGTTGTCATGCCCGTGCTCGGCAGCGCCGCCCACCTTCGCGGTCTGCTTCAGTCGAGGTTTCTCGTTGTCTTACTGCATCTGAACCCGTTCACGACGATGTGGCAGGTGACCGATGCGATGATGTCACCGGGTCGGGCGGCACTGCCTATTCTGTGGCCTTTGCACTGTCTTATCATGCTCGGCTTCTCGATCCTGATTTTGGCTTATTCGGTCAAGGTGGTGCGCAAGATTGCCCTGCGCCAGGCGACCGGACAGCTCGATCCGACGGCCAAGCCCAGGAAGAAAGCTCGGAATTCGAACGCGGCGTTCGGTTCATCGGACGGACCGATCAAGCGCGTCATCGGGCCGCCCATCGTCTGGAAAGAGTTGCGGGCGCCCTTCATCCAGGGGGTGGACAACCGCAACAGCTACATCGGTCTGATCATAACGCTGCTCGCTCTCGTCGTGACCTACGTCGCGACGGCGCGGCAGGGCGCTCTGGATGAGGGCTATGCCCATGTCTCCTACGGGGCGCTCTTCGTCTTCATGGGGATCATCTTCGGCGTGGTCTTCTCCGCCACCCGGGTGACCAGCGAGAGGGAGTCGCAGACCTGGCTGCTGTTGTTGACCACGTCGCTGGGCGACTGGGACATTGTCGTGGGCAAGGCGGTCGGTGCGTTTCGACGCTGCCTTCCGATCTGGGCTCTGCTGGCCGGGCACGTGCTGTTGTTCGTTTTCGTCGGGTACATTCATCCGGTTGCGATCTTTCACATGCTCTTGGTGGCGATTTGGGTGAGTTTCTTCACCGTCGCGATGGGGCTCTACTTCAGCTCGCGGTTCGGACGCACGACCTCGTCGGTCGTCGCCAGCTTCGGGCTGCTGCTGGCGCTGTGGGTGGCCGGGCCTGTTCTGGCGGGTGTGATCGGCGCGATGACCCGAGATATGAACCCGTTCGTCAAGTACATGATGTTCCACCCGGCGATTCAAACCGAACTGGTCCTGAACGCGGCCAGCGGTGTCCGCAACGCCGATCTGCCGTTGGGCAGCCTGGTCTATGGCGGTGATCGCGTCCTCTTCGGGATCAACCAGGCGACGTTCGGCGCCGCGAAGATGAGCGGCATTCTGGCCGGCACCGCGTTGATATATATCGCGGCGGGCGTGCTCTTTCTCTGGCGAGCCAAGTGCCGGCTTCGCAAGAGTCTGTTTTGATATTGAGGGAAGCGTTCGTGAGTGAAATAAGTGTGAAACGGCGCTGGCCCGCGATGAATCTGGCGTGGCTGACGGGACCGATCTTCGACAAGGAGCTGCGCGTCTCGAGTCGGCGTCGTCGCAACTACGTGCTGCGGTTTGTCTACGTCACGCTCTTTCTGATGTTCGCGTGTCTCTTTTGGGTAGAGGAGATGCCGCGAGGCTCGGCCTCGGTGGTCCAGGTCTCTCGCATGGCCCGCGCTGGGCTGCATATCGTGGTGTTCGTGGTCTGGTTCCAGTTCATCGCGTCGCAGCTCGTGGCGATTGTCATGCTCAGCACGGCCATCAGCGATGAGATCTATGGCAAGACGCTCGGTCTGTTGATGACCACGCCGATCGGCAGTTTCCAGATCGTCTTCGGGAAACTGCTCAGCAAGCTGTTGCAGTTGTTGGTCCTGATGGCGATCACACTGCCCCTGCTGGCCATCATCCGCATCCTGGGTGGCGTCGCGTGGGGCTACCTGATCTGCGGGTTGTGTATCACGGTAACCACGGCGTTGTTTTGCGGGACGCTGAGTCTGTTCTTCTCGATCTTTACGCGGAAAGCCTACAGCGCGATCATCGCGACGATTCTCGTGGCCGGCGTGTACCTGGCCATCGTGCCTTTGGTCACCATATTGGCGCTCCATCAAGTCGTCCCCGAGCGGACGCTTATGTTTGCCCTCGGCCTTGCGAATCCGTATGTCACGCTGATCATGGCGACCGAGGGGATGACGGTGGCGCGGGGTGCTTCTCAGGTGCATTGGCTGGCGCATTGCGGCGTGTCGTTGGCTGGATCGGTACTGTTGCTGTTCTGGGCCACGATCCTGGTTCGCAAGGTGGCGCTCTGCCAGGCGACCGGTCAGCCCCTGTTGACGGGATGGCGCAAGGCCGGACGCGATTCCGAAAAGCGTGATCCCCAAGCTTCACCCAAGGGGGGCACGCCAGCGTCGCGCATCCGCCGCGTGAAGGGGTGCCGGTGTTCTGGAAGGAACGTCGCACGCCGCTGCTGGGCAAGCTCGGTGTTGGCAGGATCCTGCTCGCGATCGCGACGGTTGGGCTGATCGTCCTGACGTACATCCTCTGCGCCCGGGAGGCGCATGTTCCGCGAAGAGGAGACGCAGATCGCCTACGTCGTCATCTTCTTCGGGTTGGGCACGCTGTTCACGGCCGTGCTGTCCGCGACGTGCATCACCTCGGAGAAGGAATCGCGATCCTGGCCCATCCTGCTGACGACGACGGTTACCGAGTGGAGCATTCTCTGGGGCAAGTTTCTCGGTTCCGTACGCCGATGCTCGGTTGCGTGGCTTCCGTTATTCGCCCACGTAACGCTGTTCACGCTGTTGGGCAACATCCATCTGATTGGCCTCTTGCAGTTGAGTTTCGTGGTGGTGTGGCTGACGATCTTTCTCTGTGCGACCGGATTGTACTTCAGCATGCGCCTGGCACGGACGACGACGGCAGTGATCGCCAATCTCAGCCTGGCCGTCGGCCTCTGGGCCCTGCTCCCGCTGCTGCTGGCGATGGCCGATGGGATATTCCGACTTCACACGGACCTTCCGGCGTTGTACATGGACACCAACCCGTTCGTTCATGCCATCGTCGTGATCGATGCGACGGCCCGTGGCAAAGTCGGCAGCTACGATTGGGTCTCCCGCGGTATGCGCAATATGGATGAGGCGATGGCGTGGATGCTGATCAACGGCGTGCTCTACACCTCGGTCGCTCTGATCTTCCTGGTCGTCGCCCACCGGCGTCTGCGACGCAAACCCGTCTGATCTCGGTATTCGCCAGATCGATGCTCTTGTTTGCCCTCGCGGACGACGTTATCCTGTGTGACTGACGAAGCCATGTGACCCTTGTTTCGGAGGCACACACGATGACAGGTCAATTCAGAACTCGTTTTCTCCTCGCCGCGTTGATCTTGGCCGTTTCTCTTCCGGGTGCCTGGGGTGCAACCGCGAAACTGGAGAGTCCCAGTCTGACCGTCAAGATCGACGATGTCACGGGTCATTGGTACCTGCTGGACAAGCGGTCGCAGGCGAGATGGCCTTCCGAAGGGGTGGCCCGTCCAGGCGAGGCCGGTTGGCCGGCGGGCGATTTCGCTCGATCCGAACGAGGCGATGCGCAGACTGTCAGACTGATTTCGGCCGACGGCAAGGCGGTCGTCTTTGCCTTGGCCGAAAACGGCGATGCATTGGAGATCCGCTACGAGAATGCGGGCGACCAGACCGTTCGCGTCCTTGGTGATGCCCTGACGATTGCGGGGGCCGACGATGGTTACGTGATCGTTCCGTCCCGGGAGGGCTTGCTGGTTCCCGCCGCGGGCGACAAGCCTTTCAAGCGTACGTTTGGCACGTCGGACTACGAAGGCTGCCACATGAACATGCTGGGCCTGGTCAAGCAGGGCTCGGCGATGCTCGTCACGTGGGACGACGCCTATGTATTCCCCGAGTTGGAACGCACGGTCTCGGAGGGACATGCCGAAGAAGCCAAACTCACGACGACGTTCGAACTGCGGCGCAGCGCCAAGGCTATCCGGCTGATGCCCCTCGGACGAGGCGATTGGAATGACGTGGCGCGGGCATACAGAGACTACGCCACCAAGCTTGGTCTGGCCGTGACGCTGCGCGAGAAGATCGCCCGGGACCCACACCTCGAACGGATGGTGGGTGCCCCGGACGCCAAGCTGTGGTCGTGTCTGACCCGCCGGATGAACGAAGACAGTACGGCTGAGGAATCGGTCCGCATTCATTGGACGTTCGATGAGGCCGCGAAGGTCGCCGAGCACTTGAGGAACGATGTGAAACTCGACCGCTGCTTCTTCATGGTGGGAGGCTGGACCGAGGGCGGGTACGACGTCCGCCACCCGGATAACCTGCCCGCCAATCCCGAGTGCGGCGGCAACGAGGCCCTGGCCGATGCAGTTCAGCGCATCCAGAAGCTGGACTACGTCGCCTGCCTCCATGACAACGTGCAGGACATGTACCGCGATGCGAAGAGCTGGGACCCGAGTTTCATCGAGAAACGCGCGGACGGCTCGATGATTACGGGCGGACGCTGGAATGGCGGGCGCGCCTACATGGTCTGCGCGCCGAAGCAGTTGGAGCTGGCCCAACGGCCTCAGAACCTGCCTGCCATTGCCGAGTTGTTCGCACCCTGGAGCTACTTTATCGATACGACTTACGCCGTGGGCCCTCGCGAGTGTTTCGACCCGAACCATCCGATCGATCGCAACGACGATATCGCCTGGAAGATTCGGCTGAGCGATTATGCCCGGAACCAGTTCGGCCTTTTTGGCAGCGAATGCGGCCGCGAATGGGCCTTGCCCCATAGTGATTTCTTTGAAGGGCTGGTCGGTGTCAGCGGACGGTACTATCACAGCCTCAAACCGGAGCAATTCGGTGCGACGGTGATTCCCTTCTTCGAGATGGTCTATCACGACTGCCAGATCTGCTATGGCAAGTATGGCTACCGCGCCGAGCAGGCAGGCGAGTACGTCGCGCATCATGTCCTGTGCGCCAGGCCACTGCACTACCATTCGTTCCCCGACCATCTCTACTGGAAATCGGAAGGTCGGCCGCAGCGAGAGAAATCGGACAATCCGCTGGCCTGTTACACGCGGAGCGACAATGGCTGGGCGGAAGGCATGCACCCGCTCGATGTGTTCATCAAGAACACATACGAAGTCCTCGGGCCACTCAACCACGTCACGGCCTGCGACCGATTGACTCGATTCGACTACCTCTCCGACGACCGAATGTCAGGCGAGCGGTCTACGGCGAGGGCGCAGACGCGACGACCGTGATCGTCAACTTCGGTTCAACTGATGCCCAGGTGACTTCCGAGATTGGCGGACGCATCGTTCTTCCACCATGGGGATTCGTCGTCGAAGGGTCTCAGTTTCGTCGCATTCCACGCCAAAAGCTGGAACGGAACGGATTACGGGAAGGAGCGTTGTTCACGCTCCGGACGACGGACGACAAACCCCTTAGGGAGTCGACTGCCATCCGCGTCTTCCATGCCTTCGGTCCGGCTGCGCTGTCCTGGCGAGGCCGCACTTATGAAGTCCCGCGCGAGGACGTGATTCGCGGCGACGGCGCCTAAGCCTGAGGCAGGAAGCCGAGGGGGGCGAAGTCGGCTGGGTTGAGCAGGGCGGCTTCGCTGTAGCCCGGGATCACGGATTCGAGCAAGACGTCGCTGGTGCCGAAGTGGCGTGCGAAGATCTCGGCGAACACCGCGCGGTAGTCGGTGCGACGATCGAGATAGCGGTCGCGAGCGCGCTGAAGAGGTCTCCGGGGGACCACGTGTCGGGACCGCAATTGTAGACGCCACCTTGGACGCGACCGCCCGCGACGAACATGGCGCAGGCGTGCCCGTGGTCGGTGCCCTGGCTGCCGTTCTCACGCGAAGTCCGGCCGAACTCGCTCATCGTCACGATGATCAGCTTGTCCCACTGGTCCTGAAGGTCGTGGTAGAGAGCGTTGAACCCTTGGGCGACCTGTTCGAGCAGGTTCCCCTGGCGGCCGTTGATCTGCCCCTGGTTGGTGTGCGTGTCCCAGCCTCCGATGTTGACGCCCAGCACGCGGACGGGCGTCCGTTTGAGCAGCATGGCGATCTGTGCGAGCCTGGTCCCGAAGCTGCCCGCTGGATAGACCGCTCCGGGCGACGGCTCGTATGACCCTTGCGCGACCGCGTTCTGGACGATGTTGATCGCGTCGGCCAGGGCGAGTCCCGTGCCATAGACGAGGTCGCGATGCGTCTTGCCCGCGAAATCGCGAGGCCCGCCATACGCGCCGAGCAATCCCGTGCCATCAGGGCCTTGGGGCGTTCCGGGCAACTGCCCGATGAACTTGCGCACCTTTGCCTGACTGCCCGAGAACGTGAAGCTGTCGGGATTGCTGATCGTCGGCATCGGCAAAGGGCCCTTGAGGGCGGTCATCTGCGAACTCGATATCGCTGCGGCGGCCAGGCGGTTCTCTTGCGGATTCATCGTCAGCGCCACCTGCCTGTAGATCATGCCTTCTTCGAAGGCCTTGTCACCCGGCCGGCCCGTCTCCCAGTATTGCTGGCTGTTGAAGTGCGATTGCGATTGGCCCGCGTAGCCGACGCGGTGGATCACCGCCAGATTGCCCGGCCCGGCGACGCCCGTGAGGGCCGAATGGTTGTAGATATCCAGCATCGGCGCCATGCGAGGGTGCAGACCTGCGAAGTCGTTGCCCAGGTCGATCCCGTCGGTGCGCGGGACATAGAGCGTCGGGCGGTTGGCGAGGCTGTATTCCGAATCGCCATAGGGGATGACCATGTTGACGCCGTCATTGCCCCCTCGCTGAAAGATGAAGATCAGCTTGGTGTCGTCGTCGGACTGCGCCAGAGCACTGCTGATCCAGGCGGCGGGACTGAAGAGGTCCAGCCCAAATCCGGCGGCGGTCATGCCGGCCGCCTTTAAGAAGTCACGTCGTCTCAGAGTCATGTTCCGTTCCTCATACGATTCGCGGATCGCGTTTCGATTGGGCTATTGGAAGTGCCATTGGGGCAGACTGAGCATCAGGCCGATCAGTTCCTGGACCCGTTGCTGAACGCCACTCGTGTTGCTCGAATCGAGCGGTTCAGGCTGGCCCGCATCGTCGGTCGTCAGGTATTGGAGCAACAGGCTTCGGTTCGCGTCGGAGAGCGTTCTCTGGTAGAGCATTTCGTCGAAGAAGTCGACAATCTGCTCGGGCTCTTGCAGATTCCACGCTTGCAGGAAGCTCGCGGCATCCCACGTGTAAGCCGTGTTGTCGTTTTCAGCCAACGCGTTGACGAATTCGATGCGCTCCAGCATCGAAGCGGTATCGATCCAGTCGGAGCCGAGTTCCGAATAGCCATCGGGATCGTCTCGGGTGAACAGGGCCATGCCCATGGCGTCGTTCAGTTGCGGGAGTCGGTCGCCATCGGCCTGAGCCTCCAGGACGCGAAGGCTGCTGTTGATGTACTCGATGGGCGTCTTGACCTTGTCGCGATAGGCCATCTCCGACCAGAAGAGGTTCGATTGATCGACCGGATCGAGGATCGTGCGCATCACCGTGGCGATGTTGCCCGCCGGCTGGGTCGAGTGCCAGGCGGCGATGGCGTCATCGAGCAAGTCGCGCAACTCAGGCCGGCGCGGTGCCATCCTTGTACGTCGCCAGCGTCAGCTCGTCGGAGACGAACTTCTGGATCAGCTTGATGCAGATGAACTCGGCGGTGGAAGGGTGGTTGACCATCGACTCGACCACATCGAGTGCGTCGTGGAGACCATCGGCGCCTTCACCTCCGGCCGGGATGATGGTCTCGTAATCGCTCCCCTGGAAGAGCACCTTCTGGCTCGTGTCATGTTCATCGGGATGGAAGCAGAAGGTCCAGACGGCGTTGCGATCGCCATTTTCGACGCTGCCCGGCAGGATCTTGCGGCTGATCAGCCTGGGCAGCATCGACAGATCGGAACTGCTCAGGCTGGTGTTGTGCGCCTGGATCGCCAGCACGTTGTCCCCTGGCTGGAGCAGGTTCGCGAAGCGCGTCAGATTGAACAGCTCGGCTCCTTCGCTGACCTCGTGGCCTCCATCGCTGTCCTGGTCGTAGGCGGGGGGCTCGCCCTGGCCATCCATCGTCTCGCTGCGAGCGACTTCCGTCCCATTGAGATAGGCGACAAAGCCATCGTCGTAGGCGACCTCCAGGATGAGATTCTCAAAGTCGGCAGGATTGTCGACCGTGAAATGCCGTCTCAGATAGACCGACAGGTAGTTGTTCCGCATGTCACTTAGCACGGTGGTGTCATCGCCATCGCCATAGCCGATTCCCGTGGCGCCGTCGAGCCAGGCGCTGTCATCGAAGGCGACTTGTGTCCATCCTGTCGTTGGGGCACCGTCCGCATTCGGCGTGGGTTCCTGGGTGCCTTTGGAATACTTCCAGCCCGCTCCGAGATCGATCACGACGGTGTCTTCGAATTGCACGCCGCCTTGTGTTGGAGGCGAGGTGGCCGATTCGGGAAAGCTCGCCGCCTTCTCGGGCGGCACCTTGGTGATGCCCCAGCCCGTGAAGCACCTGGCGAGTTGTTCGATGTCGGTCTGCGTGTAGCGATTGTCGACGCCAAACGTGTGGAGTTCCAGGATCTCGCGGGCGTAGTTCTCGTTGGCCTTGCCCTTGACGTTCAACACGTTGTCGAGGTAGACCAGCATACTCGGGCTCGTCGCGCTATACAGCAGCAGGTCGCCGAAATTGCCCAGGGCATTCTCGTAGAAGAACTGGTACTCCTGGTACTCCAGTTGGGCCGCTTCGGCCTTGGCCTGGTCACGCGACATCGCGTCGGTCGCGTCGGAGTTCTGGAGGTCGTCCAGGTAGTCGACGAGCTTGTCGTAATCGGTGGTCAGGTGGTTCTCCCAGAACTCGCCCAGCACGGCCTGCAATTGCCGCTGGGAATAGACGCCGCGAATGTGAACAAGTTGCTGCAACTCGTCGATCCCGCGGATCACCTGCCGGGTCGGGCCAGGCAGGATCTCGCGGCTGACCAACTCGGGAATCATGCTGGAATCGCTGCTGGTGAGACTGCGATTGTGGGACTGAATGGCCAGGACATTATCACCGGTCTTGAGAACGTTCTTGAAAGTCACTGATGTCGAATTCCTGAGGAGTCCCGGCTTCGTGGCTGCCCGTCGCGGTGGCGTCGTGCGAACGTCTCCGGCCGGAAGGTTGGCTCGGGCGATCTCGGTGCCGTTGAGGTAGGCCTTGAAGCCGTCGTCGTAGTCCACGCGGAGAATGAGGCTGTCGATAGCCGCCAGCGACGCAGTTGTCAGGCGAAACGTACGCCTGAGATAGACTGAAGTATATCCAGGCTGGTTACCCTGCTGGCGCATGTCCTCCAGGACGGTCTCGTCGTCTCCATCTCCGTAGCCGATGCCCGTGGGACCCTCCAGCCAAGAGGAATCGTCGAAACTCGGGTTGTGTCCATGCCGGATTGGGCTCTTCGGTTCCCTTGGCGTATCGCCAAAGCTGGCCGACCGCGATCAAACTCTCTTCACGCGACGGGATTTGCTCGTCGAAGAGTGCTTGTGTCCTGGTCAGCAGGGCGGTGTTGCGGGATTCGTCGATGCTCTCTGGCGCGAGTTGTTGCTCGATATACGCCTGTACGCCCATTTGCCCGACGTTGGCCAGGTCGAGTGGAGACGGGCCATAGGCGATGCGATTGAGCACGTGGCCCGCCTTGATCAGATCGTCGGTCAGCGGCGCCGTCTCGGAGGCGGATGCTACGGCGGTGGCCAGACCAAGCAGTGCGAAGAGAACAGGGCGACACAGGCGGAAGAACCTTCTGTGAATCACGGCGTTTGACCTCCATGGGGACGCTCCTGGCAACCCGTTGTCCGCGACCGGAAGCGTCTTGTTTCGCAAAAGGTGGCTCTGGGGTGCGACCCTGTGCCGAGGCCCTCCTCGATCGGGGCGTGAAGAATGGCCGGACCCACAGACCAACCTATAGTAGCCTTCCGGAGCCCGGCAGTTCGTTAAATCCGTGCGAAATCCGGATTGGGAAAGATGTTGGGATGGCAGGAAATGCAAAAAGCGGCTGATGAGATTCGAACTCACAACATCGACCTTGGGAAGGTCGCGCTCTACCATTGAGCTACAGCCGCAAACAGGACCGAATCTTAGCGCCCGCCCGCGCCGCTGTCAAGCAAAAATCCGACCCGCAGGGTGGGTTCTCAACCCACGCGTTGCCCCAGTGAGGATGCCTTGACGCGTGGGGCAAGGACCCACCCTAAGGATCTCGCTATTGCGTGGTGGGATGCGGGGCGGTAAGATGGCGAGAAATACCCATGGGCCAGAGTATGAATGGATCGGAGGTTGCATGGCACGTCAGACGAGCATCACGCGAAGGGCATTCCTGCGAGCGAGCGCCTCGGCAGTCGCGGTTCCCTATGTTATCACGTCGTCGGCCCTCGGTGGGGATGGTAAGCTGCCGGCCAGCGAGCGGCTGGTGATGGGGGCCATCGGCTGCGGTGGGCAGGGCACGCGTCACATCGGGGGCGGCATCTGGGTCCAGGGAGGCGGGTTCCTCAGCAAGCCCGGCATACAACTGGTGGCGGCCTGCGACGTCAACCGCAACAACCTCAACAACGCCAAGAACATCATCGACAAGCACTATGGCAATACCGATTGCGTCGCCTACCACAAGTTCGAGGACCTGCTGGCCCGCGACGACATCGACATCATCCTCTGTGCGACGGGCGACCGCTGGCACACGCCGATCTCTATTGCCGCCGCCAAGGCGGGCAAGGACATGTACTGCGAGAAGCCCATTTCGCTGACGATCTACGAGGCCCGCGAACTGGCCCGCACGATGACACGCTACAATCGCATCTTCCAGAGCGGCACCCAACAGCGAAGCTGGTACGAGTTCCGCTTCACCTGCGAACTGGTCCGCAGCGGGTACATCGGTGACGTCAAGCACATCAAGGTCAACGTGGGCGGCCCGCCCGAGGAGTGTTACCTGCCCGCGAAGGGATCGCCTCCCGATTGGCTGGACTACGACCGCTGGTTGGGACAGGTCCCGTGGCATCCGTTCCATCCCGACATCCTCGGCTGGATGCGCTGGAAGGATTTCTCGGGAGGTGAGATGACCAACTGGGGCCAGCACATGTTCGATATCGCGCAGTGGGCGATGGGCATGGAAGAGTCGGGGCCGGTCGAGATCATTCCGCCCGACGGCAAGGAGTTCGAGGTGCTGACCTATCGCTATGCGAACGGGACGGTCATGACGCGCGAGGGCATCAGCCAGCCGACGCCCGGCGTGCGGTTCGAAGGGACCGAAGGCATGATCGAGGTGACACGCGAGCAGTTGATTACCGAGCCCGACTCGCTGCGCAGGCAGACGCTGAAGGCCAACGACGTGCACCTCTACGAGAGCAAGAACCATCCGGACAACTTCATCGAGTGCGTGCGGACGCGGAACCGCCCGGCCTGTGACGCCTCGATCGGCTATCGCTCGATCAGCGTCTGTCATCTGGGCAACATCGCCTACTGGCTCAAAAGGCCCCTGCGATGGGACCCGGCCGCCGAGCGGTTCGTCAACGATCGGCAGGCCGACAGCATGCTCCAGCGGACGATGCGAAGTCCCTGGTCCATATGACAACGACATTACAACCCTGGTTTGGAAAAGGAGTACCCATGCGTATTCAACGTATCGCCTGTGTTCTGACGGGCCTGGCTGTCGGCATTCTGTTGACCGCACCGGCTGTGGCGGCAGAAGGCAAGATCGGTGACGGCTTCAAGCTGCACACGATCAACGCCGATTCGCGGTTCGAGGCGGCGGGCGTTCTCGACGTGAACCGCGACGGCAAGCTCGATATCTATTGCGGCGGGTACTGGTACGAGGCCCCGACGTGGAAGAAGCACTTTGTCCGCGAGATCAAAGAGGAAGGCGATTACTACTACGACTTTGCGAACCTCCCGGTCGATGTCGACGGTGACGGCTGGACCGACACGGTCGGGGCGGCCTGGCACAACAAAATGGTCTATTGGGTCCGTAACCCGGGTAAGGCGGACGGCCCGTGGGAAGTGATTGAGGTCGATACGCCTGGTAACATGGAAACGGCCATGCTCTTCGATATCAACGGGGATGGTCAGCCCGACGTGCTGCCCAACATCATGACCCAGGCAGCCTGGTACGAGTTCCATCGCGACCCCTCGGCCGATCATAAGGTTCGATGGGAGAAGCACCAACTGCCCCAGGAGGCGGCGGGACACGGTCTCGGCGCCGGGGACATCAACAGCGATGGGCGATGCGACGTCGTGACTCCCAAGGGCTGGCTCGAACAGAAGGCCGACGGCTCGTGGACCTGGCGTCCGGAATTTGAACTGGGCTACGCCAGCATCCCGATCCTGGTTTATGACATCGATGGCGACAAGGACTCGGACATCCTTTGGGGCTTGGGCCACGATTACGGCGTGCTCTGGGCCGAGCAGAAGAAAGACGCTCAGGGCAACCGCACCTGGGAGAAGACCATGATCGACAAGTCATGGTCGCAGCCGCACTTTTTACTCCTGGCCGACCTCGACAACGACGGGGTTGATGAACTGGTCACGGGCAAACGCTATCACGCCCACAATGGACACGACCCGGGTGGCGAAGAGCCTCGCCTGCGTCTACTACTACGATTTCGATCGGTCATCGAAGACATGGACAAGGCATACCCTGTCCGAAGGCGGTCGTGTGGGCTTCGGGATCAGCACCGCTGCGGCCGATATCGACGGGGACGGTGACATCGACGTCGTTGCGCCGGGCAAGAGCGGTCTGTACCTGTTCGAGAACCTGCTGAAATGACGGCTGGCGAACGCCGGAAATGGATCGGAACCATGTAGGGAGACGCTTGTCATGGGCAAACCGAAGATCGCGATGATCGGGGCCGGAAGCCTCATCTTCTGCAAGACCCTGGTGATGGATATCCTGGCCACCGAGGCCCTTCAAGGCAGCGAAATCTGCCTGATGAACCGCACCAAGCCCAAGCTGTCCAAGATGGAGGCCTTCGTCAAGAAGGTCATCAAGGAGAACGGTTTGCCCGCCAGGGTCACGGCGACACTGGACCGCCGGGCGGCGCTGGACGGGGCCGACTACGTGATCAACATGATCCAGGTCGGCGGCGTCGAAGCCTTCCGCATGGACTACGAGATTCCACTGAAATACGGCGTCGATCAGTGCATCGCCGACTCCATCGGGCCGGGCGGCATCTTCCGTGCCTTGCGAACGATTCCCGTCCTGGCGGACATGGCGGCCGACATGAATGAGCTGTGTCCCGGCGCGATCCTGCTTAACTACGCCAACCCGATGGGGGCCAACTGCTCGGCACTCGGCAGCGTGGCCGATGTGCAGTTTATCGGGCTCTGTCACGGCGTGCAGACCACGTTGGATTTGATCAGCCGCTACGTGGATGTTCCCAAGGACCAGGTCGACTACATCTGTGCGGGCATCAACCACATGGCGTGGTTCCTTTCGCTGAGCGACAAGCGAAACGGCAAGGACCTGTATCCGCTCCTCAAACGCAACATCGAGAAGCCCGAGTATTACGTCAACGAGAAGGTGCGCATGCGAGGTCATGAGGCACTTTGGCTATTTCATGACCGAGAGTACGGGGCACCTCTCCGAATACATCCCGTGGTTCCGCAGCAGCAACAGGGCGTTGGAGACGTATTGCGATCAGCCCGATTTTGGCGGGGCCTCCGGCGCGTATTATCACTACTGCAACATGCTGGCCGAGAAGTACAAGAAGATCGACTACCTCGCGACCGAATCACCCAAGATCACCGGTCGCAGCGTCGATTACTGCTCGTACATCCTCGAAGCGGCCGAAACCGACCGGCCGTTCAGGCTCAACGGCAACGTGCGAAACGATGGCTACATCACCAATCTGCCTCAAGGCTGCTGCGTCGAGGTCCCGATCTACGTCGATTCGCAGGGGCTGCACCCCATCACGATTGGCGAATTGCCCGTCCAGTGTGCCGCGCTCAATCAGAGCAATGTCACCGTACAGGAACTGGCGGTCGAGGCGGCGCTGACGGGCGATCCGGAATACGCGATGCAGGCGGTGGCGATGGACCCGCTGACGTCGGCGTGCTGCACGCTGAAAGAGATTCGCGACATGACGGGCGAAATGCTTGCGGCGGAGCGCAAGTGGCTGCCCGAATTCAAAGGCCGCAAATTGACGCCTCGTCCCGCGATCAAGGTCACCAAAGACACGGTCGGCGTCGATGTTCCGCTCGATCCGGCCCTGGCCATCGCCAACCGCTTCGGAGAGCTGGCGAAGTAGTCACTCATCCCTATCTCGCATTTGGATGTGTGGCAGCGCTCAAGCCCGCAGGGCTTGGGGATGGATCACAATTGCCTGGGCCATTTCGTTCGCGTCTGACAAGCCCGTGCGCCATCCCCAAAGCTCCGTTTCACTACGCTTCGAGGCTGCCACCCATGGTTCAGATGCGGCGTTCGAAGCAATGGGGGCCCGGGGCCACACCGTCGAGGACCACGAATTCGCCTTCGATCCGGCCCTGGACCGTCTGGCCATCCATGATGATTTCCGAACTGCTGCCGCCCAGCTTCGGCACGTAGACGATGGCGGAGACGTTCGCGGGGGTCGCGACGTTCAGGACGAACGCCTGTCCTTCGGTGGCGTTGAAATCCACGTGAATCGTGCCTCGGACCGTGGGCAGATCGAGACTGCCTTTCGTCAGCGGGCCGACCTGGGGTTTGATCCGTACCGTGGCAAAGCCCGGCTCGACGGGCTCGACGCCCATCAGGCAGCGGGGAATGATGTTGCCCGGCGCAGCGCCCCAGGCGTGGTTCCAGTCCTGGTTGGGCTTGTACTTGTTGTCCCAAGCTTCGAGCGTGATCGTGGTGCCCACGTCGTAGATCATGTGGGCCCAGCTTCGGTCGGTGTCCCGGTCGGTGATCAGGTGCAGAGCGAAATCGTCGAGCCCTGCCGCGTACAGCGCTTCGAGCAGGTACTGCGAGCCATAGACACTGCACACCATGCCCCGGCTCTTGAGAAACGCACCGACGGATTCGACGTATTCCTCCGGCACCAGCCCGAACGCCAGCGGGAAACATGTTGGCGTGCAACGCGCTGTGCGTGCTGCCTTCGCCATCCACGTAGATGCCCTTGGTCTTGTCGAGCAGCTTCTCGTTGAATGATGCTTTGACCCTGGCGGCCGCCGAGGCGAATTGCGCCGCGTCTTCGTCTCGCCCACCGCTTTGGCCATGCGACTCATCACGACCAGCGCCCGGTAGTGGAAGGCGTTGACGACGGTGTTGATGGGCTTGAATTCGAAATCATCGGTCTCGCCGTAACCGCCCTGGAGCCCGAGGATGTTCCCGTGAGGCCAGTCCACGATGTCTCGCAAGGTGCCGTTGAAGTGGATCGATTCGAGAACCTCAGGCGTGACCAGACCGGTCTGCGTGCTGATCAGGCCATCCTCGCGGGCCAGCGCCAGCAGCGTCTTGGCCTTCAGGTCGGTGTAATAGTGCTCGATCGAGTCGGTGTCGCCCGTGTAGAGGTAGTCGGCCCAGGCCATCAGCACCGAATGCAGAATCCATTCCGTCGGCCAGGTCGGGTGCGTGATGAGATACTCGTGCGAGTAGCGGGCCATGGTGTACTCGCGGTCCACGTTGTAGTGGCAAAGCTGATTGATGTACGCGTCGGCCTCGTAGGGGATTCGCTCGCGATCGCCATCGACGTAGACGCCGCAGAAGCTCGTGGCCTTGATGCTGTACTTGCACAGGTCCCACACGTCGTTGAGGACCGGATCGGACGAGTTGAATCGCGAAGCCCCGTCGTCGAACGGATAGTGTACGGCGATCTGGCGGATCGTGGAGGCGTCGATGGCCGAAGGGCAGTCGATGATCTCGCAATAGCGGAAGGGCATGACCTCGCCGACGGATTCGGGCATCTTGATCGCGTTCCGGCCGGTGTTTCGCTGGTCCGGCGGGATCGTCAGCTTGTACGTGTGCGTTCCCTCACGCAGGGTCAGGAGAAATTCCTGGTACCGCCGCGTTCCGCCCGGGTTGGGGTCGATGCTGAATCGATCGGCATAGACCTCGCCCAAGTGGACTTCCAGTGGGCGGCCCCAGGTCGGGCTGGTCACGGTCAGTTCGATGGTACCGAAGGCGGCCTTGCCGAAATCGACGAAGTAGTCGCCATCGCCTGTGGCGACGACACGGACGGGTTCCACCACTGTTGTGGCCTGCGGATACCGGGTTGTCACATAGGAGCCATCCAAGGCACCCGTGTGAAACGTCTGGACCTGTGAGTATGGACTCATCTGGCCGGTATCGCTCCAGGTTCGCACGCGCCAGTAATACGTCGTGTCAGGGGAGAGGGGCTTGCCCGCGTATTTGACGCCAACCGACTGAGCCGATTTCACCCTCCCGCTGTCCCACATGTCGCCCTGGTTGGCCTGAATACTCGGCAAGCTGGAGGCGACGATAATCCGATACGTCCTCTGAACGGTGCCCTGATCGGCCAGGGGCACGATCCAGCCGAACTCCGGATAGGCATCCGTGATTCTGGCCTCCGAGGGCTCTGCCATCATTTCGCACATCAGTCCGGCCGGTGCGATCGCTGCTGCCGTGGGGTACTGGGGTAACTGGAGAAAAAGGGTAGAAAGTGCAAGTAGTAGGGTCTTTGAGCATTGTATCGGTGTCTGGGGGCGGTCCGGGCTGGTCATGGCTCTCAACTCCACACAATGTTGAACGCGAACTCCTGAAGCGCTGTAGCGGAATGTCGTCGGATGACGATAATACCCGTAAACACGCGTTTTGACAACGATGTTGGACGACGAAAGCCCGATGCCCGATAGGCTGGATTCTGGTCGTGCAGGCGATTTGAAGAGAGAAGCTGACAATACCATGCACAGAAGACGACCGACACGACACGCCTGTGGGCTCATGGGGGAATCTGGGCAGGGAGAGAAATCGGGCACGGTAGTTGCCTCTTGCCAGGAGTTCCTTTATCATCACGAGTTCTGTGCGGCAGGGGCCGCATTCTGAAATAGTTCAGGCAGGGCGTGTGTCTTCGCCGTCTCCGGGTTGCCACCGGGAACCGGCCGGGACGCCCGTCGTGCCTTTGCGCTGACAAGTCCACTGCCTTGGGTGGTGTGTAGTGTGAGGCCTTGAATGGATAAGTACGTTTGTATACACGGTCATTTTTATCAGCCGCCACGTGAGAATGCGTGGCTGGAGGAGGTCGAGCTCCAGGATTCGGCCTATCCCTATCACGATTGGAATGCGCGCATCACGGAGGAATGCTATCGGCAAAACGCCGCCTCGCGCATCCTCGGACCCGATCGCAAGATCGTCGATATCGTCAACAACTACGAGCACATGAGCTTCAACTTCGGGCCGACGTTGTTGTCCTGGCTCGAGTTCCATGCGCCGGATGCCTACGAGAAGATCCTCGAAGCCGACCGGAACAGCCGCGAACGGTTCAGCGGGCACGGCAGTGCCATCGCTCAGGCGTACAACCACATGATCCTGCCTCTGTCCAATACCCGGGACAAGCACACGCAGGTCATCTGGGGCATCCAGGATTTCAAGATGCGGTTTCAGCGGGCCCCCGAAGGCATGTGGCTTCCCGAGACGGCGGTGGACCTGCCGTCGCTGGAGGTGCTGGCCGAGCATGGGATCAAGTTCACGATCCTGGCGCCGCGACAGGCCAAGCGTGTCCGCCGGGTCGGGGGGCGTCGCTGGCGCGACGTCGATGCCGGCAGCTTGGATACGAGCGTCCCGTACGTGTGCAATCTTCCTTCGGGCAAGCAGATTGCCCTGTTCTTCTACAGCGGCCCCGCTTCGCACGATATCGCTTACGGCGGGCTCCTTCATAGCGGCACCAACTTCGCGGCCCGCCTGATCGACGCGTTCCCGAAGGATGGCGAAGGCCCGCGATTGGTCCACGTGGCCACCGATGGGGAATCGTTCGGACACCACCATCGCCATGGTGACATGGCCTTGGCTTATTGCATTCACCACATCGAGACGAACAACCTGGCGAAGATCACCATCTACGGCGAGTATCTGGAGAAGTTTCCGCCGAACCAGGAGGTCGAGATCTGGGAGAACAGCTCGTGGAGTTGTGCCCACGGCGTGGAGCGGTGGAAGAGCAATTGCGGCTGTGCGGCCGACCAGGCCAATTCGGGCAAGCAGCAGTGGCGCGCTCCGTTGCGACAGGCCCTGGACTGGATTCGCGAGAAAGAGATTCAGGTCTACCAGGACCGCATGTCACAGTATCATCCCGATCCGTGGAAGCTTCGCAACGAGTACATTGCGGCCGTCAACGATCGCTCGCAGGAGAACGTCGAGGACTTCATCACCAAGTCGACCGGGCGAACGCTGCCTCCCGACGATAAGGTGACATTCCTCAAGCTGCTCGAGATGCAGCGGCACGCGATGTTGATGTACACGAGCTGCGGATGGTTCTTCGACAATCTCGCGGGCATCGAGGGCGTGCAGGTGATGCAGTACGCGGCCCGGACGATGCAACTGTGCCAGGAGGTCCAGAACTGGGACCTGGTCCCGCAGTTCAAGGACATGCTGCAACAGGCGCCCGCCAACGTCCGTCCGTTCAACAACGGACGAGACATCTATGAGGCCTTTGTCGAGCCGGCGCGGATCGATCTGAACCGTGTGGCGGCTCACTTCGCCCTGAGCTCGATCTTCGAGGAGGCCCGCGGACGCACGACGGAGATCTACTGCTACTCGGCTACGGTGGAGAGTTCCGATCGCGTAGCAGCCGGTGTGCAGGTGCTGACGACCGGTCGCGTGGCCATTCGGTCGAATATCACCTTCGAGCGGCACGTGGCCGACCTGGTCGTCTTCTACCTGGGCGACCACAATCTGTTCGCCACCGTCCGGGCCCGCATGGGCGACGAGGAATTCAACGCGGTTCGGGAGGATCTGAAGAAGGCCTTCCGCAAGAGCGACAGCAACGAAGTGATGCGTCTGATGAACGTAGTGTTCGGCGGGAGGAACTACTCGCTGACCCACCTGTTCAAAGACCCGCAGCGGCAGATCCTCAACGAGCTTCTGGAGAGCACCTGGCAGGAGATCGAGAGTTCGTTCCGGCACATCTACGAACACAACTACGCGATCATGCAGATGATTCGCAACATGAATATGCCTCTGCCCAAGGCACTGTCAGCGCCGGCTGAGTTCATCCTCAACGAGGACCTGTGCGCCGAGATTCAGGCCGATGCGGTTGATGTCAATCGCCTCCGCAGCCTCGCCGATGAAGCGGAACGGCTCTCACTGAGCCTGGACAAAGAGCGTCTGAGCTACGAAGGCAGCCACCGGATCAACGCCTTGATGGATCAGCTCGCCGAGCGAAGCGAGGACGTGAACCTGCTCTGCTCGATTGAGGAGAGTCTGGAGATCCTTCGCACGCTCACGTCGACGCTCGATCTGCAAAACGCTCAGAATGTGTTCTTCAATATCGCCAAGTGCAAGTGGCCCGCGATGAAACGCAGGGCGGCCGCCGAGGACGAAGGGGCGGCCAAGTGGGTCGAGCATTTCGGCAACCTGGCCCACCATCTCGGTCTGGCGATCCCGTAGAACAGATCAAAGACGGTCGACCGTATCGGAGGGGCAGGCCGCCATTGGGTGCGCTGGTTCCCTGCATCGACCTGGAATGTCAATCGACAAGTTGAGGTCCACAGCATGCTCAAGCAACGATCCAGCGGTATCCTGATGCACGTCACGTCGGTGCCTTCGGAGTTCGGCATCGGCGATTTCGGCCCGACGACGTACAAGTTCATCGACTTCCTCAAGCAAGCCGGTCAGAACTGCTGGCAGATTCTTCCGCTGAACCATACGACGGGCAAGACGGGCCATTCCCCCTACAATTGCTTCTCCGCCTTCGCGGGCAATCCTCTGCTGATCAGTCCGGTCCTGCTGCAACGGGCGGGCCTGCTCAAACGCGAGGATATCGCCAAGCCTCCGTCCTTCCCGGCCGACAAGGTCGATTTCCAGAAGGTCGAGAAATATAAGCATGGTCTGCTCGACCTGGCCTTTGCACGCTTTAAGGAACGCCCCCAGCCGGCTGACTACGCGAAGTTCTGCGCCGAGCACCAGGCCTGGCTCGAGCCGTTCGCGACCTTCGTCGCGATCCGCCGGCATTTCAAAGGAAAACAATGGTGTGATTGGCCCGCGCCGCTGCGGGACCGCAAGCCCAAGGCGCTGGATGCGATCAAGGCGGAACTGGCCGATGCGATCGAGCGTGAGCGGTTCCTCCAGTATATCTTCTACGCGCAGTATCTCGACTTGCAGCGGTATTGTCACGAGCAGGGCATCCAGGTGATCGGCGATGTGCCGATCTACGTCGCCTACGACAGCGCCGACGTCTGGTCGAATCCGGAAGTGTTCAAGCTCAAACGCGACAAGAAGCCGAAGTTCATCGCCGGGGTGCCGCCTGACTACTTCAGCAAGACCGGTCAGTTGTGGGGCAACCCGGTTTACGACTGGGACTACTGCGAGCGGACGGGGTTCGCCTGGTGGATGAAGCGGATCAAGCACAATCTGCTGTTGTTCGATCTGGTTCGCATCGATCACTTCCGCGGTCTGGTTGCCTATTGGGAAGTCCCGGCCGGTCACAAGACGGCCATCAACGGAAAATGGGTCCAGGCTCCGAGCGAGAGCTTCTTTGGCACTCTGTTCCGGCAGATTCCGTTCGCGGCGATCTTTGCCGAGGATTTGGGCCACATTACTGCCGACGTCCGTGAAGCGGTGACCAAGTATCAGTTCCCCTGCATGCGCGTGGTGCAATTCGCCTTCAGTGGCGATCCGAAACGCAACGTGCACATGCCGCACAACCATGTCGCCAATTCCATTGCGTATACGGGGACGCACGACAACAACACCACTCGCGGCTGGTTCGAGAATGAGGCGAAGGGACCTCTTCGCAAACGTCTCTACGAATACCTCGGACATAGACCGGCCGCCAAGGATATCTCCTGGGAGCTGATGCGCGTGGCGATGTCCTCCGTGGCGAAGCTGGCGATCATCCCGATGCAGGACATCCTGTCGCTGGGGGCCTCGGCCCGCATGAACTACCCGGCCAAGGCGACCGGCAACTGGTTCTGGCGCATGCGTGATGGCAAACTCAACGGGCGTCTGGCCGGCAAACTGAGAGATTTGACTGCCGCCTACGGTCGGCTGTAGACTCGATTTCGTCGGGGGTGGGGCAGCTCCACCCCCGGACGGTTTTTGTCATTCGTCGGTTGTGTCGGTCGCTTCGTCGGCGTCGGCTTTTCTCTTGAACACGACGATGCCCAGAGGAGGCAGTGTCACGCTCAGCGTGTAGTCGAAATTCCCGTAGAAAGACGCGGGAGAGGCTTCGACGCCACCCATGTTGCCATGGCCGCTGCCGCCGTAGTCCTTCGCATCGCTGTTGAGGACCTCTTCCCAGAAACCTCCTTCAGCGACGCCCACGCGATAGTTGTGACGCGGGACCGGGGTGAAGTTGCAGATCACGGCCAGAACCTCACGACCCGCTTTGTCCTTGCGCAGATAGCTGATTACGCTGTTGTCGGCGTCGTGGAAGTCGATCCAGGCGAACCCGTCGCGATAGAAATCCGTCTCGAACAGGGCCGGCTCGCTGCGGTAGAGATGGTTGAGGTCGCGGACCCACTTCTGAATGCCCTTGTGTGGCTCATGGTCGAGCAGGTGCCAATCGAGGCTGTTCACGTGGCTCCATTCTCGATGCTGGCCGAACTCACCGCCCATGAACAGCAGCTTCTTTCCGGGATGGGTATACATGTAGCCGAACAGCAGGCGGAGATTGGCGCACTTCTGCCAGGGGTCGCCCGGCATTTTGCCATAGAGAGATCCTTTGCCGTGCACGACCTCATCGTGCGACAGAGGCAGCGAGAAATTCTCGGAAAACGCGTACCAGATCGAGAAGGTCAGCTTGTCCTGATGGTACTTGCGGTAGATCGCGTCCTGGCTGAAATACTCGAGCGTATCGTGCATCCAGCCCATGTTCCATTTCATGCCGAAGCCGAGTCCGCCCGTGACGGTGGGACGCGTTACCATGGGCCAGGCGGTGGATTCTTCGGCGATCGTCTGGACGTTCGGATAGTCCCGGTAGATCATCTCGTTGAATCGCCTCAGGAAGGCGATGGCGTCGAGGTTCTCGCGACCACCTTCTTTGTTGGGAATCCATTCGCCTTCTTTGCGCGAGTAGTCCAGATAGAGCATCGAGGCGACCGCATCGACGCGCAGTGCATCGACATGGTACTTGTCGAGCCAGAACATGGCGCTGCTGATCAGATAGGCGCGGACCTCGTGACGTCCGTAGTTGAAGATTCCGCTCTTCCAGTCCGGATGAAAACCAAGCCTTGGGTCGGAATGCTCGTAGAGGTGCGTTCCATCGTAATAGGACAGGCCGTATTCATCGGTGGGAAAATGTGACGGGACCCAGTCCAGGATCACCCCGATGTCGTTCTGATGGAGGTGGTCGATCAGGTACATCAGGTCCTGGCAGCAGCCGTAACGACGGCTCGGCGCGAAGTAGCCGCCCGTCTGGTAGCCCCACGATGGATAGAAGGGATGTTCCATCAGCGGGAGAAATTCCACGTGCGTGAACCCCATCTCCTTGACGTATTTGGCCAGCATCGGGGCCAACTCGCGATAGCTCAGCAGACGCTCGGGGTCGCTCGGGTCGCGACGCCACGAGCCCAGGTGGACCTCGTAGACGCTGTAGGGTGCCTCCAGGGCGTTGTGCTTCTTCTGCTTGGCCATCCAGGTTTCGTCGCGCCAGTCGTAGTCGAGGTCCCAGACTACCGAAGCCGTATTGGGGGGCAGCTCCCAGAAGAACGCGAAGGGGTCGCCCTTGTCCACGTGGTAGTTGTTGTGGTTCGAGGCGATGTGATACTTGTAGATCGTGCCCTTGCCAAGCTCGGGGATGAAGCCTTCCCAGATTCCCGAGCCATCGTCTCGGGCTGCCAACGGATTCGATTGGCGATTCCACCCGTTGAAATCACCGATCACCGAAACACCGGCCGCATTCGGAGCCCAGACGGCGAAGTGTACCCCCTTGACCCCGTTCTTCTCGATGAGATGGGCGCCGAGCTTGTCGTAGAGACGGAAGTGGTTTCCCTCCTTGAACAGGTAAATGTCGTGATCCGTCAACCGACTGAAGCTCTTCATAGCCTGGGCTTTCACATCCATATGGTCCCTCTGGATTCATTATTCAACGGATGAACCGATGTACT
>CAVSCO010000027.1:0-49020 GCA_963726475.1 uncultured Phycisphaerae bacterium | reverse complement strand
TCGAGGCTTGAGGTCCAACATCTTGATGTCGTCGACGATGCGCCTGGCCAGATCCGGAGGTGCCGTCACCGAGACGATGTGACTGTTCGGATCGGTGATATCCGCCCGGACGTAGTCGGCAAACGCAGGCGAGAGAAGCTGAGCCACCCCTCGCGGCGTCCGGTAGTTCAGGAACACGTTGTGCGTTTCGCTGATCTCCGGGAATGCGTCACTTTCCACGCTTCGATCGGCCACCAGGTAGTAGTCCGGCGTCTTCTGGACGACAAACGGTGACCCGGCCAGAATCGTTCGCAGCGCCGTATCCAGATCCACATCGTTCAGCTCGGCATAGACTTCACCGAACACGTTCGGGTCCGGGATAATCGTCACGCCGGACGAGAGCGAGATGTCCTGCAATGCACTTCGAAGATCCTGGCCCTGCCACGTGTTGCTGATCGGCAGGAAGACCAGGTACGTGTCCCCGACGGCTTTGAACTGGTATTCCGTCTGGCTCAGCAGGTGCTGGAGGGCCTGCGGGACCTGCATGGGCGTCAGGGTACTCGGATCGAAATCCAACTGGACCGGATCGGGCTTGACCGTCGCATCGACCGCAATCTTCACCCCGGTCCGCTCGTAGATTCGCATCAGCACATCCAACACCGTCGACGCGCCGGCACCGCCGAGTGCGGGCAGGTTGTTCTGCGGGGTGCGCGGCCGGTTCTGTGGCCTGTCCGGCTCCACCGGCGGCAGTGGCTGATCGGGCTCATCCGGCGTGTTCTGCTGTTGTTTGTAGGCCTCGAGTTCCTTCATGAGACGCTCTCTATCGTTGAGCAAGGCCCTCACCTGCGGATCCATCGAGTCCATGGCGGCCGGTCCGGGCACAGGCGTGGTCGTCTGCTGATCCGGCGGGCGACTGTCCCGCACCGGTGTCGTGTCCGTAATCGGCGGTTGAGTCACGGGCCGCTGAATCGCCGGGACCGTGGCTGCCGGCGCGGTCTTGTCGATGTTCTCTGTCACATTGGTGTAAGGACTACTGGGCGGGTTGAAGTCAAACCCTTCCTTCTGGGGGATCAGGTCGCCTGTCCAGCCATAAGGCACCAGAATAGTGTACTTGCCCTTGCTATCGGTGACCGCGGTGGCCCCCGTCGGCTCGGCGGTGATGGTCACCCCCTGGATCGGTTCGGTCCCGAAGACAATGCTGTCGGTGATCTTCATCATCCGGACCTTGCCGATGAAGCCGGCGCCGGGGACGTTCTGTATCACCGACGTCATGGCCTTGCTGGGCGGATCGAAGGTATAGCCCTCCTTCGACGCTGTGATCCGGCCCTGCCACCCATAGTTGACCGACAACTGGAATTCACCGTTGGCATCGGTGGTGGCCACGCCACCGTTATTGTCGGCCGTGACCGTCACACCGGCAACCGGTCCGGTCTCGGACAGGACCCGGCCCGAAATCGTCAACTGGACGACGCTGGCCTGGAAGTCCTGGCTCGTCTGCGGGCTGAGCAAGCTCTCGTAGGGCCGGGTCGCCGGCTGGAACGTGTAGCCCGGTTTGCGGGGCGTGACAACGCCCGTCCACTTGTAGGGTACATCAGCACTGTACGATCCGTCCGCGCCGGTCACCGGTCGATTCGGCAGCCCGTCCATCATGACGCCCGTCGCACCGATGACATGGCCCGAGATCGTGTACGTGATGGGGCTGGCCTTGAATCTCTGGTCGGTCCGATCGGCGACCACGGAGCTGTAGATCATGTTGCTAGGATCGAACGACCAGCCCTCTTTGACCGGGGTGACCGAGCCGCCCCACCCGTATTCGACCTGGACTGAGAAGAACCCGGTCGCATCCGAAGTTGGATTGCCCGGGAGGCCTTCGAGGGTCACGTTGCCGGTCCCGGTGTTGCCTGAGATGGCCAGCTTCACGATCTCAGGATTGTAGTTGTCGCTCTGGTGGTCTTCCTTCACAGGCGGATAGGTCTTGCTGGCCGGCGAGAAGGTATATCCGGGCCGCACCGGCTTGACCGTGCCGTTCCAGCCGTAGGGCACCCGAACCGCGTAGGAACCATCCATCTCCGTCATCGGATTGTCGGGCAGACCTTCCAGTGTCACACCAGGCAGACCGGTCGAACCGCTGATCACGAACATAAAGATGCTCGCAGTGTAGTTCTCGTTGGTCCGGGGCTCCATGACGTTGGTGTACTCATTGCTCGACGGGGTGAACTCATGCCCCTCCTTGGTGGGTGTGACCTTTCCCGACCAGCTATAGGGTACCTCGACCTTGTAGCGATAGTCAGCACCGCTGACCGGATCGCCAGGCAGGCCCTTCATCACAACGCCAGCGGCACCGACTGAACCGGAAATGGTGAAGGTCACTTCCTTCGCCGTGTAGTTCTGATTGCTCAGGTTCTGTACGACCGGGTTGTACATCTTGGGGCTGGGATCGAAGCTGAAGCCGACCTTCTCGGGGGTCACCGTGCCGATCCAGCCATAGTCGACCTTGACGCTGTACCGTCCGGAGGCGTCCGTGACCGGATCGCCAGGCAGGCCCTTCATCACCACGTTGGGCTCGCCGACCAAACCGGAAATGGTGAAGGTCAGCAGTTCGGCTGAGTAGTTCTCGCTGCTGGCGTCAGCCTTGACATTCTGATAGGTCTTCTGCGCGGGCTTGAACGTATAGCCCTTCTTCACCGGCGTGACCGTGCCACTCCAGTTGTAGTCCACCTGAGCGCTGTAAACGCCGTTCTCATCCGTCTGGGTTCCAGGGGGCAGACCTTGCATCGTCACCCCAGGCATCCCGACGGACCCCGAGATCGTGAACTTCTTGGCCGTCGCTATGAACCCTTGACTGTGAGTCACCGGCGTGAACAATAACACCATGCAGAGGACTATCACCCCACCCGATAATACCTTACCGATCTGTTGCCTTGCCATAGGTCAACGTCCCTTTCTGTAGCCGTATATACGCCATCCCACGGCTTTCCCACATCTATCGGCGATCCCGCGCCCTGATTTAAGCAAAATCCGCCCCCGCGGCATGCTACAACTGGATCTGCACTTTACCCCCGACCGAGTCCAACGAGACGATGTCGATCACTTTGGCGCCACCCTCTCGCTTGATGTTGACAGCCGTTTGATTCTGCTCGGCGGCCCCCCCTGCATATTGCAGTGCCACGGTTAAGCGGTACTTTCCCTCCGCGACCGAAGCGATATCCAGGACCCCCGTGAACTGGCGGGTTTCCAGAGGCAGCATGTTGCCCCTCTGGTCGTAGCTCGCACTGCTCATGTCGGCGATCTTGACCGTCTGCCCCTGCTCCGTCCCGGGCACGACCTGTGTCAGGTAAGCACGACAACGAGGCTGAATGTGTGTGTTGCCGATGTTGGAGAAGCTCGCGGTCACGAGATATCGCGACGGCGATGATTCCGAGACCGACAACTGATTCGCCATGGCGCGGGGCGTCGATACGACACCGGGCGTCGTCAGATAGATCAGCCCTTGGCTGACACCGCCGGTCTGCCCGTCTTCGTAGGTGGCACGCAGCTTGATCGTCGCATAGTAGTTCGGCAAAGGATTCGTCATCCGGGGCATCTTCGAGACGATCTTGATGTTCTGGCGCGCGTAGCCACGCAACCTGAACTGGGTCGGCTGGATCGTCACCCAATCGACGCACCCGAAGTCCTGTCCGCGAACGCTGTTGCCCTGCCCATCATTCCAAGCCCGCGCGGTCATGTGGTCGGGCAGCAGCAGTGCCGCATCCACAGTCACGGGATCCTCCGAGGAGTTGGTCACCGTCATGATTGTCGTTCGCGTCGCGCCAGGGCGGACGTCGACCTCCACCTCTCTCGGACTCAGATCCAAGGTGGCGTCTGGGGCCACCTCGATGATTCGGTCGTCTCCCTGGAATTCGATCTGCTCCTCTTTGACTCCGGCGCGATGCCCATTGACGTACAGGGCGGCCGCGACTCGGTACTGGCCGGACGGCAGCGGCCGCTCCATGTCCTTCTGGAGGTTGATCTTGACACCGGGAATGATGCTGGTTTGCGGACAGCTCATTTCCGTGATCTTCTGCCAGTGGTCGCCGCGTTTACCGTAGACGCGAGTGACTCCGACCAGTTGGGCACAGCTCATGCCCTCGTTGCTGACGCCCACAGTCACAAGGGTCGCGGCCGGCTGAAAGCCTTCGGCCGGCCGGTAGGTCAGGTTGATACCGGTCAGCTTGATCTCATCGCGAATCGGACGGCCCTGCACGTTGATGATCACGGGCACCAGGAACTGGAGGAGCACCGGGGTGCGAATTCCCGTGTCGACGTCGGGTGTCAGCTGCGTCTGCGCGATGAGCGCCGCACAGTAGTAGCCCTGGACACCGGGCGGGATACGAATCCACAGATTCATCACCTTTCGCTGAAGGGGATCCAATTCCACCACGTCTTGCTCGATCCTGAGCCATTCGAGGCAACTGCGAAGCCTGGAGACGTCCACGCGGATCGGCTGGCCTTCGGTGCCGACATCGACCCAACGGGCACCGTTCGGATCGGCGACCACCTGGGCATCCGGCTCGATCGTCTGCCACATGCCCGACGAGTCCTGCGTCATGTCCAGCAGGCGAAGATCGATCTTTACCGAGGCGTCCTGGTTCTGGTTCTCGATGGCGAACGTGGTCACTGGCCGTCTGTTCGGATAGGTATCCACGTTGATCTTCATGGGCTGAATCATGAACTGCCCGAAGGCAGAACCACCAATCATCAGGAGGATGGTCAGAATACCGATAGCCCGGGCCACCGAACGGCCGCCGGTTTGGCGTGCTCTCAGGGTCTGATGCTTCGAGAGGTACAAATCCGTTCGCATCGATCGCTTGTCAACTGCATTCACCATCTTGCGTCTCTCACAACTAATCTTGATTGCTGGTCTTCGACGTATGGTCCTTATCCTGGGTATTGCATCAACTATGCGGTTTTTTACCTCTTCGGCATTCCAAACAAGACACTTGCCAGGTTTCTCTTGATTTCCCCATGAACCACCCCCCAGACTAACTATGCCGCCTCGCACCAGAATCTGCCGTCCCAGACCCCGAAATAGACCCGGACGACATTTTGCTTATCTTACCAAAACCACCCCGCCTTGTCAATACCCATTTTGCCTATCATCTCTTTTTTACTACAGTTAGAGCACAACCCCAACATCTCCAAGAGCCCTATAAAACGAGCGACACCCCCGGCATCGGGCACCCGCAGTGGCATAGGAGCACCCTTATCGGAACCGTACCAGAAGACCAACAGACCAGACAGACCCGGACAACACCCGCAAAAGCCGGAAGAATCCCCCAACCACACCCCCAGGAAGGCAAAAAAGAAAGAGGGGAGGGATGGATAGATGCACCCAACCCTCCCCTCTTGACTTACTGCTCGGCGATAACCGGTGCCACGGCAGCCTTCAACTGACGCCGAAACCTTGACCCGAAGCACCCCAAAAGCCGAGTCCTGCCAACGAGTGGCTACTACTGAGGGGCAACCTTCAGCGTGACGGTCGCGACCCGCAGGTCCTTCGTGCCACCAACCAGACCACCGGTAGCCAGGTTGGCCTTGTTGATCTTGGCGCAAACGTTGACCGTACCACCACCAACACTCAGGGTGTTCGGGGTCACGCTGCAGCTGAAGTCGCCGCCGATGGCGCCGTTCGAGCTGATCGAGCAGCTCAGCTTCATGTCGAAGTTCGACGTAAGCTTGACGTCGGTGCAGCCCTCATAGACGTGCTGACTGGGGTTCGAGCCCGTGGTACCAACCTGAGACAGCTTGATCTTCAGCTTGTCTTGGTCCTTGATGAAGACCCAGTACCCAATATCCATCAGCACCGGAATATCCGTCAGTTCCTGAGGAATATAGGACTGTGGCCATTCGCCCAACTTGATCTCGCCTGCGGGGGCCACTGCGGCCAGCAGAGCAACCACTGCGACTGCAAAAAGACTTTTCTTCAACATCTTCACTTCCTTTCTAACTTAAACCCTCGCTCCGAATTGGCCGATACGGCCCAGTGGAGCTAAACCCAGAAAATCCGGCTAGGCACCACAAACACCTAAGCCGCACTCAGCAGCAGACAATGTTAATTCACTGACCTGGTCGGATCTGCCTGCTCCTTGTCCGACACGCCGTGGCCCAGAGATTCAAATTCGACCTGCGATTTTCATTCCCACTTGGCATTTGACATCATTCAACCGTCTCGAGGGGGCCAACCCCGTCTGACGGCTCGCAAGCGGCCACTCGCCCGCGAGATGTCATTGCGTCATCACCATACCTCCTTTCTCCCCCGTCCCAATTAGAGGGGGCCTCTATTGGGGATAGCACCTTTCCATAGGTCCTGGGCAATCTACTATCTTGCGAATGAACACTTTTCTGCCCGACGGAATTACTTACGCAACCCTGAGTCTGCCAAATTGCCGGTCAGGGTCCGGCCATTACCCTAATCACCAGCGCCCCGCGATAGGGGCCCTGCGGATACCGATCCATCCCTTTGACCTTCACGAGGAGGGCCAGCGGAACGTCCGCACCACCCAGTGACGTCGGCGCCGCTGAATGCGCCACCGAAACATGACCCGTCCCAACAGGGACCTCGATGTTGTTGACCGCCACCGACACATCCTTGGTCGACATCACTGCTTTGCCCTGTTCATGCCGGAAGCTCTTAAAAGAAGCCGCCACATGGTACGGACAATTGGCCACCACGTGAGCATAAAGCTGCACCAGAACCGACCTCGGTCCCGGCCCCCACACCGTCCCCAGATCCACCGGATCCTGTTGCACGGAGACGCTCACAAAGGGCGCGGCCATCTGCATTGGCATGCCGACCGGCACGTTCGCCGCCGAGGCAACCCCCGACACGGCCAAACACGCCGAAATGACCATCAAAGTCTTTGCCAGATTTCTCATGCTGTTACCCCCCGATACCAAGCACATGCTGCCTACCACGCATGCACAAATGTTCCCTGGCAACAGTACTTATCAAGAACTACCCGCTAAGTTGTCTGAGAGCCACCTCCGCTTCGCCTGCGACTGGCCTACCAACGCCAGAAACCGGCCTATCTCATGAAACTGCCAGGAAGGTGAAAAACAGTGAGAACGAACGTGCCAAACGCATGTCTTCCGCCCTCCTCAATTTCTCACTCTCCTTTCCAAATGACCAGATGCGACAAAGCCATCCACCCACACCTGATCCAGCAGTGAACCATCTCACCCCTACGCATATCTCCTATTTGACTCAAACTACCACTTTGACACCTGAATGTCAAGTACATTTTCACCCTAAGGCCTTTTTTTATCCAGATATCCCACACATCTCATTCGGGCCAGTATATCTCAAGTTAACACAAATGTCAACATTGCATTGCCTCATTTTACCAGACTTAACACAACTTTTGAGTCACGCGCCCGGGGCCCGAATCGCCGCCCGCCGGCTCCCGCGAACGACGAGAAATCAGCCCGATAAAATGCGGACGGAGACACTGGAAACAGGGGTGGGTTTGCCTGCGCTGAACTGCCATCAGTACACCCCGACGAACGCTTACCGGACGGGCATACAGCAATTCACCCCCGAGTCGGCGGACATGCCCGGACAAATCCCCACCGCCGGCCCCCGGCCGATCGAGCAGCACCCCTTACATACGGAGTGGTCCGCAGAACCCACCCGTCGTCTCAGTCGCGTCCGTCGGACCAGCCACCCGAAACCCCCGGCCAGACTGTAGACTTTGTAGGAAACGCGAGACCAGACGCCCGCGAGCCGCAACCCGTGACCTGTGAACTGGGAACTGTGATCTGGGAACTGAAATGCCGGATCTCGTATCTGGTACCTCGTAGCCCGTTGGGCAAGTGGAAGGGTAGATGCGTAGGGGCTGATGAACGCAGGGCCGTGTTGTTGTTGCGGTGGACGTGCCGGTGCTTGACCGGTGATGTGAAAAGTGTCACAATCGACGTCAGTCTGGCGAACGTCCGGCGTCTCGCGAGGAGCGAGAGGCGTTGGGCGTCGGGGATCATTCTAAATAGTGAGAGGAAGCCACTTGATGCTTCTGATGCAACTGCCACCCTTGGCTGATAGGGCACACACGGGAGGGTCTTGGTCATGACCCCGAGGCTAGACGGTTCCAGGTCGCGTTGTCATTCCCTGGCGAGCAGCGTGCTTTCATATCGCAGGTGGCCGACTGCCTGTCACAGAGTCTCGGACGCGAGCGTGTCTTCTACGACCAGTACTACGAGGCGGAACTGGCAAGGCCTGACCTCGATCTCTACCTGGGCAAAATCTATCACGATGACTCGGAACTGGTCGTCCCTTTCTACAGCGCCGACTATGAACGTAAGAAATGGTGCCTCCTCGAATGGCGCCAGATGTGGGACGTCCTTTTGAATCTGGAAGGCCATCGCATCATGCCGTTCCGCTTCGACGACACGCCGATCTCCGGCGTGCTCTCTATCGACGGGTACATCAAAATCAGGAAACGAAAGCCACGAGAGATCGCGGAACTCATCCTTAAGCGTCTACACACGTTGGGTCCGTCCGGCGAGGCGACAGCCGAACACGCTGTTGGCAGTGGCGTCTCCACACCAGGAACGCTCGATAGCCTTCTGCTCGCGAATACGCGCGAGGCGCCGAAGGCAAACAACCCGGCCACGTTGCTCAATGCGCGCTATGAGGTCGTGCCGTTCTATCATGCCGCCCGCGCCACGGAACTGGCCGACCTCAAGACGTGGTGCGATGCAGAGAAGCCCTCGACCGGCGTGCGACTATTCTATGGGCCTGGGGGCACAGGCAAGACGCGTCTGCTGATCGAGTGGTCGAAGCAGTTGCGCGACGAAGGATGGCACGCGGGGTTCCTGCCCGAAGAAGCAGACGCCGATCAGGTGGAGGCGATCCTGTACGCGGACCAACCGACCCTGGTGGCGGTGGACTACGCCGAGTGCCGGCCGGACTCCACGAGCTACTCAAACGTATCGCCAACCGGCCAGACGAACAAACCCAACGATTGCGTATTGTCCTGCTGGCCCGGGACGTCGGGGACTGGTGGCAATCACTGTGCGAGCGGGATGAGGCGGTCAGGCATCTGCTGATGCAATGGGAACCGACCTCGATCGCGCCGGTGCCTCTGGAGGGTGCCTTGCGCAACGACGTCTGGGCGCACGCGCAATGCGTTCGCCGCCCACCTGGATAAGACCGTTGCCCCGACGCCGGATGCCCTCGACGACGAGCATTTCGGACGGGTGCTCTATTTGCACATGTCGGCCCTGGCCGCCGTGGAAGGTCTGCCCGCCGATGCAGGTTCACTGGTGGACGAGATCGTCGTGCATGAGAAGCACTTCTGGACGAGGCATTACGAGAAGCAGTTCGCCGACAACGACGAAGCGACGGACTTCCGCCGGCGGTGCGGCCGGTTCGTCGCGGCCGTGACGCTGCGGGGCGGCGTCCCCTCGGCGCGAGGTGGCCGAGGAGTTGAATCGACGCGTGGAGGGCCCTGCTCCCTCGTATCAACATTTAGTGCCCTTCCTGCGGTCCTTGTATGCAGGGCGGAAGCAGGCAACCGAAGATTCGTACATGGCAGGACTCGAACCGGACCTGTTGGGCGAAGAGCTCATATGGTCGGTCCTGACCGATCCGAACAACAACGCGGCGAAGCTCCTCGAACGGACCTTCCGAGACGCGTCCGAGACCGCCCTCCGCAACGGGTTCGTGGTCCTGGGCCGCATCTCCCTGAAAGATCCGACCGTGGCGGGCCCCTGGCTGGCGGGGATGCTGGAGGCCGATATTTCCGGTCGCGCTTCATCCGCCCTCCGTGCGGCCCTCGCTTGGCACCCACACCGCGTTCTCGCCCCTGGGCTCGATCCTGGCCGACGCCCTGCAAAGGGAGGGGAACGTCGACGATGCGATTGAGCTTGACCCTCTAATTCCCGATCAGACGGTGTCCTTGCGCAGATGGGTGTCTGGACGGGTCGTCGCCTCCTGGAGTCCCTCTCCACCCAGAGACCGACAGAAGAGAACCTGATCGAGCGGGCGCGTCTGCTCAACAATCTGGGCGACGGCTCAGTAACCTCGGTCGGCGCGAAGAAGCCTTGCAGACCGCACAAGAGGCGGTCGATATCCGAAGGCGATTGGCCAAGGACCGACCGGACATCTTCCTGCCCGACCTGGCGATCAGTCTGAACAACCTTGGCATCATGCTAGTGCCCTCGGTCAGCGGGAAGAGGCCTTCCAGGCGGCACAGGAGGCCGTCCAGATCCGAAGGCGATTGGCTGATGATCGACTCGATGCCTTCCTGCCCGACCTGGCGTCGAGCTTGAACAACCTGAGTGCCTGCCTCTGTGACCTCGGTCGGCAGGATGAAGCCTTGGAGACCGCAAAGGAAGCCCTGGATATCCACAGGCGATTGGCCAAGGACCGGCCCGACGCCTTCCTACCCTACTTGGCGGGCAGTCTGAACAATCTCGGCAACAGGCTCCGCGGACTCGGACGACGGGAGGAGGCCTTGCAGGCGGCACAGGAGGTCCTCGGTATCTACGGGCAATTGGCCAAAAACCGACCGGATGCCTTTTTGCCCGACCTCGCGAACAGCCTTAACAACCTCGGTATCAGGCTGAGTCAACTCGGTCGGCGGGAAGAGGCCTTACAGGCCGCACAAGAAGCCGTCGAGATGCGACGGCGATTGGCCAAGGGCCGACCCGGGGTCTTCCTGCCCGATCTGGCTTCCAGTCTGAACAACCTCGCCGCCGCGCTCCACGGACTCGGTCGGGGGAAGAGGCCCTGCAGGCCGCACAAGAGGCACTCGATATTTACAGACCACTGGCCAAGGACCGACCCGATGCTTTCCTGCCCAACCTGGCGGGCAGTCTGATTAACTTCGCGCGTCGCATCAGTGACCTCGGTCGACGGGAAGAGGCCTTGCACGCCGCACAGGAAGCCCTTGAGATCTACAGGCGATTGGCCAAAGACCGACCGGATGTCTTCCTGCCTGAGCTCGCGATGTGTCTGAACAACCTCGGCAACAAGCTCCATGCTCTCGACCAGCGGGAAGAGGCCTTACAGGCCGCACAGGAGGCCGTTGATATCTACAGGCGATTGGCCAAGGACCGACCGGATGTCTTTCTGCCCGAACTGGCGATATCCATGGGCGTCTTGGGAACGTGCCTCGCCGGCGCCGGGCGGCTTCGCGAGGCGACTGATGCCTTTGTCAACGGCATTCGCACGCTGGCACCTGCTTTCAACGCCTTACCCCAGGCATTTGCGATGTTGATGGACACCCTCGTATCGGAGTACCTGACGCACGCGAAGAAGGCGGACGAGACCCCTGACATGGATCTGCTGGGCCCGATCCAGGCGAAACTCGAAGAGATCGACAACAGCGGACGGTGATTGGTCGGGCAGGTGGAGCAAAGTCATTGTAGGTCGTGCAGTCCATTCGACTTCGCTCAGAGCTTGCCCTGAGCCATCGGCAGAGCCTGCCTTCGCACGACTGAGGCGAGCGGGGACGCTCGCCCTACTGTACGACGGGACACAGCCCGGGTCCGCCGCTTTGACGGAGGCAGTACGCGTCCTGCGGGATTTGGACCCGTCAGATTTGAGGTTTTATCGCCCCTTGCCTGTGGGCGAGCGAACAATCCCTCCGGAGGAGAGACGCCAATCCGACGTTGCGGCACGACGATGGCCGCCTTCGTGGAAATCTTGTCGGCACAAGTCATTGGCCCTGTAGCGTAGCTGCGATCTATCCGACGAATACCTCACTGGGGTTGATTACTCTCTGTAAGGAATTCCCGAATGAATCGATTCTGCCGGTTTGCGTTGATTATAGGCCTGTCGCTGGTGGCTTTTGGCGTCCCTGCGGAGGCTGAAGACAAGGACCAGACCTACCAGAAGCTCTACAGTCGCGCCCACGATCTGATGTTCATGGGCAAACCCGCCGAGGCTATCGAGGTCACCGAGAAGATGCTCCGTCTCGGCGTGCAGCGCGGGCGGACCCAGACGCTGCGGGGTCGGATCTTCCTCTCGAACGGGCAGATGGAAAAAGCCGTCGCCGGTTTCACCGCGGCCCTGAAGCTCGACCCCAGGGACACCGACGCCCTCGGCGGACGAAGAGACTGCTGGATCGAGGCCCACCAGTTCGAAAAAGCCATCGCCGACATCGACCGATCGCTGGAGGTCTCTCAAGACCCGGCGTCGCGAGTCTGGCTCTACCGGGTCCGGGGCAACTGTCACCGGGAACTGGCCGACTATCCTGCGGCTGTCGATGACTTCATGAAGGCCTTCCATACCGCCGTCGAGGCCGGGCCGGGGAAGAACTATCCGACGACGGTATCCGTGGACTTCGTTCACGCGCCGCGTCACTACCTGGAGGTGGCCGAGTGTTATCGGCTGGCCGGCGACCTCGACAAGGCCATCGAAGCGACCAGCACGCTGGTCGAGTTGATCGAGCACAACCCTCATGAGGCCTGGAAAGGAGAGGGCCTCGACGACGTGGGTCGCTACGCGCGCGGACTACTGGCCCTGCGTAAGAACGACGTCCAAAGCGCCTTGAACGATTTCACGAAACTCGCGTCTCTGAAGACGTTCAAAGGGGTCGACTCGGAACGTCTGCGTGCTCGCTTCCAGCGAGGTCGAATCCTCCAGATCCAGGGCAAATACGACGAGGCCATTGCCGCCTATTCCGAGGTGGCGGAGCTGACCGATCTGGACTATGGCGAATACCCCGAGGACCTGGCCGCCCTGCTGCAACTCCGGGCCGATTGTTTTCACAACCGCGCCCAGTGCCGACTCAAGACCGAAGAGGCCGCCCAGGCGGGCCAAGAACTGGCGACCCTCACCGGCCTCCTGACCGACAACGCGCTGCGTGACAATCAACTGCTCCTGGCCAAATGCTATCACGTCCAGGGGAGCGCCCAGAACTACAAACGGGCCGCAACCGTGCTGACCGAACTGGTGGAGCGCCGTCCCGACGATGCGGCCGCCCGACGCCTGCTGGCTGACGTGCGCGTCTCCGAGGGCAACTACGCTGAGGCGGTCGAGGAATATGAGCGTCTCCTCGAACGGGACCCCAAGAACGCGTCCGCCTACACACGACTGAGCCTGCTCCAATGGCTTCTGGCCGACAACGACACCGCGCTGCAGCGTATCGCCGCCATCGACCTGTGCGCAAGAAGACACTCTTCCCGCAGTACGTCACACCCCAGGTCGAAGAGGGAATCCGGGCCATCAACCGCGATGAATGCGACCAGGCCGAGCGACTGTTTGCACAAGCTATCGAGGAGACCCCAGGCAACCCCGAGGCTTACTTCCAACGCGGCATGTGCCACGCCAAACGCGGCCACTACGACAAGGCCATTGGCGATTTCGCTCGTGCGGCCGACGCCCAGGTCTACTACGTCAAGCCCTTCCTGAGCAATGCCATCCACGCCTACCGCCAGGCGGGTGACGACTTACAGGCCTTCCTCTTTGCCGAAGCGCTGGAGTCCGACACGATTCCGGACAATGATCCAGTGGCCTTTGCCGAGAACGTCCGGCGGGTTCGGATCGACCGACAGGAATGGGGCATCGAGCAACTCGACGGAATGCTTCATCGTCGCCCTCACCTGGCCGACGCCTGTTGTTACAGGGGCATCTTGAACGAGGATCTGGCGCAAATCTCCGAGGCCCTGGCCGATTACAACCAGGCCCTGAAGCTCAACCCGCTCCATGCCGAGGCGCGTTACCGCCTGGCCGTAATGGCCGCGACGGGCAACCAAACAGCCAAGTCGCTCCAGTTGCTGAGCCAATGTCTCTCGGCCGATCCCGAGCATATCGACGCGCTGTCCATGAGAGGGCAACTCTATGCCCGGCTCGGTGCCTGGCAGAACGCTCTGGACGACCTGCGGGCTGCTGCTGATGCCGGTCGACGCTTTGCCTGTGATCGCGAAGACAATCCGTCAATCCAACAAGAGCAACTGGAACGCGAGCTGGCCTACGCGCGACTGAGATTCCAGACCGCCGTGACACTCAGCGACTACGAGCAAATGCAGGAGGCCGTCGATCGCATCCTGCGTCAGTTGCGCACATCCGATGCCGGCAGTGGACTGAAAGATCCCACCGCCGTCAAAGCCGAGGTGATCGTCTGGCACACCCTCTCACAGTGGCAGAAACGATTGCTCAGCGGAGAAGGTTTCGATCTTTCAGAGATCCACGAAGACAGCTCATCGTACGCCGAGGAACTGGCCGAGCCACTGGGTCAGCCAGTCAAGGCCGATTCACCCTGGCCGATCCCCCTCGTCGCCTTCCTCATCGGCCAAATGACCGAGCAGGACTTGCTCGCCGTGGCACGAGCGGGCGGCGCGGATCGGTTGTGCCAGGCGTGGTGCATCATCGGTGAGTGTTGTCGTCTGGTGGGTGACACGAAGGGCGCCGCCGAAGCGTTCGAGCGAGCGATGGACACCGAGGGTCGGTGCTTCGAGCGGCAGATCGCCCAGGCGCGACGGCAGCAACTGGAGCAGGCGGAGTCGATGTCTCCGCTCGTGACGTGTCGTGTGGAACCTTACTCGGGCCACCTGCGCATCGAGAAGACGGACCTCGCCTTCGAAGGTTGCCCCCTGCCGCTGCGATTCAAGCGGTCCTACGACAGCGGCTCCGGCGTGGAAGGCACGCTGGGGGCCGACTGGACCCATAACTATGAGATCCGCCTGCAGCCGGTCGAAGGCCAGGACGCGATTGCCTTGCTTGGCCCAGGGCGGGCGATACGTCTTTTCGACAAGACGGAAGACGGATTTGCAGAATCTGTCGGCCGGCGAGGACGGATCAAGCGCACATCCGAGGGCTGGATCGTCACGACCCCCCTGGAGCCCGAGATGCTCTTTTCCAAGACCGATGGCTCGCTGGTTCGGATGCGTGACACCTGGGGCAACGAGCTTCGTTTCACCCACAACGACGGCAAGCTGTCGGAAATTACCGGCCCGTTCGACCAGATCCTCACGTTCCTCTACGATTCGGCCGGACGCATCTCGTGGGTGGGCGCAAGCAACGGCGCCGGTGTGACGTTCGGCTATAACAGTGAGGGACAACTCATCAACGTCCGCCGGGGTTCGGTCCAGGAGCAGTACCAGTACCCCGACGCCGATAACCGGTTCATGCATATCCAAGCCGATGACTACACGTGGTCCGTCCGCTTCGATGAACAAGGCCGGGTATCGAGAATGACCGATGCGCTGTCCCAGGAGTTCGCCTATACCTACAGCACCTCCGATGACGGATTCGATATTTTCGTGGAAACCAATACCGGAACCGGCAGCGCGACAGAACGACGTTATTCACATGCCCGGGGCGTAGAGCTCGAAATCGATCCCGACAAGGTACAGACCCGTCGAGAGACCGATCCACGAACGGGCCTGTTACGATCCACCACGGACGGCAACGGCAACGTGACACAGTTCCAGTGGGACGATCTGGGCCGCCTGTTGCGAATCATCAACCCGCTGAAACAAGAGACGGTTCTTGCGTATGTGGGCGAGAGTTCCTACCCCAAGACTATGATATATCCCGGAGGCCGACAAGCGACGTACACCTACGACACGGCCGGCCATCTGACGACCATCACCGATACAGCCCAGGAAGGGACCTGCTCGATTCGATACGACACGATGGGCCGTGTCGTCGAGCGAACCGAATTCGGCCATGTCACGAGAAAGTACCGCTATGGAGAAGAGCTGGACGCCAACACAGGTCCTCGATGGATCGGGCAATCTGATCGTCGATTCGAGCGATGTCGAATCGGCCGCTAGATCACCTGGCAATGAAGCAAGCCCTGAAACACGCCATGGAAATTCACGGCGTCGAATCAGGCAAAACCCTCCGGGTCGGCAACGGGACGATCACGGGCTCTTACGATCCGGCCGGAAACCTCACGGAGGTCATCTTCCCCACGGGCCTCAAGGCCCGGATGACCTACACGCCGGCGGGTCGGCTGAAGACCCTTTCACGCGATGGCAAGCTTGTCAAAGCGTTTGACCGTGATGCCAATGGAAACGTGATATCTGAAGAAACTCACGGCCGGGAGACGCGATACAGCTACGACAATCTCAACCGCCTGACCGGGCAGACGACCGGCGACACCGAACGCCGGTTCACCTACCATGACTCGGGCCAACTGGCGAGCGTCACGGAGAACGGCCAGGAAATCAAGGGCTATGAATACGACGAACAAGGACGATTCCGGAAAGTCCGTTCGTCCGGCGTTGCCTTGGAGTACGATTACAGTCTCGATGGAGGCGTCAATGGCAGGAACACCGTCCAACTGGGTGGGCTCAAGGTCGAACACATCTACGAGGACGGCCGGCTCGTCGCGGTGGAGGCCTCCCACTTCGGACGGATCGAATTCGACCGCAACGCGGATGCTTCGGTCGTCCGATTCCCCAACGGCGTCACGGAGATGCACGCGATCGACCCGGCCCAGCGTTCGATCGCACTGGCCGTGACTCATGACACAGAGAAGCTCTATCAGCAGAAAACGACGCTGGACGCCAAGGGCAATGTCGCAGCCAGGGACATGTCACTCGGGATCCACAACATTCGCGAATTTCTCAAATACGATGGGCACGATCAACTCATCGAATACCAGAAGTCGACATCCGAGGAGCCGTTGCCCCGGAAGGTGACCTACGCCTACGACGCCTGGGGCAATATGGTGACGTCGCACTTGGGAACGATCACGGTGCAGCGTGACGGCAGAGCGGAAAAGGCCGACGGCAACGGCAAAGGACGCCATGCGTCAGTACGACTGGGACCCCTGGGGCAACCTCACCCGTCGTTGGGAACCCACAAGCACTCGCGGCTTTGCATTCGACGCTTTTGACCGGCTCGTCAAGGTCAGAGACGAGTACGCGGGCAAAGATCTGGCGTCCTTTGCCTACGACGAGGGTGGCCTGATGACCATGCGTCAGGTTGATGGCCGGACCACCTATCTTCATCTACGACGGTTTCAACCCGATCGCCGAAGTGACCAAGGCCCCGGATGGTATCACGCTGCTGTTGAAGCGCTTCTTCCTCTATGGTCCGGGCATGGACTATGTCCTGGGCATGGCCACGTTCGAACGCGGCGAGCCCAACGTCTATTTCTTCCATCGGAACGAACGGAACGACGTGATCCTGGTGACCGACGCCGAGGGCCATGAGGCGGCCAGCTATCAGTACGGTCCATGGGGTCGCGTGTCGCGTTTTCGTCCGGAAGAAGACCCGTTCGAACACCGCATCGAATCGCCGTTCCGTTTTCGCGGCTGTTTGTTCGACCCAACTACCGGCATGATCTATATGCGGCGGCGGTTCTACGATCCGGACCTGGGACGATTCATCTCCCGCGACCCGGTCGCCGGTGATTTGAACGATCCGATCACCACGAACCCCTACGCCTACGCACGGAACAACCCCTATCGATTTGGCGATCCGCTTGGGACCCAGGCCGGCCCCTCGATGGGTGATCTGGTCAACGAGGGACAACCCGCGTCGTCTCCGTCGGCACCGGCCGGCTCGGCCCACATGGAACGCATGTGGTTCAAGTACAACCAGGCGATGCCCAAGCTTTCCACCGCGATGGCCTGGACCGGGCGGAAGGACACGAGCCATTTGAGCGGCACAATCGAAGGCACGTTTTTTGACACGGTGGCTTCGGTGGCCAGTGACGCTGTGGCCAATCAGGGGGCAGTTGACTATCTGGTCACGGATTGGTCTAAAGGTGATCCCCTCCGATTGAGTCAAAATGAGTGGGCCAATATCAACTTCAAAACCGAGCGCGTGCGACAACCACGTGTCGAAAAACTCGCCGGCAAGATTGACAAGGCCTTTTCCCTCGGCAAGCTGGGGATCAGCCTGGTTGACATCAAGGCACGCCAGGACGCAGGCCTGATCTCGCCGGAAGAGGCCGACGACGCATACCTGACTGAGATCGTTGGGGCCGGGCTGGGCGAACTGGTTTCTGCGACGAAGGCCGCCAGCTCGGCCGGTGGGCCGGCGGGTGTGGCCTTGACGTTGATGACCAACTGGGCCACGGATGAAGTCAAGGAGGCCGTCAAGCAGGGCCGAGCCGCCGAGCGCGCGTTTGCCAATGAGGAGGTGGCCAAGATGAACCAGGAGACCGGCAACTTCGTCCTGGTTCGCCAACGGATCGCGGCCATTCGAACCCTCCTTCAGAAGGATCAGGAAGAGCCGCTACTCGAAGCGCGGCGACTCTGTTGGAATCTCGAGACGTTCATTTGGGAGACGGCCGGGATGGGGGATGCCGGGATGGAGGAGCAATATGACCTGGTCGGCAAACTCAAGGACCAGGTCGAGACCAAACTGGCCGAGGCCCGCAGGCGAAAACGCGAACGGTTCGAACAGGAAATGGCCGAACTGGAGAAGCAGCGAAACGAACTTGAACCGAATGTCCTGTGCGCCAAGCTGGAAAACGCCCTGGACGACATGGAGACCTCAGAACGCGACCTCATGGCCGAGACCGCCCAGAAGCGGATGGGCCAGACCGACGTCGTTGCCGTCGAAGACCAGGATGATTGGACCGACAATCCGCTGGGCGACATCGTGACGGAAACGGCCAAGACGAACGATCCTCTGGCGGCCCTGAACCAGCCCAAGACGGGCAAGGCCGGGATGGACTCGGTGATCAACAAGGTCTTCGAGGGCGATCGAAGCCAGATTTCGTTCCAGGATCTCGACGCGGTGATCGAGCAGGAAGAGGACCTGGCGGCACGGCTCGCCCAAGAGGGTCCCATGACGCGCAGCCGCCTGTTCGACGCGGCCGCCCAGAACGACGCAGTGACCATCGGCCATCTCGTTGCCGGTGGCGTGGACGTCGAGGTCCGGTCCGACGGCGTGACGCCCCTGATGCTCGCCAGTCACCATGGCGATTACCAGAGTGCCGAAGCCCTTCTTCAAGCCGGGGCCAACCCCAACGCCAGGAACGCAGGCAACCTGGACTGGACCCCGCTGCACTACGCCGCGGCCCAAGACCACAAACGTGTCGTGGATCTGCTGTTGCGCCACGGCGCACGGCCGACGGCCGATGGCGAGGCTCACATGCCGGGCTACTACATGTACTATCTGCACAAGGATGCTCAGTTGGCCGACAAGCTCGGGTTCGGCAAACCGCTGGTCGAGCAACGACGGCGTCAGCGAAACCGTGAGGACTCCAACGAGCTCATGCAAGCTCTGGCCACGGGGATGCAGGCGGGCGTCTCGGCGGGCATGCAGCACTATCAACCACACACCGCAGCGAAGGTCTGGGAGGATCGCGACGACACGCCGGCCCTATCGAGCGAAGAACTGAACCAACTCGTCGGTGCGATGAACTCCGGCATGCCGGAAGACCCAGGCGCGCGAGGCGATCCCACCGTGACACTTCTCTGGACCTACTCCGGTTCGTCCCGCCCCCAGGGACCCGACATCGATATCTGGGTTACGGACCCCGAGGGTCACACGATCTCGACGTCGAGGGGGAGTCCGCCAGTCAGCGCCGACGACGGAACGTTCGACTTCGACGACCGAGGTGGATGGGGTACGCGCGATGGCGACAATGGCAAGGGCCCTGAGCGGGTCTTCTGGACCCAGGGCAAAGCCCCGCGAGGCACGTACCAGTACGGGGTCCGGTTCTACCAAGGCGACGGCACGGCCAACTACACCGTCCGCGTCTACCGAAACGGCGTTCTACTGGCCACCAAGTCCGGCACCCTCAGGAGAGAAAACGAGGAGAAGACGCTCGGCACCTTCGAGAACCAATAGCCCATAGCGGAATCATGTCCGGAAATGCAGCCAACGCAACCAACCGTTGGACCGCCGCCGGACGCGCCGATACTTCAACGCTGATGATCTCCGGCAGGTGTCACATTCTGACGTATCAGTTCGATGAACGTCTTCAGCGTTGACCACCTTCACATCAGGATCCAGCAATTGAATGGTCTCATAGACATCATCCAGACCTTTGCTCCAGGCATGAACCGTCACGAACGTGTACCCGTCCGGGCTGGTCGGGTCTTTCGGCATCGCATTGATGCTGCGCGCCAATGATTCGGCCGTTGGACGCACGGACGAATAGAACTGCTCCGTTCGAAAGTCGAAGCGGGCCGTGACCATGGGCTTCTCGTCGAACCAGAATATCTTCCCATCGTGCGGAGCGTATTGTATGTATTCCAGGTAGAACAGCCCTCTGAGCTTTTCCAGCGACGTGAAGGGCTTGATCTTGTCTTCATAGTAATGGTGCGACAGTTCCCGGTCGGGAAGAACCCTGTCGATCAGAAGAAGCGTTCTCAAGTCCGCCCTGTCGAGGAATCCCGAAAGGTGCTTGGCATGCGTTTCCATGTAAGGAGCCACATTGGGATAGAAGTATCCCAGGCCGCAATAGGCCACAAAGGCATCGTTGGGCGTGGCCCCCTTGTACCACATCTCGACCGCGGCCGGTGACAGTTCGACCAGCGACGGGGCCATGCCCCAACTCATCGGGAATTCCCCACGATGCGGATTTGCGTAGAACTTCTTCGTTGAATAGAAGGAATTGGTCCCGATTTCGGTCAGGATGTTATCCATGTCGCTCATGATAAACGTCACATAGTGCACACCCGTCTCTTTGACCGGCTCTTTGCGGGCAACTCTCTGGGTGAAACGCCTGTCCTTCAACACGCTGCCCATTGAAGCGTGAACGGAAAGATTCAGCATCCAGTCACTGGGGATCTGGACCAAACCTTCTTCCGAATGGAGCTTGACCGACAGGCCTTCATCGCTGGTCGTGGGATCTTGCCAGCCATACACTGGAGAACAGGGAGCCATACTGCCATAGACTTTTCGTGAATACTCCTCGTCCGGGTACCACCAGTCCAACGCTTTCAGGGCCGGACCGAAATCTCGCAAATAGCCAACGCTCGGATGCCTGCGATAGTCGTTGGTATGAACGATAATGGCATGATGATCCAACTTGTCGCGATAGTTCTCATAAACCCACCGGCAGTCTTTGCCCCTGACATCCAGCGCTGGCGAGTAGCCATTGGCTTTGGCTGTTGCTTCGAGATCCACGTCGATGGCAACGGCGTCCAACAGCCCCGCCATGGAGGTCGCAGCAGAAATGGAAGGCTTGTCTTCCATGTCATAGAGGACGTATTGACCGTTCGTGTAGGGTTTCAATTCAGCCAGCAAACCCGGAAAGTCCCGTGCATATTTCCGGTCAAAGCGGATGCCGTAGTTTTCGGCCAGGTAGTTCAGGAACGTATCGTCCCCATTGTCAATCCACACTCTCGGACGGTCCGTTCGCGAGAGAACGCCCTGCAGGGTCTGCATGGCAATCAGCTCGTTGTCCTGCGAACGTCGTCGGCCTTTCGTAAAAACATACAGGTCGTCACCGGCTTTGAGCGGCTTGATATCTCCGTACAGGGGGACATACCCGCTCTCTTCAACTGCTTCTCTGTTGGCACCAGCCAACTCTGTCGGAACAACCGTGGCGGCTGCCAGGCAACCTGATGATAGACACACCAGAAGTAGCATGAACGCGATCATTTTGACTGAAACACTCCCATTTCGATTCTTATACAACCTGATCCGCTCCTTTCAACGCGAATGCTCAATGATACCGTTGACCATGGCGCCGGGCAACCGCTCCAGTAACTCCGCGTTCCAGTCGATTCGGGTGCCCCTGTACCTGCCAATCGCCAAATCTCCTGTATAACTACGGGCCTTCTGGGGATGCCTATCCTGCAGGCCACCCCCAACTCGCGTGTCAGCCATTAGGATGATTCTCAGATAGAGGTCTTTCGCGTGGGATTCGGCATTCGATCCGAGAAGTGCGGGTGGGAGAACTAGGCGGTCATCTCGAACTCCCTAGAGGACAGGAACTCCCCGAGTAGGACTCGAACCTACAACCTAGCGGTTAACAGCCGCTCGCTCTACCGATTGAGCTATCGGGGAAAAACACCCGGCCTTGGACGGTGGTCCAAGGCCTCGGAGAGATTATCGTCGAAGAGGCTCATGAATTCAATAACTTTGTCAAGATTTCTTGTGGGCTGCCGATAGGAAAGCCGGGGCCGTGCTGGACAAGTGTCCATGGATGCGGTAACTTACCCGGTTTACGCATCTTTCGTCAGATGGTCGCTGGCGTCTGTCGTGTGTGCGGCGAACCGGTCTGCCGTATCGTTCTGGCCGAAATGCAGAATCAGGGGAACACGAGGTATCTATCGCGCATCCTTATGTTTTATGGGAACTATCCGCTATCATCTGTTTCATAGGTTAACAATCGAATGGCCAGAGACCTACTCAGCGTGGGGGAGTTTACCATCATCCGGCGTATCGGCAACGGCGCCCGGAGCACGATTTATCTGGCAACGGACGAGGAAGATGGCACTCAAGTCGCCCTGAAGCGCGTGATTATCGAACGCCCGGAAGACCATCGCGTGATCGAACAGACGGAGATGGAGTACAAAGTCGCGCGGGAGATCGACCACCCCTACATCCGTAAGTGCTTCAAGCTCCAGAAGATCCGGAGCATGTTCAAGGTCCGAGAACTGATCATGTCGATGGAGCACTTCGAGGGAAAAACGCTCGAAGATACGACCACCTTGAGCCTGGGCGACGTCCTGCTGGTCTTCCGCATGGTCGCCATGGGCCTCAATGCGATGCACCAGCGGGGGTTCGTGCACTGCGACATCAAGCCCAACAATATCCTGATCAACAAGGCCGGGGCGATCAAGATCATCGATCTGGGCCAAAGCTGCCGGATCGGGACGATCAAGACGCGCATCCAGGGCACGCCGGACTACATCGCCCCTGAACAGGTCAACCGCAAGAACCTGACCCCCAAGACCGACATCTTCAACCTCGGCGCGACCATGTACTGGGCCTTGACGGGCAAGAACGTGCCCACGGAGTACCGCAAGAAACAGAAAACCGTCGGTCTCTACGAGCCTGAGAAGTGCCTGGCGCCACACGAGTTGAAGAAGCAGTTGCCCGTGGGTTTGTCGATGTTGGTCATGGATTGCGTCAAGAAGGACCCGGCTGAGCGGCCCTCTAACATGGTCGACATCATCTCGGGTCTCGATTCGATGATCCACAGCATCTTCGGCGGCAAGATCAAAGCAAACCGAAATGCCTCAAACAACAATCGATCTTCTCAATAAGGGCATTGCGGCCAACCAGACCGACCCTTTTCGACGGGGCAATACGGTCTGTCTGCCCGGTGAGGGCTCCGTGGTCATCGGTGGCGATATTCACGGCCACCGGCGCAATTTCGAACGCCTCGCCGCCTACGCCGATCTGGCCAACCACCCCGACCGGCACATCATCCTCCAGGAGATCATCCATGGGGGCCCGGAAGACGACGCCGGAGGCTGCCTGTCGTATCAACTGCTCTTCGAGGCCGTTCGGTACAAGCTGGCCTACCCCGACCGCGTCCACTTCGTCATGGGCAACCACGACACCGCCTGCATCTGCAGCAGCGAGGTGATGAAGAACGGCAAGGAGATGAACCGGGCGATGGGCTCGGCCCTGGACCGGGAGTTCTGCGACGCCAGCGGCGACGTCAAGCTTGCCATTAAGCAGTTCCTTTTCTCGCAACCGCTGGCCGTGCGGTGCAGCAACCGGATCTGGATCTCGCATTCACTGCCGGCCGACCGATTCGTCGAGACGTTCGACGCGACGGTCTTCGACCGGGAACTGCAACTGGCCGACTGCGCCAAGCCCGGGCCGGCCTATGTGCTGACCTGGGGCCGGCGCCACAGCCAGGGCGCACTCGATCGGCTGGCTGAACGTCTCGACACCGATGTCTTCGTGCTGGGCCATCAGGCCCAGGCCAGCGGCTGGTGCCAGGCGGGCGACAATCTCATCATCCTCGCCTGCGATCACAACCACGGGTGCTTGGTCGACGTCGATCTGACCAAGTCCTGGACCGCGTCAGAGCTGGCCGACCGCATCGTGCCCCTCGCGTCCATCCACTGAAGGCGCCCCTCACCGCTTAAGCGACACCCACAGAAAACGCTGGCTTCCATCTGAGAATTGACCTATCGTAGCCGCGTTGCGTCCATCGACGAGAAGCATGGGACTGCAACCGCATCGTTTACCTTGATAACAACCGGTTCGGTATGAATTGGTACTACCCTATAGCCTGGCTCGCTCTCGGCGCGCAGTTGCTGTTCGCGTACTATGCCGTGCGCAACTATCGCTATGCGCTGAGCAAGTCCAACCTGCCGGTCACCGCCGCGTACCGGCCTCGCGTCGCGCTAATCGTCCCGTGCAAAGGTCTCGATCCTCAGTTCGATACGAATATCCGCTCGTTGCTGTGCCAGGACTACGAGGATTATCGGGTGTACTTCGTCGTCCAGGAAGAGGCCGACCCGGCGTATGCCGAGTTGTGTCGGATACGAGACGACATGGCCGGTCGCGAAGGGGCGCCCGAAATCGAGATCCTGATCGCCGGGCCATCGACCGGTTGCAGCCAGAAGATCCACAATCAGCTCCACGCCATCAACCGGCTCGGCGACGACACCGAGGTCCTGGCCTTCGCCGATTCCGACATCTGCGCGCGACCCGACTGGCTCGCCCGGCTGGTGAGGCCCCTGCGAGACCCCAAACGAGGTGTCGCCACGGGCTACCGCCTCTACGTCCCGACCCGGAACAATCTGCCGACGCTGGCCCTTTCAGCCATCAATGCCAGCGTAGCCCAGATGCTGGGCAATAGCCCGTTCAACCACGCCTGGGGCGGCTCGATGGCGGTCCGTTTTGCCGACTTCCGCCGGCTCGGACTGCCCGATATCTGGAAACGTACTCTCAGCGACGATCTGTCTCTGAGCGTCGCCTTCAAGAAGGCCAGGATGGTTGTGACGTTCGTGCCCACCTGCCTGACGGCCTCGTACGAATCGACGGACTGGTCGCGGTTGTGTGAGTTCGGCCGGCGGCAGTTCCTGATCACCCGCGTGTACACGCCACTGACATGGCTGCTGGGCCTGTTCAGCAGTCTCGGGTCCGTTCTGGGCCTGTGGGGTACGGCCGCGATGGCCATCTACGCAGCGGCCGTCGGTGCAGACCATTTGCCTTTTCTCATCGCGGTCCCGGTGATCTTCTTCGCAGGCCAGCTCCTGCGTGCCATTCTGCGTCAATCGATGCTGGTCCGGCTGCTCGAGGACGACGCCCATCGCCTCAAGCCCGCCATCCGAGCCGACCTTCTCGGCTTCTGGTTCTGGTCGCCCCTGCTACTGGTCCTCATCCTCCTGTCCGCCTTCGGACGCACCATTCGCTGGCGAGGCATCCGCTACCGACTCCACAGCCCCACCGAAACCGAGGTCCTCAGTTCGTAGTGACGCCGTAAGGCGTTATGCCCTTACGGGCACACTACAAACGGAAATCACCTCTATGGCGTGACCTTCGTCCAATCCGCTGCGGGGTTCGGCGCGGTGTACCAGTAGCATCTTCTGAACTGGGGGCTGTCGATCAGTTCCATCCAGGCGAAGGCATCGGCAGGTTTCGCGATGCTGTTATCGCCCGACAGGTCGGGACGCCTCGCCACGGCAATCCCAGGCGGGACCAGCAAGAGCAGGCGAACCTGAGCTCCGCCCTCCATAGACGACCACTCGCCGTACGTCGCCAAGGTCACGGTGTCGCCTTCCTTCTTGTATGCGCAGCCCAGATAGTCGCGTGCCTTGCGAATGTCCATCGGATGTGGAGGATGCCCGAAGAAGGTCAGTTCCTTTTCCATACGAATCTCGACGCGATTACTGGCTGTCCCAACGCGTACGGTCGCGGTTTCTGGAATGATCAGCGTGGTGATGCCCGAGACGTCCAGCCTGCCCGTCTCGCGTATGACGCCATTCTCGACCGCCGGACTTGGCGCCGTTGATCGACAGGACAGCATGCAGAGCAGCGCCAATCCGGTCAGTTTGCTTCGCATGCGATATGTCGCGTAGTTCCCCGTTCTTCCGACCATGGCCGTCTCCGCGGTGTCCGTTTGCGAACGCGCAGTTTCTCGTGTGAACCTGCTATGTCATAGGACGAGCCTGGCGTTGCCAGGGATGACAGGAAAACGACGCGATTTCTGCGTTCGTAGTGACGCCGTGAGGGGTTATGCTCTTACGAGCACATTATGAACATGTATGCCCTGACGGGCACACTACAAGCGGGCACGCTGCGAACGAGCCTACGACGGCGTCCTCTTCTTCAGGAAGAACCGCATCTTGTTGCCGACTCTCAGAACGTGGCGAAGGCTCGCGAGCCGATAGCGCAACTGGCCGCGACGCCTGAAGTGCGAATAAGTCTCCCAGTCCAGAACGTCGAAACCGTGCCTGTCCATTAAACGCGATAATGTTTGGGGCGAGAAGTAGTACAGATGCTCGGGGATATAGGCGCTCTTCCATATGGACTTGCGAAGATGCAGGCTCGCCAGGAAGTCCTTAACCCGGTAGTCCAGGCCACCGATATTGGGAATTTCGACAAACAACAGGCCGTCGTCTTTGAGGATGCGCCAGACCTTCTTCATGAAGGGCTCCAGGTCATAAACGTGCTCCAGGACCTGACGAAGAACCACGACGTCGAAGGAATCATCCGCGAGGGATGAATCCTCGAGCTTCGCGCACCAGACGTCCAGCGAATACTGCTCCTTGGCCTTCTTGACGATGTACTCGGAAACATCGAGACCCTGCACATTCCACCCATTTTCCCTCGCCAGGACCAGGAGAAGTCCCGTGCCGAATCCAACCTCCAGCAGTTCCCCGCCCTTCTTGAATCTCTCGATGTTGGCGAGCGCCTCGGCGCTATCGGGACGATCGCCCTGACGCGGCTTCTTTGAAGCCTTCCCGGGCGGCTCCTTCGGAACCGCCGCGTTTGCCTCGGACCCGGCTGGTTTCGTCTTCTTCCCCTTCTGATACCGTGCGTTAAGGTCGGCTTCCAAAAGCCGAGGGCTTTGATAGAAGAGTCCGCACCCCTGGCATCGCGACATGCAGTATGCGCCCTTGTCCCAAACGGCTCGTCGATCGGACGACTGGCAGACCGGACAGGGTATGGTCAACTGGGATTCTCCATCTGACGCCATAATCAGTGCTCCTGCACATCACACTCTCAACGCGGCCCTCTACGGGACGGCCACATCAACGCCTTCGCCAACCAACACGCCCGGCTGCAAACCGCTTGCGGGGGCCCACGCCCGAACTTCTGCCAGTTACACAGCAATTCCCACATTCACTGGAATAGGCATTCGACCGGTAGCCACGACGCGCGAGGTTACCACTTCGCGTTTCGCACTTCAAGCTTCTTCGAACCTGACCGTTGAAACGTCTACGTGTTTACGAACGCGCGGTGTCCCCGTTCATTTGCCGACGCAGGTGAGTTTGCTGGCGGTTCGAATGAACAGGTGGCCTTCGGCGATGGCGATCGACGCCTGCACAGGTTTGTCCTGCATATCGAACCGGCTGAGAATCTTGAACTCGTCGCCTGCCGAGAGGACGATCGCTTCGCTGTCCTCGTTGATGCAGTAGAGCTTGCCATCGGCGCCTGTCAGCGACGCCCGCCAGGGTCCGCCACCGCCGATCTTGCCCTGCCACTTGGTTTGCCCCGTCTTCGGATCGAGGCACGTCACGACCTTACCGTTCCGCGTTCCGTCGAGCACGTAGAGATTGCCCTGATAGAACAGAGGCGTGGGCACGTCGGGCGTCGTCCGGGTAAATGTCCAGGCGATGTCGTCCTGTGATAGAACGCCACGGCCACCGGCCTTGATCGCAAACAGGTCGTTACCCCCGCGAGGCTGGACGCCAAAGACCATGCCCGCGCCCGTGACGACCGAAGCGATCAGTCGCCAGCGCGTGTCCCGGCGGCCCGTCGCGTAAAGATAGCGCCACAATTCGGCGCCGGTATCCGCATCGTTCGCGGTGACGTAGTCCCCCCCGATCATCAGGATCTCCCTGCGATCGCCATGCGTAAAGGGAATGGGCGACGCATACGAATCGAGCGATTCGTTGAGGGCATCGCTCTTTCGCTCCTGCTTCCAGAGCGTCTTGCCGGTGGCCGGGTCGACGGCCAGCAGAAAGGAATCGAACGGTTCGCCCGTGCGAGGTTCGCGCCACGCCGTTTCGCGCCGCAGGACGGAGATGTAGACCTTGCCATCGAAGGCCATCGGGCTGGCCCCGTAGCCAAACTGGCAGGTGATGTTGCCATACTCGTCCTCGATGTTCCGCGACCATACGATGTTCCCATCGAAATCCAACCCCGCCAGGTCGCCCGAGCCATAGAGGAAGATCACGTGCCGGCCGTCCGTCGTCGGGGAAGGCGTCGCCAAGGTGTTGCGAGGGACTTTGCGGTCCGACTTGGCGATGGTGGTGGACCAGAGTTGTTTGCCCGTGCCGGCGTCGAAACACAGTGCGACCAGGTCGTCGCTGTCTCTGACCTCGGAGCTGACGAAGACCTTGCCATCCCAGATGGCAACCGTCGAAGCAGCCGGCCCTGGAAGCGGGGCAACCCACGCGACATTCTTCGTGTCCGTCCACGAGTCAGGCAGGCCCTGCTCGTCGGCAGAACCATTGAAATACGGCCCGCGCCAATTGGGCCATTGCCCTGCCAGAACGGCCTGAATGCAAATAAGGATAGTGGCAGCGATTGCGAATCCCAGTTGTCTGAACCTCATAGATGTCTCTCCACCAAGAGCCAAAGCCTTCTGTACTGGTTTGCCTGGGGGGCTTGTTCTTTCAGCAAGGCCCTGGATGCGATCATCCCAGCCTCCGGACGTGAGCGAATCCCAGCCCCATTCGTGCCACCACGATACCAGCAAACGCCCGCCAATTCAACAGCGGAGCAGCCTGGGTGGCAACCTCAAGGCGAAGCCTTGGGGATGGCGCATGGGTCGGCCTGATGCGAACGGGATGCCCTATGCAACGGGAACCATCCCCAAGCCCTACGGGCTTGAGGCTGCCACCCAGGCGCCAAGGCTCCTTCTGGCACACCGTTCAGACTGGAAGGGCCTTGTCTTTTGGGCAGGCCTCGTTTATGGTCATCGGACGTAGGCGGACGCAAGGGGAGCCCTTGCTGGAGACGGCACCACCAGGAGACCGGCATGATTGAGGTCGACAGACTGAGCAAGCGTTTCGGTGCGATCGTGGCTGTGGACAACGTCAGCTTCCAGGTCGCCCAGGGCGAGACGTTCGGCCTGCTCGGGCCCAACGGCGCGGGCAAGAGCACCACGATCAACATGCTGTGCGGATTGATCGCGCCCGATTCCGGATCGGTCACGCTCGACGGCCAGGCGGATCCCACCCGTCCGAGCGTCCGCCGTTCGCTGGGCGTCGTTCCGCAGAGCCTGGCCCTTTACGACGAGCTGACCGCACAAGGCAACCTCGAATTCTTCGGCCGCATCAACGGCCTGGCCGGCTCACGGCTCAAAGAACGCGTCTGGGCGTGTCTGGAGATGGCAGGCCTGACCCCGCGCCGCAGGGACAAGGTCGCCACCTTCAGTGGTGGGATGAAACGGCGGCTCAACCTCGTCTGCTCGCTGCTGCACGAGCCGCGCATTCTCCTGCTGGACGAGCCAACGGTAGGCGTGGACCCTCAATCGCGCAACCTGATCTTCGACAGCATCGAGAAGCTCAAATTCGAGGGCCACACCATCATCTATACGACCCACTACATGGAAGAGGCCCAGCGTCTCTGCGGCCGCGTGGCCATTCTCGACCATGGCAAGATGCTGGCTCTCGACACCGTCGAGAACCTGATCGCCCAGCACGGTGGCCCATCGCGCATCGAGGCCCAGTTGGAGGATGTCCCGGACAATCTCGACGAACTGCTCCGCTCGGCGGGCGAACGCGACATCGAGATCGGGCAGGACACCGTCCGCTTCCAGACCGCCGAGCCCATGCAGAGCCTGGGCAGCCTGAACCAAACCGGGCTGCGGTTCCGAGCGATCAAGGTCGAGACCGCCAATCTCGAAGATGTCTTCCTGAACCTGACCGGAAGGAGGCTGCGCGACTGATGGGAAAGCTCCTGGCACTGGCCTGTAAAGACTTCCGCGTGTTGATTGCCGACCGAGGCAACGTGTTCTGGGTCTTCGTCTTCCCGGCCATCTTCGCCCTGCTGTTCGGCGCCGTCTATTCGGGAGCCGACGATGGCCCCTCAGGCATGAAGGTCGCAGTCGTGGACGATGACAACAGCGAGTTCTCGCAACGCTACATCTCGCACCTCGAAGAGAACGAGGCGCTGGAGATCGCCCGCCTCGATCGCGAGCAGGCCTTGAATCAGGTGCGCAAGGGCAACCAGACGGCCGCCATCGTGATCAAGCCGGGCTTTGGCGATGGTCTCGGCACCATGTTCGACGCCAACGAGCCCAAGCTCGAGATTGCCCTGGACCCGGGCCGGCACATGGAAGGCGGGTATCTTCAGGGGCTGCTCGCCAAGGCCCAGTTCGAGGTGATGGGCAAGCAGTTCCAGGACCGCCAGTGGATGCGCGGGCAGATGGATACCTGGCGGGCGGAGATCACGGAATCGAACGGCCTGGACGATGAGGACTCGAAGGTGTTCCTCCGCTACTTCGACGCACTCGATACCTTCCTCGAAGACGTCAACGACCAGACCTACACGAACAGACTCGACGATGGGCTACTCAACATTGGGACGGTGGATGTGCAGCGGGAGTATAACGGCCCCAAGACGTCGTTTCAGATTACGTTCCCCCAGGCGATGGTCTTCGGCATCTTGAGCTGTGCGGCGACGTTCGCCGTCTCGATCGTCCGCGAGCGAACCAAAGGCACGTTCCAGCGGCTCTGCGTCGGGCCGATCTCCCAGGCCCACGTCCTGGCGGGCAAAGGCCTGGCCTGCGCGATAACGTGTGCTCTGGTCATCGGGCTGCTGACCCTGGGTGGCTCGGTGGTCTTCCACGTGCCGATCGGCAGTCCGCCACTGTTCGTTCTGGCGGCCGTCTGCACGGTGCTGTGTTTCGTCGGGCTGATGATGTTCGTCTCGACGCTGGGTAAGACCGAGCAAAGCGTGGGTGGCGCCGGCTGGGCGATCCTGATGATCATGGCCATGTTCGGCGGCGCGATGATGCCCCTGGCCTTCATGCCCTCGTGGATGAAGAACATCAGTCACTTCAGTCCCGTCAAGTGGGGCATCCTCGCGATGGAAGGCGCCATCTGGCGCGATTTCAGCTTCACCGAGATGCTCGGTCCCTGCGCGGTCCTGATCGCCATCGGCGCGGTCTTCTTCACCCTGGGCGTCCTGATGCTGCGAAAGGCCCAGCTCTGAAATGGCCGTGATAGCCTGTCCGAAAATCTCCTGGCGCAGGGTGGCAGCCTCAAGGCCCAGCCTTGGGGATGGCGGAGTGATACAATGCGCTGATTCTGGACGGACAACCCATGCTGAGAACCATCCCCAAGCTCTGCGAGCTTGAGGCTGCCACCCGGGTAGACGCCGGACGGCATTGGCAGAGACGCCGGTAAACGATACAATGACCTCGAGCAGTGATAGCGGCTTCAGGCCGTCGCGCCGGCCACGAGACAGATGCATCGCGACTGCGAAGGAAGCACGGAAAATGGGTACGCCGGAGACAAAAGGTCCGCAAGCCAGGCTCGACGTCAGCCATTGGGTCGACGAGCACGGGGACATTCTCTTCCGGTATGCCTTGCAGCGAGTCCGGCGTCGCGACATTGCCGAGGAGCTGGTCCAGGAGACGTTCGTCGCCGCGCTGCGGGCCCACCAGAAATTCGACGGGCGTTCATCCGAACGGACCTGGCTGGTGGGCATTCTCCGACACAAGATCATCGACCACATTCGCCGCACCGCTCAGGAGCGATCGCGACGCGTCAAGGAAGGCGACGAGAGCACAGGCGACCCCTTCTTCGACGCAAAGGGCCATTGGAAAACCAGCCCCGCCGATTGGGGCTCCGACCCCGTGGCGATTCTGAGCCAGCGTGATTTCTGGAAGGTCTTCGAGAAGTGTTTTTCCGCATTGCCACAGGGGTTGGCCGACACGTTCGTGCTTCGCGAGCTGGAAGAACTGGAGCCGTCGGAAGTCTGCACGACGCTGGAGATTTCGGACTCGAACCTGTGGGTGCGCCTGCACCGGGCCCGCCTCCTGTTGAAGGACTGCCTGGAAAAGAACTGGTTCAACAAGGCACATGGATAAAGCCATGAGCATTCTACGCAACATCAAGATGATCCTCTCGCTCTCGTGCAACGAGTCGTCGCGGCTGCTCTCCGACGGTCTCGACCGGCAACTGTCGTTGACCGAACGAATCGCCTTGCAAGGGCATTTGCTCGCGTGCCGGCGTTGCCGCCGATTCCGGCACATCCTGCAACACCTGCGCACCGCCACCCAGCGTCTGACCCGTGGCGACGATACGGCCAAGCAGGATGTCCTCCCCCCTCTGTCGCCCGAAGCCCGGACTCGCCTCACTGAAGCGATCACGCGGGCTCAATCCGAAGATTCCTGACACCTTCTCGTGTAAGGAATTTCCTGCCCCCCGCGACCAATCGACGAGAGCGCACCGAAGTGCGTAGCGCGTAGGGTGGGTTCTCAACCCACGCGCAACAGAGCGTTTCGACTTGGACAAACGCGTGGGTCAAGGACCCACCCTACAACCTGGCTCGGTCATGCAAGCATCACGCAATATAAGAACACCGATGAGTGCAACCTGTCGAGAGGCAGCCCGCCTGCTTTCAGAGGAGTGCGACCACACTCTGTCGCGTGCCGAACGTTGCGCTCTGCGGGTTCATCTCGTGCTCTGCGGTCGTTGCCGTCGATTCCGCAAGGTTCTGCGAGTGCTCCGAGAGACCACGAGGCGTCTGTCCGATCACTGCCTGGCGAATGACCATCGTCGTTCGGCACTTACCGCTGATGAGCGGGCTCGCATCCTCACGTTGCCGTCGGCCGGACGCAATCTCCAGAATTCCCATAGTTTTTCGCGTAAGGGATCGCGCCTCTGCCCGACCAATCTCGCGAAGGGCAAAGGAAACACTCGTACGAGGCACGCAGGACCGTCGGGGTAGCCCACCCCCGGCATTGAGCGACCAGATGGCGGACGGATCTGGAGCCGGAGTGAAGAAACGACAAACAAGACATCATCGTTACGATAGGACGAAAGGAAGGTAAGACTATGAATGCAAGGACATGGACATTTCTGAGTATGGCGCTTGCCGCCGTGGCGTTTGCCGTGCCGGTGCAGGCACAAGATACCGTGAACGTGGTCGTCAAGGTCGAGAACATCGTTCCTGAGAACGGCGTGTATTTCTCCCCGGTCTGGGTGGGCTTCCATGACGGCAGCTTCGATCTCTTCGACCTGGGCAGCCTGGCGGAGCTGCGAATCGAGCGCATCGCCGAGGACGGCAACATGGAACAGCTTCGAGCGGACTTCGCAGCCGCGACGGCCGAGACCGGAGGCGTGGACGGCGTGGTCACCTCGCCGGGCGGGTTTGAGCTCTGCCTCTCTTCGACCCCGGTGAGACCAGCAGTCTGGAATTCACGCTGTCACCGATGCAGGATCGCTTCATGAGCTTCGCGGCGATGGTGGTCCCGTCGAACGACGCCTTCATCGGCAACCACAATCCGTGGGCCATCGAAATCTTCGACGCGGCCGGCAACTACAAAGGCAAACAGATCTACACCGTCCTCGGCTCGGAGGTCTGGGACGCGGGCACCGAACTGAACACCGAGATGGATGCGGCCTTCATCAACCAGACGGCTCCGAACACGGGTATCACGACGGCCGCCCCCATCCTGCCCCATCCCGGCTTCATCGGCTCCTATGGCAACCCGGGCGGCGAAGGCCTGATCCTGGGTGGTATCAACGCGGCGGGTAAGCTGATCGACCCGGCCGGCTCCGATTTCACCTTGCCCCACGCCGTCGTCGCACGCATCACCGTCGAACTGGCTTCGGACCACATGGATGATAGCGGCGCAGAGGAATAAGGTGTCACGCACCAGACGAACGAAAACCCTCCAGTGCTGGGCGCCATCGTTTGACGAGTTCCGGCACCAATCCGGGGCTTCGGAAATAGGACACACACCGTGTCCTATTTTCTTGCGCCCTCGGCGGCGCAGGCCAGGCTCATCTTCGAGGCGCCTGTCGGATGCAATAGAGAAATCGATTCGACCGGAGGAACAAGCGTTGGTTGCTGATCGCAGGAGAGCCGTTGAAGTCGCTCGCGTCGGAGGCGAACCGATTATGTGCGAGAATCTTGAACTCGGGCTTCGCAGGCAATACGAATGTTCCGCCTTTACGCGTCACGGTGTAGATGCGCCCGTCGGCCGCGACCGCCGAGGCGTAGATGGCGAACCGCTCCATCACGGGCAGCTTCTCGCGGTAGCGCAACTGCCCCGTCTGGGCGTCGACGCAACAGGTCGTGCCATAGGCGTCCGCCCAGTACATCAGGCCATCGACGATAACGGGCGAAGGCGGGCTGGCGACATTCTTGCTCGACCAGAGCACGTGCGATTCGGTGACATCGCCCTGCCCACCCAGACGGACGGCCAGCGATCCGTGCTCGCGCGGGCCACCCCCGTGGATGTAGGCGATGCCGTCGACGATCACGGGCGTCGGGATCATATCGTCGTTGATGCCGGTACGGGCGAACCAGAGCTGGTCGCCTGTCTGTGGATCGAGACCCCAGACCTGCGAGGACAGCGCCACCACCAGTTCCGTGCGGCCGTCCGCACTCTTGGCCACAACAGGCGTGGTGAATGTCAGTCCCGTCTTGGAGGTGTCCTTCCTCCAGACCTCCCGGCCCGTGCGGGTGTCGAAGGCGTAGAGGGCCTTGCTCTCATCCCACGCATTGACGAAGACCAGGTTCTCGTAGAGGGCCAGGCTGGTGGCGCCTCCCCAGCGTTTCTGGTCCGTGCCCGCCCCGACGGGGCTGTGCCAGAGTCTGGTTGCCGTCCAGGTCGAAGGCCAGCACGCCTGTCTTGCCAAAGAAGACATAGACCCGCTGTCCATCCGTCACGGGCGTCTGGCTGGCGTAGCCATGTTCCCGCAACATGCCTCGATAGAGGTCCTCGCCCTGCGCGGCCGGTACGGCGGTGTCCCAGAGTATCGTGCCATCCGTAACACGGGCACAGACCAAATGCCGCTTGAGAGCGTTCGGATCGCCCGGCTCGTTCGGGTCCAGGCCGTAGCCCGAATAGCACGTCACGAAGACGCGATCGCCCAGGACGATGGGGCTCGACGAACCGGGCCCGGGCAAGGCGGTCTTCCACGCAAGGTTCTCGGTTTCGCTCCACGTCAACGGCAGACCCCGTCTCGTCGCTGACCCCACACATCCCCGGCCCGCGAAACTGCGTCCAATCCCCAGCCCACGCCTGTCCGGCCCACGCCACCACCAGAACGGCGATCCGCACGATGGTTCCTCTTCTCGTTTCACTCATATGCATCAAGGCAATCCTCCAAACCCAAGCGGTTGTCGACCCGATTGTACCGGATACGTCACGTCATGGGCAGCGTTTTGTACCGACGACCAGACCAATCACTTACCCATGATTTCGCAAAGGAGATTCCCATGCTGGCGAAGGACAAACTCTTGAAGGCCCTACTCTCTGTTATGGCGGTGCTCGTGATTATCAGCGCAGTGGTCGTCTATACGGGCAGCCACCGGCCGCGCGTTCGTGTACGTCAACAACGGGCCGGCGTACGATCCACAGGTCCTGCAATTGGGTGCACAGGCCTCCAGATTCGGTGGGATGTCCATCTATCGCGACAGTCCCGGCGCGCTGCTGAGCCGCGCCGAGAAGCTCGCCCTGACGCCCGAGCAACAACAGCGATTACAGGCCATCGTGCAGGAATCCAGGAGGCAGGCGGTCGCGGTCTTGACGGAAGAGCAGCTCGCGGACATCTCGCCCATCCCCGAAGGGCCCGTCGTGCTGGCCAAACTGACCCCGACGTTCCCCACGTGCACGAGTTGCAGCAGCAGCGTCTGCGACGCCGAGAAACACGCCCACGCCCATTGACCGATCTCGCCTGGGGTCTCTCCGCCCAAGGTCACTTCCAGCGGAGGGCGTGGAGCTCGTCGTCGGTGCGAATGAATTTCACCGTGCCATCATTGAGCAGGACGCAGCCACCTTTCGGATCATGGTTGTCGAAGGTGAACAACTCAGGCCCACCGTGCTGGTTCCAGTCTGCCTTCGCCTCGAAGAGCAGCACCATGTCCCCAGGCGAATTCGGCTCGCAGTTCGGATTCATCGCGTAGTGGCAGCGGCCTTCGGGGACGCCGGGGCAGATGAGGCGTTCGCCGTTCCTTCGTCCCTGTTGAACGACAGAATCACACCACTGGGACGCGGCCGGGTAGGCGTGGTGCGTCTCGGCGTATTTGGCCAACGTGCTGGTTCCGAGCAACCTCAGGTTTTCGGCGCACTTCAGACGCCGGTCAAAATGCACGAGTTGCGGTGTGAGAGAGACATTGGGCCAACGGCTCAGATTGTGTTTGAATATGTGATCCTCCGTCAGAAGCAATGGTCCCTTGATGACAAAAGACGTGATTTCTTTCTCCTCCCGCCAGCCAGAGACGTAATACACAGGCTCGATGGGAATGCTCTCTCTCCCGCATGGTCTGTAGTAGGATGCCAACGTAATGACTTGTGCGAGCGGTGTGATGTATCGTGGATCGTCGATCACGAGGGTTTCCAGCGACTCGATGTGACGCAGTTCCTCGTCACTGAGGACCGAGCGATGCACCAGTATAGGGACCGATGAGCGCCTCCAGCGCGGATGGTTCAATCCGAACCTCGATCCGCGTGCATTGGCTCAGGTCGGGTGGAGCGGGCGTTCCGGAGGAGGCACCGCCCGACCGGTCACGGCAGGATGTGAGAAGGGGCACAGCCATACCTGCTGCGATGACGATCATTCGAAATCGATGCATGGTCTTCCTCTCATCTCCGACGCCGCTGCGACAGTCCCGCTTCGCTGCGAGCGAACCGGCGGCGCTATGGCTCGACAGAATGCAGCCGTTTACGCGTCGTCACTTCAGGACGACCGTTTTCGGTGAGGCCATCAGTTCGGGGCCGTTGTTGTTGCCGACGACGTTGTAGTATCCGGCGTCGCTCCAGAAGACGAAGCCGGCCATTTCGGGATAGCTGCTGTCCAGCTTCTTCACCACATCCAGACAATCCCTGGGCGCATCCGATCGGCCGCGAATGCCCAGTTCCGACCACCAGATGACTTTGTCGGCGGTTTTCTTTTTCTGCACGGCCCAGTCGTACTCGGAAAAGTTCAGCCCGGTCCCGTAGGCGGATTTGCCCAGGATATCGACGTAGGCGTCGCCCGGATAATCGCGTTGCAGTGCCCCGTGATTGCCCGTGGTGTGGTAGGCCCAGAGGATGTTGTCGAGCCCTTTGTCATGGGTGAAGACATCGTGAACCAGGCGGTACAGCTTGATGATCCTCTCGCTGCCCCCCTTGGCGTGCCACTTGTTTCGGTCGTCGCTCTCGACAAACGGGGTGTAGACCACGGGAATCCCCTGATCCTTCAACCATTGCAGGTTATTCGCCATCCGGTCCATCTGCTGATAGAAGTTCGTCTTCGTCGGATTGTGGTCCGGGGCGAAGATGAGGTCGATATCGACCGGGCCGTTCCACGCCGCTCCCGAGGGGTTCGCGTAGAAGGAGAAGACGCCCACGATCAAGCCGCGATCCCACATCTTCTTGACGCCTTCGTTCCAGGCCCTATCGGGAAAGGGATCGTCAACGAAGTCGTAGGTGATGCATCCATACCGAGGCCAGCTGCCCGTATGATCGTGCACCTTACGGAGCCAGTTGCTCGCGTCGTCCATGTCCGGATTCTCATTGTGAACCCAGGTGGCCACTTGCCCGAACAGATACGATCCGTTCCCCAGACCTTTCAAGTAGGTCAATACGTCCTCAGCCGCAGCGCTGCGGCGCTGCCCCGAGGCACACGCGGCAAACAACGCCAGAACCGCCACCACCGTCACTCTCTGCAACCTCATGTCATCCCCTTCATTGAAAACCCACGTCGCCGCACGGGTGCCATCTCATCCGTGTGCCGCGATAAGTCCGGTTTCTTCTGCATTCATTCTATCCGCTATGTATAGGGCCAGGCGAGAACATAGACAACGCTGTGGTCTTCGTCGATGAAGATCTTCCAGCCCCCGCCATTGTCCTTGAGGTAGGTGATTTCGCGTCCTGCGCCCAGGGCCTTCGCATCGTATATCGAGAGACCAAGTGCCTTCTGCCACCTCCCTGCCAGGTAGAATAAGTCAACACCACTCTGGATAAACCCCTTCATACGCTCGGCACTTAATGCCTCCGATTCCGTACCTGGACCCCCGAAGGTCTGTTCCATATATGCCATGCCGTTCGGGTCGGTCTCAAACCGCACGAAGATTAACGGCTCCCGCCCGCCCGACCAGATCGCCCTGGCGTCCCGGACCACGGCGGGCATGTCACGATCGGTCGCGTACCGAAGAGCCGGACGAATGAAGCGGGCGGGCAACTCGTGCGGGCTCATCGACCAGTGCAGGTAGAACCCCAATGGCGGGTCCTGCAACAGCACCACCAATCCAAGGGTCCCGAGTGCCAAAAGCCCTATGAGAATGAGAATAAGAACAACAAACGGCTTTCTCTTCATGGCTGTCTCCCTTGAAACGGCAGCACCGTCAAAGGCCAAGTGCCCTCTCCATCGTCGGAATCCGCATCGCCCTCGCCAGTCCCGCTCGCCCAGCAGGTCCACCGGCGAACCATGTGACCAATATACGCGTCGTGTCCCACGATTTCAACCGACAGATCGGGTTCCCCTGGCATGCCCCATCCCCAAGGCTTCGTTTCACTACACGTTGAGACTGCCACCCATAGGCCAGGATATTTTCACGCACACCGAGGGCCGACTCTGCCATCGTGATCAGTGCCGCAGACTGGCGAGACACACGGTGTTTATTCCCAGCGGAGGGCGTGGAGTGCTTCTTCCGTGCGGATGAACCGAACGGTACTATCGTTGAGCAGGACACAGCCGCCTTTCGGGTCGTGGTTGTCGAACGTGAACAACGCGGGGCCGCCGTGCTGATTCCACCCCACCTTCGTCTCGAACAACAGCACCATGTCACCAGGCGAATCCGGCTTGCAGTTCGGGTCCATCGCATAGTGGCTCACCATGAATGGCCCGATAGGTGGAGCAACGTTGGGCTCGCTCGATTCCCCCGAGACGTCAACGTGGTCGAGACTCTCCTGTGCACTTGGGCACGCAAGGAGCCCCTGTATAGCCTCGTCGCTGTAGCGTCGCCACGTTCGTCCGGTCTCGGGAGAATGAGCGCATTGGCTCTGGTAATACTGCACTACGGCGTCACACCACCCGCCAGGGGGCGGATACGACTCAGCCGTCTCGGCACACAAGGGCCCCTCATTGCGAAGTCTCTGCATATTGGCCGCGCATGACATACGCAAGCCAAGAGACTGCACGTCTGGAATATTGAGTCTGCTGAAAATGTTCACCCCGGCTGGATACGCGAACATGCGTTGATCGTCTGTCACGATGCTCCCACTGCACACAAAGAAAGACGTCAACCGTTTTTCACCCCGATAGCAGGCAATATCGATACGCAGCTTCTTGTCGGGCCATACGCCGTGCGAAGAGCCACGGTAGGAGCCGAGGCTCACGTCGAGTGCAAAGGCTTCGATCGTCTGAGCATCATCAATGACAATGACTTTCAGAGATTCCAGATACCTGCGTTCCTCATCGATCAGGATTTCTCGCTTGCGGTCGCCATAGGTGAGATAAGCCAGGAGGGAAGGCTGGTACCGGATCTCGAGCCGGGTACAACCATCGAGATCGGGTGGCGACGTATCCAGCAGGCAACCCGAACCAGAACACAGGACTGCACTCAGAATCAGCCAGACCCGTATATGAGGGAGCATCATAGAGAGCCTGTCTGCCGCCATCCGCACTTTCACTCGCCATGTCTCCTTCGATCGTCATCCCTGCCCATTCGTGCCACCTGAATGTGGCCAGACTGTTAGACAAAGACACCGGCCCGCAGTTCCGTCTCTTTCGATCTCGTTCACTTCACGCGGAACGAATCTCGTCGACAGCGCATGGCAATATCGACGCTTTCGGGTGATTTGTGAACCATTCTGCATCGCGAAATGCCGGCGTGCGCAAGAACGTGCAACACCCTGGAGGACAAAGGCGGGGGACATTGAGATTTTTCTTATTCCTTACGGGGCCGATAGTTGTGGCGATCGAGGTGGAAATTAAGGCGGATTTTTCGTACAGAATGTGCAACACCGTCCAAGGGTAGAGGCGTGTCGTCTTTTTCGCCGGCCCCGTGGGCGAGCGTGCCGGATTAGGGACACGGAACACAGACGGGGCACGGACGAGCACGGAGAAAGGCACGGACAGCGAGGTGCGAGCGACGAGCGACCAGCGACGAGAGACGCGACGACGAAAGGAGGAGTTATGAACGAGCGAACGTGTGCAACGTGTGTGTATGCAATCCAGCCGACGAAGGCGCAGCGGTTCAACACGTTGATGGCGCGGTGGCGCTGTCCGCTGAGCTGTCTCAACCACGCCGACTCGCCAGGCGTGCAGTGCGAGACCTGGCCGACGAACACGTGCCGGAACTACCGCGCCAAAGGTAAACGGCAGAGGCGGGCCCCGCTGCCCGAGCCTCTAACTGACGCAATCCGCTACATCCCACTGACGCAGGGCAAGTATGCGATCGTCGACGCGGGCGACTACGAACGGCTCAGCCAGTATCGATGGTATGCGACCAGGACTCGCAGTGGGGCCTGTTACGCCGCTACGAACATGGACGGCACGACCGTCTTCATGCACCGGCTCATCATGAACGCACCCAAGGGCAAGGTCGTCGATCACATCAATGGCAACGGACTGGATGACCGTGCTGCCAATCTGCGGATCTGCACGCCAGGGGAGAACGCGTGAAACCGGCGCGTCGCCAAAGGAACGACATCGCAGTTCCTTGGCGTCTACCGGCGCGCGGATGTGCCCGACAAATGGTTCGCGAAGGTCGTATGTGCGGACAAGAGCACGTACCTGGGCGTTCGACGATGAAGTCGAGGCGGCTCGCGCACGCGACCGCACCGCGATCGAGTTGCATGGCGAGTTCGGCTCTCTCAACTTCCCCGGAGAGGCCGGGTCGGAGGCTCCTACGAACGGTCGCCTGTGCCCTGGAAGCGGTAGGCCTTTCCGTAGTAGTGCAGGACGGCCGAATCGTTGAAGGCGGCCAGTCCGCCCGCGTTGCGCAGCCGGACGCCGTCGAGGGTTCGCGCCCGCGACAGGGCCACGTAGACGTGTCCGGGAACGAAATTGACGTGCGAGCCGTCGACGTTGACGACGTCCAGCGTCATGCCCTGGGCCTTGTGAACCGTCAGGGCGTAGGCGGGAACGATCGGGTATTGCATGATGGTGAACTTGAGCTGCTCGGTATCCTTGCGGGAATCCCACACCCGCTCCTGGAATTCGAGCGGGTTGATCCGCCGGGTTCCGAGCCCTTCGCGATCGAACGCGACGTCGATCCAATGAGGCAGTTCCGTGCCCGGGGCACAGTCGGCGCAGATTTCGACCACGGTGCCCAGGTCGCCATTGACGAGGTCTTCGTGGTTCTGGATGCAGAGGACCCGCATCTGCTCTTTGACCTCGAGGGTCGCCTTGGCCCTGGTGTGGCTCTGGAGCCACTGCGTCGCCTCTTCGCGATCGCCCTTGGTCACCTGGCAGACGCTGTAGACCGAGGGCGAATCGATCTGGTTGATCCGCCTCTGGTTATAGGCATCCGCCTGGCGATTGGTCCCGAAGAGCACGGGATAGTCGGGATCGAACTCGCGGTGCGTCGTCTCCAGCACGGTCTCGTCCACCTGACCATGCCGGAGCCCTTTGAGGAATGCCACGAAGTGCGGCTCGGCCTGGCGCAACACCGTCTCCAGCTCAATGAGCTCGAAATCGGCAAAGGCGAGGCTGTAAAACGCGAAATCAGGAAACCCCTCTTCGTTGCGAGGGACGGGTGGAAGCTGGAAGAAATCGCCCACCACCAGCACGCCCGTCTCGGGATCGACGCGTTCGAGAAACCGGTCGAAGGTGATGCGGTCGACCATGCTGATCTCGTCGACGATGATGACCGAAGCCCGTTCGAGCTTGCGTCGCCCCGATTCGATCCGACGGTTGGTGTCGGGCATCTCCACTCTGGGCAGCAGCGCCGCGGCGTGCAGCGTCGAGGGTCCCCGGCAGTAGCGTGAGTTGTGGATTCCGGTTTCGTCGCGCAACTGGCAGGCGGCGATGCCCGTCGAAGCGGTCAGCACGACGTGCTTGCTTCGCTGCACGAGTTGATTGGCGATCCTGCGGACCAGCGTGGTCTTGCCCGTCCCGGCCCCGCCGGAGAGAAAGATCCGCCCACCCGCGAGCAGACTCTCGGCCACGTCCGCCAGCAGAACGGGATTCCGCGCATCGAAGTACGGGTACGGCTGCGGAAGAATGCTCGGCTCTATCTCGTCCTTGTCGGACTTCTTGGCGGAGTTGCTCAAAACACATGCTCCTGTCTATTTATCGATCACGGCGTGGCGCTGCAATTCGGTCGCCGTGACATCGTCGGTCGAGAACGGTCGCAGCCGCACACGATACCGATATTCGCCCGGAAGCACACGATATTTCTCGAGCGTGCGAATGGGCGTGCCGCCCACGCCGGAAACCGCGTGATCGATATTGACCGTGATGCCGTCCTGGCGGACCAACTGGAATGCGTAGAGTGCCCTGGACAGATTGTCGGTGCTGTAGTGCTGAACGCTGACATTCAAAGGCTCCGCACCTCCGATCGACAACCCAATCCCGTCGGCGTCGGTCAGACTCGCCCAGCGAACGTCGGTCTTGTTGCCGAAGTCCTGGGGCATCAGGTAGGGCTCGAACTGCTCGTCGACCGTCCCTGAGTAGAGACCGATCTTCGCCCCCGTCTTGCGATCGGGATAAGTCTCGTGCGGGCCACGACCGTACCACGTGAAATCCGAGAACGCATCGGCCAGCGTCATCTGCATACCGATCTTGGGCAGCCACTTGGGCATCCAGCCCTCACATGTAACGTGGTGGTCGATCAGGATGTCACCCGTGACGAGGAAGGTGTAGGTGTAGTCGCTCTGAACGCTCGACTCGGTACCATCGGCATGGCACTGCGTTTCGACGTCGAGCTGAACCTGGCCCGGGGACTCCTTGACATCCACGCTCTGCACGTTCACCGCAAGTCGATCCAGACCGGCCCGTCGCCATTCGTTGACGATCGGCGAGCCGCCCCAGTCGCGTTCGGTCTCGTTGGACGTCGGCGCCCGCCAGATGTTCAAGCGATGGGCCCTTCTTGAGCAGTTCGTGACCCTTAATCTTCAGTGACGTGAGCGTCCCTTCGACCACGTCGAAACGATAGACAAAATCAGACCCGGAGATGAGGATCGCACGAACGTCCTTCTCAACCGCCAGGTCGCCCTGGGACTGCGACAGCGCAGGTGCGGGGACAGAAACCGGGAGCTTGAACTGCTCCCACGCCACTTCATGACCTTTCGGCGCCCACGCGGTCGCCTTGGGCAACGTGAAGCTGACCAGGAGCCAGCATTCGACGCCAGGCTCAGGGGCCGGCGCCTCGAATGGAATTGTCACGTCAGTACTCTTGCCCGCTGGGACGTCGAGCGCGAGCGTGCCCTGCTGAAGGACTTCGCCTTCGGCGCTGATCGTCCAGGCCGTATCGAGTTCACTGAGATTGGTGAAGTTGTGTCTGTTGACGATCCGAACCTTGCCCTTCGCAAGATCTATCGCTTGGACCGTGACCGGCTGAGGCGTCTTCTTGAGCTGCCATAGCTCAGGCTGAACGCGTCGGTCGGGCCAGATCAGTCCATACGCCCGGCCTCCGATACCCAGCGAGAAGAACTCGCCCTTCGTCCGGACCGTGTCGAAATCGAGACACACCGCCGGGCTCGCCTTCCGCTGTCCGGCGTCCGTCCCCAACTCCTCGGGTGAAAGTGCCTTCGCATAGATGCGAACGCTGTCGATCACCGAGTTGCACAACTCACCGGCGTGCTCCTGGCCATGCCGCTCGGCGTTGCGACCGACGTTCACCGGGAACGGACTGTGTGCGATCTGCCCTGCCCCATCTGCACTGGCGATCTCTTTGCCATCACAATAGAGCTTCAGCGATTGCCCATCGTAAGTCCCCGCCAAATGATGCCATTTGTATTGCCAGTTCTGGGGCGTCGCGGCACGAACGGCGACGCGTTTGTCCGTGCCAACCCAGAATTCGAGCGTGTCACGATCGACCTGTTCGAGGCCATATTGGCCCGCCCCCTTGGTGACGAAGGGACAGGTGCCATTCCACCGTCGGGGATAGACCCACAACTCGAGAGTCAGCCCTGACCCCGTGACATCGAGACAGGGATCGTCGTACAACTCCACCCAATCGTCATGCCCGCTCAACGAGACGGCGTTGCCAAACCGGCCAGGCACGAGTTTCGCCCTACCCATCAGTGACGCCATGACACCATTCGAGGAACTGTCGGGCGTCAGGCGCACGGCCCGACGGATGCCCGGGCTCACCCAATCCCAGATCGCCCCACCGGTCAGACGCGGGTAGCGGCGGATCAACTCCCAGTATTCCTCCAGTTGGCCCAGGCTGTTGCCCGTCGCGGCGAGGTACTCATCCATGAACGACGGGCGAGGGTCTTTGTCGGCCGGGACTTGTCCGACCTTCTCCAACTCACTCGGGTGCGGATAGCGGGGCCCGACGATGTCTTCAAAGGGCAGCAGATCGGTGTTGCCCCCGTAGAGCCAGTTGGGACGAGAGGGATCGAGCTTCTTGCCCTCGGCAATCAACGCCGCGATGTTCTGACCCGAGCCGCTTTCGTTGCCCGCACTCCAGATGACCACGCTGGGGTGACTCCGGTCGCGCATCACCATGTGACGCGCGCGGTCGATGTAAGCTCCGCGCCATTCAGGCCGCTCGGAAAGATAGATTGTCGCGTGCGCCTCATCGGCCGTCTCGTCAACGATGTACATGCCCAGCTCATCGGCCAGATCGAGATACTCGATGTTGGGCGGGTAGTGACTCGTCCGCACGCAATTGACATTGAACTGCTTCATCAGCGTCAGGTCGCGACGCATCGTGTCGACGTCCATCGTCCGCCCTGTGTCGGGATGGTGTACGTGACTGTTGACGCCATTGAACTTGATGGGCATGCCGTTGATGTAGACCGCCTGGTCGTGGACCTCAACCTTGCGGAATCCCATTCGCGTGCTCAGCGCCTCGGTGGTCTTGCCCCTGGCGTCGAGCAGTTCGACCGCCACCGTGTATAGATGGGGCTTCTCGGCCGACCATTTCAACGGATTGGGCACGTCGGCCGAGAGGGTCGCCGTCACCGTTTGCCCCGGCGCGATGTCGATCGCGCTCCTGCTCCAACGGTTTGCGAAAGACGCGTTTGCCTTTCGCGTCGAGCAGGTAAGCCCGAATGGAATAGCCGGTTGCCGGAGTATGGCCATAGTTCTTGATCTGGACCTGGACGGTCAGCATGCCATCGGTATAGGTCTTGTCGAGATCACCGGTCGCGTAGACGTCCCGGGCGTGCACGGTGGGTGTCGCCATCAGGTACACATCGCGATAGATGCCGGCCAGCCGCCACATATCCTGGTCTTCCAGGTAGGTCCCATCGGAGTAACGATACACGCGGACGGCCAGCGTGTTGTCGCCCTCCTGAAGGTACGGCGTGATGTCGTACTCAGCCGGCTCCATCCCGCCCTGGTGGTAGCCAATCTCACGGCCGTTGACCCAGACGTAGGATGCACTCTTGACGCCTTCGAAGTGCAGGAAAATGCGCCGGTCTTTCCACGCCTTGGGTACGGTGAAGGTGCGGCGGTAGGAACCGACGGGGTTATACTCCGAAGGCACCGTCGGTGGCGTCGCCGGAAAAGGCTGATGCACGTTGCGGAACATCGGATGACCGAACCCCTGCATCTGCCACGTCCCGGGCACCGTGATATCGTCCCAGTTGCGAATGTCAAAGTCCGGCGTGTAGAACAGCGCCGGTGCATCCTCGGGGACGGCAGCCCAGTGAAACTTCCACGTCCCGTTGAGCGATTGATAGAACGGGCCCGACTTGCGCAGGCTCGTCACCGCCTCCTTGACACTGCGGAACGGGAGCAACGGTGCGTGCGGGGGCTCTTCGCCCCGCGTGAACACGGCTGGGTTCTCCCAGTCTCGCGGCAAGAACTCATCACAACAGGCGATGCCACAGAAGAGACCAAGCGTCATGGCGAGGATCAAGGACGGACGCAGTTGTATCATTTGATCGTCTCCGGGGAGGTCGTGTGCAGTGCCCACCCTACATCATTTTTGGGACAATGCCTTCTTGTAGTCCTGGTACAGGTTCAGGATGTCGCGATCGGAGGTTTCGGTCGTGACAACGAGTCGAGCGCGGGCCTTGGCGGACTGGCCCGCTTTGACGTCTCGGCCGAAGAGCGAAGGATACATCGAGTAGTGCGTCTCACCCTCGTAAGGGGTCGAGATAGCGATGCAATCGGACGGCAGGCTCATGATAGCGACGGCCAGACTCTTGTCAGCGTTGCGGCGGAAGCCCAAGGGCTCGGCAAACGGAGGCCGGATCGCCCAGTTGAGCGGGTAAGGCGGCTTCGTCCAGCGACCGTCGTGAACCATCGCCAGGACTTTATCGTCGCGCGGGAACATCTGCCAGTCGCCATCGGATTTGGTTGCCAGCACAAAGCCAGGCTTGCCACTGGGACCAGCCGAATCATAGACGTAAGGCCAGGCAAGTGACTTGTCAAAGTACGACGCTACGAAGATCTCGAAACCGTCCAATCCTCGACAGCCTTGACCGTGACCTCCAGATCGAGCGTAGCCGGTCCGGTCCAGCGGTAGATGGCAGTCAGATCGAAGGGTCGGTCGGCCGTGGCACCCCGATAGACGTTGACGGCGCCGTCGGGCAAGACCTTCGACGTGCTCGGCCAGTCCCACGCCATCGCGCCATATCGTTTGTCCTTCGTGAGAACGCGATAGAAGCTGAAGATCCCCGCGCCCTGGTCCAGCCTCGTTCCCGATGGGATGTGCACCACGGATGCCAAACCCTGGGCCTTTCCGCCCGGCTGCAACACGCCCTTGAGAACGCCCGTGTCGAACGTGTATTGACCGTTCTCATCCGCGTTGAAAGCGAGTTTGGCCTTCTCATCCGCCCGCCGACACGGAAGATACGATCGAAAAGAGAAGCGACAATGCGACGACCAGATGAAGATAGCTGAATCGAGATCGAACCGACATGGCATGTCCTCCTTACGTTCAGTCGAAGCAGAATTGACCTTGGTCCATGAGCGTGTGCCCATCGACGTAAATGCTCGGGGCGATGAGTACGCCATCGACGTGTGCGGCGCTGTCCCACTTGGCGCCGGTCTTATGCGGGATCGGGCTGCCAAAGGCGATGTGGATGCCCGGAAACTTCTCGTCCTGGAGCAGGTTGTAGATCAGTCGGGTCAGCCCCGTATTGGTGCCGATGGCAAACTCGCCCACCCGGCTGCTATTCTCGTCGGTCTCGAAGACGTACTTGTCCAGTTCTCGCCGGAGCGGTTCGTTGTCGCAGTGCAGGCTCTCGCGAACCGCTCGACCCTCTCGGACCTCCACGACCACGGGCGTCTCGGTCAGCGACCCGTATTTCTCCGTGAAGTAATCGCCCAGACAGCCATCGATGACGACCTGGCCATCGAGAGTCGCAGGCGAGGTGAATACTTCGCCATCAGGAAGGTTCTTCCAGCGCCCGGGCTGGATGTCTCCATCGCTGATGAGCCATTTCAGGTCGGGACTGAATCGGCCAGTGAAGTCGGATCCGTTCTCCGTCGCAACGCGAATCACCTTGGCGTCCTTGACCTTCTCGTAGACCCATCGGCTGACTCTCTGGATCTCGCCATAGTCGCTGCACATGCCATCGCGCATGATCTCGGCCGTGATGCCGATCATATGCGCGTGACGCAGCTCCGGATTTGCTTCAACAACCTCGACCAGATGCTTCCGAAACGTCTGGAACTCTCCTTCGGCACCCTGAGCCGCGTAGATGCTGACGTCGGCGTCCTTGAGCGACTCAGCCATTGCCTCGGGGAATTCAATCGGCCTGGGCCCGAAGTCTTCCATCACGAAGAATGTCATGTCACCCACGATCTTCTCGGCCGCGACGCGAAGGGCATCGCCAATCTCACGCGTCTCACGATCGGTGATGATCACGACCCGCTCGCCCGGTTGGATTCGGAGGCAATTGTCGATCGCCTGCCTCACGCCTTGTTCGATCGTCCCCATAGTGTAGTTCTCCTCGGACTCCACGTTCGTGTCTGTGTGGCAGCCTCAAACCCAAAGGGTTTGGGGATGGTTCACGATCCGCCATCCCCGAGCTTCGCTTGAGGCTGCCACCCGGTCGCCTACTTGCCGGTCAATCGTCGGATCAACGCCACTTCCTTCGGATCGAACGGCGTACCGTCGGGGCGAAAGATGTCGTGGAACCAGACGCGAGGCGCCGACCGATAGGCCTTCGTCCACGAATCCCACGGGTAAATCGTCTGCGTCTTACCCGCGACGAAGCCCCAGTTGATGGCGCCGATCCGCTCCTGCTTGAAGTAGGGCAAAATGCTCGCGAACGTGCTGCCCGCCGGACGGGCCATGTACTCGGTGCAAATCATCGGCCGGCCGTAAGGCTTGAGCGATTCGACGCGACGCCGCGTCTCGGTCAGATTCGCATAGCAATGGAACGTGATGATGTCCGACTGCTCCAGCATGAAGCGATTGATTTCGGAAAGCTTGCCGTTCGGTGACCAGTCCCCCGCCCAGACCGCGGCGGTGATCGGCTGCGTCGGCCTGGCCTGACGGGCCCACGTGAATGCCTTCTTCAGAAGCATCAGCGACAGCTCGGCCTTGTTCTCGGGCTCGAATCGTACGTACGCCGGATCGTTTCGGTTGTCAGGCTCGTTGAAGATGTCCCACGCGAACACGCGCCGGTCCTTGCGGAAGTGTCCAACAACGCCCTTGATGTAGTCCTTCAATTCGTCGTACCGGTTCGGATCGCGGAGGATTTCGACGCCCGGGCTCTGGACCCATCCGGAATTGTGGATATG
>CAVSCO010000026.1:0-29525 GCA_963726475.1 uncultured Phycisphaerae bacterium | reverse complement strand
TTAGCGAAAACAATAGGATCGATCGCTTCATTTCCCTTCCTTATTCAAGCCCCGGCTAAGCACCTTGTTTCCGAACACGAACACCTGCTTGCGGTTGACCAGCTTTGATGTATGCTCTTATTGCTTTTGCCTCGATTGCCTGAGTGTGCTTGCGTTCAGCAACTTTATCTGTCATTTCCCATTTAACGTCATGAACGGCTCCCTTGCTTGCTCCGATGGCCACGATAATCTCATATGCGGCCTAATTTCAATAAGTTTGACTATGGTTTCAACAGATTTGACGATCCGGGTCTCCAAACTATGGTCGACGGAATCAACTGTCCTGCCGTGATGTGCGGTTCCAAGTTGTCTGGTATTGTGCCTGATTCGTTGCTGCGTTGGCCTCTTGTGGTCAGCACCTGTCCGTGCAGCCACAGCGGGGTCACTTGGAATCCTTCCTTGTCATGGCGTTTGATTTGTCACTGTCTTCGTCGGAACCAGCCAGCATCAGCGAGAGGGCCGGATTGCCAGAGGACGATGTCATACGTGTTCTTACTCTCATCGCTCGTTCCTGCGGCAATGGTCATGCCGTCCGGGCTGAACGCCAACGCGTGGGTACCTTCTCTTCCCCGGTTTTAATCTCAAGAACCTTGATCGTTCCCTGGGTTACGAGATCGCTAATCGCCCCGAGTACCTATCACAGCCATTCCCCTACGGGCAATTGGCTGACCGCCTGACGGAGTACCGGGTTACTGATGACCCCGGATAAACAGATCCTCAATGACTGGAGGCAACCATGGACAAGTTCATCGGGTTCGATACGGGATCAAGATGGCGCCAACTGGTGCGAACCACGATACAGACATCACTAATCTTCTTACACGACAAAGGAAAACCCTTCCACGGAACACCTAACCGCGACTACACAGAGTACTTAAGGTCACGGGGTCCTTCCCGGGGTATACCCTCTTCGCGGTGGCGAGATGGCGGGCTTCGGACGCTCGCAAAGATTTTTTTTACGATTTGACGTCCGTGCGCGCGGTGTGCGATTTCGGGCTCCTGGCGGGCGAGCCCCAAAACGGCCCCAAACGCCCGCCAAATGGCCCAAAGTCCGCCGGCCCTACCAAAGGACATACTGCCGTAAATGACCCCTTAATAACGAGATACGGACTCGCTGCCGGCTCGCCAGACCCGAGGTCCCCCGCCATGGCCCGGCACCGTCACCAGCGACCCGGCTGGGGCCGATGCGCCCTTTTGCAGCAAATCGCGTCAAGTGATGTCAAATTGACGGTGCTCTGACCTGCTGTGCTGGCACTTGCCGGGCACGTGACTGTGGCCCTCCGACAGCCAGGCGGCCTCGTTCCGGAGATCGTCCCCTCAACAACGAATGTTGGGTATTATAGGACTGAGACACGAAGACTGCCAGCTAGGTCCCAAAGACTGCCACCGTTATCCAAAGGCTGCCAATAAAGTGTGTGTAGGGAGTCAGTGGCAGCCTTCGGGGCAGGATCGCCTATTTTACCAGCATCACGAGCCCATAATGGTAAGACCAGCCGCCGGACAACCGGTTGGCCGACAAGCCGATGACCCGCTCAAGCCCCTCCTGCACCGAGCCGATGACAACGGCATCCTTCAAACGCCCCAGACCCCGTGCCATGCCCCCCGTGGCTCAGGGTCTGCCTGGGCCTTCCTGTGACAAGGCAACGGGGATAAGGGTAAGGGAAGATATGTATTTTCACAGGAAATAGCCTTGTCAAACAAGTCTTCTCCAAAGTCATCCCCGAGACTTTCCGAAGAAGACCCTGGTATCGGCCTGGAAGTCCCAGATCAGAGGCAAATGGACAGTGACATTCAGCAGGTCTATCTTCAGGAGCAAATCGATGGAATTCGCAGCAGAGGTCAGTGAGACAACGGCCATGACTGATGTGATCCTCCCCCGCCAGTTCTCGCCTCATCGTGGACAGCTGAAAGTCAGTGACATCATGAGCAGGGAGATCATCACGGCGACCACGGCCGACACGGTGTTCAGTGCTGCGAAGAAAATGTCCGAAAACAGTATCTCATGCGTTGTCGTCACCGACGATGAAATGGTGATTGGCATCCTCACAGACAAGGACATCCTCAAGGGAATTGCCGGGGATGACACGGATTTCCATCGCTTACACATCAGCGAACGCATGTCCAGTCCCGTCGAGGTGGTGTCGCCCGAGGAACTGGTGATCGTCGCAGGCAGGACCATGGAAGCCAAGAACATCAAGAGGCTGCCGGTGGTGGATGGCGGCCTTCTGGTGGGCATTATCACGCAGACCGACGTCATGCGAGGGCTGATATCCATCAGTCCCTTAGGGGCGGTATCCGATATTATGACCACCAAGGTCGCCACGGTGGATACCGGGGCCACTATCGCCGAAGCAGCCCGGATTATGGCCTCCAACGGAATTTCCTGTCTCATCGCGACGCATCGCCAGGAAGTTGCTGGCATTCTGACGGAAAAGGACCTGCTCAAGCGTGTCGTAGCCCTGCACAAAGACCCCACAACGACACTGATCGTGGATGTCATGTCGTTTCCCATAGTGGCCGTCCCACCGAGCTATTCAGTCCTCAGTGCGGGCAAGAAGATGGATACCATGCGATTGCATCGCTTGGTTGTGACGGACCGCACCAAGAAGGTCTGCGGCATCATCACGCAGACAGACATCATGAGGGTCGTCCGGAGCGAACTTGAACGGCTGGGGCAGGGTAACCCGGGTCAGAAGGCTGAACTGTATGCCCTTGTCGGGCGTCTCATTCAGGACGCTGGGAGACTGCGTGATATCCTCAACATAATGCCCGATCCCTCATCCGAAACCACACCGGCGTCCGGGATATCGCAAGACAAACCTCTGGCCACATGCGTCAATGGGCCGCGTTTGCTCTGAACGAACCGATTCGAAGTTACGCGCGGTTGCGCCGCGAAACAGCAGCCAGAGCGTCTTTAAGGCGATTGCATGCATTGCCCCAAGTTGTTTTATCATTGGTGTCGATTGCGCTGGCATCTCATGAGTGGGGCACATGGAACGACCAATGGACTGAAGTGAGGCTTTTGACCTCGTAGGCCGGCATGTTGTTGCCCCGAGGCTGGCTGCCGAGCCCACGGCTGGCCCCATGACAGCGACGCGGTCAGAGGGGTTGACCGCCCAGTGCCTGCCCGGATAGGATGGGCCGTGCATTGGGGGGCCGCTTCGCAGTTGGCCCATCACGGTTCGGGTTTCAGGCTGCCTCTACCGCTCGCGTCTGTCGGTCTTGTCCCGATCCTGCACGGAGATGGCGGTGCCGGTCTACGCTCGGCGTCGCTGGTTGGAACGACCCGCTAGAGTGACATCCGGCGGCCGGGACGCCGGCCACTGTCGGTCCGGGCAAGTAGCTTGCCCTATCCGACAGCGTCGCCCAAATCGATCAGAACACAAGGATGGAACAATGGCAGAGTGTCCGCCGGAGGGCCCCACATCCGATTCTCGTCCTATCCGTCGCTTGACCCGTGATGAGATTGCACACGAACTGTTCGTGCATTACGCGGTGAACCCGCATCCAGAATCCATCGAAGTCCCGAAGTATCCGCTACGCCTGCACGATGATGAGACGATCACACTGGGGAAGGCTGACTACGCAGAGTTCTGCTGGGTACTTGCTCCGAGGGTAGACTCATGGAGCGGTATCACGTGGGAGTATGGGTACCAGTGGGAACCTGATGAGGCAGGTCGCGCTCGGCTGCGACAGCAAATCCGCAAACTACTGATTGAACCGGGAGACTTTCTTGGAGAGGACCTCGAACACTGGACTATGGTGCAACTCCTGCCCCCTCTGACCGCCGCCCGTTCCCAAGCAGATGGAGTCCTGCAAGCCCAACAGAAGGCGCAGCTCCGGGAACCCTTCGAACTCGGTCTCCGCTATGCGCCTGTTGGCAGCAGTACGTCAGACAAGCCGTTGCCATCGTACGGCAATACCATGAGTGCCGCCTGCAAGGACACAAAAGTATGCGGGCGCCCTTCCCGGAAATGGTTGAAGAGGACTTGGCCCCGTTTCGGCAACGCGACATGGACGATATACCCTGGATGTTCTTCGTTCTGGGCCGGAAATTGGAGGGCGTCTTTGACGTGAAGGGGGCCTTCGTTCCGCCAGACTTGGAGCGGGACATCTGCATCCTTCACGATTACATCTACCCCAACGTTGACTATCACGTCGACGGGAGAATGTCTGTGAGCAAGCTCAATGATTTGTGGCGGATCATCCGACCGTTCCTGCTTGCAGAGGAAACGCGACCGGCTCAGGCAAGTGACACGCACGAGGAGAATGTGGAGCATCCAAACGCACAGCCCGAGGACGATGGCGCAAGCGATCTCCCATTCGGACGACTTTCGCTCGGTGACGTACCACGGCCAGGAGTATACGTTCACCAGGAACCAGGCGGCGGCGATCAGGCTGCTGTGGCAGCAAGAAGGCGGCGAACTCGGCCAGGACTACATCCTGGCGGAAATCGAATCACTGGCCAGTCGATTGAGAGACGTCTTCAAACAGAAGAACGGCGTCCATCCGGCCTGGGGAACCCTGATCGTTTCCGGCCAGAAGAAGGGCACTTTTCGCCTGAATTCCCACGAAAAAGCTTAGGTCCCCACGAAAACACCCACGTATACCCCCACGTAGCCCCCACCTGCCCTGCTAAAATCAGGGGCATGATTGATTCGAATGAAAACCAAGACCACCTGGTCGGATTGCACCAGTTGGCCCGCGAGCTTCGCCTGCCAGCGGCCTGGCTGAAAGCGGAAAGTGACAAGGGTCGACTGCCCTGCCTGCGCGTGGGAAGACGCCGGCTGTTCAACCTTGCCGCCGTCCGGAGAGTCCTGGCCCGCCGGGCGGCCCGCTTCGAGGATTCAACCGCTGAATGACCCTGCCCCGTATCGATCCCAAGCTCCGGGCGGCCATCGCTGCGATTCTGACCGGGCCCAATACGGCCGGCCGACGATTCGTCGAATGGATGCAGCGAGAGGAACCTCCTCCATACGGACCGCAATCAGCGGGCGCCGCGATGCAGTCGTTCGCCAGAGAGCTATTTGAGAACGCCAAGGAAAGGAATCCATCCCATGAACCGACACCGAGCCAAGTCCATGGCCCGACCCGATCGGTGATCGTCCGTTCTTTCGGGTCCCGTTCGAGGAGCGTCACTGGCAAGACGCACGAACGATTCGCCAAACCGCTGGAGAGAACGCAGACATGAGTCAATGGCATCTCCAACTGGAGGCTGAATTGCTCGGCTGCCGGTCGCTGCGGTGGAGCCACAAGATCATGTACGCCTACCTGCGTTTTCGACAGGGTGACAACAGGGCCTCCTGGCCCGGGCTGACCACGATCTGCGCCGATCTGGGGGTAGCCAAGAATACCGTCATCAAGGCGCTTCGCGACCTGGAACGAGTGGGGCTGATCTGCGCCGAGAAGAGCCGCCGAGGCGGACGGGCTCAAAGCAATCGCTACGCCGTCGTACCCTTCGCCACCTGGCAGAGAAACGGTTCAGAAACGGCACCCTTTCCAGAGGATCAGAAGGGTTCAGAATCGGCTGTTCTCGAAGAGGTCTCGCAATGGCATGAAAACAGTTCAGATCCTGCACCGTTCGGAGACCACCGAAAAGGTTCAAGATCTGCACCGAAAAGAGTTCAGAAATTGCACCCAAACAGTTCAGTTTCTGCACCGTTGGACAGACAAAAGGGTTCAGAGTCTGCACCTGAAAGGGTTCAGTTTCTGCACGAAAAGGGTTCAGACTCTGCACCCGAAAAGAACAAGAAAACTAACAGGGAAAAGAACAACGATCATTTCGAGCCGGTCCGGACCGTTGGTCAGGCAGGTGACTCGACCGACACCAGCCCTGCGAAAATCCTCACCGACACAGGGCCCCACCGGCGGTGAATTCTTCGAGCGGTTCTGGGCCGTGTACCCTCGCAAGGTCGGCAAGAAGAAATGCCGCGCTATCTGGGCGAGCCTGAAGCCCACAGCGGACCTGGCCGAGCAGATCATCGCCGCCGTCGAGGCCTACCAGCGAACCGAACAGTGGCAGCGAGAAGGGGGCCGATTCGCCCCTCACCCCAGCACATTTCTGAACCAGGGCCGCTGGGAGGATGAGATCCCCGCGACACCGGAACCGAAGCGAGGCGACCCGGACTGGCTGCCCGATGAGGCCGAGGCCGACGAGATCCTCCGCGAAGCAGGAGCGTTCGTATGACCGGCGAACTCGACGTCCTCCGACGGGATCGCGATGCCCTTCTTCGCGAACTCGAAGCCGCCGGGGCCAAGGTTATCGGCAGCGGGATGCTCTGTCCCTTCCATGAGGACCATCGTCCCAGCGCCGGGGTCTATCGAGGCAGGGACGACGTCTGGCGATTCAAGTGCCAGGCCTGCGGCGTGTGCGAAGACATCTTCGGCGTTCGAGCCAAAGTGCAGGGAAGGCCCCTCACCATAGTCCTCAGCGAGGCCCATGGTCAGACCACCGGCCGCAGCCAACGCCGGCACCATCCCCTCAGCCGTCGTCCGACCGTCACAGGCAGCGGAAGGGTCTATCGCGATCTCGACGCCCTACGGGCCGCCCTGCCGGGCCGGGTGACATCGCAACACGCCTACCGGAATCCCACCACCGGCCAGGCGATCATGATCGTCTTTCGCTGCGAAACGCCCGAGGGCAAGAGCTACCGCCCCGCCCATGCGGTAGCCGGAGGCTTCGCGCTGGGAGCGCCGGCCAAGCCCTGGCCCCTCTACCGTCGTGAGGCTCTTGTCGACAGCGACAGTGTAGTCGTCTGCGAGGGAGAGAAGTGTTGTGATGCCCTGGCCGCTTACGGCATCGTGGCCACCACAAATCCCTTCGGCGCCGGCAAAGCCAACCATTGCGACTGGACACCGTTGGCCGGCAAGAAGGTCTTCCTGTGGCCGGATAACGACGATGCGGGCCACAATCACATGCGGCAAGTGCAGAGCCTGCTGGAGTCGCTCGAACCAAGGCCCCGGATCGCCTGGATCGAACCGACGGCGCTCGATCTGGCCGAGAAGGAAGATGCGGCCGATCTCGTCGCCCAGTTGGTCGCCAGCGGCAAGACGCAAGGCGCGATTACCGCTATCCTGCTGCATTGCCTGGACCGAGCCCGGACGCTGGGACCACTGACGAAACTGATCGATCGCCACGAACAGATCTTCCGGGGGCAGTACCGCTGCATCGCCTGGCCATGGCCGCTGCTGGGCACGCTGACCAAGGCCCTGCTGCCCGGGACCACCACGTTGTTTGCCGGCACCGTCGGCGCCTCCAAGTCGTTCATGCTGCTGCAGGCGATGCGGCACTGGCTGGAGGCCGGCGATAATGCGGTGCTCTACGCGCTCGAAGGCGATCAGCCTTACCACCTGGCCCGTGCCCTGGCGCAGGTCAGTGGGGTCGGAGAGGTCACAGACCCCGACTGGGTAGCCGAGAACCCCCACCGAACCCGCGAACTGATGCGCGACCATGCGGACGTATTGGAACCCATCGCCCAGCATCTCTCGACGGCGGAGATGCTCGGTGCCGAGACCCTGGAACAACTCGCCGAGTGGGCCGAGGACCAGGCAAGACGAGGCCGACGGATCATCGCCATCGATCCGATCACGGCGGCGGCCCGTACGGACAAGCCCTGGGTCAGCGACCTGACCTTCCTGCGATCCGTCAAACGAACGGCCACGGAACATGGCTGCTCGATCATCCTCGTCACGCATCCACAGCGCGGCGTCACCGAACCGACGCGGGAGAACCTGGCCGGCTCGGCTGCCTACGAACGCTTCAGTGAGACGATCATCACGCTGGCCAATCACGACCCGAAAGAATCGAAGATCAAGACCGCCTTGGGCACGACGACGATAGAGCACAACCGGACGGTGCGGATCGAGAAGGCACGCAACGGCCGGGGCACCGGCTGTCGCCTGGCGTTTAGCTTCTGCTCGGATTCGCTGACGCTGCGCAGTTGGGATTAATCGTCAAGGACAGCAAGGGGGCCTGAATGTGTACGACTCTATTCAACTGCACGCGCTCTGAGACCAGAAACCCAAAGGAGATCATCCGGAATCCTTGACCCTCCATGAATGCGGACTGATCGTCAAGGATAGCAAATGAGCACCGCCGACAATCCCAGATCTGAGGCGAGAAAGACCAAAGTACGCGGTGACCACAAACGGAACGGCAATGACCAATCCTGTTGACGAATGACACCGAGAACAGAGAACGAAACAACCCTGACCGCGTGCCCACCTATTCTCATGGATGCGCGTAGCGCGGCGGCGGCTCTGGGCATTGGGCGAAGCCTCTTCTACCAGCTCTGCGCCTCCGGCCGGATCGGTCCGCTGCCGGTCAAGCTCGGCGAACGGTCCCTCTGGGTCCGGGCCGAATTGGAGAGCTGGGCAGCTGGCCGGCTGCCCGTCCCGGGAAGGTCGGTTGCGGCAAAACGGCCCTCATGACATCAAAAACACAGGTTAAACAGGCGACCTTCTATGTCTTGTTTGCGAGGACTCCGCCAGATAAAATTGTGGTCACCAGGACACGACAATAGAAAACGGAACCGTCCGCTTCGCTGGGGCCGCTCGCCGGCCCGTTCTGGCAGCCTCGGCGGCCGGACTTGGAGGTACTGTGTCATGAGGGTATTCAAACGATCATACACCAGACCCCTTCCCGCCAACGCCAGGTCACGTGCACCGACCGCTATGGACGTCCGATACGTCGAGTACAAGGGACGCGGCGGCCGAAGCAAGAAACACCTGCTCACCCAGGACGGCAAGCAGCATGCTCGTCAAGTCGGCCTGCTGGCATGTCGCAGTTCGAAGACCATCGGGGGATTCGTCGACGGATGCATGGGGTTCACCGACCGAGCGATGCGACCGACGGACTGGCGGCCAATCTCCAGCGGCTGATCAACTGCCGGGCCAGCGGGCATCCCGTGGATGGACCTTTGCATCGCTGGGTCGAACAACTGCCCACCGAGATGCGACGCCAGTTGATCAAATTCGACTTGATCGACAACTGCAGACTGATGAGTGATACGCCGATCAAGCAACTGGTGGCTCTGTTCGTCACGCATCTCCAGGCCAAGGCCCGTTCTCCGCGATACATCCGGGACTGTGGCCGGCAACTGACCCGGATGATGGACGAATGTGACGTGGAGTACTTCAGTGATATCGACCGGGCCAAGGTCGAGGCCTTCCTCACTCGGCTGTGCAACCAAGGGCTGGGGGCACGCACCTACAACGCCTACTTGAAGGCGGCCAAGTCCTTCTGCAAATGGATGGTCGAGAGCGGTTACGCCTCGCAGTCACCCCTGGTCTCGCTGCGCACCATCAACCAAGAGGTGGATCGTCGTCACGAGCGTCGGGCCCTGTCGGATGACGAGACCTGCCGACTGCTCAAGGCCGCTGCCGGTGGCGAAGAGACCCACGGCATGAGCGGGCCACGAGCGGTATCTGCTGTACCGACTGGCCATCGAAACGGGCTTGCGGGCCAACGAGATCCGCAGTCTGACCAAGGCGTCGTTCGATCTCGATGCCTGCACCGTCACCCTCGTGGCGGGCTCGTCCAAACGAAGACGCAAGGACGTTCAGATCATCAGTGAATCATTGGCTGCCGAGTTGGAGCCCTTCCTGGCGACCAAGATGCCGGCGGCCAAGGCCTTCGGCGGGCGCTACAAGTCGTTGACCGTCAACACGGCCGATGTGCTCAAGGAGGATCTGGCCGACAGCGGGTATCCCTTACGAAGACGAGATCGGGCGGGTCTTCGACTTCCATGCCCTTCGCGGTCAGTGTGCCACCCTGCTGGCCCGACGTGGCGTGCACCCGAAGATCGCCCAGTCGATCCTTCGCCACTCCGACATCAACCTGACGATGAACGTCTACACCCGAACGGACCACGCACAGAAGGCCTCGGCCGTGACTGGACTGTCGGCCTTGTTCTCCGGCGGCAAGGAAGCCGCTACCGAGCCAAAGACGGGAACCAACGACCAGGCGTAAGCCCTAAGGCGCAACCGATGGCAAGGCATGTCACCGCCCCGCCGCGCTGTCCGCTCGCGAGACGCGGGCTACTCGGGGCAAAAAGGACGGTACCAATTCAAAGACGAGACTGCGACGGCTGTGGCAGGAGAGCCCAATGCATGTCATAAGGCATGTCATCCTATCTGGACTGATATAGCACGCATACGGACGGATATGGACAGCGACCCGAATTTTTGTCTCAAAAACCGCGTTTATGAACTGGGGAACGAGGATTTGAACCTCGACTAACTGATCCAGAGTCAGCCCAAAACCCGCTTCTTGGCATCAAAAACGCGGTTTTGGCCAAATGCATGTCGAAGTGCTTGTCGTACCTATGTCACGCTAAAGCCGGACACGAGAAAACGGCGACTGCGCACGCAGAACCGGACACTGTCGATATCTTCGTCAGCCATACCGCCTGAGCCCGCCTCGACCGAAGTCGAAGAGCGCGTAATTCACGCCGGAACGATGCAAAGGTGCATAGCAGATTGTCACTTCGACGGCGGTTGCCGATGGGCTACGGAGGCCCTACAATTGATGCCCAAGGGAATACAGGCGTTCTCCGAACAGTATCTCTCCAGGGTAAGAGGTTGTCACTATGTCCCAAATACGGTTGGTCGCCATTTTCGGCCTGCTCCTGCCAGCAGCATTTTCTCATCCGACGGCGACTTCAGACCGTCAACGGACGGGAAATCCCCCTTCAGATTGTCGGCTTGAAGCCAAACGCACCGGTCGATGATCGGCCGGCCCTGCACCTCGACTTTCGGTATGCACCCGTCGGTGGCAAACGTGCATCGGTCTCCCCGACGACCCGCACAAGAGCATCGTCGGCTCCGACGGCGGACTTTATTACGACTACGGCGGCGGACGCTTCTATGACTTCAACACTCGAGTTCGGGGAGACATCGAGACAACTGGCGACGAAGGTCCCGTCGAGCAGCGGCTTTTGGATGCCCGCGTACCCGTCATAATCACCGAGAAGCAATGCGGCCATCTCCGACTTCGTCAGCGGGCCTGGGCCCAGACGCCTGACAGCCAGGACGTCGCTGATTGGAGCAGCAAACGCGTGGACTACCTTTGGCTGGAAATGGAAAACTGTGGAAGCGTTTCTCAGCGAGGAAGAATCGTTCTGGAGGTTGATTCCGGCAGACAATTAGGTGTCGATAAGGACATGCAGACCATCCGCTATGTGGAAGGGAAACGGTCTTTCTGCAGGGTCACGCCGGAATGTGTGTCTTATCTGCCAGACGTGGCAAAGAAAGCCGACCAGGCGAAATGCATACTGCCAGTCCGCCAACCTTCTGTGAATCTCAATTGGGGTCGACCGGTGCAACCGTGTGATACGCGATTCCGCCATGTCCTCGTAGGCTACGGCCGGCCACTGGAATTCACGTTTCCGTCGGAGCCAGGAGAAGAATACGGTGTCGCCTTCGGTCTCATCGAGGGCTGGCATGAATCGGCCGGCAAACGTCCCCTGGAACTGTGCATTGAAGGGCGTGTCGCCCGGCAGGTGGACCTGGTCGCTGAATATGGACAGCATCACCCCGTGGTGCTTTGCTTCAACGCCAAGGATGAAGACGGTGACGGTTTTGTGCATATTGCTGTTCGTTCGGCCGCCGGGGCGGAAGATGACAACACGATCCTCACGGCTCTATGGGTGTTCGGTGGCAACGCTTCCCCTTCCGAGCAAGAAATCCTCCTGGGGCAAGCCGACAGTCAGGCCCTGGCAATCTACGATGCCGACTCCCGGATTCAGAATCCTCTCCGCCTGTTCTTTGCGGAAAAGGATCTTAAGCCGGGACAGAAGGAACAAGTGCTGGTCGCCCTGGCGCGCGGCGAACGAGCCGAGGTATCCGTTTCCGTGGACGCCGCCAGGAAGGAGTTGGATCGAGCCGTCCGCTATTGGCGAGAAGACCTGGATCTGCCCCTTGACCGCATCGTCCTACCGGACCCCGCCGTCCAGGACCTCTTGGATTCTTGTATTCGCAATATCTACCAAGCCCGGGAGCTGCGTGACGGCGAGCCGGCCTTTCAGGTGGGGCCGACGTGTTACAGGGGCACATGGGCCGCCGACGGCCCGTTCATTCTGGAGGCCGTCAGCTATCTGGGGCGGGCTCAAGAGGCACGGGCCGGACTGGAGCTACAACTTGAGAAGGATGAGGGCCCCAGCGGGATCGCGTTCTCCAAGAAACATGGCCTGCGGCTCTGGATGGTTCTGAGACACTGGGAATTGACCGGTGACGATGCCTGGCTGGAGAAGCTATGGCCAAAAGTCCGATTCAATGTGGCCAAGATCATCGAGTATCGCCGGATGACCATGGAGGAGCCATCGCAGGCCAACTACGGCCTGATGCCGGTAGGGTTTGGCGATGGCGGGCTGGGCGGCAGACATCGCGAATACACCAACGTTTACTGGACACTGGCGGGCTTGAAGGCGGCGATTGCCACAGCTGAACAGCTAGGGAAGCCGGAAGCACTCGAATGGAAGGCCGAGTTTGCGGATTACTGGGGATACTTCGACAAGTGCGCCATCGTGACAAGCTGAGGGATGAGCAAGGCAATATATACGTCCCGGTCACGATGAAGGGCGAGCAACCGCAATTGCCGCAACGAGGCGCGCTGGGCGTTTTTGCAGTCGATCTATCCGGGACGCATCTTTGCGCCGGATGATGAATTGATGCGCGGTACGTTAGCCATGCTTGATGCGAATCAGCGCGAGGGGCTGATCTATGGAACCGGCTGGGACGCGGAGGGAATATGGAACTATGCCGGCTCTTTCTATGGTCACGCGCATTTGTGGCTGGGGCACAGTCGGAAAGCGGCCGCGACATTGTATGCGTTTGCCAATCACGCCTGCCCGCTGCTGTGCTGGCGCGAAGAACAGAATCTGCGTGATGAACCGGAGAAGTATGTGGGTGACATGCCCCATAACTGGGCCAGCGCTGAGTTCATACGGTTCGTACGACACCTGCTGATTCTTGAGCGAGGACGCGAACTGCATCTGTTGGAAAGTATGCCGTATACGTGGTCGCGCCCGGGCGACGCGATACGACTGACTGACATTCCGACGAGCTTCGGACTCGTGAGTCTGTCACTGCAGGTGGCCGAAGACGGTCAAAGCGGCCAAATTCGGATCCGTCCACCTACCCGCGAGAGAGATCGAGAAACTGGTTGTGCATCTGGAGCATTTCGATCATCCCGTCCAAGGCATCCAAAGAGACGGCCGGGAAATCCGCGATCAGACCCTTGTAGACACCTCCGACAGAGAGATTGCCCTGGCCCTGCAATTCGGCGAGGATTTGCACTAGACGCCACCTGCGTTATGATTAGGGTATTCTGTAAGGGCGTCTGTTCGCGTTCCTGCGGGATGGGCCGGATGGACAGCGATCATTGGATATCGTTCGGTAAAGGCTGGGAGGTTCGAGGCTTTGGAGACGATTCACTACCATCCCATCGGCAGAATCTCTTCACCATTCAAGGCAAATGTCGGCGTACCTCGACAGGCCATGGGGGCGCGAAACGAAAGCCGAGATCACCATCTTTGATCCATTTTCAGAAGGACTGAGAGACTTGGACGGTTTCAGTCATATTGTGGTGGTCTTCCACTTGCACCTGGTCACCAACCCGAGTCTCGTCGCACATCCCCCCTGGGGTGGGAAAGCACACGGTGTTTTCGCGACGCGCAGTCCGTATCGGCCCAATCCGATCGGCCTTTCGACCGTTCGTCTGGAACGCATTGAGGGCAACGTGCTGTACATCTCGGGTGTCGACATGATCGACGGCACCCCCGTCTTGGACATAAAACCCTATATTCCCGACTTGAATCCCGTCGACGATGTCAAAGTCGGCTGGCTGACCGGCAAAAAGGCCGAGGGCATGATCAGGAGCCGTTCCGGTGATCGCTGATTCAAGTGTAAGCTCAGGAGGTTTCGGATGGCGTGTCGATGGTATTCCGTTTGTCCGCTGAGACGCTGGGAGACGGAAGGACGGCTGTCCCGCTCCTGGGCCCAGGACTTCTGTGAGACGACGGACAATTGGGCAACTGTCGAAGGTACCAATTGGAGGACCGAGGGATATCTCACCCAGACACATGCTTCCCAGTGGACAGATTGATCCGAAACTGCCAGGATAGGACGGTCGGATATCCCTACGTCGTCATTCGCTATCTCGCTGTGGCGGGGTACTGGCTGAGGAAGAACCTATGATCTATGTTCTGGGAGGACTGAGATGAGATTGCTGCTCAGGCTTGCGACCCTTGTGTCCCTGGTGGGATGGAGCTATTATCGTTCTACTTGTTGGGCGGAAGACGCGGCCCGAAGCAACAAAGAGACGTGCCTCGGGACAGGTACCGAAGAAGGAAAGTGGTAGAGTCTTCGGTCATAGCGGATGATACCCCATGACGTCAGACCGCACTGACCAATGCCCTTTCTGCTCGCTGCACATTGAGCCAAAGGTACTGGAACGATGTGGAACAGTCGTGGCCATCATGGACAAGCACCCCGTAACGAGTGGGCGATATGTTGATCCTTCCATTGCGTCACACGCCGGACTTCTTCTCGATGACGCCCGAAGAGAAGAAAGATGCCGATCGTCTGATTCAAGTTCTGCGTGACCGAATTGAGGCATCCGACCAGACAGTCACGGGTTTCAATATCGGGGTGAACTGTGGAACGAGTGCGGGACAGACTATCATGCACGCCCACATACATCTTATCCCGCGACGGGATGGGATGTGCCGCGGCCGGAAGGTGGCGTGCGCGGCGTGATCCCGGACAGACAAGCGTACACCGACCCATAAGATCTCTCCTGGGTCAACGTCGATTGTGCCTGAGAATGCAATTCGGACTCTTTGAAGGGAATCGCAGATGAGTCTTTCCAGACGGCATCTCCTGGGTCACAGCTTGCACGTGGGGAAGGGTGGCTTTCTCGGTACTCTGCTCAGCGGGCCTGAGTGTGCCCAAACGGTCTACGCCGAGCGAGAGAATGCTTATTTGCGCGTGCGACCGGTCGGGGACGGGTGGAGAGGGACGACGAAGGCCCCTGTCTCCGGATTTTCGGCCCGTACCTTGACGCCCTCGCCGGATTGGAGGCCTATTCCCATGCGTTCGTTTTATACTGGTTCGACAAAAACGACACGCCTGAAAAACGTGGGATCCTCCGTGTTCATCCGAGGGGCAACAAGAACAACCCTCTGACGGGCGTCTTCGCCTGTCGGACTCGGTCCGACCGAATCTCATTTGGCTGACGCTATGCAGAATACAGTCGGTGGCGGAGGGAACGGTTCGGATCGACAAGATTGATGACACTCAACGGCAGTCCCATCGTCGACATCAAACCTTATATCCCCACGGTCGACAGTACGACTGAAAACGTTCAAATGCCCCGGTGGCTCAGCAGCTAGTGCCTTCCGCCCCTGCTGGGTTCAGCCGAAGGTGATTAGACCAAAAGGCACAGCACGGCATCGTGCCGAAAGGAGCTTAAACAGATGCGACTGTCCACGTTTTGCCTGAATCTCCTGTGCTTGACTTCTCTGCTAAGTCCACCCTCTCTCGCTGTTGATAAGAAGACACCGGTTACCGCAATCCTGGGAGCCTTTGGCGAGGAAGTAGAGATCATTGAAGCTCAACTGATAGAGCCACAGTACCATACGCTACTCGGAATGGATTTCGTCACGGGCGAACTGAAGCACAGGCGAATCGTACTGGCCCAAACGGGCATTGGGAAAGTCAACGCCGCGATGACGACGGCCCTGCTCATTCACGAATTCGGCCCCAGCGAGGTTATCTTTACGGGTATTGCGGGCGGCATCGATCCTGAGTTATCTCCGGGCGACATTGTCGTCGGTGAGAAGGTGGCACATCATGACCTGGTCATTTACACGGAGGATGGCTTCGATGCGTACCGGGTAAGGAACCCGCTGACCGGCCGGCATAACCCCGTCTTTTTGCCAACCGACACGACGCTCCTGGAGCTGGCCAGGAAGGCTCAGGAAGGATTGGAACTGGAGGACATCGTCACGGACGACGGCAAGAGAGTCCCACGGATCGTGACCGGGACGATCGTCAGCGGCGACGCCTTTATCGCTTCGGCCACCAAGCGGGTCGAGCTGCGCCAGCGTCTGGGAGCTGATGTGGTGGAGATGGAAGGAGCGGCTGTCGCGCAGGTCTGCTATCAGCAGGAGATACCGTTTCTGATCGTGCGCAGCGTAAGCAACAGTGCCGATTCTGATGTCCGTATGGATACCGCACGATTCAATGAAGCAGCGGCACACAACGCCGCCCGCTACGTGATGAGGATGGTCGAATTGCTGGAGGCACTCCCCTCCTCGCCAGAGGATGCCCTCCGCGAGAGGGCTGAGAATCAAGGCGACGCCGCACGGTAGAACGTCCCGTGCTGTCGCGTGATCCTGATTCTGCCTGCGGAGATTAGCCGGTCGATCTGCTTGGCGGCTTCGTTGGGGGCAATACCGAGACCGCTGGCAATGTCTGCCAGCGAGCAGGGTCTTCGTGTCAACAGGTTCACGATGGCTTCGATATCGGATCGGAAGCCATCGGTTACCCTTCCATGAGGATAGGCGGCGACCACTTCGGCTCGTTCGCCTAACGTACGGGCGATCTGTTCGAGTCGTTCAGGAGGAATGGCTTCCGCGTAGTCTTCCGCCGGGGGGCGGGCAACCGTGTTGACCTGGACCTTGTCCGGAGCGATCTGCCTGATGCACTCTGTCAACGACTCTATTCTCTTTTCGACGGTGGTCACGCCATTGAGCAGGAACGCTTCAAGCCAGTACTGACCTCGGAATCGTTGGCGGAATTCCTTGAGCCCACCAAACATCCGATCGAAGTGGATTTCGGCATGGGGGCGGTTGACGTATCGGAAGATCTCCTCGCTCTCCGCATCGAGCGAGGGCACCACCAGATCGGCATCGAGCAGGGCCTCCTGGACTTCGCTCTGCCAGAGCAGAGAGCCGTTGGTAATCACCGCCACCGGAATGTCCGTCATGCTTTTGATGGCCCGGATCAACCGCCCTGTCTCGGAATGAAGTGTCGGCTCACCCGAGCCAGAGAGCGTGATGTAGTCCGGCTCCGAGTGCAGTGCATCTTTGAGCTGAACCAGGACTTCATTGGTCGGGACCCATTCTTTACGTTCGATGGTCTTGTTGGTGGTTCGGCCCAACTGACAGTAGATGCAGTCGTAGGAGCAAACCTTGTATGGGACCAGATCCACGCCCAGCGAGCGTCCGAGACGCCGCGACGGGACTGGCCCGTAGATATACCGTTTTTCTTTCATAGCCATAGTGTGCCTGTCAATTCGATGCGGGAGGTTCTGTTCTGATCGTGCAGGTCATGTCGAACGGATTATACCGATTCATCTGTTGGCTGAGCCCACTCCAGCCTTTGATTTCTATCCTGGCATGGAGAACGTCTTGGGGCTTCGTATACGTCTGCACTTTCGTCGTATAGCTGTAATAATCGGGAAACTCTTCCTCCAGAAAGCGCGACACTTCTTCGCTCGGCACATGCGAAGCCCGTAGTCCCTGTCCTGTGACGCAGAAGGTCCTTTGGTCGAACTGCTTGACCGCTTCGATGGCTGCTGAAAGACCTTCAGACTGCATTTCATCGACGACCGTGCGTCTTTTCAATCGGTCTAAGAAAGACATCCTGATAACTCCAATAGCAGCGAGGCTATCCGCAACCGCTTCGCCGAACGTTTACGAAAATTGAGCACAGATCCTTCTACAAGTTCATCATCGTGGCTCATCAGGCCTTGGTGGCGGCCGGTGAATCGAAAAGAAGAGGACTGAATCTCCTGCTGCACATCACTGATGCTCAGATTCTTGAACTCCTTGCCGGGCGTATCTTCAACCGTGTGTTTCGGGTACACCGAGAGCAGCCCTTGCGGCACGAGGACACGAAAGGCCTCATGCAGGAGCTCCTTCCGCCAACTCGCGTCGAAGTAGTGCAGCACATCGTACAAAAGCACCACATTGGCCGAACAACTTTCGACAGCGATAGCCGGTCGATCAGACGCGTCGCAGATTCGAACGTTCGCCAGCCCCAACCTTCGGGCCTTCGTGGCCAACCGGTTCAGCGACTCCCGATCCGTGTCGATCGCATAGACCTGTCCTGAACTGTCGACGAGAAGTGCGGCCGGAATACTGTAGTGCCCGACCCGGCAGCCAAAGTCCACAAGGTGATCACCCGGACGGACACCGATGTCCTCCAGGAACTCGATGCCGTCATTGCATTCCCATTGCTCCATCAGATTGTTCACTATGGGCGGCATGGGCGTGCCCCGAATATGGCGGTTCCGAGTCTGACCATGTTCGCGCCCTCCTCGATCGCCACCTGATACGAGTTGGTCATGCCCATGGAGAGGTAGCGCATCCGGATGTTTGGCTGCTTCATGGCCGCGAGTCTGTCGAACAGATTCTTGATTCTTCTGAAATACGGCCGGCTCTTTTCGGGGTCTCCGATACGCGGCCCCATCGTCATCAAGCCCTCAATCTGAAGGTGGCCAAGTTCCGACATATCGGTGACCAGGCGTTCCATATAGGATTCGAAAGGCTCGTGCTCATCGGGGCGTATTCCAGCCTTTGTGTCCTCCCTGCCAATGTTGATCTCGAGGAACACGGACAGGTTTTCTCTCCCGGACCGCTCCACCCTTCGACTCAAGGCGATAGCTTTCTGCATGGAATCGACCGTCTGAACGACATCGAAGATCCCCAGCGTCTTGTTGATCTTGTTCGTCTGTAGATGCCCGATCAAATGCCATCGAACCGCATGTCCCTTCTCCGCCAGACGGTCGTGCATTCGTTCGGCTTCCTGAACATAGTTCTCGCCGATGTCGAGGGCTCCGGCATCGATGACCTCGATCACTTCTTCGGCCGACCGTGTCTTCGCAGCAACAATGATCCGGACGTAGTCGGGAATCTCCTCTCGAAGTCGAATGTAGTTCGCTGCAATGTGCATGTCATCTTTCGCGTCATGGACCACGTGGGACTCAAGATGCCCTGTCTCTGACGAATCTTCGACAACGTCAGGAATCACAAGGCCGGCGATCACAGGGCGTTTCTCGACCACAACAGGGCGCATCTCGGCCGCACGTAGGTCCATTCGTCTGGCCGCTATCCGGCACATGACGCCCGGCACCTTTGAAGAGGATGGCCGAGCCTCCCCCGATCAGTCGCCTTACCGGTCCATGGCATTCCGGACAGGTTGCCACGGGAGCAGCCGTCATCGCCTGGAATAACTCAAACTCATACCCACACTCATTGCATCGGTATTGATAAGTTGGCACAGGTATCTCCTTCGTTCTTCTGGACCGGCAGTTTCTCTGGGGACGTTTTGGCAAACCAGTGGGCCCCAAAGCAAACGTCGCCATTCGCCACAAGGAGTTTCTGGAATCGAAGCTTAACCCATTCATCGCCCGTAGCGTGCTCCGCCAATTGACGAAACGACGAACCTCACCCTTTGGTACCTGGCATCACTGCGTATCGACCTTTCTCATAGTGCCACCTGCGCACAACATTGCACACGAAGCACCGCCGCGACAACGTGTTGCAGAGTTCCCGCGTGGCCTCCGCTCCCGTGCAGTGCACCGGGCCGATCTTCTCGACGCGGTGTCGGCGGAAGGCTTCGATGGTGTGGGTGATCCGCTCGCGCGACGCTCGAACCAGATGCATCCCACCCAACACCATTCGAATGGGACGGTCGGGAAACAACTCGGAAACATAATCCAACGTATTGACAACGCCTGCATGCGAACACCCAAGAACGATCACCAATCCCCCGTTGGTTTCCAGTACTATCGCTTGATCATCCAACAGCTCATCCGGGCGCACCAATCCGAATCAGCGTAGAACGGTCCCCCGGTATTCTCAAACGCCGAGCGTCGCGGAATCTGCCCGGTTACCCACACGCCGGGAAGAATCTCCACCGGGCCACTCGTGTAGGAACCGAGTCCCTCTTCAATACGCAGCTTAAGCATGTCTGCGACGTCCCTGTCCATTCCGATCTCTCTGGTTTGTTTCCAACGGCATGTGAACTTCATTTCCAAGGCTTCGGGGTGAAAATAACCCGGCACCGCCGGTGCGACCTCGATGACTCTCTTCAGCCCCCCGACATGATCATAGTGACCGTGACTCAGTACGACGGCATCCACCTGGCTCAGGTCGACCCCGAGCACTTGAGCATTGTGGAACAAAATGTCGCTCTGGCCGGTATCGAAGAGAATCTTTCGAGAGCCAAACTCGACCCAGAAGGACAGTCCGTGCTCAGCCAGCAGACCGCCTCTGTTTACGGTGTTCTCCACCAGTACCGTGATTTGCCCATCGGCCATAGAACCTACCTATGTCAATCAAATAGAAGCACGGCGATAGCCACAGTAGTTGTCCATCGTCCTGTCTGCCCCCTGGCGGTTTGCGTGATGTTCGATGTTCGAATAATCAGCCCGCTGGCCTTATAGACCTGCTCCTTCTCAGACCATGCCTGGTCGGGATCCACCTCCAGGCCAAGGGTCGTCCCGAGCATATCGGCCGCCAGGTCTTCCGCCATGTCGGAGGCTTGTTGGTGATTCATGCCATATCCATGGACCTCGCTGAGATAGCCCCATTGGCTGATATCCTTGGGAATGGCGACGCCGATGGCCGAAGCAATCAGCCTGCCGTGTTCGTTCGTGTCAGCTCTGGCCATGACGCAGTAGCAGATCTGTCCGGACGACAATCTCGCGAGCCCCTCTTTCTGACCGATGAAGCGACAGTTCGGAGGCACAATCGAGGAGACCTGGACCAGATTCTGTTGGGCGACGCCGGCGTTCGTAAGGCTTCTTCAAAGGACTTCAACTGGTATCGGTGCCGACCGACGCCTCGGGTCAGAAAGGCTTTGGTTGGGATCATACTGTGTCTCATCGTAGACCGATTACCTTTCTGTACCATACTCTTTGTGCATGAATCTGCCTGTTGCAGCGGACTTTCAATTGGCCGCTCTGAGTGATATGGGCTTTGAGCACATACAACGGATGTGAGGCCCGCTCGAGCCAAGCGGTTACCCTCGTCGGCTCGTTCAGCAGTCACTGGGTGTCTGAATCGAACGTTCAACTCAGCTGTCACACCTGTCAACCCGTGTGCGAAGAGCCAGTTTGTCATCGCCCCGTCAAGGATGGCCGACGTGATGCCTCCATGCGGCCAGCCACGTATCCCTCGACGTCATGATCCAACTCGAATTCCGCCATAACCGTATCGTCGGCCCCGGCCAAAAACCGCAGGCACAACCCACCCGGGTTGTCTGGGCTGCAAACGACGCAGTGCGGATGCAGGCACGTGCACAGATGAGTTGCGGATTGTGTCCGGATTTGTCGACCGTTGTATCTGCGAATCGATCCATCATATTCCTGTTCATATTAAAGGAATGGATTGTCACGGCGCGAGGATGTCCCGCATGGCCGAGGGATGCACGCCGCCGGTGGCCGCGATTTCTCGTACGGTCATGCCCGGTTCCGCCTGGAAGCCCTTCTCCCGCAGCTTCTGAACGGTCTTCTCCAGGTCCTGGCCCTGTTGCTCGCAATACTGTCGCAATGTCAATCGGCCAATTCCGTAACCGCCTTGCTGGCCCTATCGATTGGCACCTCGACCGCCGCCGGACCGGGGAATCCGGCTCTGTCCCGTGGCGACGCCATAGAGCTGCATCGGAGTCATGCCGGCTTTCTTCGCAACGTCGCCGAGAACGACATCAGGCGATTCGGACCTCAACACCGGCTGCCTTAAGGTTCAGGATCATGGATTCTATTTCGAGACCCTCCGTCCTCTGGGCCAGTTCGCTCAGGGTCATCAGCTCTGCGTGTGGAATGGGCGCCTGGTCGGCAGGCGTCTCCCAACTGTGTTTGATTGCCTCGTTCCATGTCAGCAGCGACGAGAACAATCCTGCATGGGTCAGTGTTCCCCAGCCGACGAAAGCACATAAGAGCAGCGCGAGCACCCATTCGGTCCTGAAGGCGAACGCCTTATGGATCCTGCTACGGAAATAGCTCAGCAAAGACCGCCAGTTCAGATAGAGGTGGAGAATGGCGGCTATCATGAAGATAAGGCTGAACCAGATATGCAGACCACTCCACTGATCCTTCGTGAGAGCCAACATTCTCCAACCGGTCCAGTGCGCGATGCGACCAGGCGGCGTCACGAACAATACGATGCCGGTAATCGACATCGCCAGAAATGACAGGCCGGTGGTCACGGATACCAACGCCCGCCATTTGAACCACGGTGCGGCCTTGGTCGGTCGCTCCTCTTGTCGTGAATGGGATTCCGTCTCCATGTGCCGATCCTTTACCGCCCGATGCTTTCTGTACATTGCGTCGAACTCTATGTCACTTCTAGTGATCGCAGATGTTGGCCCCGGTCTGGAGCGAACCATTCAGATACGCGGTTACGATCTCCTCCGGACCGCCGGCAGTGGCGCCGATGATCACATCGATTCCGTTTTGAGTGAAGAGCATTTGCGCCCGGCTACCCATCCCACCGGCGATGACCACGTTCACGCCCTGCTGCCTGAGCCACTGGGGTAGAACGCCGGGCGCAATGCGATGGCGCCACCAAGGTCCGTATTCCGGAGACACACTGCTCGTCCGAATTGACGTCTACAAGCGCAAACTCATCACAGTGCCCGAAGTGGAGACTCAATTGGCCCTGTACCAGGGGAATTGCTATACGCATGCTATTCATCTCCTTTCTGCTGAATTGTCTTCATGCCATTCGCTATGGGCTTCGATCAGCCGCGCGACTGCCGCGCTGAAGTCCGCTGCGGCCTGGCTTTCCCGATACGTTTCTAAGTAGGGCTGCCCGGAATCACAGGCGTCGACGATCTGTGGATCGATCGGGATTCGCCCGAGAAACGGCACGTTCATTTCCGTGGCCATGCTCTCGCCACCGCCCGATTTGAAGATATCGGTTCGCTGGCCACACGTCGGGCAAACGAATCCACTCATGTTCTCCAGGACGCCCAGCACGGGTAGAGACAGACTACGACAGAAGGTAATCCCCCGACGGACATCTGACAGGGCGACCTCTTGCGGTGTGGTCACCACGATCGCACCGTCGGCCTTCTCCAAGAGCTGGATGATGGCCAGCGGTTCATCGCCCGTGCCGGGGGGCGAATCGATGATCAAGAAGTCCAACTCGCCCCACTCCACATCCTTGAGGAACTGCTTGATCATGTGATATTTGCGTGGGCCACGCCAGATCACCGCATCGGTGGCCGATGACAACAGGAACCCGATGGACATCACCTTGAGATGCTCGCCCAGTTCCACGGGCAGGATCGCATCTGGCATACCGCCCACCATCGTGCCTTCCAGGTTCAGGATCTTCGGAACGCTGGGGCCGTGGATATCGATGTCGAGCAATCCGGTTCGCTTTCCGGCTAACGAAAGGGACAGGGCGAGGTTGACGGCGACCGTGCTCTTGCCCACCCCGCCTTTGCCGGATAAGACCAGAATCTTGCATCTGATCTGAGCCATCCGCTGACGGATTTGGGCCTGTTCGACCTCCATTTGTCTTTGATAGTCCTGATTCTGTTGACTTGGGGTCACACTGCCAGCCATAGTCAGTCCACCCTTTCAGCATCGAGCTTCTGTCCTGCCGTGTCGGGACAGGCATTGGAGACTTTGACATCCATCACGATTTCGTTTTCTTGTGCGAGCTGCGTAAAGCCCTCGCTCAGAGCTTTGAACATGGCTTTGGAGTCACCGGTAGCAAAAGTGCTCATGGATCGAGTCTGAACGTCCAACCCTTGCGACCGCAGCACGTGGCAGAATGCCACGACGGGGCCAGAGAGTTTCATGGTTCTCAGTGGGTAAAGACTTACCTCTGCCTGCACTTTCATAACACCACCTTTGCAGCAAGGAAGGCACCATGTTGGTTGCCCGTCAGACGCTCTATCGGTTCCAGGAGCGGCGATAACCAGACGAATGCATCTCGCCGGGGAACGAATCCGGCTACCAGGATCGTTACAGTGCCATAAGGCTTCAGCAAGTGCCTCAGATCGTCGGGGGAGAACAAACTCGCCGAAGCATACACGCTGGCAGCCCTGCGTTTTCTGTCCTGGTTATAGGCACACAGGCGGTTCAATACCCCAAGGATCAGCGTGCCACCGGGCTTCTTCACAGAGCGAGCCATCTCCGAAACCGCGTTGGCGGGATCGGACACAAACTCCAGCGCGGTAATCGCTGCGGCCACGTCAAAAGTCTTGTCTGCAAATGGCAGCCGTTCCGCATTGGCCAGTTCAAACGTGCTATTCCTGATCTTCTTTTGTCGTGCCCTTGCGATCATGGGTTCCGAAATATCGATCCCCGTCACCTCAAATCCCCTGCTGGCGAAATGATCACTGAAATGTCCGGTTCCACAACCGACCTCCAGGAGCTTGCTGTCGCTAGACGCGGCCGGCAACAATCCGTCGATAGCCCTCTTTTCCAGAAGATCGTACATCGCCCCTCGATCCGTTCGATACCATGCATCGTAGCGAGACGCGATCCTCTCAAAATCGAAACGGGTTGTTGCCCGTTCGTTCATAACCTTCACATCGTCAGCCAAGGGCATACGTCACCTGCCGCCAGAGCGCCTTGATTTGGCTGGTAATCTCTCCGCCGGTGTACTCGGGGACCGTCGCCTTCATGATCTGGGCTTTGGTGAACGCGTCGTTGTAGGGGATCTCGCCAACCACCGTTATGCCGCGTTTGCCGGCCTCTTTCGCAATCCGGGTCGTCATCTCAGGATTGATATCAGCCTTGTTGATACACAGCAAAGTCTGAATGCCAAAATTGGCGGTTAGATCGGCCACGCGTTCGAGGTCGTGCCGGCCCGACAGCGTCGGTTCGGTGACGACCAAGACGACGTCCGCTCCGGTGATGGACGCGATCACCGGGCAGCCGATTCCCGGCGAGCCATCGACGATGAGCAGGCCGGCCCCACGTTGGCTGGCAAGTTCCTTGGCCTTTCTACGGATCAGCGTCACCAGTTTGCCGCTGTTCTCCTCGGCAATACCCAGTTTCGCATGAACCATCGGTCCGAACCGCGTCTCTGAGATGAACCACTGACCGTTGATCGCATCGTTGAAGGCGATGGCCTTGGCGGGACAGAATTCGACGCAGACCTTGCAGCCTTCGCAGGAGACCGGATCGACAACATAGGTCTTAATGGCCATGGTGTTGCCTGTCCCGTTGTACCGAATGGCGTCGAACCGGCACATCTCTTCACAGCGGCCACATCCGATGCACTTCCCGGCGTCGATCACGGCCTGCTTGCCACCCGAAAAATCCGATACCTGTTTGACGCTCGGTTCTAACACAAGGTGCAGATCCGCGGCATCCACATCGCAATCTGCCAGGACAACTTCACGTGCCAAAGCCGCAAACGCCGCCGTAATGCTCGTCTTGCCCGTTCCTCCTTTGCCGCTGATGACAACCAGTTCCTTCATAAATCTTCTTCCTCACCGCTTTCCATATGTAAATGGCCGTGCACCGGAGGAAACGAGACAGGAATCTCATCAGATCTCTCTCTAATATTCCCCGTGCAGCAATCGCTTTTCTTGTCCTTCACTTGGTCGTCATACACTGGCGTGAGTACCCTTCTGAAAAGCAGATCCTCATCCGAAGAATTTCTCTCGCCACCAGCAGAAGTGGCCCCAGGAGTTGTCCAACCTATACTTGTCATCTTCGGGGACGTCCGGCCAGGAATCCATCTCCACGAGCAAGGCACCGCACGGCTTGTCGAACGCCAATAGTTCGTAGGCGCACTTGATCAAGGCGAACATTCGGTTGGCCTCTGCGGTGTGGCCGTTGTGGTCCGGATGGTATTGGATGGCCGCCATCCGATAGGCCCTCTTCAGTTCGTCCAGATCGGCGTTTTCCCCCACATCGAGGACCTTGCGTGCGGTTCTTCGTGCCGCCAGGTCCAGATTTATTCTTGCCATGAAATCCGGATCGTGTTTCATCGGCCAGATCCCCAAGCGTCCAGTCGTTCGTGAAGCCGGCAGAATTCCGTCAGATACTGCGGCAGAATATCGACCGCCATCACCCCACGTGAATAAGCCTCGGCGATCCTCCGGTTGTTCGGGGATTTCCAGCGCGATTCGATGCTCTCCCGGCCGCAGTACTGCGCCACGCCGTCATCTCCCATATCCGAACGGTTGATGGCCACGGCAAACGGCAGTTTCAACTCCCGGACCATCCCCACCGCCAGTTCCAGGTCGTTCAATCCGAATGGCGTCGGCTCGGTGACCAGCAGCACAAAATCGGCATCCTTCACCGCTTGGATCACCGGACAAGAGGTCCCTGGGGGCGCGTCCAAAATGACGATGCCATCGTCCTTGGCGTGATTTTGCACATGGCGAATGAGCTGCCGGTGTCTGAATGAGGCCGATGTCCAGTTTGCCGTGGCCGAAGGCCAAACCGTCGACGGAGCCGTATTCGGCCACGCCAATCTTCCGCTGCTTTTCCGTAATGGCGGACTCTGGGCAAATGGCCATGCAACCACCGCAGGAATGGCAAAGCTGCTCGAAGGTCATCACCTGCCCTGTGATACAGACAATGGCGCTGTATTGACAAAGCTCCCGCAACGACCGCATCCGGTGCATTTGGCGACATCCACCTCCGGAACCCCCACCGTGACCTCTTCCGTCGTTTCAATGTGCGGTTTCAGAAAGATATGACCGTTGGGTTCTTCGACGTCACAATCGAGATATTGCACGGGCCGGCCCGCTCGGGCCAGCGCCACGGCCAGGTTCGTGGCGATCGTGGTTTTGCCCGTTCCGCCTTTGCCGCTGGCGATGGCGATTTTCATGCAGAATGCCCTCCGTCTGTTTCGTCCCAGTCGAATCCATCTGTCTCTGAACCAGCCGCTGACCGGAAGTGAATCAAAACAGACGCGAGGATGCGCCCACCGATCTCCTGAATGGATATCCCATTTTGTGTAACGATTCATCGCCGAGGCCGTCTTGTCAATCCGATACCCGTCTGGATGGAAGCCCACCTCAATTTCCGTGGCCTCGTAGTGCGCTTTGTGCATTGCTTTATCTCCGTGCTGTCAGGAATCGGCGGCATTCTTCGCCTGGTGGTCAGATATCAAAACGCCGTCCAGATGGTCCATTTCATGCTGCATCACGCGGGCCCAGAGTCCATCAACGCGGTGCCGCTGGGCGCGACCGTGCACATCGAAACCCTGCACCTCGATCTGGATGCTCCTTTCGATATTCACCTGCACCCCTGGCAGGCTCAGACACCCTCTCGGTCATTTGGTCCGACCCTGGCTCACCGACAAGGACAGGGTTGGCCAGGCATATCGAACGTCGTCCGATCTGCGCGACGAAGAATCGCTTGGTAATGCCCACCTGCGGGGCGGCCAGGCCAATCCCATCGTGGATCCGCATCAGCGAAAGCATTTCGTCCACCACATCCGACAACCACTGATCGAACCGCTCCATTGGATAGCATACGGTGCGCAAGACCGGGTCCGGATGCAGCCGCAGGTTTAACGCCCGTGATGTGACCGGGTGCGGTGGATTCGCTCGGTATATTTCTTCAACATCCCGTGCGGACATGGTCGAGTGTTCTCCTTTACGATCCGACCCTCTGTTGGACGATGATGATCGCCTCGTTGGGACATTCCGCGACACAGGCCGCACAAGCGGTGCACACAACCGGGTCTACGACAGCATGCTGCTGTTCAATCCGGATCGCACCGGCTGGGCAGACATCGACGCAAATGCCACAGCCGGCCATCTGTTCCGGTCGAGCCAATGCCGCCGCCTTGCGAACACCGTGTGATGCACCACGACCTGCAATCTGGTTGGCATAGGAGACTCCGCCTTTCTCGGGCATGGTCCCAGATTCTCCCGGGCCGACCCACGGGTTCCACCCCATGCCAAACCCCATGCCTCTGCCGCGACCCCTGCCACAACGACCGCCCATGCCTCTTCCGCCACCCTGGCCCATACCCGTGCCTCCACCCCGATGAGATTCGCGGAGATCGGCATTCGGTGCTTGCCCTTGTGGAGCATCTGCGGCCATGCCGAAATGGCTTTGCACGTTGGCCGCGCGGGCCGACGAGTAACGCGCCGGCTTTGAACCGCTCCACTGCATCTCGCACACGGCCAGTAACGCCCACGATCACTTCAACACCCGCCTGTCCAAAGACACTGAACGCATTGGGACCGCAGTTTCCGGTCAGCACGGAGTCGACGCCTCTCTCAGCCATCATCTGTGCTGATTGGATGCCGGCTCCACCTCCCAGGGCCAGGTTGGGATTCTGCACCGCCTCGAACTGCATGGAATCAATATCGACGATGAGAAAGTACAGACAACGGCCGAATCGGGCTTCCACCTGATCGTCCAGCGTCGGCCCCGTACTGGTCACGGCGACTATCATGGCTTTCCTTTCTAACTCAGCGGACACGTTCCAGTGGGACAGGAACTGGCGCGTTTTTCGAATCGCTTCGTCCCGCTGCAAACGTCGAGAAGAGCTTTTGCAGATCAGCGCCTCCGCACTCGGGGCACACGTGACGTTCGCGTACCGAACCTCTTTCCAGGAACTCGGTCTGTCCGACCACATTTCTTACATTTGTATTCAAACAACGGCATTACTGAACCCCCTCGATCACAATGGATCGTCTTCTTGATTCGTTCCACAGCCGGTGAGCCATCGGTCAGCGAGAAGTCCAGATCTACGGTGCTGTGAATCTCTCTGCGTGACAGGCACAGTAGATCATGAAAGCGATATAGGAACTCACCAAAGCCACCAGAAACAAATCAGCAGACCAACAATCAGGTTCGAGCCCTGCGGATGCCCGCAGTTACGGCAGAAAGGACTGTACCGGCTGATCTCGGTTCCGCACGCTCGACAATTCTTTAGAAGCGGCTTGTCCATTTCCGGCCTCCGTCAGCAACAGCGCCGAAGGCTCGACGGGCAGGCCGGGAAGGCACGCTTTCGTCCTTCCCGGCGAGGTCCGCCCGAAGTTCCGCTATCGGGCCCTCTCTTTTTCCAGATCTTCGATCCGCCGATTGATCGCATCGAGTGAATCCTGGAGATATTGTGACTGCTGCTTCAGCGACTCACGTTCTTGCTCGGGATTCGCGGCACCGATAAAGCCCTGCGGGCCTCGGGCCCAGAACGGCAGACCGGTCGCATGGTACCAGTTGCGTCGACCCCAGCCGCCACCTCGGCCACGGCCCCAGCCCCAATAGCCCCTGCCACCGATCGGATTCATGTAGCCGGCTGTAGGATAGCCCGCGCAGAAGCCAGCCGCTCGACCTGTCATCGGTCCCATTCCGGCGGGACCTGTTCCATCACCACCTGGCATCGTCATTCTCCTTTCAACTTGAATTCTCACCGTCGTGTCATGGACGTGCCACATTGAGGACAACTTCTCTGCACGCAGGGCTCTCCTCGCACATGCGCCATTTGATATCCGCATCTTGGACAGATGCAGATTCCCGTCGGCCCGGCTGCCAG
>CAVSCO010000025.1:0-8931 GCA_963726475.1 uncultured Phycisphaerae bacterium | reverse complement strand
GGCTCCGATCAAGCGACCGGAATCCAGGTGACCCCGTCGGTGGGCCCCACGGTTGTGACGGGCCTGACGCTGACGACGGCCAACGATGTGCCCGAACGCGATCCCATCTCGTTCGAGGTCTATGGCTCGAACGTAGACATCACCGGGCCGTACACGCTGATCGCCAGCGGGGACGTGCCCGACTTCGCACAAGAGACGGCCTGGCCGCGTTTCACCATGAACGCCACACCCATCGAATTCGAGAACACCGTGGCGTACGAATACTATCAAGTGCTGTTCCCGACCGTGCGCGATGCCGCCGCGGCCAACAGCATGCAGATTGCCGAGATCGAGCTGATCGGCTCCGTATCGCAGTAGCTCGTCCCTGGCAATGGTCTCCGCTTCGTCGCGGAGATGGCAACTCAAAAGGGGTCTGTGCCATCACGGCGCAGACCCCTTTTCTGTTTCGGCCCCTGCCGGCAGCAACCGTAGGGCGGGTTCTCAACCCACGCGTGGGAATGAACTCCCACCTCCGACGCAGAGCTATTGGCCAAAGAGAAGATCGTAGGGTGGGTTCTCAACCCACGCGTCGAAGCGAACTCTCCGCGTCCGACGCAGTGCTATCGGCCAAGAAGAAGATTGAGCAGGTCGTGCCACTGGGAGAAGTCGGGAACGACAACCTGTGCGCCGGCCTTGATCAGACGCGTGCGCTTTTCGCAATTGCATCCGTACCGGCGCACTTCGTCCGATGCGATGCCGACGGGCTTTCTCGAGACCGACACGGGCCACATCCTCATGGGCGCCAACGGCGCGGGTAAGAGCACCCTCGTGCGTCAGCTCCTCGCCGCTCTGAAGATCGCCCTGGATGACTGCCCCTGTGCCCTGCTGCTAGTCAGTCACGACCAGCATTTCCTCCGCCGGCTCACGCGGGTCACCTGGCACATTGCGGCCGAAGACGCACCGGATGCGTTGACTCTCCAGGTGCGACAACGCAGTGACGTATGATGCCCATCAGAAATGGAAGAGCAAGTTCATTAGATCGTACCAGCCGGGTGACCGGAGACAGACATCTATTAGAAGACGTGACATCTAGATTAATCAGGTGATTGTCGCCGTTAAGCTCAGCCTCAAGGCATAGGACAATCACTTCCGAGGTGCGATCTTCAGCTCTGTGACGGCGCGGTGTGCCGTTTGCCTCAGGAAACGCGCATAGGCTGGATCGAAGCCTGCCGGAACGAAGGCGCTATCGGTCAGGGGTCGTTTGTAGAAGGTCTCAAACCAGACACAACCGATCAGGTACTCTCCGGCCTTGCTCGCATGGTGTCCATCCATACCCAGTTTATAAGCACCGTCCTGTTGCTTCTGCCAGCGATACCCGGCGTGCAGGGAGTGGATCTGTTTGGGAAGCTGGGGCCTCCGGGCGTTCGCGAAGTCAAAAGAGGTGTCCGGCCTATAGCCCCAGATCGGATCGGTGTCGGCCCGATACATGGCGTCGCCACTGGGAATGACGCCAATACCCAGTTTGACGGCCATGGTGTGATAAGCCTGCCGGACCTGCTCGTACATGATCGCGTGCGTATGGGGCTCCTTGCCTTCATTGGCCGGTACAAAACGGGGATCATCCACGCGGTAAGCCCAGGTTTGGTGCAGCAGAATCGTGGCCTGGGGGGCATGCCTTCGGATGTAGTTACAGAGGTTCTCCGCGTAGGGGTCATAGGTGCTTAGGTCGTGACTCTGCCAGCTGACCTGTTGAATGGTAACGACATCCCAGGTGTCCTGGCGCAGCAATTGGGCCAAACTGAACTTGCCGCCACCGTAGGGGGCCCCTGCCTTGTCTGTGGGATCGGCCTCGTATTTCTCGACGTGGTCCCAATGTCGCTTCATCGTACAGCCACCCAGATTGGCCTTGGCATACACCAGCTTGTTGCCCGATGCCGCAACAAGCTCCGGAAGGTAAGTCAGAGCGTTTTCCGCGAAGCTGTTACCGATGGTCAACAAACGGACGACCCGCTCCTCGGCTTGAGCGGAGGCGATCGTAAATACCAGGACAATCAGCGCGAGTCGGACAATTCTATCGATCTTGGAGTTCATTGTAGGGTTCCTGATAATACAAAGTTCATTGGCGACGTGGGGCAGCGTCACATCTCGTTCCGCGCCTACAAAAACGCCCCCGGCGACAGGCTCTTCGTCGCTCCCTGCTCTTTCCGCCATCCAAACGTTCCCCACCTCACGCGACGAATCCTGCCTGTCCACCTTCCTACGTGACCAGTATAGCCATCAGACGTGACACCGACAAATGGAAATCAGGGGCGAGACGTATGGGGGCGCCTGTGCCGATTCTAAAAGAGGAGTACGGTAACATTTTAAGAGGGGTGGTGCGCACGGCCCACCCTGCGGGAGGAACTCCGTATCGAGCATGGCCGTCTCCACTTTCCCGTCCCTGTGGCATGGCTACCGCGTCGACGTGCCGATCTTCCGGACGAAACGCAGGAGCAGGTCATGGGCGGGCGCGGCCATTTGCCCGTGGTTGAAGCCTTGCAGTTCGTACAGTTCCGTGTTGGGGTGGCCGACGACCTGCATCATCCGCCAGAGGTAGGCGTTCTCTTCGTAGCGGCCCAGCATCTCGATATCGCGGCCGCCCGTGATCAACAGCAACGGCGACGCATCGGCCCGGACGTGGAAGAGCGGAGCCATCTCGTCGATCACCGGTTGCTTACCGTCGATGCCTCGCTCGGCCCTCACGGTGAAGTGCGTAATCGTGTGCCCGCTGAAGGGGATCAGGCCGGCGATTCGGTTCGCGTCAATGTCGTACGCGGCCAGCCAGCGCTTGTCCAGGCCGACCATGCTGGTGAGATATCCGCCGGCCGAGTGTCCACTGACGAAGATGCGCTTATCCGAGCCGCCGTACCGGCCTATGTTCTGGAAGACCCAGGCGACGGCGGCCGCGGCGTCTTCGACGTACGCCGGCGACTTGACACGTGGGCTCAGCCGGTAGTTCACCGCGACGACGGCAACCCCCTGCTCCTTCAACTGGCCGGGGACGAAGCGGTTGCCCGATGTCAGCCCGCCCCCATGGAACCACACGATGGTGGCAAACCCCTCGGCCTCCGTCGGATAGTACACGTCCAGGCGACATCGCTGTTTCATATAGTCGGTCAGCGCGTCGCCGCTACGATAGAGAATATCCCGGGCCGTCTCGTAGCGTTGGGCCGCCGCGTTGCTCTCCCCGGCGACCGCCGAAACCACGATCGCCACCAACACCAGGGCAATAAACCTTGTATTCAAACGGCCATACGTCATAGTCCAACTCTCCTTTCACCGGGGATCTGCAATCCAGCGTTATAATCGGTACTCCTGCACGCCACGCCGTCGAGAATACCACGATCACAGCCTCGATTTCAACAAGTCCTACCATCAACTCGGTCGACTGACGGTGACAGCGGGGCTGTTTTGATCTAGAAGTCACCTGGTCGTTAAGAGATACCACGCATGGAATCCTCGTTTCTGGCCTGAAAACGCGATCGATCGACGAGGACATCCTTAACGGACCGCCATTCCTGGTTGTCTCCGTTTGTCCAGGCGTAGTGCGCCCCTTTGAGCAAGACCGTTTCATGCGGCGCGGGCGGACGATGGAGGGGGGGCGTGGTGCACCCTTACACGTGGGTTGAGAACCCACCCTACGGGATGGACGGCATGACGTCACTGTGTCCGGCTCGTAGGTGACGACGGAGGCGAGCGAAGCCGCTCGCCCTACCCGGGACGGCGGCTCAGGACGCGAAGAGGACGTTGAGCAGGTCGTGCCAGCCGGAGAAATCGGGAACGATGGCCTGGGCCCCGGCCTTGATCAGACGCGTGCGCTTCTCGCAATTGAGCCCGTACCGGCGCACTTCGTCGGATGCGATGCCGACCGCAATGCCCCCCCGCTTGCGGCACTCGCGCATCTCGACGGGGCCGTCTCCGACGACCACCAGCTCGGCCCCGGACAGATGGTTCTCCGTCATGATGCGGTCGATCACCATGCGCTTGGAATACTTGGTGACGTCGCCGACGGCGCCGTAGATCCCGCCGTCGAAACACTCGGCGTAGCCCAACGCCTGCGACTCGCGGACCACGTCCTCGCGATCGGTGCCGCTGGCCAGATAGAGGGTGACACCTCGGTTGCGCATCGCCCCCAGAAATCCGACGGCGCCCTTGACCGTGAAATCACTGACGTCGAGTTGTCCGCGTTCGAGCCGGGCGATGCGGTCGTTCACGACGTTCATCAAGGCCTGGTTGTAGACCTCCTTGTAGCCGAACTTGTCGAGGACCTTCTCGGGCGGGACAATGCCGAACTCCTTGACCATTTCGACCAGGGCCTCCATCTGGAGGATGGTCTGGAGCCCCGTGGACTGATCGATGTACTCGAAGACGCGCCGCCGTACATTCTCGTAGAGCGCGGTGTCGGCCGTGTGATATTGCTCGCCCAGAATCGCCTCGATCATCATCGGAGCCATCACCTGCTCCCAGCCCTGCCGCAAGCGTGCTGATCGTCCCGTCGGCATCGAACACCGCGTGCTTGACCTTCCCGAGCGGTATGCCCTCGGCGCACAACTCGATGTCACAGCCTTCGACGTAGCGGGCCTTGCGCGGGTCCTCCGCCAATTCGGGCTGATAGATGTAGTCGGGTGACGCGCCGACCGCCAGAACCTCGTCGCCCGAAGCGGTCCCCGTCTGGAACAGCTTCTGCACCGTCACGGCCGCCGCGAAGTTGGCGAACTCGGCCGCCTCGGCGGGCTCCACGCCCGCCCCCAGACACAGCGCCAGGGCGCTCGTCACGGTGTCGCCGGCCCCGACCGGGTCGAGTTTCTTGAACAGTTGAATGCCCGGGATCTCATGGAGGCCGTCGCCATCGACGATGAGCATACCTCGAGACCCGCGGGTGAGGAAGACAGGCTTGTCGAACTGCCCATAGAGCTGGCGGGCGTAAGTCTTCACATCGTCCAGGGGCAGATCGTCGCCCAGACCGACTTCGACGCCGTTGAGCATGGCGGCTTCGCGATCGTTCGTCTTGCGATAGATGCCCTTGAATTTGTCCCCGTAGTGACGCGAATCGAGCAGGACCACCTTCTCCGGGAACTCGGCGAACAGCGCGTTGGCCTTCTCGATGAAGCTCGCATTCGTGATACTGCCCGGGACCTGCTGGTTGACGATCAACGCATCGGCGGTTTCCAGCGCGTGCCGGATGCCGGCCAGGATCGCCTCGTCCGTCGCCTCCGTCCGCTTGTTGAAGAAGCCGAAATCCATGCGGGGCTGCTCGCGATCGGCCATGTAAGGCTTCGCGAACGCCACGGTGTCGTAGTTCTCGTCCTGGATCACCAGACGTGTCGTATCGACGCCCAATTCGTCCAGTTTCCGCCGCAACTCGCGACCGTACAGATCGCTCCCGACAGCGCCGATGACCCGGATCACCTTGGGCTCTAAGGCCGCCAGATTCGCGACGACGTTCGAGGCGCCGCCCAGCGAATAGTAGTGCCTGGCGACCGCCTGGGCCTGGAGCCCGGTCTCGACGGAGACCTCCGACCCCTTGGGATCAAGGATCCAGTAGACGTCGAGGCAGAAGTCGCCATACACGGCGACGGTCACATTCTTGATCTTCTCCAGAATCTCGCGGATGCGTTGCTCGTTCATCGTGGCCTCGTCACAGTCCCTTGAGAATCGCCTGGTACAGCAACGGAAAGGTCGTTCGCTGGTCGCCCTGGATGTATAGCCCCTGGCCATGAAAAGCCTGAGGAATCCGTGTCACCACACTCTTTTGATCGCGGTAGTAGTAGCCCTGCGCCGCCTCGTCGATCATCTGGCCGGGGTCGTGACGCCGCAGGTCGAGATCGACGGCCAGGATGTCACGCGGAACCGCACCGGCGTTGGCCGCCATCGAAACAGCCTTGAGCAGCACCTCGGGCCCGGTCACCGCGCTGCCGATATTGAGCACGACGCCGCCATCGGTAAGCTTCGTGATCTCGTGGGTGTAGATCAGAAAATCGCGGCCGGAGCAGCCCCCTTTGGCTTGCCCGTCGAAGCTCGGGTGCTGGTCGATCACATCGGTGCCGATCCCGACGTGAACCGTGAAAGGAATCTGGTGGCGATAGCACGCCGCCAGAACGCTCGTTTCCGGATGAGCGAACTTCCGAGGCGACTGGTCGTTGGCGACTTGGGAGAGAACCTGCTCGCGAAACACCTCGTCGCAGATCATCCGGCCGAGCGTCTCGCCGTATCCCAGCTTCTGCTGATCGCCCACACTCAGTGCCCGGTTGATGTAGGCGAACTCGTAGGCCATGCCGAACCGCCCCTGGCCCAGAGCGGCCGGGACGTTCTCGCTGGTCTGCCCGATCAGGGCCAGTTCGAAGTCGTGAATCGTCGTGGCCGCGTTGCCCGCCACCAGCGTGACGAAACGCCGCTCCACGAGATCGGCCAGCAGCGGGCCCATCCCATTCTTGATCAGATGAGCGCCGGTGAAGAGAATGACCGGCTTCTTGTCCCGCCGCGCCGTCACGATCGCCTGAGCCACCGCCTGAATGTCACGTGCGACGGATTCCGGTGCCTCGAGTTTCAGCGATTCCAGCCCGCCCGGGAAGACCAGATCGTCGAGCGTGACCTTGTTGCTCCGGCCTTCCAGCGGATACGTCTCGATCTGACTCGGATCGAACGCCTTATATCTACCTTCGTATTTCATCGCAATACGCCTGTTCAGAGGGTCCCCAGCAACTTCTCCAGCCTTTTGATGCACTCGACCATGCAGCGGATCGTGTGGTAGTTGACCTTCCACGAGTGGCTCATGTGCGTCCAGATCGGCTCGCCCTCGCGCGTCGTCAGAGGCCACCACTCGCCCACCTCGTGATTAACCATCTTATCCATAACGAAACGATGCACGTTCACGTAGGAGTCCCAATAATCCGCCGGCCCGAATCGCAAACAGCCCTCCAACATGCCGATCATCACCTCGGCCTGCTGCCAGAACTCCTTCTCCATATCGTAGACGCCCCCGGCGTGCGGGCCCTCGACGTAGACGCCGCCATACTCGGGGTCGATCCCGTTGTCCCGGCCGTGGTCCATCGCCTTCTTGATCACGCCCTGCCACTCGTCCCAATGGCTGCCCAGCACATCCGTCGCGTGCGCCAGCAGCCAGGCGAACTCGACGTTGTGTCCGGCCGAGGTGTTGTCTTCCGCATTCGGCTTGGCCCCGCCTTCGGCAAAGCGATCCCAACCCCAGACGATATCGAACTTGATCTGCGGAGCCACCTTCCAATCGACGGTGAACTGCGGAATCCCCGTCGCATACTTCGGATGCATGATCCGCTTGAGCAGCAGATCGACGTCCTCCAACAGGGTCCGGCGGTGGATGCTCTTGCCCGTGCACTCGTACAGCGTCGTGAACGCCTCCATCAGGTGCATGTGCACGTCGAGCGTCTTGCGGTCGCCCCCCTGCGAGCCCGGGCCGCACAGGTCCCAGTTGCGTTCGAACATCTCGAAGAACCCGCCATACATCACGTCGGAGGCGTACTTCTTGACCAAATCGAACATCTTCTCGGCGTACTCCTGCCCGCGCGGGTCGCCCGTCGCCATCGTGTACTCGGCCATCGCATACATGCCAAAGCTCAGCCCGTACATGATCTTCTTATCGATCACAGGCTTGCCCGCCCGGTCGGTGGTCCAGTAGTATCCCCCGAACTCCTTGTCCCAGACCTTGTCGATCAGGAAATCGACGCCGTGTTTGGCGTACTCGGCGCACTTGCCGTCGCCAAAGCCGGCCCGGTGGGTCGTCGACATCGAATAGACCGTCCGCAACTGGGCCAGCGACGATTTCTCATCCAGCCCCGTATCGTTGCCATCCTGGTCGAACTGGGTGTTGAAGCCCCCGTTGACGTCGTCCTTGCACCGATCCAGCCAGAACGGCAGCAGTTCGGTGGTGAAATGCTTCTTACACTCTTCGAGACAGGCCGAGACTTGACCGCGATCGATAGCCATCGCCGAATCCTTTCACCAGGGCGCAAAAACCACGAATACCCGCACACAATCCAGGCATTCTATGCCCCCCCGCCCCCGCCGTCAACACACCGTTCCCCGAACCCTCGCGAAGGACCCGCTCGCTCTTCCGCAGGGCGAGCGTCCCCGCTCGCCTTGCCCAAAGTCACGCCAGCCCCGTAGCGTTCCCTACTGAGAGGCAAGGTCTTGCCAGTGAACTATCCTGATCGCCATATCGACAGAGTCCGCCGGGTTTCCCGTAGCCATCTTCCCGTCTTGCGTCATCGCCGTGCAGCGATAACGGAGTTGCGGGTCGACATCTTCGCCTGCGTCAAAGATCGTCACGTCTATGGTCTGTATCTCGCCATCGCCGGGGTCTCGTACGCACTCGAAAACGTGCTTGCGATATACCTCGAAGATACCACTATCTTCCTTCAAATCTCTGATTACCTGCTCGTCATCCATTGTGCCTCCTTTCGTGCGACGCTGACACGCTTCCACCTTCTTGGCTCACTGAGGTACGTTCTCGCCCCGCCTATTCTTCCTTGATTCCTCTTCACCGTATCCGGACAAGGCCAACTCAGCTAGACTTCCCCCCCGAATTGCGGGCTCTATGCCGCCCCCCGAGTTCCCGTGAGAATCTCTCTAAGCGTTTCGGAAGAGCTGGTTCTTCTACGTCCAGTAGCCCGGCGCAATGGAGCGCTAAGTCAGCGAACCCCTCAATGCGCTTTTCTTCGCCGGTTTCTCCGCAACCTCTATGATCCGTTCAACGGCTTGTATAGGCAATGCGTCTGGATACCAGCACTCGATCATGGAACGCGGTCGCCGTGCAGTGGCACGGTGACGGTGTCTCGGTGATGATATTCGAGTGGTAGTCTGGTGACAGGATAAGAAACACCGGGTTCTTGCATCCGGCACGGAACGGAGAGATGAACTCTTCAGTGGCGTTGACCG
>CAVSCO010000024.1:0-16314 GCA_963726475.1 uncultured Phycisphaerae bacterium | reverse complement strand
TGCACGGGACTGGCAATGACGAGGCTCCTGATCGACACGAGCGCATACAGCCGCCTGCTCTTGGGCAACGCCGACGTGCGGGAGGCCCTGGAGCATGCGGACGTGGTGTACATGTCGGTCTTCGTCCTGGGTGAGTTGTACGTTGGCTTCAAAGGTGGGTCGAAGGAGCGGCGGAACCGGGACCTGCTGAGCCGTTTCATCAACCGGCCGACCGTCCGAATCCTCCCGGCTACGCAGGAGACGGCCGACATCTTCGCAGGGGTCAAGCATGCTCTCAAGCGAGCGGGCACGCCCTTACCGCTCAATGACGTCTGGATCGCTGCCCACGCCCTGGAAACCGGCGCCGTCCTGGCCACCTTCGACGCCCACTTCCAAAAGATCCCCGGCCTCCGCCTCTGGCACCTCGAATAACTCTCTGGACTTGCCCTCGAACCAGGCCGAAACGGCCCTCCGCCCACTAACCCTCGGTCTGAGTCCTTCCCTGGATTTGACAGCGGACGCACCGATGGGCTATACTGTGTGTATTGATGATCGGGTGGGAAGGAGCAGAGCATGGACCTTCTCGGAATACGCGAAGCGCTACAGCATCAACCGTTCGAACCGTTTGCCATGCGCCTGGCGGACGGCCGGTCGCTACCCGTCCGGCACCCGGAAATGGTCGCGGTGGGCAAACGCCGGATCATCGTCGTTCAACCCGACGACTCCTGGTCCGTCCTCGAACCGCTCATGGTCGTCTCGCTCGACTACAATGGCAGCAAGACCCCACCCGGATAGCCGCAGGCGATACCTGAAGAAGCCAAGAGAAGCCCGGAAAAGTAGCGGGCCCCTGTAATTCGCCGCGAGGTTATTCCAACGCCTGCACTGCCTCAGTTAGATTGCGGTCAACCTGTTGGCGTGATTGATCCTTCATTTGCTGCTGGCGCAGTGACATGCTCTGAATAGATGCAATACAGGAGTTGAACCTGCTCAGATCTGAATCGTTGAAGAATTGGATATGGCCGTCCCTGACTGTCCAGGCCTCCTTCCTCGCGGATAACAAGTTGATTATATTCTCAAACTCATCGATGATCTTCGCCTCAAGGGACCACAGTGTACCTATCTGCTGTTCGGCGACCCTCATTCCGTCGTCGAAACCTGATAACATCTCATCCTTCGTCGCCTCACCAACGTCCAACGATTGAATCTTCTCTCTGGTGTCACTGAGAAGCGTATCTGTTTGTTCCGTGTATCTCCTAACAATCTCTCTGACCTTCTGGATCATACTCCTGGATTCAGTGAAAGTGGTGTCGGCTTCTATGCGATCTGCATCCAGTATCCGATGCCACCCAATGGCTCTGATTTCACGAACATAGCCATGTCTGAGCAATATCAATCCATCCATGAACTCCGTCATGAACATCTCGATCTTGCCGAACGGGCCATCCGTTGGAGGGATGGTGCTGCCCGGTGGATCGATAGGTTCCTGCAGTGCCTGTGGGTCGGTTAATGACGTGCTGATCGCTGACCACTTATCCTGTATTCCCGAAATCACCCGCCTTGCTTCCTGCTTCTCTCGGTTGTCCAAGGGAGCTGCAGTGTCGAGGAGAAATACGACGACCGTGGTGATAAAAATCAGAATCAGTGCAACAACGACCACAGGCTTGGCAGCCTTATTCCTTCGGAATGCCCAGGCTACCAGACCCAATAGAAAAGCCGGAATCGCGAGGAAATTCGATCCAATCATTAGACCCACGATCGTGGCACTAAGGTGACGACTTGGAACATTCGACAGCATCCCTTCAAAACCATGGTGTTCCCTTGCCTGCAACAACATGCCCATGAGTGAAAGCACCTGCAAAGCGAGCAAGAACCAGGCAATATAGATGTACGCCATACCCCCTCGCTTCTGTCCCACATTCGGTTCAAGGACCACGTTTGGGACTACGGCGACAGGCGCCCGCGGAGCAAGTGCTGCTCTCCAAAGTATCTGCCGCTTTGTGCGGCGGCGCGTCTTCTGGAAATGAGTGCGAGGGCGTGGGCGAGTTGGCTTCTATGGGAGGCGTCCTTCGTATCTCCGGTGGCATGTACTTCTCGTCGCCGGTTTGGAAGGATGGGGAAGGTGAGGGAGTATTAGCGTTTCCGTGGGTCTCGGTCTCTTTCGGCGTTACAGGGAGTGGGGGCGGAGTTGGCTGAGATGTCTCGACGCCGGGTGACGCCACCTCCTGCGGCGCAGATTCAGTTGGCGAATTCGAGGTTGCCTCCGCCTCAGTATGAGCGTCTGGTTGGTCGTCCATGATGGGCTGCGAAAGGCGCTTCGAGCCATTCGCCGCAGTATCGGCACTTGATGGCGGATTGCCTGATCTTCTCTTTACAGAACGGACAGGTCTTAAATGTGCCGGTGTCCATGAGAAGCGTCTCCTTCTTCATACGATGCTCGGATGAACCGCCAAGCAACAAGCCTCACCGCTGAATCATGATTATTGGACATCGGCCGTTTTGCGTCAAGACTTGATTTGCTGCCAACGAAACCTGGGATGCACTCCGTGTTTGTATATGGCTATTACGTGGCCCCGGAAGACTTCAAGGTTTCCGGTACAGCTTCTCGGGGTCCAAGAAGCTTTGCGATTAGGGCCACGGGGTATGAGTGGGGCCTTGCCTCTCAGTGTTCACGTGGCTATAGTCATCGATATCATGGACGTGCCGGAACAACATGCGCGACGGCTTGCGGAATTGGTGTCGGTTACACCCTGTAGTAGAGACCACGCGTGCCTGAGCTCCACGCCGGAGGCGTTGTGCAAGGCCAAGCTTACCGAAGACGGTGGTGACTACAAGAGGAATCTACCATTCGAACACGTGGGAGAAAGCCGAGGCGAGGACTTCATCTCCGGGTATGACCAACTGCCTTTCGGTTCCGGCCTCTGTCTTTCCGAGAAGGACCGGTACCTGCGAATCGCAGGTAGCGCACTTGGGGAATGGGCATGGGGGAGACCTGAAGGTGCGTGCGTTCGGTTTACGCTTGAGGGGATTGCTCTGCTTGTAGGCTCGGGAGGCGAGCGGGGACGCTCGCCCTACAAGACCTCATCTACGCTTCCACGATGCTGGGCAGGCGGCAGGCTGTAGATGATAGGTATAACCCGCCGCGGCGGGTCACTACGAACTGGGCATCTCGACGCGGGGGTCAAGCGTCACCTGAACGCGTGGGTTGAGAACCCACCCTACGGAACGCATCTACGCTTCTACCCTTTTACGCTCCGACGTGGCACGGGTCACGGGACACGTGCCACGAGGGACGAGCGACGCGAGTTAGATTTCCCAGCCTTTGCGGAAGTGGCCGTGGATGATGGGGTCGAGTTCGGGGGCGTTGGTGGCCTCTGTGTTCGGGCGTCCATGATTCGGGCCTACTCGTCTCCGTGGGTTGATTGAACGCTACATGCTGGAAAAGCGGATCATGTAGAGCCCATACCAACGGCCTTGGAGTTGGCCTGTACAGACATCGAACTGAAGGCCGAAGATGCCCAGCTTGCCAAAGGGCACTTCCCTTGAGGCGTACTGTTTATTCGTTAGCGTTTCGGGCCGCCACCAGGGGATGCTCTCGTTGCTGCGCTGGGTGAGTTCCTCGATGTTCTCTCGAGCGATAGAATTCTCGCCAAGCTCATCGGGAGCGGGAAGACCGGGGCATGCCTCCAGCAACTTAAGCAGGTCCGCCCGAGGGACCTCGAAGTAGATCCAGCATTGGCCACTACCCATGCCATAGCTCTTCGCGTGATATCGGCAATTGCGGGCAGAATCGCAGAGCTGACATCCGATTATGTGTTCGATAGCCTGTCGCTCTTTGCAGCTTCTGACAGAATCAGAAGGCATTTCGGACAGTGCCGAAGATGAACACCCAGATAGGAAGCCGTATCCCAGAATGACCATCAGGCGGAGGGCTAGGCCGGCGGTCCAACGCATCGTTGCCAATTCTCTTGTGCTCATGCTGGCTCCTTTCTCTCGAGTGAAATGATCCTTCCGGTCGATGGGACGTATACGGGTAAGTTGCGCCGATTCGACGATTATTACACGAGATCGATTCACACAGCCGTGCTCGTGCTCCGACAGAGGCTCAATGCGCACACACATCCCCCGTTCTCCGCAGATTTCTCACATGAATAGTGTTTGTGGGCGGACAGGAGTGGGGGCTTGCCTTTCGATGTTCACGTGGGCTATGCTCATCAGTATCATGGACGTGCCGGAACAACATGCTCGGCGGCTTGCGGAATTGGCGAAGGCTATACCCTGTAGTAGAGACCACGCGTGCCTGACCTCCACACCCGAGGCGTTGTGCAAGGCCAGGCTTAGCGAGGACGGCAGCGCGGTCCTGTGCCTCGAAGAGGATGGCTGGCACTGTCGCTATAGCATCCCGTTCGGTCAAGGCCTGGCCTGTACCTGCCTGCTTCGCCAGTACATTGCCAGGCATCTGGGGCAAGCAAGCAATGAGGCCTGAGCGAGGTTACGTGGGTTCGGCCTACGCTTGACGGGATTGGTACGCTTCCGGCTCGGGAGGCGAGCGGGGACGCTCGCCCTACCAGAACGCATCTACGCTTCTACCCTTCTACGCTCCAACGTGACACGAGTCACGGGGCACGGGGCACGGCTATTCGTTCGGGAAGTTGAGGTGGGCGAAGGGGCCGTGGAGGTGGCGGGCGGCGGTGTCGTGGGCGTGGGCGGCTTCGATTTCGTCGTCGAAGAGGCCGAGAGTCTTTTGCTTGCCATCTTTCTTGATATAGGCGACCCATTTATTCCGGCGGCGGTCCCAGGCGACGCCCAGGAAGCGGCTGCTGGCGTGGCGGGCGGAGCGGCGGTTGGCGTTGTTCTGTTCTACGGTGCAGTTGCGCAGGTTGGCGATGCGGTTGTCGAGGCCCTCGTGGTTGACGTGGTCGCAGACGAGGTGCTCGGGCGTGTCCATCAGCATGCGGTGCATGAAGATGCGTTTCGAGCGGCCCTTCTGCTGGACGGTGCGGACCGCGTAGATGGTGTGACGGTTGACCTTGCAGTGCCAGCGGAACTGGGCGAGCCAGGGATAATGCGCGGGGTCGACCTTGGCGAAGCGGCCCTGGGTCAGCGGGATCTTGCAGTATGGCCCGTACCGGTCGGTGTAGATCGGCAGATCGAGACAGGGGCAGCGGTCCCCTTCCGTCGGTCCGGCCTCGGCATCGCGAAAACAGCCGCAAACGTCGGTCGGCTCGACGCGGGGCCAGTGAGCCCGTCCGGTGCGGCGGTCGGCCGCCGGCGGGTTCCTCACACAGCAGCGTGCGCCCGCCACGTCGCGACAGAAACAGCAGCGGTCGCACCGTCTCGCTCTGGTCTCGTCGTGCATCAGTGCGTCCATTTCCGAGGCCGCAAAAAAACGATGCGCCTCTACCCTTGGACGGTGTTGCACGTTCTGTACGAAAAAAACGGCCCTGCGGACGCGAGTCCGGCAACGCTAAGTGTCTATGCCATAAGGAATAAAAAAAATCTCGCGTGACATGCGTTTTGTGCGCCAGGGTGTTGCACGTTCTTGCGCGCTTTTTGGAAAATTTGCGGCTGGAACAGCCCAGCTCGCGCAGACGCCGAAAGCAGGCGGGGCCTGCATCGCGAACGACGCAGACCCCGTCGGGTACACCTGGCCGCCTTGGGGCGGCCTGAACTATCCCTCGAAAGGAACCTATTCGACGGGTGTGCCGATGAATTCCACCTCGGCGATCTGCATGAGTCCGTCGTTGTCGGGGCGAAGCGTCGGGAACACAATCTGATAGTACGTGTAAGCGACCGCGTTCTCGAACTCGATCGGCGTCGTGGTCTTGGTGTACCGCGGCCACACGTCGGGCTGGCTGAAGTCCACGATGTCGCCGGAGGCGATCAGCGTGTACGGACCATCGATGCTCGTATTCGAACCGGACAGTTCGAACGAGGTCGGGTCCCGGCCGTGGTCGTCGTTGGCGCTCGTGAAGGTCAAGCCCGTCACGATCGTCGAGCCGAGCAACGGCGCCACCTGGAAGCCCGTCGCCGTGGAGCCGCCTTTGCGGTGCAGGTACTTCGTGTTCACGTTGTCGTCGATCGCATTGGGAGGCGTCTCCGCATCGGGCCAGTCACCGTCGTTCGGGACGCCCTGCACGGTATCGCCCGCACCGGTGATATCGGGCGAGGTGGCATCGAGAACCTCCGGATAGAGCCGAATGTCGTCGATGAACAGCATGCCCTTGGCCCCCGCGCCGTCGACGCCGATGACCAACGAGGTGACATTGCTGACGTTGCCGACCTGCGACAGATCGATGCTCCACAACTGCCACGACGGACGTTGGATATTGACCGAGGGGCCATCGTACAGGATCTTGGTGCCGTTGATCTTGACATACAGTTGACCCGTGTTGTCCACAGCACCGTAGAAATACAGCGACAGACTCTTGATGCCGTGGCCAGTCCAATCCTCAGAGGGCAGCGTGCGCTCCGCTTCCGCGAAGGAGACGCTGCTGTTGTCATACTCAAACGGCATGGACTGACCGCCGCCATGGACGATGGCCTGCTCGGCGAACGGGGCATCAAAATAGCCCACGGTCGACCCGTTGTCGTTGACCCAACCGTCGATCCACGTGTCGAAGATCGTCGTGCCGGCTTCGACGTCGTCGTTGTAGCTCTCGAAATCGTCGACGACGATATACTCCTCGACGCTGAAGCTCCAGACGTCGCCTTCCCACACGCTGACCGCGTCGGCTTCGTTGACCTCGTCGACCTTCCAGAAGTAGGTCGTCGCCAGGTCCAGGGCGTCCGGCGTGTAGGTGGTGGCACCGGTCGTATCCACCAGAGTCAGCGCTTCCGGATCGCTACCGAAGTACACCTCGTGCGTCACGGCCTCACGACCGGCGCGCCAGGTCAACGCCGAACCCACCGCGACATCGCCTGCTTCGTCGGCCGGTTGCGGCTCGCGGGCCTGGGCCGGGATGTACATAAACCGCACTTCGCTGAGCCCGTACTGGCCCATCGTGCCCCAACCGCTGTTGACCGTCAGACGGACGTACTTGACGGGCACGCCACCGAAGTCGACCGTCGTATTGGCCACATACGTCGGGCTGGCCGTCGCCTGGGCAAACGTCTCATCGCCCAGGACGGTCCAGTCCACTCCGTCCTGCGAGTACTCGACCGTCACGTCTTTGAGCCCGAAGCCCAGGATCAACTCGAACTGCACGTTGTAATTCCAGACGAGCATCTCGTAGAGCTTGTAGACGCGATCGAACTCGAACTGGATATAGAGGGTTTCATCGGCCGGCGCATTGGCCACCCACATATCGGAGCTGTTGGTCGAGGCCTGACCGTCTGCGTTGATGCCGGAACCGTCGACCGTCCGCTCCGGCGTGGCCGCGCCGGTGGAGATGCCGTTGCTGGTGGCGATCACGTCCTGTATCGGATAGGCGAACGGCTCGGTCGTGAAGCTCCAGACCTCGCCCTTGTAGACCGTATTGTCGGGCGCCGCGTTGACTTCGTCGACGCGCCAATAGTAGGTTTGGCCGAAGTCGAGGAGACCGGGAGGATCGAACGTTGTCTCGCTCTGGCCCTGGCTGAGCAGGACACCCATCGGGTCGGTCCGACCGGCATCGTTAACGTCCTCCGACGCCGTTCCCAGATACACGTCGTGCGTGGCCGCGTATTTTCCCACCGTCCAGGTGAGAAGCGTGTCGCGCGGGACATCGATCGCCTCGTCTTCCGGATTGGGGTCACTGGCCAACGCCGGCGAGATCCCGCGCATGATCCCGGGGATCTCCTCCTGGGCAACGGCACGGTTGTAGAGGCGAACGTCATCCATCTTGCCGCCGAATCCGTCACCGACCGGCGCCGTCGCATGCTTGGTCCCGATGAAGAGGGAGTCGCCGCTGGTGCTGATTTGCCCGGAGGCGGCTTGTTCACCGGCCACCTCGGCATTGTAGTAGACCTTCATGGCCGAGCCGTCATACGTGCTGGCGACATGCGTCCATTCTCCGTCCGGCGGGGTCGCAAACCCTTCGAGTCGCCCGTTAGTCAGGCCGGCCAGATGGAAAACGAAGTTGTCGCCGTTCTCTCGCAGGAGGCGGAACTGATTGTCCGAACTGCCCTTCTGCATGATACGGTTGTTGCCTGTCCACTCGGGATTGATCCAGGCCGTAATCGTGATGGTCTCGACGGGATTCAACTCGGGGCTGTCCGGCACCTCCACGTAGGCGTTGACGGTGGTGGGAAAGGCCAGCGCCCCGCCCAGGTGCCCGACCGTCCACTCCGGATCGTTGGTGAGCGTTCCGTCGTTGCCGTTGCCGGAGGAGTCATGGGCAATTGTCCCCTGTCCCTCGTCGAATGTCCACCAGCCAACCAGACTGGGGTCCACGCCGGCGTGCACCAGGCCGGCCATCATATTGAACGCCAAGGCAACGGCACACATCAATGCACACTTCCTCATCTTGTAGCCTCCTTCATGCAAGGTGTTGACAACGGATAGAAAATGCGATTCCGGCCACGCACGAAATCGAGCCACTGCAACGCTCGCACAGCATGACGCGCTCGTATCTTGCCGCCCGACCACCGGGGGGGCGCTCATGGGTCTCCCTCACGCCTCAGTGGCCATCGATTCTCCTCGCACTCACCTCCTTTCCAATGCGCCATCATCGAGGTAAAGAATGGAGACGATTGTGGATGGAGCCGTACCACCGGCCCCCGGAAATGCTGTTTGTCACGTGCCCGCACCACACTGTCGTCGAGGCCTCCGAATCCGCTTGGCGCGTGTAGTCTCAGACCTGGCCCATCTACTGGAATGCCAGCGGCGTCTCGTCTGCCATGACGCGAACCGGGCCAAGAAACGCATGCCTCCGAACAACTCCATTACTATAGCATTTGGCAGGAGTATTGGCAACCTGATTCCCGCCCGTGGACGTCCCGATTCTGTATCGGCAGGCCGGTGCGGAGTTTTTGGCAGTAGAAGACCCTGAGAGGGCAGGGACGGACGGCTTCATACATGGACAGCCCCCCTGCCAAGTGCGCTGGTGCGGGGCGGGAAAAGCAAGCGGGGCCTGCGTCGCGGACGACGCAGACCCCGTTGGGTACGCTTTGCCGCCTTGGAGCGGCCTGAATTATCCCCCGAACGGAACCTACTCGACGGGCGTGCCGATCAGTTCCACCTCGGCGATCTGCATGAGCCCATCGTTGCTCGAACGAAGCGTCGGGAACACAATCTGGTAGTACTTGTAAGCGACGGTGTTCTCGAACTCGATCGGCGTCGTGGTCTTGGCATGTCGCGGCCAGACCGTCTCACCGGCGAAATCAACGATGTCGCCTGAAGCAATCAGCGTATACGGCCCGTCGATACTGGCATTGGATCCCGACAGCTCGAACGACGTCGGGTCCCGGCCATAATCGTCGTTGGCACTGGTGAAGGTCAGGCCCGTGACAACGGTCGAGCCGAGCAGCGGCGCGACCTGGAATCCGGTGGACATGGAGCCACCCTTGCGATGCAGGTACTTCGTGCTGACGTTGTCGTCGATCGCATTGGGAGGCGTCTCGGCCGCGGGCCAGTCGTTGTCGTTCGGAACACCCTGAACGGTGTCACCGGCGCCGGTGATATCGGCCGAGCTGTCGTCGAGGACCTCGGCATACAGCCTGATGTCGTCGATGAGGACGAGGCCCTTGGCGCCGGCGCCGTCGACGCCGATGGTCAACGACTGGACATTGCTCAGACCGGCGACCGCGGACAGATCGACGCTCCAAGGCTGCCAGGACGGCCGGACGATGTTGACGGCCGGACCGTCGTAGGCGATCTTCGTATCGTTAATCTTGACGTACAGCGTACCGGTGTTGTCGGCGGCGCCGTAGAAGTACAGCGACAGACACTTGATGCCGCTCAGCGACCAGTCAGCGTCCAGCTCGATACTGACCTCGGACGTGGCGGCGCTGGTGTTGTCGTAAGCCAGTGGCATCGACTGGCGACCGCCATGAACGATGCTCTGCTCGGCGAACGGTGCGTTGAAGTAACCCACGGTCGAGCCGGTCTCGTTCGTCCACCCGTCGATCCACGTGTCGAAGATCGTCGTGCCGGCTTCCACGTCGTCGGTGTAACTCTCGAAATCGTCGACCACGAGATACTCGGTCGTCGTGAAACTCCAGACCAGGCCTTCCCACGTGCCAAGCGCATCACTGGTCTCGTCGACCTTCCAATAGTAGGTCGTTCCGAGATCGAGCGCTTCGACGCTGTATTGATGGTCGGTCAGCGTGCCGAGAATCGCGGCACCGTCCGTCACGGCCTGCTCATCGGTATCGAAAGATACCTCATGCGAAACGGCTTCGCGACCGGGACGCCAATCGAGCGTGACATTCACGTCCACTCCCGTCGCGCCGTCGGCCGGCTCGGGCAGTCTGGCTCGAACGGGCAGATAGAGGAAGCGCACCTCGCTGAGCCCGTACCGACCGGTCGGCCCGTAGCTGCTCTGAATGACGAGACGCACGTAGCGGGCCGTGACACCGGCGAAGTCAATCGTCGTGTCATGGGCGGAGCCCGGTGTGCCCGCCGCCTGCGCGAGTTGATAATCGCCCAGCGTCGCCCAGGTTGCACCGTCTTCGGAGTACTCCACCGTCACGTCCTTGAGCCCGAAACCCAGCACCTTCTCGAATTCACTGTTGTAGTTCCAGACCCACATCTCCGAGAGCTTGTAGACGTGGTCGAACTCATACTGGATGTACATCGGGTCGGCACCCGCGGGGGCGCCCAGCCACATGTCAGCGGTCAGCTCGGAGTGCAGGTCGTTCTCGTCGAGCCCGGAGCCGTTGACGGTATTCTGTGGCCCCGCGTCTGAGACCGGCTCGGTGTTGCTCGTCGCGACGATGTTCTCGACGGGGTAGAGATAGGATTCAGCCGTGAAGGTCCAGACCGGGCCCGCGTAGATGGTATCGGGCGTGGCATTGACCTCATCGACGCGCCAGTAATAGGTCTGGCCATACTCCAGCAGATCAGCAGGACTGTAGCCGGCTTCGGCTTGTCCCTCACTGACCAGGACATCCATCGGGTTGGCCCGATCGGCGGCGCTCACCGCAGCGGCATCGGTACCGAAGTACACATCGTGCGAAGCGGCATACGTGCCGGCCGTCCAGCCCAGCGTTACATCGCGAACCACGTCGGTGGCGCCGTCGGCCGGAGAAGGCACGCTGGCCTTCGCCTGACTCTCGCCCAGCGATTGCACCACGATGTCGTCGTAGTAGACCGACGAGGCGTTGTTGCCATAAAGATCGATCGCGCCAATGGTCCCGTGATCATCGTTGTCCCATTCGTGGTTGGTGAGCAGAGCACCGTTGTAGTAGATGTCGACCGTGTTGTTGTCCAGATCGATCACGAACTTCAGTTCGACCCACTGATCGTACACGATGTCCGTCGTGGTCTCGGGGACGTACGTCGAAGAGAGCGTTCCGGTGCCCAGGTTGAACACCATCTGCTCGGACCAGTCCTGATTGGCGCCGTCGTCGTAGCTGTTGAGCAGGATGAAGTAGGTCTCCCCGGTGCCTCCCGAGGGAATGTACTGCATCGCGCTGAAGACCCAGACGCCGCCTTCCACGTCGTACTCGTGGACGAGGTCGGACGAGCCGATGACCTCTACCGACTGGGTTCCGCTGTAGGCGTAGGCGTCCGAAACGGGCGCTCCGGCTGTCGCGGTGTTGTCCCATCCCTTCCACCCGGCCTGTCCATGCAGGTCGCTGCCGACCGCGTAGGACTCGAAGTCCTCATTCATCACGCTGGCCGACACCACGGCCCCCATGCCCAAGACCAACAAGGCGAGCAGGGTAATTCTGACAAATCTCATAACACCAACTCCTCCAAAAACGAGATTGAACAAGGCGGGAACTACGCAGGGAAAGGGCACTACAAGTCACCCCCCAATCCGTGCGTCAGGCCTTGCCAAATACACTCGTAGTATAGCGTTTCGACCGATAAAGTTCAAGTCGCCCCCCCTGTGAGGCGTGGCCCAATAGTGGATGCACGGCATCGCCTCACAGCATCTCGCCGCAAGGCAGCGCCCATTTCCGTCTCACGATGACGGGGCCCGATCGCACGCACACAGACAGAGGCATACAGACAAGACTGACCCCAATTAAGGACATTTCCAACCCTTCCCACCCGAGGAGAGACACCAATACTTGGCCTCGCACACGACCCCGGCAGGTAACCAGGGCGCTTTTCGACAACAATTAGCGAGGGCAACGTCGGTTCATGCCCTGATCGCTCAGTCCGCTTCTCCTTCGGAACACGTTTGTGAGGCGACGTCATTTCTGGCGGGCGCAAAGAACGACCGCACGCACGTCTTGACCCAATCCCAATGCAGGACCAGGTGAATCAACATCATCAGAACAAATAGCATTGATAAGACGAAATGAACGTCGCCCCAGTCGTGTCGCCCGAGGTCGAGCAGGGTTTTGACGTTGTCGGGGCCGCGCCCGCCACGAAAGCCCTGGCCATGCCCTCCGCCGGTGCCGGGCGGCAGCACGAATTTGAGAATGATGCCCGTACTGATCAGGCAGAGCAAATCCAGAAAAGCAATCGCATCCACGATGAAGTTCACCGTTGTCCGTCTCATTTCTGCGTCCCCAAACGAACGTTCCATGGCAGGTCACTGACCTAATACCAGCCATTCTCGCACGCCCTGGACGGACTGTAAAGTGCGCCTCACCGGACGATTCACGCCGCGTTCGACTTGTCCCCCGTGGAAAGGGGCAATTGTTGGCCCTCTCGGGCCTCCTCGCGTCGCTGGACAGGCAGGCGAGCATTAATGTGGTCGAGTGGTGCATTTTTGTCCTTGACTATTGTTCTGTTTTACGGCTTAGTAGCATTTTTCCCCAGCCTGGACCGTGCAATATGACTGCCCGACTGTTGCAAACCCCTGTTCAGGATTTAACTCTATGAAACGGATCATCGAAGAAGTCTTTGCAGCCGAAGAAAAGGTCGGTGCGATTCTGAGGCAGGCTCAGAGTCAGGCCTCTGAGATTCGCCAGTCGGCGGACCGCGAGATTGCCGAATCGATCAGCCAGGCGAAGGAAGAGGCTCGACAGATCATTCAGACCAGCGTCGAACAGGCCAAGAAGGACGCTGAACAGATCCGCAAGGAGAGACTTCAGGAAGCCGAGCGGGCCAGAGAATCGCTGCTGGCCAGCCGCGCCGCCAACCTGGACGGTCTCGTCGAGACGCTCTGCCACGTGATACGGACGACGCAGTACGATACGGACACCCCCTGATGGCCGGAGCTTTAGCCAAATACTCGTACATCAATGCAAAACTGCGGGCACGGATCAGCAAGATCCTCCCCGACGAGGTGTTTCGCCAGCTCGCACAGGCGCCGTCGGTGGACGCGGCTCTGGCCAGCCTGCGAGAGACGCCATTTGCCCATCTGGAAGAGATTTACAGCAGCACGGGCGATCTTCGGATGGCGGAGCTCGAACTTCTCAAGAGTGAGATCGAGCTGTATCGAAGCATTCACCAGTCCCTTCACGAAAGCTCCAGACGCCTCGTCGATGCGTTGCTGACGCAATTCGAAGTCGACAACCTCAAGAACGCCATCCGAATCTATTTCGATCGCAAGGTTCGCGGGCACGTCGATGAATCGGCGGCGCACTATATTCTCTACGAGCCCATCCTCCACTCGATCCCCATGGACATCGTCGTCAACGCGCGAGCCTACGACCAGATCGCCGGGGCCTGTCACGGGACGCCTTACGCCGACATCGTGGCCAAGTACGGACCGGTCGTGGAATCGGAGGGCTCGCTCTTCCGCATGGAGGCGGCGTTCGATCTGTTCTACTACAAGCAACTCGTCGAGGCCATCAACGCCCTGGATCGGGGCGACCGCGACGTCGCCATTCGACTGATCGGCGTGGAAATCGACTTGCAGAACATCAGTTGGATCATTCGCTTCCGCGAGTTCTACGATCTGCCGTTCGAGGCGGTCGAAACCTTCCTGATCCCGGGAGGTTTTCACCTCAATCGCGCGACGTTCGACGAGTTGTATCAGGCTCAGAACGTCACCTCGGTGCTTCAACGGTTCATCGTGGGCAAATACGCCGGGCTCTCAGCCCTTCTGGCATCACAAACCGCCGACAGCATGTCGCGACTGACGCTGATCGGGCGCATCCTGGAGGAGATTCGCCGACAGGAGGTTCACCGCATTCTGATGGGGTACCCGTTCACGATCGGCATTCTCCTGGCTTATTTCATCCTCAAAGCGGACGAACTCAAGAAAATCCGCATGATTCTGAACGCAAAACAGCTTGGCAGGCCAGTGGAAGGCATTGAGAGCATGCTATGATTCTCACAACGCAGATGACACAACTGTTTGCGGTGGTGCTGAGAAGGGACAAACAGCGCGTCACGGAGACCCTTCTCCGCGAAGGGGTCATGCAGTTTATCAGCACGTCCGAGCTCGATCTCCAGCGTCCGGGAAGCGCCTCGGGGATGCAGGCCGAGATCGACGTGGCGGGGCTCACCGAGATGCGGAAGCGCGTCGAAGGCATTCTGCACGCCGTCGGCACGATCCCGTCGGCCCCCAAAGAGACGGACCTGAAGAATCGTGCTGCGATCGACCTTTCCAAGGAAAGTGCCTTTCTCGACAAGATCGACGGGGAGCGCGACAGCCTTCGCGAAAGGCAGCGTTCCCTCCAACAGGAGATCCTCAAGCTCGAAGACCTCCAGCGACAGGTGAACCTCTATGGAGTCGACCTGGGCGGTCTCCAGGCGCCGGGCCGGCACTCCCTGCTGTCGATGCAGACCGGGCGGCTCTCCGAATCCGGGCTCAAACGCTTCGAAGACGCCCTCAAGGGCCTGCCCGCGTTGCACATGCTGCTGGGACAGGAAGACGGCACGGCCCACGTCCTTTTGCTGTCGATGAAGCGCGATCAGGGGCAAATCGACCGCATCCTCTCGAACGCCGGGTGGAACAAGATCGAATTGCCGAAAGAGCTCACCTCGACCAAGGACAACCTTTCGGGCGAGTTGACCGAGAAGCTCCAGAAGCTCGCGGAAGAGCAGAAGAAGCTCCAGGAGCGTGTCACCGCCCTGGTCCGCAAAGAAGAACCGCGTCTTAGCGCTCTCTGGGTCAGCCTGCGCATCCAGGAATTGTGCGGCAGGATCCAGGCCAGCTTCACCGGTTCGGCGCGGACCGTCATCTTCGCGGGCTGGCTGGCTTCGTCGACGAAGGATCGCCTCAGCGCCAAAATCCACGAGGCCTGTGAGGGCCGGTGCTACCTGGAATGGCACGATGCGAATCACTCCGGCGCCGGCGTGGCCGATATTCCCGTGCAGTTCAACAATCCGAAGATGCTGGCCCCCTTCCAGATGCTGGTCAGCAATTTCGGCATCCCCCAGTACGGAACGATCGACCCGACGCCGTTCGTGATGCCCATCTACCTGATCATGTTCGGGCTCATGTTCGCCGACGCCGGACAGGGGCTGGTGCTGGCCTCGATCGGGGCCCTCAGCGCGTATTTCGCCCGGAACGACAAGGCCAAGCGCGGCCTCTACACTCTGTCCTGGCTTATCACCTGGTGTGGGTTTTCCGCCGTCACGTTCGGCGTGCTGTTTGGCTCGTACTTCGGAAAGGCCTTGATCAAGCCGCTCTGGTTCGACTATCACGGCATCGTCTCCGGTCACGCCCATACGACGTCGGTCATCAGCAACGTTTACGATATCCTGGCGCTCACCCTCTACTTCGGCATCGCCGTCATCTGGCTGGGGTTGCTGTTCAACTGGTTCAATCTGGTCCGGACGCGCCAATGGGCCGAACTGGTTTTCAATAAGGGCGGTCTCCTGGGCGGATGGATCTATGGCGGAGGCATCTATGTCGCGTCCTACATGGTCCACCACGACTACAAAGGCTACCCGGCGAGCAACACGCTGTTCCTGCTGGTCGGTCTGCCCGCCCTGCTGCTGCTGATCAAGGAGCCGTACCACCTTTGGGCTCACAGAAAGGCATACACCGAAGCCGAAGAAAAGGCCCCCAATCCGATCGCCCTGGCGATGACCATCCTGATGGAATGGGTCGTCGAACTGCTGGAGATCTTCAGCGGCTACCTCTCCAACACCCTGTCGTTCATGCGAGTGGCCGGTCTGGGCATCGCTCACGTCTGCCTGATGATGTCGTTCTTCACGCTGGCCGCGATGACGTCGGGGATCTTCTCCGTGCTGATTCTAATCCTGGGCAATATCCTCGTGATCGGTCTGGAAGGCCTCTCGGCGGCGATCCAGGCCTTGAGGCTCAACTACTACGAGTTCTTCACGAAGTTCTTTCATGGCACCGGAAAACTGTATACTCCCATCTCGCTGAATTT